>NZ_SMAK01000001.1 GCF_004346195.1 Tepidamorphus gemmatus | reverse complement strand
CCCGATCCGGCTGATTCAGCTGGCCGGTCAGATCAGGCCGCCGGCGCACGCGGCGGAAAGCCGTTAGCCGCTTCCAACGCCGCCGCGCAGCGGATCATGGCTCCATCTGCTATCCGGCGCGCGCCCGAGCCTCAGCCTCGTCGCGGAGCAGCTGGGCCGCCGCGCGAGCGACCTGGCTCAACCCTGCCCCGCCCGACTCCAAGATCTCCATCAGTTGTCGGCGCATGCGCGGATCCCAGAACTGGCGGAAATGGTCAGCCGTGGCCGCCACCGCCTGGGCCTCGGGATAGGCGGCGAAGAAGGCGGCGATCTGGTTGGCCATGCGGACCAGATTGGCGGCTTCCATGTCAGGCAACCCGTTGCGGATGGGTGTAGAGATTGATGCGGTTGCGGCGCGCGAATGCGGCGATCGTCAGGTTGCTGTGCGCGGCAAGCTCGATCGCCAGCGATGTGGGAGCCGAGATGGCGACGATCATCGGGCAGCCGAAGGTCGCCGCCTTCTGCACCATCTCCATGCTGCAGCGGCTGGTGACGACGATGAACCCCGAGACAGGGTCGAATCCTGCGCGCGCGGCCGCGCCGATCACCTTGTCGAGTGCGTTGTGGCGGCCGACATCCTCGCGCACGACGAGCAGGTCCCCGTCGCGAGACGCGAAGGCCGCCGCATGCAGCGCGCCCGTCGCGCGGTTCAGGATTTGTGCGGCCGGCAGGTCGGACAGCGCCTGCGTCAATGCCGCGAGCCGCACGGGCTCGGTATCGGGGGCCGCCGGCAGCGGTCGCAGGGCCTGGGCGATGTCGGCGATGCCGCACAGGCCGCAGCCCGTGCGACCCGACATGTTGCGGGCGCGGCCGGCGATCGCCTTGCCGCGCTCTTCCGGAATGTCGATCGCGAGACTGTAGCCGGCGCCCCTGGGGATCGCGCGGACCGAGAGCACCTCCTCGACCGCATCGACGAGCCCCTCGGCGATCGAGAAGCCACAGGCGAAATCCTCCAGGTCGCGCGGCGTCGCCATCATCACCGCATGGCTGTGTCCGTTGTAGACCAGCGCGACCGGCACCTCGACGGCGACCTGATCGTCGGCACCCAACCACAGACCATCCTCGATGCGGTCAATGACCGCGGTGGCCACGGCCGGCCGTTCGAGGATCGCGCCCATCGCTATTCCGCAGCCTCGATGTGAGTGGTGCGGGCGCGGAAGTCCTCGTGGTCCATCTGCCAGTCCGACCAGCGATTGGTCGGTCGCACCTCGACCGCCGTTACCTTGTACTCCGGACAGTTCGTCGCCCAGTCTGAGAATTCGGTCGTGACCACGTTGGCACCGCTCTCGGGATGATGAAACGTGGTGTAGACGACGCCCGGCTGAACACGTTCCGAAATCCGGGCGCGCAGGCTGGTCTCGCCGATGCGGCTGCTCAGCGCCACAAGGTCGCCGTCGCGGATGCCGCGTTGCTCCGCATCATGCGGATGGATCTCGAGAACGTCTTCGTCGTGCCAGGTGACATTTGCGGTGCGGCGTGTCTGGGCGCCGACATTGTACTGCGTCAGGATGCGCCCCGTTGTCAGCAGTAGCGGGAAGCGCGGTCCGGTCCGTTCCTCCGTCGGCACGTAGGCGGTAACCATCAGCCTGCCCTTGCCGCGGACGAACCCGCCCATGTGCATGACCGGGGTTCCCTCGGGCGCCGCCTCGTTGCACGGCCACTGGACGCTGCCCACCCGGTCGAGCAGTTCGTAGCTGACACCGGCAAAGGTCGGCGTCAGCCTGGCGATCTCGTCCATGATTTCCGAGGGGTGGCTGTAGTGCATCGGGTAGCCCATGGCGTTCGACAGCGCCATGGTCACCTCCCAGTCGGCCATGCCCGACAGCGGCTTCATCGCCTGGCGCACCCGGTTGATGCGCCGCTCGGCGTTGGTGAAGGTGCCGTCCTTCTCGAGGAACGAGGCGCCGGGCAGAAACACATGGGCAAAGGACGCGGTCTCGTTGAGGAACAGGTCCTGCACCACGACACATTCCATCGCCCTCAGGGCCGCCGTCACGTGCTGCGTGTTGGGATCGGACTGGGCAATGTCCTCGCCCTGCACGTAGAGCCCCTTGAACGAGCCGTCGAGCGCGGCATCGAACATGTTGGGGATGCGCAGGCCCGGCTCCGGATCGAGGGGCACGCCCCACTCTGCCTCGAAGGCGCGGCGCACCGCGTCGTCGGACACGTGCCGGTAGCCAGGGAATTCGTGCGGGAAGGATCCCATGTCGCACGACCCCTGGACGTTGTTCTGGCCGCGCAGCGGGTTGATCCCGACGCCGGGCCGGCCGAGATTGCCGGTGATCATGGCGAGGTTCGCCATGCCCATCACCATGGTCGACCCCTGGCTGTGCTCGGTGACGCCGAGGCCGTAGTAGATCGCGGCATTGCCGCCCGTCGCGTATAGCCGGGCCGCCGCCCGGATCTCCGCCGCCGGCACCCCGGTGATGGCCGCAACGGCCTCCGGCGCATTCTCCGGCCGCAGGATGAATTCGCGCCAGATGCCGAAATCGACCGGGTCGCAGCGCTCGGCGACAAAGGCCTCGTTGACCAGGCCCTCCGTCACCACCACGTGGGCGAGCGCGTTGATCAGCGCCACGTTGGTGCCGGGACGCAGTTGCAGATGGTGCGCGGCCTCGACATGTGGCGTGCGCACCAGGTCGATGCGGCGCGGATCGACGACGATCAGCCGGGCGCCCTGGCGCAGGCGCCGCTTCATCTGCGAGGCAAACACCGGATGGGCGTCGGTCGGATTGGCGCCGATCACCATGATGACGTCGGCCTGCATCACCGAATCGAAGTCCTGCGTGCCGGCCGAGGTGCCGAACGCGGTCTTCAGCCCATAGCCGGTCGGCGAATGGCAGACGCGGGCGCAGGTGTCGGTGTTGTTGTTGCCGAAGCCGGCCCGGATCAGCTTCTGGACGAGGTATGTTTCCTCGTTCGTGCAGCGCGAGCTGGTGATGCCGCCGATCGCCCCGCGCCCGTATTTCGCCTGGATTCGCTTGAACTCGGAGGCGGCGTGGGCGATCGCTTCCTCCCACGTCACCTCGCGCCAGGGCTCGTCGATCGAGGCGCGGATCATTGGCGTCGTGATGCGGTCCCTGTGGGTGGCATAGCCCCATGCGAAACGACCCTTCACGCAGGAATGGCCGTGATTGGCCTTGCCGTCCTTGTAGGGCGTCATGCGCACCACCCGGTCGCCCTGCAGTTCGGCGACGAACGAGCAGCCGACCCCGCAATAGGCACAGGTCGTCAGCACCTCGCGCTGCGGCTGACCGAGCGCGATGACCGACTTCTCGGTCAGGGTTGCGGTCGGGCAGGCGGCAACACAGGCCCCGCAGGAGACACATTCCGAGCCGAGGAAATCCTCGCTCATGCCGGCGGCGATATGCGAGGCGAAGCCGCGTCCATCGATGGTCAGTGCGAAGGTGCCCTGCTGTTCCTCGCAGGCGCGCACGCAGCGCGAGCAGACGATGCATTTCGACGGATCGAAGGTGAAATAGGGATTGGATTCGTCCTTCGCCTGCCCGAGGTGGCTGGCGCCGTCATAGCCGAAGCGCACCTCGCGCAGGCCCACGGCGCCGGCCATGTCCTGCAGTTCGCAGTCGCCATTGGCCGCACAGGTCAGGCAGTCGAGCGGATGATCGCTGATATAGAGCTCCATCACGCCGCGCCTGAGCCTCGCCAGGCGGTCGGTCTGGGTCGAGACTTTCATACCGGCCTCGGCCGGCGTGGTGCAGGAGGCCGGAGTACCGCGCCGGCCCTCGATCTCCACGAGGCACAACCGGCAGGAGCCGAACGGCTCCAGCGTGTCTGTGGCGCACAGCTTCGGGATCTTGATTCCGGCGAGGGCCGCCGCCCGCATCACCGAGGTACCTTCGGGCACACTCACCGTTAAGCCGTCGATCTCGAGCGTCACTGTCCGCTCTGAGGTCCGGGCCGGCGTGCCATAATCGTGATTCAGGGACGCGGTCATGGCGATCTCCCCCTATTCGGCAGCCACGGCAGGCTGGCGGTCGAAATCTTCCGGGAAATGGTCGAGGGCGCTCAGCACCGGCACATGTGTTAGCCCGCCGAGCGCGCACAGCGATCCGTCGCGCAGCACCTCGCAAAGGTCACGCACCAGCGCGAGATTGTCGGCAACCCGGTCGCCGCGGGCGATCCTGTCCATCGTCTCGACTCCTCGGGTCGAGCCGATGCGGCAGGGCGTGCACTTGCCGCAGGATTCGAAGGCGCAGAACGCGAAAGCGAAGCGTGCCTGACGCAACAGGTCGACGCTGTCGTCAAACACCACGACGCCGCCATGCCCGATCATGCCACCGCGGCTCGCGAACGCCTCGTAATCGAACGGTGTGTCGAACAGACTCGTCGGCCAATAGGCGCCGAGCGGCCCGCCGACCTGTACCGCCCTGACTGGGCGCCCTGTGCGCGTACCGCCGCCATAGTCCTCGACGATCTCCCGCAGTGTCAGGCCGAACGCGCGCTCGATCAAGCCGCCGCGCCGGACGTTTCCGGCGAGCTGGATCGGCATGGTGCCGCGCGAGCGGCCAACGCCGAGATCGCGATAGTACTCCGCGCCCTCGGCGAGGATCGTGGGGACGGCGGCTAGCGACAGCACGTTGTTGACGACCGTCGGTCTCCCGAACAGCCCGTGCAGCGCGGGCAGCGGCGGCTTGGGGCGGACCTGCCCGCGCTTGCCTTCCAGGCTCTCGAGCAGCGAGGTCTCCTCGCCGCAGATATAGGCGCCCGCCCCGAGTCGCGCCTCGAGATCGAAGCGGCGGCCGCTGCCGAGGATGTTGCGGCCGAGCATTCCGGCCGCCTGCGCAATTCCGATCGCCTTGCGAAGCTTGCGAAAGGCGTGCGGATACTCGGAGCGGACATAGACGAATCCCTTCGTCGCGCCGACGGCGAGCCCGGCGATCACCATGCCCTCGATCAGCAGGAACGGATCGCCTTCCATCAGCATCCGGTCGGCGAAGGTGCCGCTATCGCCCTCGTCCGCGTTGCAGACGACGTACTTGCGATCGGCGGTCGCGCCCGCGACCGTGCGCCACTTGATGCCGGTCGGGAATCCAGCCCCGCCACGGCCGCGCAGGCCTGACGCCGTCACTGCAGCAACGATGTCATCGGGCGCCATGTCGAGCGCCCGTCGCAGACCCTTCAGGCCGCCATGCGCCTCGTAGTCGGACAGCGACAGCGGGTCGATGACGCCACAGCGGGCGAAGGTCACCCGCTGCTGGCTCTTCAGCCAGGGGATTTCCTCCACGAGGCCAACGCACAGCGGATGATCCGCACCGGCAGCGAGAATGCCGGTCACGTCCTCGGCGGTAACCGGTCCAAATCCAAGCCGACCTTCGGGCGTCTCGATCTCGAGCAGCGGTTCCAGCCAGAACAGTCCGCGCGAGCCCGTCCGCACGATACTAACATCGGCCCGGCCGGCGGCTACCTCGGCCTCGACCGCCCGGGCAACGTCGCCCGCACCGACGGAGAGCGCCGCCGCATCTGCGGGGATGTAGACACACCGGATGGTCATCTACGCACCAGCGCAAGCACGGAGTCCGTCGTGACCCGGCCGTAGAGCTTGCCGTCGACCAGCGCCGCCGGCGACAGCGCACAATTGCCGAGGCAATAGACGGTCTCGACCGTCGCGTCGGTGCCCGTGCCGAGCGCTGCGTCGAGCTCCTCGGCAAGGCGGTCGGCGCCCAATGACTGGCATGCCTCGGCCCGACACAGCCGGACGATATGGCGCTTCGCCGGCTCTCGGCGAAAATCGTGGTAGAACGTCAGCACGCCGTGCACCTCGGCCCGCGACAGGTTGAGGACATCGGCTATGATCGGGACGGCCGCTTCGTCGACATAGCCGAACCGGTCGTTGATCGCGTGCAGGATCGGCAGCAGTGCGCCGTCAAGTGACCGCAGCGCCTCTGCGATCTCGCGGACCTCGGCAGCATCCAATTCCGACATCGGGGGACCATGTCGTGACGTTACAGGGGCGAGTATCCGCCACAGCGTCATCGAGAACAAACGATATAATCTGATATCGTAATCGGATCATTCGATCAGGATGGGTCGGACCTGATCCGCGCCTCGATATCGGAGGCGAGCGCAGCCTTGACGAAGGCATCGACCAGCGGCGCGACCGGATCCTGCCGCCTGACGACGACGCCGATGGTGAACGTCCGCTCCGGCTCCACCAGCGGCAGCGCGATCATGCCGGGTGGCGTGCCGAATACCCACAGAAAGTTGTGCGGCAGCACGCTCGACCAGACGCCTGCACGGATGTGCGAGCACAACGTCATCACCGAATTTGTCTCGGCGTGAGCATTGGGGACGCGACCGACGCTGGCGAAGATCGCATTGAGGATGCGCCGGTTCTGCATGTCGCTGGTCAGCAGGCACAGCGGCGTATCCGCCGCCTCGCGCCAGGAGACCGATCGGCGGCCGCGGAACGGCCCGTCCTGCGGCGTCAGCAGGATATAGTGCTCGGCATAGAGCGGAAAGACGTCCACCCCATGCAGAGGCTCGTTGTCGAGATAGGTGATGCCGACGTCGAGCATGAAATCGTCGAGCATCTGCTGGATCTCGTTGGAGCTGCGCGACAGGATGCGCAATGTGACGTTGGGATGGGCCTCGGCGAGCGGCGTTGTCACCAGCCCGATCGTCGGCAGGGCCGTCGGTACGACGCCGATCGAGAGTTCGCCCGACAGTTCCCCACGCAGCAGCCCGATCTGCTGATCAAGAGCCTCGCGTTCGGCCACGACCCGGGCTGCCCAGGCGAGCAGCACCTTGCCTTCCGCCGTCAGCCCCTTGAAGCGCTTGTCCCGTTCGATCAGCGGCGCGCCGATCTCGAGCTCGAGCTGGCGGATCGCGGCGGAGAGTGTCGACTGGGTGACATTGCAGGCCTCGGCCGCCCGGCCGAAATGGCCGATACGTCCTAGAGCGATGAAATAGCGCAGATGGCGCAGCTGCATGGCGACGTCTTAGCCCGAATCCATAGCCGCTGCATCCGCCACTTCGTCGGGACATGGCCCGACCCTGCATACCGTCACCAACGCGGACAGCCGGCGCCGACGAGTCAAGCTCGAAGGGTGGTGGGCCCGGCAGGACTCGAACCTGCAACCAGACCGTTATGAGCGGCCGGCTCTGACCATTGAGCTACGGGCCCGGCGCGCGGGCGCGGGCGTCCTTATCGCAAGAGCAAGGGACCTCTGCAACTGTGGCGCACCGACGTGCCGCCGAGCCGGTCGGTCGGCTGCCACGGTCTTGCCGGGCCGGGGCCGGCCGCATTGCCGACGCATTTGCGTGGTGATCCTCGCTGCCATCCGAAGCTGAAACGGAATGATGCGATGCATCTCCCGATCGTACTGCGGGCCAGCCTGGTTGCCGGCGGCCTCGCGCTGATTGCTCTCATGGCCCTGCCCGCCCGCGCCGACGACAACAGTCCCCGCCAACGCCCAGCCACCATCAGTCTGACCGGGACCGGCGAGATCGCCATCATCCCCGACGAGGCGGTGATCTCCTCGGGCGTCGTCACCGAAGCCAAGACCGCGCGCGAGGCGCTCGACGCCAACAACGCCGCCATGGCCCGGGTGACCGCCGCGATCAGGGAGGCGGGTATCGAGGCCCGCGACATCCAGACTGCCGGCATATCGGTCACCCCGCGCTACCGCTATCCGCGCAACGACGGCCGCGAGGAGAGCGAGACGCCGCGCATCATCGGCTATACCGTCAGCAACACGGTCAGCGTCCGCGTCCGCGACATCGCCAAGCTCGGCCAGGTCATGGATCAGGTGGTGAGCGTTGGCGCGAACCGCATTGACGGGATCAGCTTCGTTGTTTCCGATGCCGATGCCCGCCTTGACGAGGCCCGCGGCGCAGCCGTGCGCGACGCCCGTCGCAAGGCCGAACTCTATGCCGAGGCTGCCGGTGTGAAGCTTGGCCGCCTGGTGTCGATCAGCGAAGGCGGCGGCTTCGTCCCGCCGCAACCCAAGGCCGAGATGATGATGGCGCGGGCCGATGCGACGTCGGTGCCGGTCGAGATCGGCGAGGAGCGCCTCAGCATTCAGGTGAACATGACCTGGGAGCTCGACCAGTAGGGACACCGTGTCCCGTCTGTCTGGACAGACTGCCGGTTCCGCCTTGGCTTACAGGTCCCGCATCCAGACCTGCAGATCCTTGCTCGTCTCGCCTGCGTCGCCGACGTCACGCCATGAGAAGCGGCAGATGAGGCCGGGGACGGGCGCATAGCCGCGCCTTTGCCAGAAGCCGTCAAGCGGGCGATAGGCGGGCGGGCGAAGCGGGTGATCGTCGGGTCGGACCACGGCACAGAACGCCGCCCTGTGCAGACCGAGCGAGCGGGCATGGGCCTCGCGGCCATCGAAGAAGACATGCCCGAAGCCGCGCCCGCGATAGGCTGGTTCGAGGACCGATTCGCCAAAATAGCATATGTCGCTGACATCGAGCCCGGCCCGCTCGAACGGCAGCCGGAACGCCTCGACCTCACCGGCCAGCGGCGCGGCCGTTGCCGCGCCCACGAGCCGGCCGCCATCGCGCAAGGCAATTACCGCCGCATCGGCTATCGCGGCAAAATCACCGAGATAGCGGGCCTCGTAGACCAGACTGCCGTCATAGAGATAGGGATAGTCGCGGAACACGCTGATGCGCAGCCGCGCCAGATCGTCGATGACGCCGGCCAGTGCCGGCCCGGTAAGCGTCTCGACCGCAATGCTGCCCGGATGGCCTTCGGCCGGGTCCGGCATACCCGCCCTCATACGCCCTTCACCTGGGCAATCCAGTCCTGAAGGTTGTAGTAGTTGGTGACCCGTGCGATCCGCCCGCCCTTCACCTCGAAGAAGGCTCCAACCGGCAGCCGGTAGGTCTGTCCGCGCGCCTCGGGAAGCCCCTCGTCGGTCTGATGATAGGCCCCAAGGATGACGAATTCCGCGGCCGCGCGCGTCCCTTCATCGTTCGCCATCACCACGAGGTCGACCGCCTGTTCGGCATAGCAGCGCTTCATGTGCTCCAGGAAGGCGCGGAAGGCCTCCCGTCCATGCCGCCGGCCACCCTGGTTGACGTCGTGCACGACATCCTCGCGCAGGCAGGCGAGCATGCCCTCCACGTCGCCGGCGTTGAACGCCGCGTAGTATCGGGAGACGAGATTGATCGTCGACTGGCGCGTATCGGTCATGCGGTCGTTAGGCCGCATTCGGGCGTGTCCGTCAAGGTCGGCGTGCGTCAGGCTGCGAAACGCGGCCGGTGATCCCGGAGCACCAGCCCCGCAGCCGCGACGAGCGGCGCACGGGTCCGGCTAGTGCCTGACGATCCTTGCCAGCGGCAGTTCCTCGGCGTCCTTGCGCGGCCGCGACAGCCGGAATTCGGCATGATACCAGCCGTCCGCCTCGCGCCCCACCGGATCGAGTCCCAGCGCCGACAGGTTGTCGAGCACGTGCTCACGCTCCTCCGCGGACGCGAATCTGCGCTGCCGGAACGTCACCGGCAGCGTCTCGGTGACGTAGCCGTGTGCCTCGAACATCGCATCGAACGGCTCGGGCGGAAACATCCGAAGCACGAAATGCGCCATCCATGGCGGTCCCTCCCCCGCCTCGCCCAGTTCGATCAGCCGCTGAAGCGTACGATCCGTCACATAGCCGATGCAGCCAGTCGAAATGACCATGTCCGCACCAGCAATCGCCTCGCCGTCTCGGGGCGGCAGCGGGCCGGACTCCAGGTCACGTGCCAGCCCGTCGTCGAGGATGCTGGCGGCGACCGCGTAACCGACCGCGCGCTCGGCGACGTCGAGTCCCTTGATCTCGAGATGCGGATCGGCAACCCGAGCCGCGTAGAACTCGTGGTCGATGGCGGCGAGCGTGCCGGGATCGACCTCGCGCAGTTGCGCGTCATCATAGCGCCGGTACAGCGTATCGAGCGCCACCCCGTGCTTCAGGATCGCGGCGTTGACGCCGTAGGAACAGCCCAGATCGAGCAGCGAGAGCTCCGGCGATCCGCGCATCTGCCGGCGCGCGGCAACAAGCTCACGGAACACCGGGGCGGCTTCGTCGGGAATGACATAATCTAGCTGCCTGAGTGTCGAATAATACGCGCGCGGATCGGGCTCGTTGTAAATCTGACCCAGAACGATCTTGCCGTTATTGTCGTATCTCAGACTCTCTGACGACATTTCGTGACCCTCCAGGCATTGAGTCTATTTCCATCGACCGACCGGAATGATCGAACCGATCGAAACATTCCCTTTTTGATGATCTGCTGTGACACCCCGATATAGTCGATCCGGACTGGAATGCAATTCGACGGACATGGCGGCCGCTGGCGCAGCGGAACGCCACGAATGGGATCGGGGAGGGGCGGACCGGAATTCCGGCGCGGAAGAAGGAAGGCGGCGGCTGCCGCGGGAATGCAGCCACCGCCCGATTGAACCATGCCGGCCGGTGGAGGACTGGGTCGTCGACCGATGGCCTGAGAGGGTCAGGATGTCGGTCGCGGCGGGCGCCCCGGCGGGCGAGGTGCGGGGGACAGGGGGAGGGTCAGCGCCGGCTCGACCGGCCCCGGAGTCATGGCTCCGAGAAGATGCGGCGGACCGGCTTGGGGGAACCGATGTCGCCTGCCGGCACCGCCGGCGCTGTCTTCACTCCCGCTCGCGGCGCTTCACCGCGACCGACATTCACGAAGATCGGACCAGGAGGTTTCAGACGAACGGCACCCCGCAACCAATACTGTTTCGATTGTTTCCACCGCCGCCTCGCACCGGCCGATCGGGTAACATCCGCGTGATCGGAACCCCTGGCGGCTGGCATCCGGCGGCATCAGGCTGGCTCGCCCCGACGGCGACCGCCGATGCTCGACGAAGAGGCACGCCGAACCGGCGGGCTAGCCGGCTACCTGGCTGACCATCCCGACACGCCCCACTCCGGCAATGCCGGCAGCGCGATGGATATCGGCATTCCCGTCACCATGTGGGACGCGCTCGCGCGGCTTGAGACCGCTGCAATCCTGCCCGGCTTTCTCCGCTCGGACTGTCCCCGCATCCATGCCGCCGTGAAGCGCGCCGACTTCGATGCCTTCATGGCCGAGGCGTTCCCGAGGGAGTTCGAGTGGCATCTGCAAGGGAAATCACCAACGGCACCGGGAATCGCGGTCATACCCTTCGGCTGCATTCTCGTGGCTGCCACATCGGTTTCGCGCGAAGGTACAGCCGGCAGCGCGTCGCAGATCCTCCGCTGAAGTCGATCGGCGCGGCGATCAGACTGCCGCCTGTTGGGCTCAGCGCAGGGCGGTAACCTCGACGACGACCGAGCTCCGGTCAACTCCGGGACAATGGTTGGGCAAGAGCTTGGGCGCCATCGCCGCCCCCCTGCGAGGGGCTCGTCGCGAATCGACGCAGCGGCGGCTGGCGGGTGGTTGCGATGCCATGTCCGAACGGAGCTGTGCTTCGCCCGGACGGCCGACGCAGTGAAGTCCGCCAGCGACAAGATGGCGTGCCGAGCCTGGCCCGCGCCGGCACACCCTCCCCGTCAGTTGTCGAGGAAACTCCTCAGCTTGCGCGAGCGGCTCGGGTGCTTCAGCTTCCGGAGCGCCTTGGCCTCGATCTGCCGGATGCGTTCGCGAGTCACCGAGAACTGCTGGCCGACCTCCTCCAGCGTGTGGTCGGTGTTCATGCCGATGCCGAAACGCATCCTGAGCACACGCTCCTCGCGAGGGGTGAGCGAGGCAAGCACCCGGGTCGTCGTCTCGCGCAGATTGGCCTGGATCGCCGCGTCGATCGGCAGGATGGCGTTCTTGTCCTCGATGAAGTCGCCGAGGTGGGAATCCTCTTCATCGCCTATCGGTGTCTCCAGCGAGATCGGCTCCTTGGCGATCTTGAGCACCTTGCGCACCTTTTCCAGTGGCATCGCCAGCTTCTCGGCCAGCTCCTCCGGAGTCGGCTCGCGGCCGATCTCGTGCAGCATCTGGCGTGACGTGCGGACGATCTTGTTGATCGTCTCGATCATGTGCACCGGAATGCGGATGGTGCGGGCCTGATCGGCGATCGAACGGGTGATCGCCTGCCGGATCCACCAGGTCGCATAGGTCGAGAACTTGTAACCGCGCCGGTATTCGAACTTGTCGACCGCCTTCATCAGGCCGATGTTGCCTTCCTGGATCAGATCCAGGAACTGCAGGCCGCGATTGGTGTATTTCTTGGCGATCGAGATGACGAGGCGCAGGTTGGCCTCCACCATCTCCTTCTTGGCGATGCGCGCCTCGCGTTCGCCCTTCTGTACCATCTGGACGATGCGGCGGAACTCGCCGATCTCGAGACCCGTTTCGGTGGCAAGCTGCTGGATCGCGCTGCGGATGTCCTTGGCGGTCTCCTTCTCCGCGGCGATGAACTCCTTCCAGCCGCGCCCCCCGAGATTGGCGACACGGCGGATCCAGTTCGGATCGAGCTCGTGGTCACGGTACTGGCGCAGGAAGTCCTCGCGGTCGACACCATAGGACTCCGCCAGCCGCAGCAACCGGCCCTCGTAACCCATCAGCTTCTTGTTGATGTCATAGAGCTGCTCGACCAGGGCCTCGATGCGCTGCTGGTTGAGCGACAGCGACTTGACGTCGGCGACGATGTCTTCCTTGAGCTTCTTGTAGCGACGCTCCTGGCTCGGCGACAGATGGGTGTTCTTCAGCCGGTTCTCGACATGCTGGTCCTGCAGGCGGCGCAGCTTCTTGTAGTTCTCGGCAATGTTGTCGAACGTCGCCACCACCTTCGGCTTGAGCTCGGCTTCCATCGCCGCGAGGGAGATGTTGGATTCGTAGTCTTCCTCGCCGTCGCCGTCACCTTCAGGCGCATCCTCGCCCTGGCCGACCTCCCCGCGGCCCGCAGGCTCGCCCCCGGCGCCGGCCGTTGCACCATTGCCGACCGCCGGCGCCTTGGCGTCGGGGCCGGCATAGGTGGCCTCCAGGTCGATGATGTCACGCAGAAGGATCTTGCCTTCCGCCAGTTCGTCGCGCCAGATGATGATTGCCTGGAAGGTCAGCGGGCTTTCGCACAGCCCGGCGATCATCGCCTCGCGGCCGGCCTCGATCCGCTTGGCAATGGCGATCTCGCCCTCGCGCGACAGTAGCTCGACCGACCCCATCTCGCGCAGATACATGCGGACCGGATCATCGGTCCGGTCGGACGGCTCTGAGGACTTCTCGGACTTGGCGATCTGGCTGCGGGAGGCGGCGACGAGTTCACCGCCGTCCTCGTCATCGCCACCTTCGTCGGCGCTGTCGTCCGCCTCCTCGGTCTCCACGACGTTGATGCCCATGTCGGAGAGCATCGCCATCGTGTCCTCGATCTGCTCGGAGGTGACTTCCTCCGAGGGCAGAACCTCGTTCAGCTCCTCGTAGGTGACATAGCCGCGCTTCTTTGCGGCCTTGATCATCTTCTTGACCGCCGCATCGGACAGATCGAGCAGAGGACCGTCCGGGCCCTCCGGCTGGTTCTCCGGAGCCTCATCCGCCTTGGTTGCGGTGGTGGCCATGTACAAATCTCCCGACAAAGGCTCCGGACCGTTCGGTTCGCGGCGTTGCGGCTGCTGCGCCGTCGACCTCGCCCGCTCCGTGCTACCTTGCGCCTCTTAATCCGCGATTAAAGTTAACCCGATCCCAGCCGCTCTCCGGTCGCGAGCCCTAAAACGCCCGCACCGGGCGGCCGGACGCCTGACCGAAACCTTCCATCAACGCCTCCGTACCATCGGCGTTCGAGAGCTGTGACTGGATGTCGAACAGCCGCGCCAGATTTTCGTCGCTCGGCTCCGCCTGCAGCGCCATCTCGGCTGTCTTCAGCTCTCTATGTAACGTGACGAGCTTGTGATGCAAGGCCGCCGTATGGTCCCAGGCGCGCGAAACGTCAACCTCCGCGGCCTCCGGCGCCACCCACCATTCCGCCCGACCCCCGGCCGACCACATCCGCTCGATGCGTCCGATCAGGTCACCCAGCGGTCCGGTCGCGAGCCGCGCGCGCGCGGATGCGGCGTCGACCACATCGTCGGCGGCAAGGTCGAGCAGGGCCGAGCGCAGCGCGTCGAGCTCTGCACTCGACAGGTCGAGTCCGCACAGCGTCTCGGCCCGCTCCGGGATCAGTGCAGGATGGTTGACCAGCGCCATGAGCATGATCGCCTCGCGCCGCGGCAGCGCCTGTCCGCTCGACAGGCTGCGTACCAGCGACGCGCTGGCCGAAGCCGCGCCGGTCGCCCCTGCCCGACCGCCATCGCCGCGGCGGGACCAGCTACCACTCCGGCGCTGGCGGATGGCGCGCCGCGCCCCGCCGCGACCGAACAGGCCTGCCAGCCGCTCGCGAAACTGCTCCTCGTAGTGTTTGCGCACGCGGGCATCGCCGATCGCCGCGAGCGTACGCGCCAACCGCGCCTCGAAGGCTGCGCGCCGCTCCGGCGTATCTAGCGGCGAACTTTCGACCTCCCGCGCCCACAGCATCTCGGACAGCGGCCGAGCGCGGGCCAATGCCTGCTCGAGCACTGCCTGGCCGCCGGCGCGGACGAGGTCGTCCGGGTCCTGGCCCTCGGGCAGCAGGGCGAAACGCAGGCTCTTGCCCGGCGCTAGCAACGGCAAGGCGAGGTCGACGGCGCGGTTGGCCGCCCGCAGGCCCGCCTTGTCGCCGTCGAAGCACAGAATCGGCTCGTCGGCGACTCGCCACAGCAGGCCGAGCTGGTCGGCGGTAAGTGCCGTGCCGAGCGGGGCAACGGCGTTGGCGAAACCGGCTCGCGTCAGCGCGATCACGTCCATGTAGCCTTCGGCGACGATCACTGTGCCGGTCTCGCGCGCTGCCTGACGGGCGGCTGACAGGTTGAACAGAACGCTGCCCTTGTGGAACAGCTCCGTCTCGGGCGAGTTCAGGTATTTCGGCGCCTGGTCGGACTGCAGCGCCCGCCCCCCGAAGGCGATGACCCGCCCGCGCAGGTCGGCGATCGGGAACATCAGCCGGTCGCGAAACCTGTCGAAGGGGACCGCTATGTCGCTGCCGGTGACCAGCAGGCCGGCTCGCTCGATCGCCTCCCGGGCGATGCCGAGCTGGCCCAGATGCTCCTTCAGTCCGTACCGCGCAGACGGCGCATAGCCGATGCGGAACCGCCGGACCATGCCCTCGTCCAGCCCGCGCGAGGCAACATAGGCGCGCGCCTCGCGGCCCTGTGGGCCGTCGAGTTCGGCCTCGAAATAGGCTGCCGCGGCCTCCAGGACATCGTACAGGCTGTCGCGCTGCCGCTCCCCCTCGAGGCTTGCGGGATCGGGCCTGGGCAGCGGAACGCCTGCCTCCGCGGCGAGCCGCTCGACCGCTTCGGGGAAAGTGAGCCCCTCGGTCTCCATGAGGAACCGGAAGATGTCTCCGTGCCTGCCGGAGGAGAAGCAGTGATAGAAGCCCTTCTGGTCGTTGACCGTGAAGGAGGGCGTCTTCTCCGCATTGAACGGCGAGAGTCCGATGAACTCACGGCCCTGGCGGCGCAGCTTGACCCGCCGCCCGACGACGTCGGAAACCGGCAGACGGGCTCTTATCTCGTCGAGCAACGAGGGCGGAAAGCGCATGGGGCCTTGGGCGGTTCAGGGACCGGACAATTATATCGGCGCGACCTCCTTGAAGCGAATCGATTCGCTTGCTGGCGGCTGAAAGTTCGCCGCCCAGGGCCCGGTCAGCTCAGCATGCCCTTGACGACGGCACTGGCACGACCGAAATCGAGCTGCCCCGGAAAGCGCTCCTTGAGCGTCGCCATGGTGCGCCCCATGTCGCGCAACCCCGCCGCGCCGATTTCCTTGACGACGCTGGCGCAGACCGAGCGGATCTCCTCGTCGGACAGCTGGCGCGGGAGGAAGCGCTGGATGATCTCGATCTCCTCCCGCTCCTGGGCAGCGAGTTCGGGACGACCGGCATCCATGTAGGTGGCGGCCGACTCCTCGCGCTGGCGAATCATCTTGGCGAGAATCTGCCGGATGTCGTCGTCGCTGACACAGTCCTTGCCGCTGGTCCGGGCGGCGATATCGCGGTCCTTGATGGCCGCGTTGACCAGCCGCAGGGTCGCCATCGACCGCCTGTCCTGCGACTTGACCGCAGCCTTCAACGCTTCGTTGATCTCGTCGCGCAGCATGTCCTGTCCATCCACTCCGGTCCCAATGGGAACAATACCGCACGCGCCCCGCTGCACGCAACCGGCGGCACAGATTCAACCCATTGAAATTTCTAGATTAATTACTTCACCTCGTTACTTGACGAGGCAAGGTGCGTACCCTAGCTTCCGCCTGGTCTCCGGCCGATCGCCTGACATTCGCCGTCGAACCCGCTCACGAGGTTCGATCCGGCCGGTCTCGGCGCGGGCATATAGGAAGCTTTCGATGACAGTGCAAGCCCACGATCAGGGTCCCGGCCCCTCCCCTGCTGATGCCTGGAACGATCCGGTCCCGACCGCGGTGGTCGTGCTGGCTGACGGTAGCGTCCTTTATGGCCAGGGCATCGGCGCAACCGGCCATGCGGTCGGCGAGATCTGCTTCAACACGGCGATGACCGGCTATCAGGAGATTCTCACCGATCCCTCCTATGCAGGCCAGATCATCACCTTCACCTTTCCCCATGTGGGCAATGTCGGCACGAACGAGGAGGACATCGAGACCGCCAACCTCGCCGCTGCATCGGGCGTACGCGGCTGCATCCTGCGGGCGCCCGTCACCGGCCCGTCCAACTGGCGCGCCACGCACCACTTCAACGAGTGGCTGAAGCGGCGCGGCATCATCGGCCTGACCGGCATCGACACCCGCGCGCTGACCGCGATGATCCGCGACAGGGGCATGCCCAACGCCGTCATCGCCCATGCCCCGGACGGCGTCTTCGACCTGCCCGCGCTGAAGGCCGAGGCGGCCGCCTGGCCCGGCCTCGAAGGGATGGATCTGGTTCCCGACGTAACGACCGCGCAGAGCTACGTCTGGGACGAGACTCCCTGGGAATGGGGCGAAGGCTACGGCCGCTTGGCCAACCCGTCGCTGCACATCGTCGCCATCGACTATGGCGTGAAGCGCAACATCCTGCGCAAGTTCGCCGGTCTCGGCTGCAAGGTTACCGTCGTCCCTGCGACGACCGAGGCTGATCGCATCCTCGAGATGGCGCCGGACGGGGTATTCCTGTCGAACGGACCGGGTGATCCGGCCGCGACCGGCGAATACGCGGTCCCGGTGATCCGGCGACTGATCGACACCGGATTGCCGGTATTCGGCATCTGCCTCGGCCACCAGATGCTCGGCCTCGCGCTCGGCGCGACCACGAAGAAGATGCATCAGGGTCATCATGGCGCCAATCATCCGGTGAAGGATCACACCACCGGCAAGGTCGAGATCACCTCGATGAATCACGGCTTTGCCGTGGACCGGGAGTCCCTGCCCGACAATGTGGAAGAGACGCACGTCTCGCTGTTCGACGGATCGAATTGCGGGCTGCGGCTGAAGGACCGACCCGTGTTCTCGGTCCAGTACCATCCCGAGGCATCGCCCGGCCCGATGGACAGCCACTACCTGTTCACGCGCTTCGTCGACCTGATCCGCGAAAGGAAGGGCGCGACGGCGAAGGTGGGTAGCTGACGGCCGAAGAAGGTACCCGTCCCTCTTCGGGTACAGCGCCCGCCAGTGCCCAGTGCGCAGCGGCCTCAGGGGACGGCGGCCTCAGGGGGCGACGCCAAGCCTCATGCCGACGACATTCGCATAGGCACGACGAAAGCCGAACAGGCCGACGATCGTCGAGCGGTCCTCGCTCAGACGGGCTTCGACGGAGACGGTACCGTACTTGCCCTTTACGGCTGCCGGGTGAGCGGTTCTTCGCTTGGACGCTGGCGCAAATTCGAGGTCGCCGGTGATGTTGCAGGCTGCGTCGAGGTCAAGCGTCCCCGCGAGCGTCTCGCGCAGCACCCGCTTGTTCTGTGCGGCGCAGGTGGACGCGGTAATCAGGCCGTCCGCGTCCACTGTGATCCTGCAGTGCTCGGAGCCGCGGAACTGATAGAGCAGCAGCCAGGTCCCCGCGAGTTCATCCCCCACACACGGCCTCTGTTCGACGGCCGCAGCGGGCGACATGGTCGCTATTGCCGCTGCGATTGCCAGACCTGCAACAGGAGCAACGCGCATGCAATCCTCCTCCCTTCTGATCGCCCCGGATGGGCCGAGGGGCAAACAGCTGTGGCATGGGCCCGTTGCGGAAGGATTGCCGACTTCGATTCAACTGGACAGATCGGGTGGGGTTCTAGCGCCAGAGCTCTGCCAGCGGGCCGTTCGGCCCCTGCACCGGGTCGCAGTCCGGCCGGGCGACGGAGGCGATGTTGTGGTCGGCCGCCGGGCGTTCGCCAGGCTCGCCGCGCTTGAGATCCCAATGCTGACCAGGTGGATAGGCGCCGACGACCAGGAAGTTGCCGCTTGCCTCGATCAGCTTGTGTCCCACGCCGGCCGGCAGCACGAGCGCATCGCCGGCCGCGATGTCGAACGCGCGCCCATGGGTGCCACCGAGCAGTACCCTCGCCCGGCCTGAGGCGACGCCCAGCACCTCGTGGGCCGTCGAATGATAATGGTGGAACGGATAGATGCCGGCGCGCCACGCCGGCTCCCAGCCATTGCGCCGGAACAGCGCCTCGAATGCCTCGGCCGTCGCCACGCGCGGCTCGATCGCGGCATGATAGATCAGCGCGGGGAGACGGCTGTTGGGGATGTCCCGCCCCTCCGCCAGATGAACGGCGGTAATCGGCGGTACGATGACGAAATCCTCGACGGCCATTGCACGCGACCTTCGGAAATGGGGCGGTGCATGTTGCGACGCAACAACGTGCGATGTCCAGACCGATTGCGGCTCCTGGTGAATTCGGGCGCCTCGACGACTAAAGCCGCGCAGCCGAAAAGGTGTCGCAGGCCGCGATCGAGCCCGCCTCGTACCCGGCGCGGAACCACCGCACCCGCTGGGCCGACGAGCCGTGATTGAAGGATTCCGGGACGACATAACCCTGCGTCCGCTTCTGGATCGCGTCATCGCCGATCTGCGCCGCGGCGTTGAGCGCCTCATCGATGTCGCCCTCGTCGAGAAGGCCTTTCCGGGCGGTGTCGTGGGCCCAGACACCGGCAAGGCAATCTGCCTGCAGTTCGATCCGCACCGACAATTCGTTCGCCTTGGCCTGGGAGACGCGCTGCCGGATCCGGTTGAACTCCGTCAGGATGCCGGTGAGGTTCTGCACATGGTGACCGACCTCATGGGCTATGACATAGGCCTGCGCAAAGTCCCCCGGCGCCTTGAAGCGCCGCTTGAGCTCCTCGTAGAAGGACAGGTCGATGTAGATGCGGCTGTCGCCGGGGCAGTAGAACGGGCCGCTCGCCGCCTGCGCAAAACCGCAGGCGGAGCGGATGCCACCCGCGAACAGGACCAGTCGCGGTTCGGCATAGGCTTCGCCGAATTCCTGCTCGAACACCTTCGACCAGGTGTCCTCTGTATCGGCCAGTACCACCCGCACGAACTGGGCCATCTCGTCGCTTGCCGGCGGCAGCGGCGCCTGGCTCTGCGCTTGCTGCCCACCGCCCGGACCCGCATCCAGCCCTTCGAGGAGCGTCATCGGGTTCACCCCGAACAGCAGCGAGACGACCACGATGACGATGAGGAACCCGATACCGCCGAAGCCGGCGCGGCCGGCGCCGCCGGCAGGGATGCGCAGCCCACCTCCGACGGTTCGGCGATCCTCGACATTGGTGCTGCCCCTGCGTCCGCGCCACTGCATCGCCGATCCGCCCCGTTGCTCCGGTCAATGGTAGGGCGGCGAAGCAGCCCGTTCAACGGCCGGCGCCAGCCTGTCGCGAAGCATCGGGGGCGCGGTTCCGCTGCCGCGCCCCTTGCAGCATGGGTCGATGAGACCTGCCGTCAGCCAAACAGCCGGCCGGCGCGCCGCAGCAGCGCCCGCAGGCGGCAGTTCAGCGTTGCGGAGCGATGCATGTCGAGCTGTCCCGGTCCGCGTGCCGCGCGGGATATCAGGAGATCGACCAGCATGGCATCCTCCCTTCTCGAAGGAGGCGGCGGGGGCGCCCGCCTTGACACCCACGCCGCGAGTGTTAGTGCATTCAGTGCGCCCAAGATGCTCACTCCGTGCTAGTCTGTCAAGGATTGTACGCACGGAGTGCATGTCAGCTTGATGAATCTTGCGTGAACTGAGTGTCAACAGCGTTAACGGGGTTACGATGGCCAAACAGGACCAAGCGCAAACGCCGATGACCTCGGGCCAGTTCCGCGCCTGGCGCAAGTCGCTGGGCATGAAGCAGAAGGAGGCGGCCGAGCTGCTGGGCCTCAAGAAGCGCATGATCCAGTACTACGAGAAGGGCGAGCGCGACGGGAAGGCCGTCGAGATTCCGAAGACCGTCCGCCTCGCCTGCTATGCCCTGAGCCAGGGGATCGTCGATTTCGACGGAACCGATGCCATGGCTCGGCCTTCCGATAACAGCCTGATGGGCTCGTGAGGCCCGCCGCGCCGTTCAGACCACCATCCGGGCGATCGGGGCGAAGGCGCGGACGAGATCGCGATCAAGCTTCGTCGGCATGCCCTTGATGGTCTCATAGGCCTCGGCGCCGGAGAGCGGTCGCTTGTAGGATCGCGGTTCGATCAGCGCCCCGAACACATCGCAGATCGTCGCAAATCGCACGTAATCCGAAATCTGCTGGCCCTTCAGCCCGTTCGGATAGCCCGATCCATCGAGGTGCTCATGATGGCTGAGGACCACATCGAGCACCGCCTCCGGAACATCGCCTGCCGCGCGCAGCAGGTCATAGCCGGCCTGCGGATGAACCTTCATGCGTTCCCGCTCGGCCGGCGTCAGCGCAGACGGCTTCTCGAGGATGCTTATCGGTATGACGACCTTGCCGATATCATGCAGCAGTCCGGCCGTCGCCATGAGTCTCTGGTCCGTCAACGATGCGCCGAGTTCCTGCGCGAATGCCACCATGACGCCGGTGACGACAAGGCTGTGGCGCAACGTTCTGCTGTGGTGCGATTCAACCGCTTCGAGCCATCGCTTCAGACCGATATCAGCAATCGCGCTGACGACGGTCGAACCTGCCGCCTCGATAGACGCCAATTCCGGGGGCAGACCGCGGGCGGCATTGCCAATTGCCGCACCCAGCGCATCGACGGGCGTCAGAACGCAGTTCATGAAGGTGTCGACGACGATCGCCGACCGGTCGCAGACTCGGCCTGCCTGTTCGATGATCCTGCGAGCGAGGCGCTCGGGCTCGACGGGACGGGGGAGGACGCAGGTCGCGCCCAGCGCGTAGGCCTGGATCGGCTCCGCAGCCGATCGGTCATTCACGAAGAACGCGACATGCGTCCCGGTGATACCACCTTTGAGCCAGAGTCTGAGGGTCTTGACAGTGGAGCGATTGCGCAGATCCACGTCGACAATGGTCAGCGGTGCCGGTCCGGTGCGGGGCAGGCTTGCCGGTTGATGCCAATCTACGCTGATCGGATCTGGCAAGCTGCGCTGCAAGGCGGTGGCGAAATCGCTGGTGTCAGCGACAACCGCGACCTTGTTCATGACAGATGGCTCATCGCAGACGTCGAATCCGGCCAGGGGTCGGTTAGATGCGGTCGCCAGGTTGCCCCTCGAGGCAGCAGCGAGCCGGCACTCAACCTCGCTTTCCGTCGATTTATGGCAGCCCGATATTGTTTCGCGGTTAACTTGCTCCGCACCAGCTCGTTAACCGGCGGCAACCATCCGGGCGGCGCGACACAGGATCGTCGAGCGGTCGGCAACAACGCCTGTCGATGGGCTTTCACCTGCCGGCGTTTTCCCCTATGTATCGCGGCCGGCCAGACAGACACCCGTATCCCCAGCGAGCGAAACGCGCTGCCGTCGCGGAGCGTGGAGCGCCCGCGCAGCCCGCGCGCCCGAAACGATGCCGAAACGCACCGACATCCAAACCATTCTGATCATCGGCGCCGGTCCGATCGTCATCGGCCAGGCCTGCGAATTCGACTATTCCGGCACCCAGGCGGTGAAGGCGCTGAAGGAGGAGGGCTACCGGGTCGTCCTGGTCAATTCCAACCCGGCGACGATCATGACCGATCCCGATCTCGCCGATGCCACCTATATCGAGCCGATCACGCCCGAAGTGGTGGCCCGCATCATCGAGAAGGAGCGCCCGGACGCGCTTCTGCCGACGATGGGTGGCCAGACCGCGCTCAACACCGCGCTGTCGCTCAATCGCGACGGCGTGCTCGAGAAGTTCGGTGTCGAGATGATCGGCGCGCGGGCCGAGGTCATCGACAAGGCCGAGGACCGCGAACTGTTCCGCGAGGCGATGAAGGCCATCGGCCTCGAGACGCCGCGCTCGATGCTCGCCCACTCGCTGATCGAGGCTCTGCCGGCGCTGGACGAGATCGGCCTGCCGGCGATCATCCGCCCCTCCTTCACGCTCGGTGGTCAAGGCGGCGGCGTCGCCTACAACCGGGAGGAATTCCTGGAAATCGTCGAACGCGGCATCGACGCCTCCCCCACCAACGAGGTCCTCATCGAGGAATCGGTGCTCGGCTGGAAGGAGTACGAGATGGAGGTCGTCCGCGACAGGGACGACAACTGCATCATCGTCTGCTCGATCGAGAACATCGACCCGATGGGTGTTCATACCGGTGATTCGATCACCGTCGCGCCGGCGCTCACGCTCACCGACAAGGAATACCAGATCATGCGCAACGCCTCGATCGCGGTGCTGCGCGAGATCGGGGTGGAGACAGGCGGCTCCAACGTCCAGTTCGCGGTGAACCCGGCCGACGGGCGGCTGGTGGTGATCGAAATGAATCCACGGGTGTCGCGCTCCTCCGCGCTCGCGTCGAAGGCCACCGGCTTTCCGATCGCCAGGGTCGCCGCCAAGCTCGCCGTCGGCTACACGCTGGACGAACTTGAGAACGACATCACCGGCGGCGCCACGCCGGCGTCCTTCGAGCCTGCCATCGACTACATCGTCACCAAGATCCCCCGCTTCGCCTTCGAGAAGTTCCCCGGCGCAGAGCCGGTGCTGACCACGTCGATGAAGTCGGTCGGCGAGGTGATGGCCATCGGCCGCACCTTCGCTGAATCCCTGCAGAAGGCGCTGCGCGGGCTCGAGACCGGCCTCACCGGCCTCAACGAGATCGAAATCCCTGGGCTCGGCCAGGGCGACGACAAGAACGCGATCCGCGCCGCGCTGGCGGTCCCGACGCCCGACCGCATCCTGAAGATCGCCCAGGCGCTGCGCCTCGGCGCCACCCATGAGCAGGTGCACGCCTCCTGCCGGTACGATCCCTGGTTCATCGAACGCATCCAGGAAATCGTCGACATGGAGGCCAAGGTGCGCAGGCTCGGCCTGCCGCAGTCGGCCGCCGCGCTGAGATCGCTCAAGGCGATGGGCTTCTCCGATGCCCGACTGGCCGAGCTCGCCGGCACCGACGAGGCTGCGGTGGCTGCGCTGCGGGCCCGGCTCGGCGTCCACCCGACCTACAAGCGCATCGATACCTGCGCAGCCGAGTTCGCCTCGCCGACGGCCTACATGTATTCGACCTACGAGGCCCCCTTCCTCGGCGCCCCGGCCGACGAGGCCGCGCCGAGCGACCGGCGCAAGGTCATCATCCTCGGCGGTGGCCCGAATCGCATCGGCCAGGGCATCGAGTTCGACTATTGCTGTTGCCATGCCGCCTTTGCGCTCGCCGACATCGGCCTCGAGTCGATCATGGTCAACTGCAATCCTGAGACCGTGTCGACCGACTATGACACTTCGGACCGGCTCTACTTCGAGCCGCTGACCGCCGAGGACGTGCTGGAGATCATCCGCGTCGAGCAGTCGAGCGGCACGCTGCTCGGGGTGATCGTCCAGTTCGGCGGTCAGACGCCCCTGAAGCTCGCCCAGGCGCTGCAGGCGGCGAACGTGCCGATCCTCGGCACCTCGCCGGACATGATCGACCTCGCGGAGGATCGCGACCGCTTCAAGCGCCTGCTGGAACGGCTGAAGCTGCGCCAGCCCAAGAACGGCATCGCCTATTCGATCGAGCAGAGCCGGTTGGTCACCGCCGAACTCGGCTTTCCGCTGGTCGTCCGGCCCTCCTATGTCCTCGGTGGCCGGGCAATGGCGATCATCCATGACGAGAAGATGTTCGACGAGTACCTGCTCGGCACGCTGCCGGCGCTGGTACCGGAGGAGATCAAGGCACGCTATCCCAACGACAAGACCGGCCAGATCAATACGGTACTGGGCAAGAACCCGCTGCTGTTCGACAGCTATCTGGCCGACGCGATCGAGGTCGATGTCGATGCTCTCTCCGACGGCAAGGACGTGTTCGTCTGCGGTGTCATGGAGCACATCGAGGAAGCTGGCATCCATTCCGGCGACTCCGCATGCTCGCTGCCGCCCCATTCCCTGCCGCCCGCAACCATCGCCGAGCTCGAGCGACAGACCCGCGCCCTGGCGCTCGCGCTCGAGGTCGGTGGACTGATGAACGTGCAGTTCGCGATCCAGAACGGCGACATCTACGTGCTGGAGGTCAATCCGCGGGCGAGCCGCACCGTGCCCTTCGTCGCCAAGACCATCGGCCGGCCGATCGCCAAGATCGCCGCCCGGATCATGGCTGGCGAGCCACTCGCCTCGTTCGGACTGAAGCCCGCCGAGATCGACCATATCGCGGTCAAGGAGGCGGTGTTCCCCTTTGCGCGCTTCCCCGGCGTCGATACGGTGCTCGGTCCGGAGATGCGTTCGACCGGCGAGGTGATGGGACTTGCCCGCAACTATCCTCTCGCCTTCGCCAAGTCCCAGCTCGGCAGCGGCACCCGAGTCCCGACGGGCGGCACGGTATTCGTCTCAGTCCGCGACAAGGACAAGCCGAAGATTCTCAAGGCGGTGCGGATCCTCACCGAGCTCGGCTTCGACATCGTCGCCACCAGCGGCACGCAGCGCTTCCTCGAAGGCGAGGGCATTGCCTGCACCAAGATCAACAAGGTTCTGGAAGGCCGCCCGCACATTGTCGACGCGATCAAGAACGGCAACGTGCAGCTCGTCTTCAACACGACGGAGGGCGCGCAGGCGCTCTCTGATTCGCGTTCGCTGCGGCGGACCGCATTGCTCAACCGTGTGCCCTACTACACCACGGTGTCTGGCGCCCTCGCCGCTGCGGAAGGCATTCGCGCCATGAAGGTCGGCACCCTTGAAGTCGAGCCGCTGCAAGCCTATGTCGGCTCTCGGAGCGGCGCCGGACCGTCGGGCGGGGTGGATAGAGCCGCCGGCTGATCCGGCCGCTCGGCGCACACCGAACAGGGGCATTGCGCTTTTCGAGCGCGTCATTGAACATGCGAGGGACATTGCGGCGGTCGCGCCGGGGGGCGCGGCGTCCGCACTTTGGTGCAAGGGTTCGATGAACAAGATTCCAATGACCGCCGAGGGCTATGCGGCCCTCGAAAATGAACTGAAGCGGCTGAAGTCGGTCGAGCGGCCGAGGATCATCCAGGCGATCGCCGAGGCGCGCGCGCATGGCGACCTGTCCGAGAACGCCGAATACCATGCCGCCAAGGAGCAGCAGGGTTTGAACGAGGCCCGCGTCGCCGAGATCGAGGACAAGCTCGGCCGCGCCGAAGTCATCGACACCTCGAAGCTTGCGGGCGATACCGTGACCTTTGGCGCCACCGTGAAGCTGCTCGACGAGGACACCGAGGAGGAAAGGGTCTACCGCATCGTCGGCGATCTCGAGGCCGACGTGAAGGCCGGCAAGATCTCCATTTCCTCACCGATCGCCCGTGCACTCATCGGCAAGAAGCCGGGTGACGTCGTCGAGGTCGCCGCCCCCGGCGGCGCCCGCGGGTACGAGATCCTCGAGGTCAGGTTCCAGTAGCCGGCGCGCGTCGGTCGAGTTCTAGCCCGACCGCTGACGCCGGTCCGGCGCAACCGCGGTATCGATGCGCTCGATCGACGCGCCGAGCGCATTGAGGCGGGTATCGATGTTCTCGTAGCCGCGCTCGATCTGGTCGGCGTTGTCGATGATGCTGCGCCCCTCCGCGCACATCGCTGCGATCAGCAGCGCCATCCCAGCGCGGATATCCGGCGAGGTCAGCCGCGCGCCGCGCAGCCGTGTCGGGCCGGAGACGATCACCCGGTGCGGATCGCACAGCACGATGCGCGCCCCCATGGCGATCAGCTTGTCAACGAAGAACAGCCGCGACTCGAACATCTTCTCGAAGATCAGCACCATTCCCTCGCACTGGGTGGCGGTGACCACTGCGATCGACATCAGGTCTGCGGGAAAGGCCGGCCATGGCTGATCCTCGATCTTCGGAACATGCCCGCCGAGATCCGGCTTGATCTGCAGGCGCTGGCCTGGCCGCACCAGGATATCGTCGCCCTCGACCAGGCATTCGACGCCGAGTCGGTCGAAGCCCATGCGGATCATGCGCAGGTGCTGGACGCCGGCCTCGGCGATCCTGAGGTCTGAACCGGTCACAGCCGCAAGGCCGATCAGCGAGCCGACCTCGATATGATCCGGGCCGATGCGATAGGTCGCACCGGACAGGTTTTCGGCACCCTGGATAGTCAGCGTGTTGGTGCCGATCCCGTCGATCCGTGCCCCCAGGGCAACCAGGAAATGGGCTAGGTCCTGGACGTGAGGCTCGGATGCGGCATTGCGCAGGATCGTCGTGCCCTGCGCCAGCACGGCCGCCATCAGGGCGTTCTCGGTGGCCGTGACGCTGGGTTCGTCGAGGAACACGTCGGTGCCCCGCAGCCGGGCGGCGGTGAACCGGTAGGTATCGCCGCTATCCACCGTCGCGCCGAGCTGCTCGAAGGCGAGGAAATGCGTGTCGACCCGCCGCCGGCCGATCACATCGCCGCCCGGGGGCGGCAGATCGACATGGCCGCAGCGCGCCAGCAGCGGCCCCGCCAGCAGGATCGAGGCGCGGATGCGGGCGCATAGTTCGGCGTCGAGATCGACCACCTGGATTTCGCGGGCATGGATGTCCAGCGTGTGCGGGCCGCTCCAGTCGGCCGCCGCGCCGAGCGAGCGCAACAGCCGCACAAGCGCCTCCACATCGCGGATGCGGGGCACGTTGGTGAGTCTGACCGGCCGGTCGGTCAGCAGGCTCGCCGCGATGATCGGCAAAGCGGCATTCTTGTTGCCGGCCGGCCTGATCGTCCCGGCGAGCGGACGCCCCCCCTCGATGACGTAGCGGATCCCTGTCATCCCGTGGTGTTCCCTGGCTCGTTGTGGCGGATCGGCTCAGTCGAGGGGGACAGCCGGCTCGTTCTTCGACTGCCGTATCGTCAGTGACGTCTTCACGCTCTGCACGTTCGCCGCACCCGTCAGCTCGATGATGAAGGTCTGGAAGGTGCGCAGGTCATCGGAGACGCATTTCATCAGGAAATCCACCTCGCCCGACAGCATGTAGCATTCGCGGACGATCGGCCAGCGGGCGATCTGCTCCTCGAAGGCGATCAGATCGGCCTCGGCCTGGCTGGCGAGGCTGACGAAGGCGAACGCGGTGACGTCATAGCCGAGACTCTTCTCATCCAGCATCGCCCGGTAGCCACGGATGATACCGGCCTCCTCGAGGGCCCGCACACGGCGCAGGCAAGGCGGCGCCGAGATGCCAACGCGGCGCGCCAGCTCCACATTGGTGATGCGGCCGTCCGCCTGCAGTTCATGCAGGATCTTCCAGTCGATCTGATCGAGTCGCACCTTCACGGCCTCACCCCCTCGGCACTCCGGCAGTCTGATGCACGGAGCGACTTCCGAATAATCGTTGCACGGCCACGACACAATATGTCGCGGCCATCGCCGATCGACCCGCCGACCCGCATCGGAACGCGCATTTATTTGACAAAGACAAATAATCCTGATGCTGTAGGCAAATATGGGAGAGCGCCATGGTCGAGGCCGAGCCCGATCCTGTCCCCGCGGTCCGCCGCTTCACCCGCTTTTACACACGCCGGATCGGCCTGCTCAACGGCAGCCTGCTGGACAGCCCGTTCACCCTGTCGGAGGCGCGGGTGCTGTTCGAGATCGCCAACCGTGATCGGGTCTCGGCAAGCGACTTGACCAGCGATCTGGGGCTCGACCCCGGCTATCTCAGCCGCATGCTGAAGCGGTTCGAGTCGCGCGGGCTGGTCGATCGCCGGCCATCCGCAGACGACGGTCGCCGGCGCGATCTGCGGCTCACCGCGGCCGGTCAGGCCGCCTTCGCCAGGCTCGACGAAGGCTCCCGTCGCCAGGTCGCCGAGATCCTGTCGTCGCTCAACGCGATCGACCGACGCCGCCTGGTCGAGGCCCTGGAAACGGTGGAATTCCTGCTCGGCGGCGGTGCTGCAATCAGCGAGCCCTACATCTTGCGGCCGCATCGGCCCGGCGACATGGGTCACATCGTGTCCCGCCATGGCGCGCTCTATGCGCGCGAGTACGGCTGGGACGAGACGTTCGAGGCGCTCGTCGCCGAAATCGTCGCCAGTTTCATCCGCAACTTCGATCCGAAGCGCGAGCGTTGCTGGATCGCCGAACGCGGCGGCGCGATCCTCGGCTCGATCTTCCTCATCCGCGAGAGCGACGAGGTGGCCAGACTGCGCCTGCTCTACGTCGAGCCGGCAGCGCGCGGGCTCGGTCTGGGGCGCCGGCTGGTCGCCGAATGCCTGGCCTTCGCACGCTCCTGCGGCTACCGAAGGGTGACGCTGTGGACCAACGACATACTCCACGCCGCGCGCCGCATCTATCAGGCGGAGGGATTCCGCCTGGTGCGGGAGGAGCCGCATCATTCCTTCGGCAAGGACCTGGTCGGGCAGTATTGGGAGCTGGAGCTGTAGGAGGAATCCGTGTCCCTGTTCCTGCGGTCGGGACCGCTTCCGTCACATGCACGACGTCACGCCGTTCCCGACGGCGGGCCTGGAGTGAAAGCCGCCCGAGCCGCACCTTGCGGTACGAACCGGCGGATGACTTCGGCACCGCGACAGGCTATGTCGCGCCAGCACGACAATCGCCGGACGGGTCCGTTGAGCGCGACACACTCCGTAATCGACCCCTCACAGCTTACCGGATGGAGCCTGACCGCCGGCGGCGCCGGGCACGAGGTACAGTGTCTCGGCGTTCTGGAGGCGCTTGGCATCGAGCCGGTCGCCAAGCGTGTCGCGCCCTCGAAACTGTTCCGTGCCACCGCACCGTGGGGACCGGCAGCGCCGCATCCGAACGTACGACCGCCCTGGCCCGACATTCTGGTCGTCTCTGGCCGCCAGTCGATACCCTATGCGCGCATGATCCGGAGGCGATCGAAAGGCAGGACGATCACGGTCGTTCTCCAGAGCCCTGGGCTGTCGCCACGCAATTTCGATCTTGTCTGGGTGCCCGAGCACGACCGCCTGCGCGGAGACAACGTGCTGGTCACGCTGACCTCGCCGCACCGTCTCACCCATGCCCGTCTCGCCGCCGAGGCCAAGGCCCACGCCAACGACGTCGACGGCCTGCCGCGTCCGCTGGTGACGGTGCTCGTCGGCGGCGCCAGTGCCGCCTACACCTTCACCAGCCGTGAGGCGGAGGCGCTCGCCGCCGATCTGCGCGGCTTCGCCGACCGCCATGGCTGCTCGCTGCTCGTCACGCCCTCACGGCGCACGGGTCAGGGCAAGATCGCACTCCTGCGCCAGGCGCTTGCCGGCACGCCGGGCGTGGTCTGGGACACCACTGGCGAAAACCCCTACTTTGCCTATATGGGTCTTGCCGATGCCTTCATCGTCACCTGCGACTCGGTGAACATGCTGGGCGAAGCGGCGTTTACCGGGAAGCCGATCTACGCATACCGGCTTCCCGGCGGGACCGCCAAGTTCGATCGGTTTCAGGAGGCGCTGGCGCAGCACGGAGCGGTCCGCTGGTTCGACGGCGGCCTTGAAAGCTGGACCTACCGACCGTTAGATGCAACAAGGGAAATTGCCGATGCGGTACGCGAACTGATCGCCGTGCGCATCCGGCATGACCAGATCATGGTGTGACTGCGATGTCGCTACTCGATTACGACGCGCTGCGCGCGACCGAGCTCCAGCGCGAGCCATATGACTGGCTGATCGTTCCCGACTTCATCCGCCCGGATGCCTTCGAATCGATCGTTGCCGACTACCCGCGCGTGCCCGGTCCGGGCTCGCATCCGCCGAGCGAACTCGATATCCGCGGTCGGTTCGCCGAACTGATGGCGGAGCTGGATGGGCCCGCCTTCCGCGAACTGATCGAACAGAAGTTCGGCATCGACCTGTCGGACAAGCCGACAATGTATACGGTGCGTGGCTTCTGCCGGAAGTCCGACGGTAAGATCCACACCGATTCCGAGACGAAGATCATCACGGTGCTGCTCTACATGAACCAGCGCTGGGATGCCGACGGCGGTCGGCTGCGCATCCTGAGGAACGGCACCGATCTCGACGATTACGTCGCCGAGGTCCCCCCGCATGGCGGAACCCTGCTGGTGTTCCGCCGCTCCGACAATTCCTGGCACGGCCATGAGCCGTTCGAGGGCCAGCGGCGCGCCGTGCAGATGAACTGGGTGACGAGCGCCGATGTGGTCAGCTACGAGCAGCGCCGGCACCGTATTTCCTCGACGCTGAAGAAGCTCAATCCGCGCAACTGGCGCGCCTCCGCCTGAACCGATCGGCCCGCCCCCGTCAGATTGAGGGTTTTCCCGAGGCTCCCATGGCCACGCATCATTCGGCACTGATCATCATCGGGTCTGGACCCGCTGGCTATACGGCCGCCATCTATGCCGCCCGCGCCATGCTCGAGCCAATTCTGATCGAGGGCCTGCAGCCCGGCGGCCAGCTCACCATCACCACTGATGTGGAGAACTATCCGGGCTTTGCCGAGGTGATCCAGGGCCCCTGGCTCATGGACCAGATGCGCAAGCAGGCCGAGCATGTCGGAACCCGCATCGTCAGCGACTACATCACCGCCGTGGACTTCTCCCGCCGCCCGTTCCGGCTGGCAGGCGATTCAGGGGACGAGTACCTCGCCGACAGCGTCATCATTGCAACCGGTGCGCAGGCGAAGTGGCTGAACCTGCCCTCCGAACAGAAGTTCAAGGGCTTCGGCGTCTCCGCCTGCGCCACCTGCGACGGCTTCTTCTACCGCGGCAAGCAGGTCGTGGTGGTTGGCGGTGGCAACACCGCCGTCGAGGAGGCTCTGTTCCTGACCAATTTCGCCTCGAAGGTCACGGTCGTGCACCGGCGGAATTCCTTCCGCGCCGAGCGCATCCTGCAGGACCGGCTGTTCCGCAATCCCAAGGTCGAAGTCGTCTGGGACACGGTGGTCGAGGAGATCCTTGGCTCGGAGCAGCCGCTGTCGGTGACAGGTGTGCGTCTGCGCAACGTGCTGACCGGCACCGTCAGTGAACGGGCGGTGGACGGGGTATTCATCGCGATCGGCCACGCGCCGGCCACGGACGTGTTCAGGGGCCAGGTCGAGATGCGACCGAACGGCTATATCGCGACCGCCCCGGGAACCGTGAACACCAGCGTGCCCGGCGTCTTCGCCGCCGGCGACGTCACCGACGAGACCTACCGGCAGGCCGTTACGGCTGCCGGCATGGGCTGTATGGCCGCTCTCGACGCCGAGCGTTTCCTCGCCGGGATTCACGAGCGGGCGGCCGCAGAATAGAATACCGTGCCGGACGCGGATCGGGGGATTTGTCTGTGATGGACTGGGACAAGCTGCGCGTCTTCCATGCGGCGGCCGATGCCGGCAGCTTCACCCATGCCGGAGAGGCCCTGGGCCTCAGCCAGTCGGCCGTCAGCCGCCAGGTGAGCGCACTGGAGCAGGAGCTCAAGGCACCGCTGTTCCACCGCCATGCCCGCGGCCTCATACTGACCGAGCAGGGCGAGCTTCTCTACCGCACTGCACACGAAGTCTTCATGCAACTGGAGGCGGTGCGCACCCGTCTCACCGATTCGCGCGACAAGCCGCGCGGAGACCTCCGCGTCACCACCACGCTCGCGCTCGGCACCACCTGGCTGACGCCGCGGCTCAGGGAATTCATCGAGCTCTATCCGGACATCCACCTCCAGATGATCCTGGATGACACGGAACTCGACCTGTCGATGCGGCAGGCCGATCTGGCCATCCGGCTACGCCATCCGGTGCAGCCGGACCTGATCATGCGCAAGCTGTTCACCGTCCACTTCCACGTCTATGCGTCGCCGGAATACCTCAAGCGGTTCGGCACGCCGCGATCGGTCGCCGACCTCGACCGGCACCGGATCGTGTCGTTCGGCGATCCCGCGCCGGCGTATTTCCGCGACATCAACTGGCTGGAGACGGCTGGCCGCCCGGCCGGCGATCCGCGACCGGCAATCCTGCGCGTCAACACCACCCACGGCATCCGGCGGGCGGTCGATGCCGGCATCGGCATCGGCGTATTGCCGGACTACCTGATCGACGCCAACTCGAGCCTCGTCCTGCTGTTGCCCGACGAGGAGATCCCGAGTTTCGACACCTACCTCGTCTACCCCGAGGAACTGAAGGATACCGCACGGATCAAGGTGTTCCGCGACTTCCTTCTGGCCAAGGCACGCGGCTGGAAGTTCTAGGCGCCGCGCGTCCAGCGCTGCACAACCTTTGGTCACTGTCGCTAGCCATGTGCCCAATACATGGCTGACATGCACCCCCGGACATTGTGCAATGCCGCATGAGACGGCATATGTCTGGTCAAGCTGTAGGCAGCAAGGACGTCACTACCTCCTCCCGGTGACGTTCGAGATGCGGTCAGCTGTTCCCCTCTGGAAGGCGATTTCCCGCATATCCCCCCATGCGGGAATCGACTCTTAAGGCCGGATCGCGAAAGCGATCCGGCCGTTCTTTTTTCATCGACCGAAGTCGTTTGCCCTGGTCGGGCCATATGCGCCATCCGGAACCAAGCATGGAGGTGGACGTTGGCCGAATGCATCGGCAATTCAGGAACAGGCTGCCCCATCCGATCGCCCGGCCCTGGCCGCGGCGGCAACGGCGCACCGAGGACCGCCGAAGTGACCTTGGGGAAGCTCGGCGTTGACGATTCCTTCGGGAATGCCGAGAAGTGTAGAAGGCTATGGACGACCGAGCGAACCTTAACGGAACACGAGTCCTGGTGGTGGAGGACGAATTCCTCATCGCCATGGAGATCGAGGCGGCCTTGGAGGCCGCCGGGGCAATCGTCGTCGGACCGGCGCCGTCCCTGGAAGCCGCATGCTCACTGGCCCGCGACGGCGATATCGACGCGGCGATCCTCGACGTGAACCTTGGCGACGAGCACGTCTTTCCGGCCGCCGAGCTTCTGGATCAGCGCGGCATCCCGTACATATTCCACACTGCCTATCCTCCCAAGGAACTGGAGGGTCGGCCGGTGTGCGTGAAGCCGGTCGAGCCGGTCCGGCTGATCCGCATCCTGTGCGACCTGCGCCGCGTCGCGCCGGTGGCGGCGCCGCGCGGCTGAGCGCGGCCTGCGCGTACGGCGGCCTGCCGGTCACGCATTCCCGGTGCCTCACATGAACAGCTTCTCGCCGCCCATGTTGCGGTAGAGATCCGCGACAAGCGCGCCATAGCCATTGTAGATCACCGTCGGCACCCGCTCGCCTGTGCCGAGGATCTTCTCCGTCGCTTGGCTCCAGCGGGGATGCGGAACCTCTGGATTGACGTTCGCCCAGAAACCGTATTCGGCGGGCTGGATCGTCTCCCAGAAGGTTTTCGGCCGCTCCTCGGTGAAGGTGAACCGCACGATCGACTTGATCGACTTGAAACCGTATTTCCACGGGACGGCGAGCCTCAGCGGTGCCCCCATCTGCCGCGCCAGCGGCTTGCCGTAGGCACCCGTCACCAGGAAGGCGAGATCGTTCGCCGCCTCCTCGATCGCCAGCCCCTCCACATAGGGCCAGGGATACCAGACCTGCCGCTGGCCCGGCGCCATTGCGCTGTCCAGGAACGTTTCCATGCGCACATACTTCGCCGAGCCGAGCGGGCGGGCGAAATCGAGAAGCGCGCGCATGGGAAAGCCCGTCCAGGGTATCGCCATCGCCCACGCCTCGACGCAGCGCAGGCGATAAAGTCGCTCCTCCAGCGGAAACCTGCGGATCAGTTCGTCGATCCCGATCGTCCGCTCGGCCTCGACCAATCCGTCGATGCTCACCTCCCAGGGCCGTGTTCGCAGCGCCTGCGCGGCAGCGGCGACCTGCTTGTGCGAGCCGAACTCGTAGAAATTGTTGTACGCGAGGTTGAGCGCCTCGGGGGTGATCTCGCGGTTCAGCACGTAGCCCGGATTGCGCGTTGCGGGATAGAGGTCGGACGTCGGATCCTCCTCGTCGGCGCGTGCCGCGATGCAAGGCACCACCGCCCCCGCGACAGCGAGACCGCCCGCCGCGATCACCGCGCGACGACTGAGGAAGACCGCTTCAGGTGTCGCCTCGCGCTCGGGGATCGACCATTCCGGCGTATGTCGGATGAGCATGCCAGCCGCTCCGCATGGTGATGCCGAGAGCTTCGCCCGGATCGCCGTGACTGGGCAAATCACCTCTTGGCGACCGCCGCAGGCCCGGCGGTCAGACGTTCGCCCTCACAGCGCGTGCCCGTCCTGCCGGCTGCCGTCGAGCTCAGCGGTTGTCGCAGCCCCACACCCGGATTGCACAGTTGCGACCGCCATGGGAGCGGCAGTAGCCGAGCGCCGCCCCTTCCGCCGCCGACCTGCTCGACGCACGCGCCCAGCCGTAGACCGTGCTGCCAGCCGTCCGGTCCACCGCATAAGCAGCACACGCCCCGTTGAAGGTGACGACGGCGCGACAGCCGTGGCCGCATTCGCCGACAGCGCGCCGGATCGCGGCGGACTCCGACGTGTAGCCATAGGAATAGCCCCAGCGGCTGCCGTGGTTGGAGTCGATCGCCAGCGCCCCCCAGGCGAACGCCGGCGCAACGGTCGGAACCGACACGGCGAGTGCCACCGCTGCGGCGAGCACGGTATGGGAGTGCAGCATCCTTCCAGCCTCCCTCGAACGCGCCGCAGCCGGGCACGGCGATCTTGGGTGCACCGTCACGCCGCCTCGCGCCGATGCGACTCGATCACCTGGTCGGCCAGGCGGCCGGTCAGTTCGGCCAGATGGTCGAATCGGCAGACATAGCTGCCGACGCCCGCGGTGGCCGATCTCAGCTCGACGATCAGATCGCGCATCTCAGCTTCGGGCATCTGCGCCTGCACGACGTCCCAGCCGGGCCAGCCGGGCCGCGCATCGAAGCCGAGGATCTGCCCGCGCCGCTGCGACACGATGGTGTTGACCTTGGACGTCGCATCGGACGGCACCATGATCTCGACGTGCAGGATCGGCTCCAGCAGCACCGGCGAGCATTGCGCCATGCCTTCGCTCATGCCGATCCGCGCCGCTGTGCGAAACGCCATGTCCGAGGAATCGACCGTGTGATAGGAGCCGTCAGCCAGATTGACGGCAATATCGACCACCGGGAAGCCCAGCGGGCCCTGCCGCAGGTAGTCGCGGCAGCCCGCCTCGACCGAGGGAATATACTGCTTCGGCACCACGCCGCCGGTGATCGAGTCGGTGAATTCGAAGCCGGAGCCGCGCGGTAACGGCTTGATCTCGAGTACGACGTCGCCGAACTGGCCGTGGCCGCCGGACTGCTTCTTGTGGCGTCCGCGCACCGTCACCGCCTTGCGGATGGTCTCCTTGTAGCCGACATGCGGGTCGTGGGTCGCGACATCGATGGCGAACTTTCCGGTCAGCCGCGCCAGCGCCACCCTCAGATGCATCTCGCCCTGCCCCCACAGCACCATCTCGCCGGCGTCCTGGTTGTGGACCAGCGACAGCGAGGGATCCTCGTCGATGATCTTGCCGATCGCGGCCGTGAGCTTGACCTCGTCCTTGCGCTCCTTGGCTGCCACCGCCTTTCCGTAGACCGGCGGGGGTGGGGCGATCGTCACCAGATTGGCGATCGGCCGGTCGGCTGCGAGCGTGTCGCCGGTCGCGACCTTCTCGAGACGGCCGAGCCCGATCGTATCGCCGGCCCGCGCGCCCGAGGCCTTCGCTGCCTCCTGACCGCGCAGCGTGAACAGGCCGGAGATGCGGTCCTCTTCGCCATTGGCGCGGCGCAATGTCATGCCGTCGGCGATCTCGCCCCGCAATACGCGGGCCACCGACAGCTTCCCCCCATGCGGGGTGTGGAAGGTCTTGAGGATCTGGGCGACCGCTCCGCTTCCCTCCGGCAGGCCGAGGCGCTCCACGGTGTGGGCAATGGTCGGGGCATCGTGGCGGAGCGACTTCATCAGCCGCAGGATGCCGTTGCCGTGTTCGGCCGAGCCGGTCAGCACCGGCACGATCAGTCCTTCGCGCATCTCGCGCCTGAGATCGTCGAACACCCGGTCGCGCGGCGGCTCGATGTCGCTGAGCAGTTGCTCCATCAGCTCATCGTCGTAGTCTGCGAGCTTCTCCAGCATGGCGAAGCGCGCCTCGACCTCGTCGGCCTTCGCCGCGTCGGGCATCTCGATGACCTCGCTGGGCGCATGCTCGCGATAGACGAAGGCCCGCTCCAGCGCCAGGTCGATGAAGCCGGTGACGATGCCGTTCTCCCAGATCGGCAGCTGCCGCAGCACGACCGGCTGGGCGGACGCCCGCTGCAGCATCTCCAGCGCGGCGCGCAGCCCGGCCTCCGCCTTGTCGACCTTGTTGAGGAAGATCAGGCGGGGAACACCGAGATCCTCCAGTTCCTTAAGGATCAGCTGCAGCGCCGCCAGCTTCTTCTCGTCGGGCTCGGCCACGACAACCGCCAGATCTGCCGCCGGCAGCACGCTGCGCGCCTCGTGCAGGAACTCGATCGAGCCGGGACAGTCGATGAAGGTGTAGGTGTCGCCGAGAAACTCGGTAGTCGCGATGTTCGCCTCGACGCTCATTCCGTGGCTGCGCGCCTCGGGCGAGGCATCGCCCACGGTGTTGCCGTCCGCCACCTTGCCCTGCCGGGTGATGGCGCCGGTGCGTGCCAGGATGCTTTCCAGAAGTGTCGTCTTGCCGCTCAGATACGGGCCGACCAGCGCGATGCACCGGGCGGCCCCGCCTGCCTTGCCACTTGCTTCAGCCATCCAGCAACCCTCCCTCTGTTATGGGCGGACCGCCGGGCATCCGAATATCTGCGCGCGAGTGCCGGTGGCCGCGCCTGTCATCGCATGGTCACAGGCATTGGGCCGGGGCGCAAGGGGCATGGCGGCGGGACCACGGCCGATCATGCCGCCTCGGCGGTTGACGCCGTCCCGTTTCGGGCGCATGTCGTGCGCTATGACTGTCCATGCCTCCGCCGCCCCCGACACCATCGACACGCCACTGGGGCCCGTCCCGGTGTCGCACCGGCCCTGCCCGGCCTGCGGCACCGACAATGACGATCGCGCCGCCGGACCGTTTTCGCGCCCGCCCTGGTCGATCAAGGACTGCCGGACCTGCGGCTTCGTCTATCTCGACCCGGTGCCGCGCTACGAGGCGCTGCACGCCACCCTCTCCTGGGAGAAGAGCCGGGAATCAGAGAACCGCCGCCGCGCCGCCGAGCGGCCGGTCTCCTACAGGGTCAGCCAGGCGCTGCGGAAGCGCAACCGGCTGTTCCCGCGCCGTGACATCGCCCGCATGGCCGAGGACTCCGCGCCGCCCGGCAACGTGCTCGATATCGGCTGCGCGGAGGGTGGGCGCGCGATGACGCTGGCCGAGGGCTACATCCCCTACGGCATCGAGATCTCCGCTGACCTCGCGCGGGCGGCCGATGCCAGCTTCGCGACCCGCGGCGGCGCCTGCATCCATGCGCCGGCCCTGGACGGGCTGAAGCAGTTTCCCGACGGCTTCTTCACGGCCGCCATGCTGCGTTCCTACCTCGAACACGAGGTGCAGCCGGCCGAGGTGCTGCAAGAACTCGCGCGGGCGCTGGCGCCCGGCGGCGCCGCCATCGTCAAGGTTCCCAACTACGCCTCGCTCAACCGCCGCGTGACCGGCCGGCGCTGGTGCGGCTTCCGCTATCCCGACCATGTCAACTACTTCACGCCGGCAAGCTTGCGGGCCATGGCCGGGCGGGCGGGTTTCGCCGCGGATTTCGGCCTTACCGGGGCGATCCCGACCAGCGACAACATGTGGGCGGTGCTGAGGCGCAGATGACCGGGCGGACCTTGACCGGATCACGTGTGGTTACGGCTCGACGCTGAACTCCAGGTCGGCGTCCTCCTCGACGCCGTCGGGCGTCAATATCCTCGAGACGTATCAGGACACCACGAACGCCTGAGACCCGCACCAGGTCTCCACGGTGGCGAGGGCTCGCTCGCGACTCGGTGCGTCGCACAGCGCGTCGGGTCCGCGGAATTCGGCGGTGCGCACCGAATGGACCGCGCCCCAGCGCCCCGGGTCGCACCAGTCGGCGCGATAGCAGCCGCCCGCGCCGGCATCGCGGCATTTGAGCCGGGCAATGGCGAAGGCAGCATCGGCGTTCGGCCTGGCACCGCCGTAGACACCGCACTCGGGCGCGATCGCGATCGCCCTGCCGGTCGGATTGCCGTCGCGTTAGATGACCCGATTTGTTGGGCACGAGCGACTCGGCCCGCATGCAGACTTGGCGCCGGCCGCACAAAGCGGCTAGTGTTCGGGCAACCTGCCCAGCCGGTGGGCACACACCCGGCCGGAGTCCCCGCACATGATGATCCTGCGTTCGTCGCCAGCCTCTCCATTCGGCCGGAAGGTGAAGATCGCGGCTAAGCTGCTCGGGCTCCAGGACCGCATACGCGTCGAGACCACGGACACGGTCGCTCCGGCCGACGGATTTCTCGCCGAGAACCCGCTCGGAAAGATACCGACGCTGGTACTGGAGGATGGCAGCACGCTCTACGATTCCCGCGTCATCGTCGAATATCTCGACCACCTTGCGGGTGGCGGCCGCCTCATTCCGACGGGCGAGCCCCGGTTCCGCGCCCTGAAGATGCAGGCCTTGGCTGATGGGCTGATGGATGCCGCGCTGCTGATCGTCTACGAGAGCCGGTTCAGGCCACCGGAGATGCATCACCCGCCCTGGCTCGACCGCCAATCCGCCAAGATCGCCCGGGCGCTGCTCGCATTCCACGCGAGTCCGCCGCCGCTGACCCCGAAGGTCGATATCGGCCACATCGCGCTTGCCTGCGCGCTCGGCTATCTCGACCTGCGCTTCGATGGGCGCTGGCGGTCGGGCCATCCAAGGCTCGTCGCCTGGCTCGACGCCTTCGGGGCACAGGTTCCCGCTTACGGAGAGACGACGCCGGTCGTCTGAGGAGCTCGCGGTCGATGATCCTCGACGTGGTGAAAGTCGCGACTGGTCCTTGCCGCGTCGACAGCGGCTATTCGTGGTTCCGGCTGGCGATCTCGATGATGCTCGGGACGATCGGCGGCGTCGGCATGTGGGCCGTAGTCGTGGTGCTGCCGGCGGTGCAGGCGGAGTTCGGCGTCGACCGCGCCGATGCCTCGTTGCCCTATACGCTGACCATGGCCGGCTTCGCGCTCGGTAACGCCCTCGTCGGCCGCCTCGTCGACCGCTACGGCATCATGCCGCCGATCCTCGGCTCGGCGCTGGCGCTCGGCGCCGGTTTCATCCTCGCCGCGATGAGCCCGCAGCTCTGGCTGTTCGCGCTGGCCCAGGGCGCGCTGATCGGCATCGGCACGGCGGCGACCTTCGGCCCGCTGATCGCCGACCTGTCGCACTGGTTCCGTCGCCGCCGCGGCGTCGCGGTCGCGGCGGCGGCGACCGGCAATTACCTTGCCGGCGCCATCTGGCCGCCCATCATGCAGCCGATCTTGGCGGCCGACGGCTGGCGGACGACCTACATGGTCATCGGCATCGTCATCCTCGTCGCGATGGTGCCGCTGTCGCTGCTGTTGCGCCGTCGCTTCGTCGAGGAGGTGATCCCCGGCACCGAGAGGGGCCATTCCGGCGGGCCGCTGAAGCCGATCGATCTGTCGCCGCGCGCGCTGCAGATCCTGCTGGTCGTGGCGGGGCTGGGCTGCTGCGTGGCGATGTCGATGCCGCAGGTGCACATTGTCGCCTATTGCGCCGATCTCGGCTATGGCGTCGCACGCGGCGCCGAGATGCTCGCCCTGATGCTCGGCGCCGGCGTGATCAGCCGTCTCGCCTCCGGATTCCTCGCCGACTGCATCGGCGGCGTGAAGACGCTGCTGATCGGTTCGGTCTTGCAGGGTCTGGCGCTGGCACTCTACATTCCCTTCAATGGGCTCGCCTCGCTCTATGTCGTGTCGCTGGTGTTCGGACTGTCGCAGGGCGGCATCGTGCCGTGTTACGCGCTGATCGTGCGCGAATACCTGCCCGCCCGCGAGGCCGGCCAGCGGGTCGGCACCGTGATCATGGCGACGGTCGTCGGCATGGCGTTCGGCGGCTGGATGTCGGGCTGGATCTATGACCTGACCGGCTCGTATCTGGCGGCCTTTCTGAACGGCATCGCCTGGAACCTGCTCAATGTGACGGTCATGCTGTACGTCCTGTTCCGCAGCCATTCGGCGGCCACACGGCTGCGGCCGGCCTGACACGGTCGCAGCCGGCTCCGAGCTGGCCCCTCGCCACCGTTCGGCAGCGCTTTTCCCTTTCCCCGGTCGTGAGACCGGCTAAACTTCCCCGATCGCGCACACGGAGGCCAGCAAGATGGGACTGTTCTCGTTCCTGAAGGACGTCGGCGAGAAGCTCGGCATCGGATCGTCCGACGCAGCACCGCCGGCCGAAGATCTGAGGAAGTCTGTCGAGAAGCTGGGACTCGAGGCGGAGGGACTGGAGATCAAGGTCGAGGGCGACAAGGTCAAGGTGACCGGCATGGCCCCCTCCAGCTCGGTCCGCGAGAAGATCATCCTGGCGCTCGGCAACGTCACCGGCGTCGGCGCCGTCGACGAGGACATCGCCGTGAAGACCAGGGAGCCGGATGCGATCTTCTACGAGGTGAAGAAGGGCGACACGCTCTGGAAGATCGCCGAAACCCATTACGGCAAGGGCAAGGGCGCGTCCTATACCGTCATCTTCGAGGCGAACAGGCCGATGCTGACCCATCCCGACAAGATCTATCCGGGTCAGGTGCTGCGCATCCCGCCGATGTGAGGGGCGCCCACGCGGTCACGCCCCCTCCACGGACTGATCAGGGTTCAGCAGGAGAATTGCCGGACAGCTTGGCCATTGCATGGCGCAGCCTGGATACCGGCGAGCCCGCGTGCAATGACCTCAATCCGGGGGGCTGAGCTTAAGGATCCGCCCGTCGCCTGAATCGGTGAGCAGGTAGATGTGGCCATCCGGCCCCTGGCGAACGTCGCGGATTCGCATGCCCAGATCGCCAAGCAGCCGCTCCTCGCCCGTCACCCGCTCGCCGTCGAGTTCAAGCCGGACCAGCACCTGTCCCGACAGACCGCCGGTGAACAGGTCGCCGCGCCAGTCCGGAAAGACGTCGCCGGTATAGAACATCAGCCCGGACGGCGAGACCGACGGGTCCCAGTAGTGGATCGGCTGCTCCATGCCCTCCTTCTCGGTGCCCTCCCCGACCGTCCGGCCCGAGTAGTGGACTCCGTAGGAGATCACCGGCCAGCCGTGGTTCGCCCCCCTCCGCGGTATGTTCAGCTCGTCGCCGCCGCGCGGCCCGTGTTCGACCGTCCACAGCGCCCCGGTGTCGGGGTGGATCGCGGCCCCCTGCGGATTGCGGTGGCCGAACGACCAGATCTCCGGCTCCGCGGCGGCACCGTCGGCAAAGGGGTTGTCGGGCGGAACAGCGCCGTCATCGGCGATCCTCAGTACCGAGCCGGCATGGTCGGTGGCAACCTGGGCCCGCTCCATCTCTCCCCGGTCACCGATGGTAACGAACAGTGTCCCGTCCGGGGCGAAGGCGAGCCGTGAACCGAAATGCCGGTTGCCGCTCGACTTGCGGTTCATCCTGAAAATCGTCTGCAGCCCCTCGAACCGGGGCGGTGCGCCCTCGGTCCGGACCAGTCGTGCCCGCGCCACCGCGGTACCGGCGGAACCGCCGTCCAGTTCGGCGAAGGTGAAGTAGACGAGGCCATTGGAGGCGAAGTCCGGATGCAGTGCAACATCGAGCAAGCCGCCTTGGCCGAAGGCCCGCGTCTGCGGCGCCCCCGCAATCGGGTCGGACATGCTGCCGTCGGCTGCCACAAGTCGCACCCGGCCCGGCCGCTCGGTGACCAGCATCGCCCCGTCGGGCAGGAAGGTCAGCCCCCAGGGATGCTCGAGACCGCGCGCGACCGTCTCAACGCGCACCTGACTGGCACTGGCGTCGGCGATTGGGGCTGATGCCATGGCGGCAGCAATCGCCACACCCGCCACTGCAACGACGACGGCATATGGTTGAAAATCACAGTTCGACATGGCCCTTCTCCTGCCGAGATCGTATCTAGGGGCTCGGGCCGAGTCGGCCGCCGGTTTCACGCAAGCGTGAAGTCCCGGGCGTCCCGGAGCGGGGCCGGAACGAGTCATTGCGAATCCCAAGAATCGGCAACAATGCGTTCGATCGTGCGCTACATCGTCGGAGTGATCATCGTCGTGGCGCTGGGGCTGATCGCCGGCCTGCTGCTGCCCCGACACGTCGACGTGAGCCGCGCCATCGTCATTAACGCGCCGTCCGGCGCCATCTGGCCGCTGGTGTCGGATCTGAGGCGCTTCAACGAATGGTCGCCGTGGGCGTCGATCGACCCGGAGGGCACCACCTATCACTACGAGGGTGCGAAGGATGGCGTCGGCCAGCGTATGGTGTGGCGCAGCGCGCACCCGGATGTCGGGTCGGGCAGCCATGAGATCACCGAGATCGATCCGGGCCGCTCGGTCACCGCGCAACTGCGCTTCGGCGAACTGGGCAAGGCCGAAGCGAACATCATCCTGACGCCGGCCGGCCATGGCACGGAGGTCACCTGGGACTTCGCCACCGATCTGGGCATGAACCCGGTGCGACGGTGGCTCGGACTGTTCATCGACGGATGGGTCGGCAAGGACTACGAGGCGGGGCTAGAGCGACTGAAGCAGCTGGCGGAACCCCCATCGGGCCGCTGAGAGCCTGTCCGCCCGCGATGACCTTACTGCAATTCGACAAAAGGCTGTTTCCGCTCCTTAAGGTAAAGGAACGGAAAGGTTTCCGCTCGCTGAACGGATTGCGTATTGTCGGCTCCGCTCGCTCTGCGGGCGCTTCAATCCGAGACACCTGCCGACAGCCAGATGACTCAGACGATCTTCGCGGACTGGCAGCCCAGGTACACGAGCCTGTTCGGTCGCCACACGATCAAGTTGCAGCACCGGCTGGCCGAGACCGGCCTGTTCGAGGATGAGGCGCTGGCCGAGCTGATCGATCGCGCCGATCCTGCCGACTACCACATCTGCACGATGGGCACCGATCATCGCCGCCGCAACTGGCGCGCCGGCGACAAGGGCACCCGCAGCGGCGCCGAGGTGATCGAGGCGGTCAGGACCGGCCGCATCTGGATCAACCTTCAGCGCGTCAACGCCACCGATGCCCGATACGGCGCCCTGCTCGACCGAATTTTCCGCGAGATTGAGTCCAATGTGCCGGGGCTGTCGACCTTCAGGCGCAGCCTTGGCGTGCTGATCTCGTCACCGAATGCGCAGGTCTACTATCACTGCGACATACCCGGTCAGATGCTCTGGCAGATCCGCGGCCGCAAGCGGGTCTATGTCTATCCGGCCGCCGAGCCTTTCCTCAACCCGGCGGACATGGAAGGGGTGATCCTCGGTCTGACCGAGGAAGAGGTACCCTACGAGCCCTGGTACGACGACTACGCCGAGATTCACGATCTCGAGCCGGGCCAGATGCTGCATTGGGCGCTGAATGGCCCCCACCGCGTCGTCAATCACGACTGTCTCAACGTATCGGTGACGACCGAACACTGGACGAGCGAGATCCGCGCCTCCTATGCCATGAACTACGCCAATGGCCTGCTGCGGCGGATCGGCGTCCGCAATCCGTCGCGCGCAACGTCCGGTCCGGTCTTCCTGGCCAAGGCGGGTCTTGCTGCGGCGGTCAAGTACAGCGGGCTGATGAAGAAGCATCGCTACGCGCGAATCACCGACTTTCTCGTCGATCCAGCCGCACCCGGCGGTTTCGTCGACGTACCGCGCTGACCGCACGCATCATCAAGGCTTTCTGACGATCGCTCCAAACGCAGACTTCGACGCCGCCCCTCGGGGCGGCGTTCCTTTCTGAACCGGGGTGCAACCCCCCGGCCGGATGCTATAGTCCCGACATGGACACGAGCGCAGATCCCGCGATCGAGCCCTGCATCATCGGCCGGGCACACTGGAGCGTGTTCCTGCCGCCGATCATCTTGACGGTGGTGCTGCTGGCCGTCTGGGGCATCGCAGAGATCGTCGGCGGCCGCGGACGGACGGTGGGACTGTATGCGTTCATCGCCGCTGCCGTGGTGGTGCCGCTGCATCTGCTGGTCGTCTTCCTCCGCTTCCAGACGACGCGCATCGCCCGCACCTTCGACGGCATCTGGATCGAGCGGGGGTGGCCGACCATGACACCGCGCCACCTGAGGTGGGACGAACTTGCCGGGATCGCGGCGGAGCCGTCGGTAATTGGCCGGCGCTTCGGTGCGGGGACCTTGTCACTGTCGATCGTCTCGGGCGAGACAATCTCGGTACACGGTCTGGCCGACGTCGAGGACCTCGCCCAGGAGTTGCGGACCGCCTCCTGACCGGCTACGGAGCGACCGGCTCAGCCGTGCGGCCGTAGCCTGACGTCCACGAGCATGTGGGCGGGCGACACGAATCCGTCCCTCTCGTGTACCTTGAGCCGGAGGCCGTCGGCAATCAGCATGATGCCGATCACCACCAGCACGGCAAAGATCAGCACGGCGACCGCGTCGCCAGCCTCGGTCCGTCCGATGAGACGCTTCAGCGAGATGGACATCTCACCGCACCCGAGACCGTATGCCGAGCTCGCGCCACATCAGCGCGGTGAGCCCGCCAAATCCTGCCAGCAGCAGCAGGATGCCACCCGAGATGATCTTGCGATCCGAGATCGTGGTGAAATCGGGCGGCGGCAGGCCCGGCGCGAGCGCCGGCCTGGGAAGCTCGAGCATGAGCGCCGTTTCCCCGGAATGTACCACCCCGACGGCCTTCCCGGCTGTACCGAAGTCGGTCTCGATGCCCGACGCCGCCAGCGCAGCCACTGGCGGCAGCAACGCCAGCGCAAGTCCGAGTATCGCGGCGCTGAGGACGCAGCGCCAGCGCGATGCTGTGACTTGATCCCGATCCTTAACCCCGTCGACCATACTCTCATTCCCCGTCTTGTCCGCGCCGCGGCGGGCGCTGTTGGGGCATAGGAGAACGGATCAATCGGGCGTCCGATGGCCGGAAATCTGGCCTCGTCGGACAGAAACCGGGGCGACTTCGTGGCTTTTCCGTTACCGGTTCGTTAACAATCGTGTCCGCCCTGCTGCGCGCGCCGGCGCGCTCTGCACGCGCCGTTCATATGACCACCTTCTCGTCGATGATCCTGTGCAGCGTCCGGGTGATCGCGCCCAGCCGCAACCCCTCGGACGCAGCCTGGAACGCGCGGAGATGGGGCTGACGCGTGTGTTCGGCCAGCGCCTCCTCGGAGGCCCAATGCTGGTGGACGAGAACCCGGCCGGGTTCGAACATCGCCTCGTAGACCTGGTATCGCAGACAGCCCGGCTCTGCCCGCGAGGCGGCTTCCATCGGCCTCAGAAGCTCCATCATCCGGTCCCTGTCGCGGGGATCGAACTGAATCTCGACGGTAAGGACGATGGTTGCCATGGCTGCTTGTGACGGCGGTCTTCCGTGCCGGCGCGATCTGCGTTCGGCTACACGTCGCCAAGCAGCTTCTCGTGCTCCTTACGCGAGGTCAATGTCGTGCTGTCGCCAAGGCTAACGTCTGCGAAACGGACCACCGCCCCCGCCGGGACCGGTCCGGTGAGCGTCACACCGTGGGCGAGGCCGATCGGCAGGGCGCCGATCTCGACGCTTCTGGCGGCCGGCATGAGCTTGCCCCAGACCGTGTAGCCGCCTTCCCCGTCGAGCCGCTCGCCGGGCTTCAGGTCGCGCTTGGCGACCGCCACCGCATCGCCGACGAAGGCACGGGTCGCCCCGGTCGGCTCACCGCGCAGCGCAGCATTCAGCACCGAGACGTTGAGCTCGAGCCCGATCAGGTGGAACGGCTTGTACATCGCCGCGTAGCGCCCGGTCTCGTCGGTCTTCAGGCCGTACTGCCTGAAGCAGGCGGCCGCATAATCGTTCGGGGCCTCCAGGACCACGTAGACGCCCCATCTGAGGTCCCGGAACACCGGCCGCCCATCGCGCTCGAGGCTCGAGACAACTTCGACCATGCCCGAGCGCTGCAGCATCCCGCCTGCGGACTTCGGCCGCAGCACATGGGCGAGATCGTCGACTCCGCAGGGCGGGAAGGACAGACCGTCATCCGGCACGCCGAGGCCCGTGGCATTGGCGATGGCCGCCATCTCGATCGCCGACTTGGTGCCGTCGAGGAAGGAGTTGAACATCTGCGGGTTCATGCCCGCAGCGGCAGCTTGCTCCGGCGTCAATCCGTAGTGCGGCCAAACGTTGTCGGGCGTGACGGTGTGGAACTCCGGAAGATACTTGGTCCCCTTCCCCGCCGCGACGACCGAAAATCCGCAGGCGCGCGCCCAGTCGACCATCTCGCAGGTCAGCGCCGGCTGGTCGCCATAGGCCATCGTGTAGACGACACCGGCGGATTTCGCCCGCCTGGCAAGCGCCGCGCCGGCCAGCACGTCGGCCTCGACATTGACCATGACAATGTGCTTTCCCGCCTCGAAGGCCGCCAGCGCATGCGCGATCCCGGCGCCCGGATGCCCGGTAGCCTCGATCACCACCTCGACGTCATCGCGCGCGCAGAGCTCCCTGCCATCCGCGCAGAACACGGTGTGCGCCACGCGCTCCTCGTCCCAGCCGACGGTCCGGCAGGCAGCGCGGGCACGTTCCACATCGAGATCGGCGATCGCCGCCACGTCGAGGCCGGGCGTGGTCGGCACTTGCGAGAGAAACATTGATCCGAACTTGCCGGCACCAATGAGCCCGACCCGGACCGGCCGACCTTCCTCCTGGCGACGGGCCAGCAATGCCATCAAATTCATGCCGTCTCCTGTTCGTTCTTCCGCCCGTGCAAGCGAACCGGCCGAGACTATTGCCAGGATTCGCCTCCGGCAGCACCCTCGGTCTGATTCTCGCGCACGTCCCTTGCAAGCCCCTACCATTTGGGTGAACAATGGCTATCGTATACACAAAACAACCAACCTGGGAGAGACGCATGCTTGGGAGAGTGCTTCGTGGCGCCCTGTTCGTCGCTGCGGCCGCCATCGTCCTGCCGCTGGCAGGACCGGCCCATGCCGAATATCCGGACCGCCCGATCACCATGGTCGTGCCCTGGGGCGCCGGCGGCGGCACGGACGCGACCGGCCGCATCATCGCCGCGATCCTCGAGAAGGAGCTCGGTCAGCCGGTCAACGTGGTGAACCGTACCGGCGGATCCGGCGTCGTGGGCCATTCGGCGATCGCCGAGGCGGCGCCTGACGGCTATACGATCGGCGTGGCCACCGTCGAGATCGGCATGATGCATTGGCAGGGTCTCACCGATCTCACCTGGGAATCCTACACCCCGATCGCGCTGGTCAACGAGGATCCGGCGGGTCTGCAAGTCGCTGCCGATTCGCCGTACAAGACGGCTGCGGAACTGGTCGAGGCGATCAAAGCCAATCCCGGCCAACTGAAGGCATCGGGAACCGGTCAGGGCGGCATCTGGCATCTGGCGATCGCCGGCATGCTCGACAGCATCGGCGTCGATCCGGCCTCGGTGCCATGGGTGCCGAGCCAGGGCGCCGCGCCGGGCCTGCAGGATCTCGTGGCAGGCGGCGTCAACATCGTTCCCTGCTCGCTGCCGGAAGCCCGTTCGCTGATCGAAGCCGGACGCGTCAGGTCTCTGGCGATCATGGCGCAGACGCGCGCCGACCTCTTCCCGGATGTCCCCACGCTGAAGGAGGCGCTCGGTTCGGATTGGACGATCGGCGCCTGGCGCGGCATCGTCGGCCCCAAGGGCCTACCCGACGATGTCACCGCCAAACTCACCGCGGCGCTCGAGAAGGTCTACAACAGCTCCGAGTATCAGGATTTCATGAAGGAGCGCGGCTTCGGCATCCGCTGGGCCTCCGGCCAGGAGTTCGCGGATTTCATGAAGCAGTCGAACGAGAATCTCGGCGCGGTCATGAAGGCCGTGGGCATCGCCCAGTAGGCGGGACCCGCGCAGGGATCCCCGATGCGCCTCGGCGACACCATGCTCGGCGGGCTGCTGCTGATCCTGTCGGCAGCACTCGCCGGGTTTTCTCAGACCTTCCCGGCGATTCCCGGCCAGACCTACGGGGCGGCGACGTTTCCGATCGCCGTGGCGATCGGTCTGGCGGGCTGCGGCGTCCTGCTGATGATCGGCGGCATCCGGGCCGGGCACCGGCATCTGGAGGCGGCGGAATGGATGCTCGACCGACGGGCGGTGGTCTCCGTGGCGCTCACCGTGCTGGCCATGATCGGCTACATCCTGCTGGCGCCGCGCCTTGGCTTCATTCCCGTCATGGCGGGAATGCTGCTCGGCCTGTTCCTGCTGTTGCAGGTCCACTGGCTGATGGCGATCGTCGCGGCGGCGGCGACGACGATGGTCATTCACGGCCTGTTTGCCGGTTTCCTGCTGGTCCCGCTGCCGCTCGGCATCTTCCCCCGGGTATCCTGGTAGCCGCGATGCCCCCCGGCATCGGCTGCGAGCAAAAGGCTTTCCGCGCATGAGCGCCCTCGGCCAGGCCTTCGAGCTGGTGTTCCAGTGGCAGGTGATCGGCACGGTGTTCGTGGCGGCGATGTTCGGCCTGATGGTTGGCGCCATCCCGGGTCTCACTGCCACCATGGCGACCGCGCTGCTGGTGCCGCTCACCTTCTTCATGGATCCCGTTCCCGCCGTCGGCGCGATCGTGACCTGTGCGGCGATGGCGATCTTCGCCGGCGACATCCCCGGCACCTTGCTGCGCATTCCCGGCACGCCCGCCTCCGCCGCCTATACTGACGAGGCCTATGCGATGACGCGCAAGGGCCAGGCGGAAATCGCACTCGGTGCCAACCTGCTGTTCTCGGCGATGGGCGGGCTGTTCGGGACCTTCGTTCTCATCTTCGCCGCGCCCACGCTGGCGGAAGTGGCGCTGAAGTTCTCGTCCTTCGAGTATTTCTGGATGGCGCTGCTCGGACTGACCTGTGCGGTCTTCATCGGCGCATCCTCGCCGCTCAGGGCCTTCGTCAGCCTGTTCATCGGCCTGTTCGTCTCCACCATCGGCCTCAACAACCCCGCCGGCGTGCCACGCTTCACCTTCGGGTCGACCGATCTTCTTGCCGGGATCGACTTCATCCCGGCGATGATCGGCCTGTTTGCGGTGTCCGAGGTGCTGCGCTCGGTGGCGGCGGGGGTGCCGGCGATCGGCCGGGTGCAGGCGGCGACCGGCCACATCTTCTCGCACTGGGGCAACCTCATCCGCACCTACTGGCGCCAGCAGATCCGCGGCAACATCATCGGAACCTCGATCGGCGCGCTCCCCGGCGCGGGCGCTGACATCGCCGCCTGGGTCGCCTATGCGCTCAGCCGGAAATTCTCGAAGACGCCGGAGAAATTCGGCACCGGCCACGTCGAGGGCATTGTCGAGAGCACGTCGGCCAACAATGCCGCGGTGTCCTCGGCCTGGATCCCGGCGCTGGTGTTTGGCATCCCCGGCGATACCATCACCGCAATCGTGATCGGCGTTCTCTACGTCAAGGGTCTCAACCCGGGGCCGACGCTGTTCCTGTTCAACCCGCAGGCGATCTACGCGGTGTTCATCATCTTCATCCTTGCCAATCTGGTGATGATCCCGTTCGGCTGGCTCGCCATCAAGGCGGCCAAACGGCTTCTGCTGGTGCCGCGCAAGCTGCTGATGCCGATCATCCTGGCGTTCTGCATCGTCGGTGCCTTCGCCTCCAACAATGCGACCTACGGCATCGTGGTGATGCTCGTCTTCGGCGTGCTCGGCTTCATCATGGAGGAGAACCGCATCCCGATCGCCCCCTGCATTCTCGGCATCGTCATCGGACCGATGCTGGAGGACACCTTCGTCACCTCGATGATCAAGGCCGACGGCTCCTTCCTCGCCTTCTTCGAGCGTCCGATTGCCGCGGGCCTCGGCATCGCCACGATCCTGATCTGGCTCTCGCCCCTTATCGGCCGTGCCGTCCGCAAGTCCGGCGCGCCGGGCGAGGCCGGGCAAGGTTAGGTTAGGTTAGGTTAGGTTAGGTTGGGTTGGCTTGGGCCGGGCCGGCAGCAGCGCGGCCGGGGCCGGGACGGGTCAGGGGTTGGCGAGATGACGGCAACGGCGGAGCGGGCACACGGCCCGCTCGCCGCGCCCTGTCATGCCCGGGCCTCACACGGGCACCTCGCGTCAGACCAGCGCGACAGCGCCGGGTCGGGCCCGGCAATGCAAGCGTGGACGCGGGTTCGCGCGTCCGCGCCTGTGACAGCGAAACAGGCCTGCGCGCCTATTCCGCCGCCTGCCGCTTCGCCTCGGCCAGTTCCATCAGCGCGTCGTCGGCGAGTGGCGTGATCGGCGTGAAATCGCGGTGAGCGATCCATTCGGGCCGGGTCGGCTTGCGGATGTAGTTGGAGACCGCACACAGCGTCAGATAGACGATCTTGCGCGGATAGGGCGTGATGTTCGGCGGGCTGGCATGGACCAGATTGCCGTGGAACATCAGCACCGAGCCGGGCTTGCCGGTCGGCGCGACGATGCCGCCTTCCTCGGCGAGCCTTGTCACCGTCTCCTTGTCGAGCGTCCACAGCGGATAGGACGTCGTCTGAACGTCGTGGCCTGCCTCGAGCACGCCGGACTTGTGGCTTCTGGGAATGAACATCAGCGGCCCGTTGATCGCCATCACCTCGTCGAGGAAGACGGCGATGTTCATGGCCCTCGGCTCCGGCATGCCGTCGTCGCGCGCCCAGGTGCCATAGTCCTGGTGCCACTGCCAAACCTCGCCGTCGAACGGCGCCTTGGCGTTGATCTTGAACTGGTGCATGTAGACCGGTTCGCCGAACAGCTGGCATACCGGCCCGACAAGGCGGGGATGCGCGCCGAGCCGCCGGAACGCCTCGTTGTAGGTATGCGCGGCGAACGCGGTGCGAGGCGCTCCGGATTTCTCCCGCCACACCTCCTCACGATCCTCCGTGTAGATCTTCTCGGCCTCCTCGCGCAGCACCGCCACCTCGGCGTCCGAGAAGCAGTCCGGCAGGAACAAATAGCCGGTCTCGTCGAATTCCTTCAGCTGGGCGTCGGTCAGTCTCATGGCGTCTCTCCTCTTGCGCAGTCCGTTGATCGGGCGACGCCTGCCGCTGCGCCTCAGGCAGCGTCGTCCTTCAGGAGAAGCCTCGCGACGAGCGCCGCGCCGGCTTGTTCGGTGTGGGTGCGGGCACGGCGGCCCGCCTCGTCCGGGTCGCCTGCCTCGACAGCGGCGAGGATGCCAGCATGTTCCGCCCAGACCCGGCGCCGGATCTCCCTGTCGCCCAGAACCGCACCCATCGAGCGCTTGAAATGCGGCCACTGAGCCGCCACCGTCTCGACGATCGCCATATTGCCGGACAGGCGGTGCAGGGCCGAATGGAACCGCACGTCGGCAGCGATCCAGTCGTGCATGGGATCGGCGTCAGACAGCGACTGACCTGTGGCCAGCGCATTGCGCGCAGCAAAGAACGCAGCCGGATCGGCCAGGCCTTCGGCGACGGCGCGCGCGGCGCGGCTGGCCGCGACCTCTTCGAGCGCGGCGCGCACCTCGTAGAGATCGGCGATGCGCCGGGGTTCGATCGGCGCAACGGCAACGCCGCGCTTGCCCTGCTCGATGGCGAGCCCTTGCCGCTTGAGCATGTGCAGCGCATGGCTGACCGGCTGGCGCGACACGCCGAGCCGGGCGGCAACCTCTTCCTGCCCGAGACGCGCGCCGGGCTCGAGTTCGCCCGCCGCGATCGCGTCGACGAGGCGCTCGTAAACCTGGTCGATCAGGTTCGGGACGATGCCGAGCGGCTGCACGCGGGTCCTCCGGGTGAGCGGATGCCCGGCGGCGCGCCGGGTCATCTCTGAATTCTGAATTCAGAGTGCTGCAGGAACTGCGCACCGTCTATGCGCGGCGCAACATCACTTGCTCGCCTCAGTGGCGGTGCAGCGCGAAATCCGACCGCCCGTCCCTGCCCGACGCTTGCGTCGCGCGCGCGGCTTCACTAGGGTCCGCCGCGCTTCTCGACCCCTTTGAACCGGAGCTCCGGACATGGCCTTCCTCGCCGACGCGCTCGGCCGCATCAAGCCGTCCGCAACCATCGCCGTTACCAACAAGGCCCGCGAGCTCAAGGCCGCAGGCCGCGACGTCATCGGGCTCGGCGCCGGCGAGCCGGATTTCGACACGCCGGACAACATCAAGGAGGCCGCGATCCGCGCCATCCGCGACGGCAAGACCAAGTATACCGCCGTCGATGGCATCCCCGAGCTGAAGGCAGCGATCGCCCGCAAGTTCGCCCGCGAGAACGGCCTGACCTACGAGCCCTCGCAGATCACCGTCGGCACCGGCGGCAAGCAGGTGCTGTTCAATGCGCTGATGGCGACCCTAAATCCCGGCGACGAGGTGATCATGCCGGCGCCCTACTGGGTGAGCTATCCGGAGATGGTCGCCCTGTTCGGCGGCGTGCCTGTGCCGATCGAAACGTCCGTCGCCACCGGCTACAAGTTGACCCCGGCCGCTCTCGAGGCGGCGATCACCGCGAAGACCAAGTGGGTGATCTTCAATTCGCCGTCCAACCCGTCCGGCGCCGCCTATACGCGCCAAGAACTCAAGGCGCTGACCGACGTGCTCATGCGCCACCCGCATGTCTGGGTGATGAGCGATGACATGTACGAGCATCTCGTTTATGACGGCTTCGAGTTCACCACACCTGCCCAGGTCGAGCCCGGCCTCTACGACCGCACGCTGACGGTCAACGGCGTCTCCAAGGCCTATGCGATGACCGGCTGGCGCATCGGATATGGCGCGGGACCTGCCCAGCTCATCAAGGCAATGGGCACCATCCAATCGCAGTCCACCTCCAATCCGACCTCGATCTCGCAATATGCGGCAGTGGAGGCGCTGGACGGGCCGCAGGATTTCATTCCCAGGAACGCCGCGCTCTTCAAGGCGCGCCGCGATCTCGTCGTGTCGATGCTGAACCAGGCCAGCGGCATTGAGTGCCCGAAGCCGGAAGGCGCCTTCTACGTCTATCCGAGCTGCGCCGGCACCATCGGCAAGACGTCTGCCGGCGGCCGGCGGATCGACAGCGACGAGGATTTCGTCACCGCTCTGCTCGAGGAGGAAGGGGTCGCGGTGGTGCAGGGCTCCGCCTTCGGCCTTGCCCCCCATTTCCGCATCTCCTATGCGACCTCGACGGAGGCACTGGAGGAGGCCTGCCGGCGGATCCAGCGGTTCTGCGGAGGATTGCGGTAGGCGGACGCGGGATGCGGCAGCCATCGCGACGTAAGGCCCGCGGGCCCGTCGGTCCCAGGTCGCGAACGCCGTGCCACGCCATGCCCGGGCTTGACCCGGGCATCGCCGCCTCCACTTGATCGCGGGCATGTCCATCGAGCCCTGCGCCATGCCCCTCGCCCTCTCCGTCCTCGATCTCTCCCCCGTCACCACCGCGACACCGCCCTCGCAGGCGCTGAGGAACTCCATCGACCTGGCGGCTCATGTCGACAAGCTCGGCTACACCCGCTACTGGCTGGCCGAGCACCACAACCTGGCAAGCGTCGCCGCCTCGTCGCCGGCAATCATGATCGGCCAGGTCGCCGCCGCCACGCGCCGCATGCGGATCGGATCGGGCGGGGTCATGCTGCCGAACCATGCGCCGCTCACCGTTGCCGAGAACTTCCGCACGCTCGAGGCGCTGTTTCCCGGCCGCATCGACCTCGGGATCGGCCGCGCGCCGGGCACCGACCAGCTGACCGCCGCGGCGCTGCGGCGACGGATGGACAAGCCGGAGGACGACGATTTCATCGAGCGTCTGCACGAACTGATCGCCTTTGGCACCGACGCCTTTCCCGAGACGCATCCGTTTCGCCGCGTCGCTGCGATGCCGACCGACGTGGTGCTGCCGCCGGTCTGGATCCTGGGCTCATCCAGCTATGGCGCTCATCTCGCCGCCGCGATGGGACTCGGCTATTCCTTCGCCCATCACTTCGCCTCATTCCCGGCGGCCGAGGCGATGCGCATCTATCGCGACAGCTTCCGGCCCTCGGCGTGGATGGATCGCCCGTACGCGATCCTGGGTGTCTCGGTCGTGGTGGCGGAAACCGACGAGGCCGCCGAATACCTCGCCGCGACCGTCGATCTGGCCTGGCTGCGGATCATGCGCGGCGAGCGTGCGCCGCTGGCGAGCCCCGAGGCTGCGCTGGCGATTCCCTACACCGAGGCCGACCGCGCCCAGATGCGCCGCACCCGCGACCGTCACGCGGTCGGCAGCCCCGGCACCGTGCGCGCGAGGCTGGAGGAACTTGCGCATGCGTGCCAAGCGGACGAGCTGATCATCACCACGACGATCTTCGACCACGAGGCGCGCAAACGGTCATACGCGCTGCTCGCCGAGGCATTCGGGCTCGATCAGGCGGGAGCGGCGGGATAGCCGGCCATTACCCTTGCGCCTGCATGTCATGACCGCTCCTGCGCGGGCATCCCCGGCCTGTCTGTCGTTCCGGAGACCACAAGACGTGGATGGCCGGGACAAGCCCGGCCATGATGGCGGAACGGACATCACGGACCGCGGCGAAGCGGACAGCTGCGCTCGTCGCAGCCCCTACGGCCTTACCCGCTCCGCCGGCGCAAGCCACTTGCGAGGCGGGGCAACATAGGCACGGAAACGCGCGATGATCGCGGCGGGCTCGGTCTCGAAGGCGAGCATCGCCCCGTGCTCGGGCGCAAGGAATCCGGCGGCGATCATGTTCGCCACCATCTCCCGCACTGGGGCGTAATAGCCGCCGACATCGAGGAAGCCGCAGGGCTTGGCGTGGATGCCGAGCTGGCCCCAGGTCCATTGCTCGCAGATCTCCTCGAGCGTTCCCGCCCCGCCCGGCAATGCGACGAATCCGTCGGCGAGGTCCGCCATCAGCCGCTTGCGCTCGTGCATCGAGCCGACGATGTGGAGTTCGCTCAGGGATCGGTGCGCGAGTTCCCGGTCGACAAGGGCCTGCGGGATCACGCCGATCGCCCGTCCGCCAGCCGCCAGCACCGCATCGGCGGTGATCCCCATCAGCCCGACATGGCCGCCGCCATAGACAAGCTCGATGCCACTCTCGGCCAGCGCATGCCCCATGGCCCGCGCCGCATCGGCATAGGCCTCGTCGTTGCCCGGCTTCGAGCCGCAGAACACGCATATCCGCATGGCCACAGTTTGAGTCGGGAATCGCGGCGAAGTCGAGTGACGGTTCAATGGCGGCTTGACTCCCGCCCCCTGCGCGCCGCCCTCTCGGACACACGCCACACGCCTCGGAGGATACGCGCCATGACCGACTACCATTCGATCCGCTACACGGTCGTGGGTCGGATCGCCACCATCACGCTGAACCGCCCGGAGCGGCTGAATGCCATCGACCGCCATATGCCGCAGGAGATCGAGGCGGCCGTGCGACAGGCAAATGACGACGATGCGGTGCATGTGATCGTGGTGCAAGGTGCCGGACGCGCCTTCTGCGCCGGCTACGATCTGGCGGAGTTCGCTGAGACCCCGGGGCAAAATCCCGGCGTGCAGGACATGCCCTGGGATCCGATGCTCGACTTCCGGTTCATGTATGCCAACACCCAGGCCTTCATGAGCCTCTACCGTTCCTACAAGCCGACGATCGCCAAGATCCGCGGTCACGCGGTAGCCGGCGGCTCCGACATCGCCACCTGCTGCGACCTGATCGTGATGGCGGAGGATGCGCGAATTGGCTACCCGCCGGCGCGCGTGTGGGGCTGTCCGTCCGTCGGGCTCTGGGTGTTCCGCGTGGGACCGCAGATCGCCAAGCGGCTGCTGTTCACTGGCGATCTCATCGACGGTCGCACCGCGGTGGATTACGGGCTGGCGCTCGAGGCGGTACCGGACGCACACCTCGATGCGGCGGTGGATGCGCTCGCGGGACGCATCTGCGGCGTGCCGAAGAATCAGCTGATGATGATGAAGCTGATGGTCAACTCGGCCCTCGACAACCAGGGGCTGACCACGACCCAGCAGATGGCGACCCTGTTCGACGGCATCGCCCGCCATTCGCCCGAGGGTCTGTGGTGGAAGGCCCGTGCCGAGACGGTCGGCTTCAAGCAGGCCGTGGCCGAACGCGATTCCGGCGCCCCGATCGCGGCGGAAGCGGAAAAGCGGCTGCCCGCCTGGCCAGTGCCCTAGCACATCGGATGCGGCCAGTTCAGCGCGTCTCGATAACCCCGCATTGACCGAGACGGCTGCAATATCGGGATAGTCTCCGCGAATTGCCGGAACGTTCGCGGCGAGGTCGGCGTTGGTGCAGCGCAACTGCCGACCAACGACACGAAACCCGATCGGGAGAGATTGAGATGCATACATTTGCCAAGCTTGCCGCAGCCGCCGCCGTGGTCACGCTCGTGGCGATCCCGGCATCAGCCCAGGACCGCGTCGAGGCTGGCCTGCTCGAGTGCACGGTCGCCGCCGGCACCGGTTTCGTCGTCGGCTCGTCGAAGGACTTGAACTGCACCTTCAAGAAGGCCAACGGCGGAACCGAGACCTATGTCGGCCGCATCAGCCGCTTCGGGATCGATATCGGCCACACCTCCCAGACCCAGATCGTCTGGGCCGTGCTGGGCCCGGCTGCCGACATCCCACCGGGCACGCTTGCCGGCAATTACGGCGGCCTGTCCGCCGAGGCAACCGTCGGCGTCGGCGTCGGCGGCAACGCGATGATCGGCGGCAACAACAAGGCGATCGTGCTGCAGCCATTCAGCGCCCAGGCCCAGACCGGTATCGACCTCGCCGCCGGCGTGTCGGCGATGGAGCTTCGCCTGGCCAACTGATCGGCGTGACGTTGGCACGGCAACAGCGGCGCCTCCCGCAGGCGCCGCTCCTTTTTTCGACTTCCCGGCCAATTGCCACTTGTGGCGCAGGGGAAGGCCCTTAAGATCGAGACGGCCCTTAAGATCGAATCGTCAGTCAGCGGCGCTTGTCGGTCAGCGGCGCTCGGCTGCCCGTTTTGACCAAAACCCATTCCCCGATCGACCGTACCGGGCGCTGTCCGTCAGCTAGCGGCGGAAGCGCGGCGCGGCGGGTACGTGCCCCCTGTCCCGGCAATGTCGATTCGCCTGCCCATGTATCGACTGCCCTATATTGTGCGGGACGCGTCGCCTGCGACGCGGGGCAGACAATCCGGACCGGACATGTTCCGCTACTTCGAAACCATCATCAAACCGACCGCGACACCGCAGCGGCCACCGCCTCCGGAGGGGCTTGTCGCCTTCTACTGGCATTTCGCCCGCCAAGCGAAGGGGCTGTTCGCGCTGCTGCTCGTTGTCGAGGTCCTGCTGGCGCTGAGCGATGCCGCGGTGCCCTGGATCATCGGCCGACTGGTAACGATGGTCACCACGATCCCTGCCGAACGATTTCTCGCCGAGACCTGGCCGACGTTGCTCGCCATGGCGGCACTGATCCTGATCGCGCGGCCTGCGGCCACAGTCGCGCGTTCGGTCGTGTCCAACCAGGCGCTGTCGGCCCCGTTTTCCAGCCTCGTGCGCTGGCAGAGCCACTACCACGTCGTGCGGCAGAGCTGGGGCTTCTTCCAGAACGATTTCGCCGGCCGCATCTCCAACCGGGTGATGCAGACCGGATTCGCGCTGCGCGAGAGCCTGACATCGGCGATCACGGCCGTCTGGTACATCGTCGTCTACGGCATCACAGCGATCGTCATGCTCGGTGCCGCCGACCTGTGGCTGGCGCTTCCGGTCGTTCTGTGGTTCGCCGCCTATGTCGCAATGCTTGTCTACTTCGTCCCACGCATGCGCGAGCGGTCACGGCGCCAGTCGGAGGCGCGCTCGGCGCTGATGGGGCGGATCGTCGACAGCTACACCAACATCCTCACCGTCAAGCTGTTCGCGCGACCGCGCGAGGAGGACGACTTCGTGCGCAGCGGCGTCGACCGCCATACAGACCGCGTTGCCGAACAGCTGCGCCTATTTACCGGCTTCAGCGGCGTCCTGTCGCTGATCAATGCCGCCCTGATCGCCGGCTCGGGGGCGCTGTCGATCTGGCTGTGGACACTGGGCAAGGTCGAGGTCGGCGCCATCGCCACGGCATTGCCGCTCACCTTCCAGCTTACCAACATGTCGCGCTGGATCGCCTTCCAGATCACCTCGATCTTCGAGCAGATCGGCGTCGTGCAGGAGGGCATGCAGACCATCGCCCGCCCGATCAGCCTGACCGACCGCCCTGGCGCCGCGGAACTGAAGGTGGAGCGCGGCGAGATCGTCTTCGAGAACGTCACCTTCGGCTATGGCCGCGACAACGGCGTCATCGAGAACCTGTCGCTGGTGGTCCGGCCGGGCGAGAAGATCGGCATCGTCGGCCGGTCGGGGGCCGGAAAGTCGACACTGGTCCACCTGCTGCTGCGGTTCTTCGATCCCGAGCAAGGCCGCATCCTGATCGACGGGCAGGATATCGCTGCCGTCACGCAGGAATCGCTGCGCGCGGCAATCTCGATGGTCACGCAGGACACCTCGCTGCTGCACCGCTCGATCCGCGACAACATCGCCTATGGCCGCCCCGGCGCCAGCCAGGCCGAGGTCGAACGCGCCGCGCGGCTGGCGCATGCTGATGAATTCATCCGTTCGGCCGTGGACTGGAAGGGCCGCACCGGCTACGACGCCCATGTCGGCGAGCGCGGCGTCAAGCTCTCCGGTGGCCAGCGCCAGCGCATCGCGATCGCCCGCGTGATCCTGCGCGACTCCCCGATCCTGGTGCTCGACGAGGCGACGTCCGCGCTCGATTCGGAGATCGAGGCCGCGATCCAGTCGAGCCTCGAGACCCTGATGGCCGACAAGACCGTGATCGCCATCGCCCACCGCCTGTCGACCATCAACCGGATGGACAGGCTGGTGGTGATGGATGCCGGCCGGATCGTCGAAGCAGGAACCCACGCCGAACTGCTCGCCCGCGACGGACACTATGCCCGTCTGTGGCGCCGACAATCCGGCGGCTTTCTCGGCACCGGCGAAGAGGCCGATCCGGCAGCTGCGGCCGAATGAGAGTCCTGGAGCCACACAGGCGCATCAGCAAGAAGGCCGGGCTCGGATCAAGGCGCCCCGCCGGCAGCTGGGGAGTCCCCTTCGCCCAGGGGATCCGGCCCGGCCGACAGGACCGAACCCGCTGGCCGGCATCGGCGTTTATGATGATGCGGATACCGCACCTGCATCGAGGAGACGTCCCATGCGGACAGAAATGCTGGCTCTCGCCGCCTTCGCAGGCGCCCTGGCAATGTCCTCGGCGGCCGAAGCGGCCAACGGCTTTACCACAGGCAATGTCAACATGCGCAGCTGCGGCTCGACCCAGTGTCGGGTCATCACAACGATTCCCGCCGGAGCGCCGGTAGAGATCTACGGCTGCACGCAAGGCTACCGTTGGTGTGATACCCGATACGGCGGCTTGCGCGGTTGGGTGTCCGGCTCATATCTGCGCGCTATCGCGCCCGGCTATGCCACGCCGAGCCCGCTGCCGACGATCGGCGCGCTGCTTGGCATCGCCATCATCGGCGGGGCGATCGCCGGCAGCTACTACGACGACTATCCCTACTATCGCTACGGCTACTACTATCCGGGCTGGCGGCCGCCGTACCCCGGCTGGCGACCGCCCTATCCGGGCTGGCGGCCGCCCTATCATGGGGGTGTGCCCGCCTATCCCGGCCGCCCGCGGTTCGGCGGCGTCCCGATCCGTCCCGGCGGTGGCCTGCCCGCCTGGAATGCTCCGCTCGGTGGCGGCGGCGTTCCCGGCGGTCGCTGAGCAACACGGACGGAGACGGTCCCAATTCACGCCCTCTTCGCTGAAGGGGCGGCGCCAGCCGCTCCTGACGGCTGCAGGCGAGCGGCTGCCTGGCAGCGGGAGTCCGCCGAGGCTAAGGATACCGAAGGAAGCTCCCCTCGGCACAGCCGCCCAAAAGAAAGCAGCGGCCCCTGTGGAGCCGCTGCAATCGATCGAGCCGGCCGCCCTGGCGCCGGGGCGGTACCGCCCCGGACGCCGGTTCGGCAGGATCAGAACCTGTAGTTGACGCCGACCTTGGCGGTGTGCGCGGTCACGTCGAAGTTCTGGCTGTACGCTAGGCCGTTCGAGGCCACGCCGGCGATGTCGAAGTCACCGAAGTCGAAGTACATGTACTCGGCCTTGATGCTCCAGTTCGGCGTGAACGCATATTCGAGACCGCCACCGAGCGTCCAGCCGACCATGGTGTCGCTGCCGGTGGCGTTGATCAGCAGCGCGCCGCAACCGCCGACGTTGCACGAATCGTTCGTGGTCGCGTCGGCATTGAGGAACGCCACACCGCCCTTGGCGTAGAGCAGGACCTGATCGGCCGCGAAGCCGATACGGCCGGTCAGGGCGCCATAGAAGTCCGAGTCGAACTTGGTGTAGGTGTCCGGAACCGGCAGGAGCAGCGAGTTCGGGTCAAGACGGCTGTCCTTCAGGTCCATGTAGCCCAGCTCGCCCTCGATGCCGAGCACGAACTGGTTCATCTGCCAGTTGTAGCCGGCCTGCGCACCACCGAAGAAGCCGGTGCCGTCGAGGCTGTAGTTGGCCCCGGTGCCGTTGTAGTAGGTCAGTGTCGGGGCGTTGAACAGCTCGGTCGCCTCGACATCGCCCCATGCGGCACCCGCGAACAGGCCCATGTAGAAGCCCTGCCACGACCAGACGGGAGCGGCCGCCATCGGCGGCGGCGGCGTGTAGCTCGGCATGTCGGCCGCCATCGCGCCGGTAGGAGCGAGAACCGCGAGCGACAGGGCGCCGGCGGCAATCAGAGAACGCTGGTAGGTCATCAATCTACTTCCTTCTGCATCGGCCCAATCAGGAAACACGGTCGTTGCCTGTTGGTTTCACGGGTTGGCCGTACACGCGGGCAGAATTTGGGCAGCTCTCGATGAATCGGGCGTAAACTCCGCCCCGCCACACAAGAATGAGTCAGCGCCGTTGCAGTTCCGCAACACTTTGCCGCCCGTCGGCTGGTTCGTGTCGCTGCCTGCCGTCACGGTAACGTAACGGAATCGTTAACCCGATTAGTGATAGAGGGGAACCGACAGTTCAGGGGAGTAGGCCGATGGCGATCCCAGGCACGCGCCTTCCGGTTCCAGCACTGGCGCTCACCGCGGCGCTGCTCGCCGTCGTGACCGGCAACATGGCCCATGCCGCCCAGTGCCAGCCGCCGGGAGGCTTCAACGCCTTCCTCGCCCAGTTCAGATCGGAGGCGAAGCAACTCGGCGTGTCTGCGAAGGCCCTCGCCGCGCTCGACGGTCTCACCGAGGACCGGAAGGTGCTGTCGCTCGACCGAAACCAGCAGCACTTCCGGGTCAGCTTCGAGGAATTCGCCCGCCAGCGCGTCACCTCCGGGCGAATCAGCAAGGGCAAGGCGCTGCTCAAGCAGCATTCTGCCTTGCTGACGCGGATCGAGCAGCAGTTCGGAGTGCCTGGACCGATCCTGATGGCGATCTGGGCAATGGAGACCGACTTCGGCGCGGTGACCGGCAACATGAGCGTCATCAGGTCGCTCGCTACCCTCGCCCATGACTGCCGCCGCACGCAGATGTTCCAGAACGAGCTGCTTTCGGCGCTGCGGCTGATCGACCGTGGCGATCTGTCCGCCGCCGAAATGCGCGGCGCCTGGGCTGGCGAACTCGGCCAGACCCAGTTCCTGGCGTCCAACTATGTCCGCTTTGCCGTTGACTACGACGGCAACGGCCGCCGCGACCTCATCCGCAGCGTGCCCGACGTGCTGGGCTCCACCGCCAACTACCTCAAGGCATATGGATGGCAACGCGGACAACCCTGGAACGAGGGAAGCGTCAACTTCCCCGTGCTCGCGCAGTGGAACAAGTCGACCAACTACCAGAAGGCGCTCGCGCTGATGGCGACCCGCATCGCCGCCAACTGAGCCCGTCGGCATGCGCAAGGACACGCAGGCGCCATCCGCAACGCCGCCGTGCCGACCCTAACGCCGACCTGGCGATGCCCCTCTGGCGAGGCCCCTGTTGCGGCAAACCCGTCGCTCCGAACGAGGCAAGCGGCGAGCGAGTTCCCGAGATGACAACAAAAGACCCGGTGCATCGCTGCCCGGGTGTCTAATCCTAGCTCAATTTCCCTTGCTGAATTTTGAGGCAGGACACGCCGCCACTTTGGGCTTGTAGCGTGCAAGCCGAGCCCCTATCTTTTGCAGTGCAGCATCGCTCTGCCGTTTCGTGATGCTGCAGCCCTCCTTGGGCGTTTCCTCCCTAGACTTGGGCCGTCCGGCGATGCCGGGCGGTCTTTTTTTTTCGGCGAGTTGAGACACTAGCGCGACATTCCGCCGCGCGCAAGCGGCAGGCGCCGATTCGACCCACGATTGCCGCGAATTTGTGCGCTGACGCGGCACCCTGCACGCGGTCCTGCCCGGGGCCATCGTACCCGCTCCCTGAGCCGGCGCATGTCCGCGCGCTGCGCCCTCCGAATCGCCCCGGCAGCAGCTTGCATGCGTCAGGGCTCACCGTGATCCTTGAAATCGGTCTGAGTCCGCAGCAGCGGGCTCGCGAGCGCAGCGCGATCAACCGACCCCACCTCTCATCCCCTGCCGCAGTCCGCGCCGGGCCTCCTGACAACGCCCTGTCAGCAGTGCCGCCACGGGCGCAACCGCCCCCTCGCCATGCCACCGGACTCGGCCCATATTGCCGCCATGACCAGACGCAATAGAACTGCCGCGCCGCGCGGCCTTGAGGAAGCCCCGCAGGCGGATCTTGAGGGGTCGCCGCTCGACCTCGACGACCTGCTGCCGCCGATGTTGCGCGACGGCGAGGCAGGGCGGCGCGCGCGCGCAGCCGGCGCCAACATGAACTCCGGAAATCCCAGACCTGCGCGCATGCCCCGCTCCAGGGCGGCACGCCCCGCCCGAGCTCCCCGCATCGAGGGAACCGAGGGCGTGGACCTGATGGATCCCGCCACCGGCATCACGCCGACGGCGGGCGCGGAGGACCACGAAGCATCCCTGGCCGTCGTCGCGGCACGCAGCAACCTGGAGGCGCTGCTGGCGCGCGGCCGGCCGTTCTACGTGCCCGACGACGCGCCCGACTGGGTGCCGCATCGTCCTGCACGCCCGGAGAAGTCCGAGGGAGGCGTACCGTTCAGACTCGTTTCGGACTTTGAGCCACGCGGCGACCAGCCGAGCGCCATCGCCGAACTCGTGGCGGGCATCAATGCCGGCGAACAGACCCAGGTGCTGCTCGGCGTCACAGGATCCGGCAAGACGTTCACGATGGCCCAGGTGATCGAGCGCACCCAGCGTCCGGCGCTGATTCTCGCGCACAACAAGACTCTGGCCGCCCAGCTCTACGGCGAGTTCAAGTCGTTCTTTCCGGACAACGCGGTCGAGTATTTCGTCTCCTATTACGACTACTATCAGCCGGAGGCCTATGTCCCGCGCACCGACACCTATATCGAGAAGGAATCGTCGATCAACGAACAGATCGACCGGATGCGCCACGCCGCCACCCGGGCCCTGCTCGAGCGCGACGACGTGGTGATCGTTGCCTCGGTGTCCTGCATCTACGGTATCGGTTCGGTCGAGACCTACACCGCGATGACCTTCGGGCTGAAGTGCGGCGAGCGGATCAGCCAGCGTCAGTTGCTCGCCGACCTGGTGGCGCTTCAGTACAAGCGCAACGATCAGGCCTTCCAGCGCGGGACCTTCCGGGTGCGCGGCGACACGGTGGAGCTGTTCCCTGCCCATCTGGAGGACCGCGCCTGGCGCATCTCGCTGTTCGGCGACGAGGTGGAATCGCTGACCGAGTTCGACCCGCTGACCGGCCGCAAGACCGACGAGTTCGAGCAGATCCGCGTCTACGCCAATTCACACTACGTCACCCCGCGCCCGACGCTGCAGCAGGCGATCAAGGGCATCAAGATGGAGCTGAAGGCGCGGCTCGAGGAACTCAACCGCGCGGGCCGGCTGCTGGAGGCGCAGCGGCTCGAGCAACGCACCCTGTTCGATCTCGAGATGCTCGAGGCGACCGGATCCTGCGCCGGGATCGAGAACTATTCGCGCTATCTGACGGGCCGTGCTCCGGGAGAACCGCCGCCGACGCTGTTCGAGTATCTGCCGGACAATGCGCTTGTGTTCGTTGACGAGAGCCACGTCACCATCCCGCAGATCGGCAGCATGTATCGCGGCGACTTCCGCCGCAAGGCGACGCTCGCCGAGTACGGCTTCCGCCTGCCCTCCTGCATGGACAACCGGCCGCTCAGATTCGAGGAATGGAACGCCATGCGGCCGCAGACCATCGCGGTGTCGGCCACCCCCGGTCCGTGGGAGTTGGCCGAGACCGGCGGCGTCTTCGCCGAGCAGGTGATTCGCCCGACCGGGCTGGTCGATCCGCCGGTCGAGGTGCGTCCGGCCCGAACCCAGGTCGACGACCTGCTCGACGAGGTGAAGCGGGTCGCTCAGGCTGGCTACCGCTCGCTGGTCACCGTTCTGACCAAACGCATGGCCGAGGACCTGACCGAATATCTGCACGAACAGGGCGTCAGGGTGCGCTACATGCACTCCGACATCGACACGCTGGAGCGCATCGAGATCATCCGCGATCTGCGGCTCGGCGCCTTCGACGTGCTGATCGGCATCAACCTTCTGCGCGAGGGGCTCGACATCCCCGAATGCGCCCTGGTCGCCATTCTCGACGCCGACAAGGAAGGCTTCCTGCGCTCCGAGACCTCGCTGATCCAGACAATCGGCCGCGCCGCGCGCAACGTCGACGGCAAGGTGATCCTGTATGCCGACACGATCACCGGCTCGATGGAGCGGGCGATGGCCGAGACGAACCGGCGCCGCGAGAAGCAGCTGGCCTGGAACGCCGAGCATGGCATCACGCCGGAATCGGTGAAGAAGAACATCGCCGACATCCTCGGTTCGGTCTACGAACAGGACCATGTGACCGTCGATGCCGGTCTCGCCGACACCGGCGCCACCTACGGCCACAACCTGCGCGCCGTCATCGAGGATCTCGGCAAGCGGATGCGGGAGGCGGCCGCAAATCTCGACTTCGAGGAGGCTGCCCGCCTGCGCGACGAGATCCGCCGGCTCGAACAGGTAGAGCTCACCGTTGGCGATGATCCCCTGGCGCGTCCCGAGGACACCGGCGAAGGCCGCGCCCGGCGCGCCGGATCGTCCGTGCGCGCCGCCGGGGCCGCTCTCCCCTCCTCCTCGCCGGGCGGGGTTGGGGGTGGCGGCACGACCGTATCCCGTGCCCGCAAGCCCACCCTCGACGAGATGGGCCCCCATGCCGAACGCCCCGCGCCGCGCACCCCGGACGGCTGGACCAAGCCGGAACGCAAGCCGCCGATCGGGACGAATGCGAAGGGGCGGTCATCGGGCGGCCGTCCGGGAACGCGAACCTTCAAGGGGAAGGGGCGGTAGGGAACGGCACGAGGCCGTGGGGGGACCCTTGACGACGTCGGGGAGCGCTCCCAAATCCGACGTGGATCCAGAAATCCAATGCACCCTCAAGCGCGCGGCGGGACAGTGCCCTGCGGGCGCGTTCCGCCTCGATTCGAAAGGGAGTCGAAACGATGCGGAGTTACGTCGGACTTTTCCGGAGCGATCGGTCGGGCAGCTGGACGGTCAGCTTTCCCGATCTGCCGGGCTGTACGGCCGAAGGGGCGGATTTCCGTTCCGCGCTCGATCATGCCGCCGAGCAGCTGGCCAGCCATCTGGCCGGAATGGACCGCCCGCCGCGTCCTCGATCCGCAATGGAACTGACCCTCGACGCCGCCGGCGACCCGGCCCTCGCCCGCAGCTTCGTCAATGCCGTGATGCACACGGTGGTGGCGCTTGATCGGCCAGAGGTCCCGCCGCCGGCCATGCGCCGGGGATCGACCCCCGTCCCGGCGATGCACGCCTGAGACCCGGGCCGGGCACGGGCGGGCGCACGGGCCCCGCCCGTCAGCGCCGGCCGAAACGGACAGGCCGCCATCGGCAGCGGCCAAGTCCATCGTCGCAGATCGCTGCAGACCCCGACCAGGACATGCCGCGCCTGTCCGCGGGCCGACCTTCCGACATTACTCCGGAATTGCTGCATTTCCGCGACCATCACATCGCTCCCGAGGGGTCGGATGGTGCGTCGCCCGACCGGGCAGAACCCGCATCCGGGACTGCGTGGTCCTGAAGGAGGGGTAAGCGGCCGCGCGGCCGTCGCGCGGAGGCCTGCCACTTCGCCTCGCATGCCTTGCGCAATGCGCATTCGATGCCCCGCGCGGCCGTGGACCGTTCATGTGCGGTTCAGCCGCCGCGCTTCATAAGGAGTCCGGACAGTCGGGAACGGCGCGGCGGAAGATGGGCTTCCCCGCTTCGCCCGGCGCAACAGGCAGGACACGTTATGAGGACCACGTTCAAGACGATTGCCGCCGCCGGCCTTGCGCTCGTTCTGGGCGCGGCTTCGCTTCCCTCCGACGCGAATGCGGGCGGCTACCATTACCGCCACTATCATGGCGGCGCCGCTGCGGCCGGCATTCTCGGCTTCGCCACCGGCGCCATCCTCGGCTCGGCGCTCGCCCAGCCGCGCTACTACGCGCCGCCGCCCGTCGCCTACTACCCGCAGCCGGTCTACTATGGCGCCCCTGCGCCCTGGACGCCGGCCTGGTACGCCTATTGCGCGTCGAAGTACCGGTCGTTCAACCCCTCGACCGGCTACTTCCTCGGCTATGACGGTCGCTATCACTTCTGCAGATAGCGCCTTTTGCGGTACCGACCCCGACCTGCGGATCGGTGGCAGAGACGGCCGCGGCGCCGGGCGCCGCGGCCATTGGCGTTTGCCTCGCCGGTACCCTCGAAACCTGCGGCGCGGCCGGATCCGTGCCCATCAATCGACGGCGGACGTCGCATCTGTTCGCTCAAGCCTCGCGACCAACCGTTGCTGGTTCGCTTCATCTCCTGAAGCAACTGAAACACGCCGCGTAATAGGCGTGAAATATCGTCTTCCCACCTTCCCATGACGACGCCGAGCCCCCGTACCGCCCAATCCCGGATGGTGGCGCCGGAACCTTCCGGAGACGGGACGCCGGCAGGGAACAGCCGCGGAGACGGGGAACATGATCCGATCCAGCACCATTGCCGCCGCACCCGAAAGACCTCGCCGGAGCGATCGTCCTGACCAACGCCGCGCCCAAGGCCGCCGTCAGCCAGAGCCGAAGCCCCACGTGATTTACCTCGGCCATGACGCCCATCACTACCTTTGCCGCCAGGTTCGCCCGTCCCGCGCCCGGTCATGTCTGCGACGAGCGCGGAACATACATGAACCGTTCATTGCTCCGGTACCTCGGAAGTTTGTAGTCGTTTGAGGCCCGGACCCGTCGGCGGCGGTCGCGACATTGCCTGTCGCGGCCGTCGTCACGTGATGAGCCGGCGCCAAGAAGCGCCGCATGCCATGCCGGCGGCATGATCGCCCACAAGACCCGCCTCCGGCTGGTGCTGTTGGATCTGCGATCGCAGCGCATGGTTACCGTCGGTCAACCATACATCCAACGACAGCACCCGGCGAAACCAATGAAACAGCCTCCGCAATAACTGTGAAATCAGGCGCTGTCAGAAAGGTCGGCATCGGACGGCCGAGACGCCGACCACGGCCCGACGAGACATCCGGACACACGCCATGACCACTGCCCCGTTCGACCGCCACCATTACCGCCGCGCCGCTCTGGTGCTGGCCGTGGCGCTGGTGATCGCCCCGCTGCCCGGCATCTCCCGTGCCGGATGGCGTGCCACACCGGTATGCGAGGCGCATCTGGCGAAGGCGGACCGTGCCTTCGCCGCGCTGGCCGGGCAGGATGCGGGCCTCCTGGACTGCGCCGCCCTGCACGGACAGGTGCGCGCGATGCTCGAGATCCGCAACATCTACATGCGCTGCACCACTGGTCCGATGCGCACCGAGCGTGTAGGTCAGGCGGACGCATCGCTCGATCAGGCCACCGCCCGGCTCGACTCGGTCTGCCCGATCGCGCAGGCGTCCAATTGACTGCCTCCAACCGAACCAACCAGCCGCGACCCGTTCAGACGCCGAGGATTGCGAGAATGTCCAACACCCGCGCCACTTCGCCTCGTCTTGCCGCCATTCTCGGCGTTTCGCTGCTGATCGCGACGGGCATGGTTGCGGTCGGCTTCGCCGTCGCACCGCAGCCGATCGGCGCGGCGACCGCCGCCGGCTCGGGCGCCGTTGCGCACGCCACCGACTGTGCAGACAGGCTTTCTGCCGCCGAGCGCAGCCTCGTCCAGACGACAGAGAGGTTGCGCCATGCTGCGGGCGCCGACCAGGCTGGCCGCTGCGCAGCCTATCGCGCCCATGTCGCGGTGCTGGTCGGCGCCGGGGAGACCTATTCCATGTGCATGTCGGGCTTCGCCCGCCAGGACACCGTCGCGCAGATGCAGCTCGCCGCGGACAACTGGCGCGCGACCATCGCCGACAGCTGCGCCCGCTGAACGACCCGCACCCGCCACCCTCGCCCCGGCACGGCCATGACCCAGGCGATCCACGACGTGCTGCTCGCCTACGCCCTGCCGCTGTTCCTGTGGCTCGGCTGGCCCGGGCTGATGGCCGGCGGCATCGCCGGTGCGGCCATGTTCCCGCATTGGCGCATCGCTGGCGCCGTCGCGGGCGCGGCCACCGGCGGGCTGATCTGGCTGGCAAGCTGGCTGGCGGTCGCTGTCGGGCTGCGGATGATGACAGTCCTCTCCACCTGAGATCAGGTCCGCCGGCCCCATCCGCCGCAATGCCGCAACGCACGATGCACGCGCGACGATGATCGGCCGCAGCCACCTTCTTGCCAATATTCTGCGGCTCAACACCACGGTGGGGGTCTCGGAGACTGGCCCCCATGCCCCTTTCCCCCGGCCGCCGCGCAGTTGCCGCGCTCGCGTTCATGGCCCCCTTCGTCCTTCCCGCCTCCGCCAAAGCCGCCGAATGCGGTCGTGCATCCTGGTACGCGATGACGAGCCGCACCGCGTCCGGCGAGCGGGCCAACCCCGCAGGATTCCATGCCGCGCACCGCACCTTGCCGTTCGGTACAAGGCTGAAGGTCACGAACCTGGCGAACGGCCGCACCGTGACGGTCAGGGTCAACGACCGTGGCCCGTTCGTGCGCGGCCGCGTGGTCGATGTGTCGAGGGCGGCAGCCGAGGCGCTCGGCTTCGTCAACGCCGGCACCGCGCGCGTCCGCATCGAGACCGAGGACGGCAGGTGGGTCGGCAAGGGCTGCTGACCGACTCCGAGCGGATCATCCGGAATCGATGAACCGTTCTAGCGGACCGGGGGCATCACCGCCCGGTCGAGGCGGCAGGCGCGGCTGTCGACAGCCGGACAGGCGGCGTAACGGAGCGTGCGGTCGAGGCAGATCCTGACCTCGCGCAGCCGACGGTGATCGCAGGTCACCGCGATCGCGTCGGCGGGAAGACCGGGATTGGCGGTCCGGAAGGCGTTTTCCACGTCCTGCGGTGCCACCATCACGTGGCGGTCGATCGACTGGAAGGCTGGCGGAATGGCAATGCGCTCGCGGGCCCGTCGGACCAGGGCGAAATAGCTCTCGGCCGACAGACCCGAGCAGGTGCCGTGCTTCTGCCACTGATGGCGGACCAGATCGGGGCTCGGCATGATATCGAGCATGTTGCGCACGGTCTGCTCCGGTACGGCCAGCTGGCCGCTGCGACAGAATTCCGGCCAGCCGCGGTGATACTGTGGCCATAGTCCGTGCACCACGAAATGATAGGGTCGCTCCCCGCCGCATTGCAGCCGGTCGGCGGTCGTGGCCTCCGCCTCGCAATAGGAGGGCGACCACGACAGCGCCAGGACATAGTAGTCGAAGTCGCCGGGGACGTTCGGCCCGACGCGCTGTGCGGATGCCGGACCGGCGATGATGACGGCGAGCAGCAGCAGGGCATGCAGCACCATCCGGTCCCGCGTCGCAGCCGCCGCCCGGACGGCCGTCCGCAACACCGGTCTCAAAGCGGTCGCAGCATCTTGCAGGCCGGCGCGTAGGCATAGTCGCGGTCGCGGCCGACGAGGCAGTAGTCGACGCCCCAGCTCACCCCGGCAAAGCCCTGTTCGCTGCGCAGCCAATAAACCAGCTCGTAGCGGCGCCCATCGGTCAGATAGGCGACCGCCGAGCAGTAGCGCCGCGCGATGATGGTCGGGTCCCAGTCCTTGAAGCCAGTCTCGCGCGGCTCGACGATCTGCGCCATCCGCACGCCGGTCTTCCAGTAACTCGCCTCGGTCTCGTCGAAACGCCGATGGATCCGCTCCAGCACCGCTGGCTGGTCGCAGGCCGGGCCGACCCACGGCCCCGTCCGGTCCGGCGAGGCATGGAAGGTGAAGTTCTCGGCCATCGCGGGCGCCGCCGCAATTGCCCACGTGCCGGCGAGCGCCAGCACCGCGAGGGCGCGGACGAAGAGGGCGGTCGGGCGCGGTATCACCATGGCGCACTCCAGGATGACGCATTCCAAGCCGGTTCTTGCGCAAGGATGCGACCGCGGTCGGACCGGGTCAAGCACCGCGCCGGCCGCCTCGCCGCCGCGCCAGCATCAGACCGCTGCCGTGGCAGACGGGCCACTCTGCGCGGTTTGCGGGTTTCGGCCGATCAGCTGGCGGCGGCCGGTTGCCACGCCGCATCTTCCGGGCTAACCCGGAACATCCGACGATAGCATCCGGAAGCGCCGCATGTGGCTCAGAGGCTTCGCATTCATCGCCGCGATGCTCGCATCGTCGCTGGCCACCGCCCGGCAGTCCGAGACCTTCCGAGGCTGGCAGGCCGCCTGCACGGCCGAACTGGTATGCCTGCTGTCAAAACGTGCCGGCGGCGGCGCCGACGTGTCGGTGGCGCTGCGCCGCCTACCGGGGGCGGACGAGCCGTGGCAGCTCGTGGTCACGCCGAACGAGCCAGCCGCCTCGCTCACCGACACCCTTGCCGTCAGCGTGGACGGCCGGGCCAAGCTGACATTCAACCCGGCCTACGACTATCTTGCCTATGGCGGCCCCACCCACCTGTTCCTCATCAATGCCGGACTGGCGACGCGGCTGCTCGGCGAGATGGTGGGGGGACTTCTGCTCGAGATATTCTACGAGCCGGCGGGCGGCGGCCGCGCCACGGCCACACTCGATCTGGCCGGGCTCGTTTCGGGCATGCAGTGGATCGACTCGCGGCAGGGCCGCACCGACCGCGACCGAACCGTCGCGGCCCCGGTCGATCTCCTCCCCGATCCGGCCATGGCCGATGTCCGCGCCCCCGTCGATGGCGGTACCGGCGACCGTGGCCTGCCCCGTCGCCTCGTCGACCACCACTATCTCGCGACCGGTTGCGAGCAGCTCGACAGCACGTTGCTGGCCGGTATCGACGTGGTCAGCGGGCGCCTGTCGGAGTCCGCGCTCCTGTTCGCGCTGCCCTGCGTGGCGACCGGGGAGTCGGTGGGCTATCGGCTCTACGTGGTGGAAACGGGCGAGATCGGTGGCATCGAGCCGCTCAGCTTCGCAGCCTTCAGCCCGACACATGGCTGGATCGGCACCGACACCTTGACCAATGTCGCCTTCGACCCGGGCACGGGCCTGCTGACCAGCGTTCGGGCGGCGCGCGATGAAGACGGCTGCGGCCGTCACGGTACCTGGCGCTGGATCGGCTGGCGCTTCGCCATGGTCGAGTACCGGTTCCGTCGCGACTGCGACCGCACGCAGCCGCGCAGCTGGCCGGTGGTTTTCCGCCTGGGGAACTGAAACGAGGGCCGTCCTGCCGCCGCGTTGCGTCAAATTGCACCGTTCGCCGCCATGCCGCGGCAAGGTCCGCATGATAACAGGCTGCTCATGCGTGCCGTCGACATCGTCTTCATCGAGCGAATTTCCCGGCCCCTGTTCTGGTGCTACGGGCTTGCCTATGCGGGAATGTGGTGGTTCGCCCTGCTCGGGCTCGACCGTCAGGGATTCTTCACCGCCCAGCCGGACTGCATGATCGTGCCGACCATGCTGGCGCCCCTGTGGTATTGCGGGCCGTCCGGACCGCTGTGGTTCCTCGCCTCGCTCGCCAACGCGGCGATGATCCTGACGGTCTGGTCGCCGGTATTTGCCGCCGCCGCCTGGGTCGATCCGGCCCACATCGCCGCCTTCCTGCCCATCGTCATGGTGCATGCCGTCGGGCTCGTCGCAGCGACCTACATACTCTACAAGGTCGTCTCCAGCCTGGTCCTGACGCTTTCGTCGCGTTTGCAGCGCTTCGCGGTCCGCATCCGCCCGGCATAGGGCGGGCAGCTCACCGGCACGGACTGCCGCGGTTGACCGGACGCGCGGGTCGGCGGAACGCCGCCGCAGCGCAGTCTAGCGGAATTGATATGTGATGCCGGCTCGGACGGTGTGGCTGTCGAACTCGCTGGCGAACGGAACGCCGCCCAGCGTGCCATCGGTCTTGCCGAGATCCGTATAGAGATACTCGCCGCGCAGGGTGAAGTTGTTGGTGAGCGCGGCCTCGAGGCCTGCCCCCAGCGTCCAGCCGACGCGCGTGTCGCTGGCCGACAGGCCTGCCCCCGACACCGCGACATTGCCGACGGCGAGACCGCCGGTACCATAGAGCAGTACATTGCCGGCAGCATAGCCGACCCGGCCGCGCAGCGTCGCGAACCAGTCGTTCTCGGCAGTCACCGGCACGCCGGCGATCACCCGCGTCTCGTCGCCGGTGTTGAAGTTGACATCTGCCTCCGCACCATAGACGAACCGATCGCTTTGCGCCTGGATACCCGCGAAGATGCCGCCGGTGAAGCCGGTCGCGTCGAAGGCGCCGGGAGTCGGTACGAAGCCGAAGGCGGCGTCGAAGGTCTGCCAGGACGCTCCCGCCGAGAGCCCCGCATAGGGCCCGGAGAAGTCGTAGACGACGGGCGCAGCGGGCGTGAAGGCTTCCGCCGCCTGCGCCCGTGCCGCAACACTCGCCCCGGCGACAGCCATCGAGGCAGTCAGCAGGACCGCGGGGGCGAATGATCGGATCGACATTCCGATACTCCAAACCGACAGTCGATACGGCGTCAGTCCGTCGCGACCGCGGCCCAGCGCGGTCTCGCTCCCGGCGACGAACGTGACGGAGAACTCCTGAAAATTCTGTTCATTTCATGGCTTGCCAAGCCGCGCCTGTACTGGCGGATAGATGGGATGACATCCGCCGATTGGAAGGCCGCGAACGCACCGGCCACCATGCCATGGCGAGATCCGACCCTTCCTGCCGGCCGTAGCTGGGCTATACCGATGCGTCCGGCCAACGCGGCCGGCACGCCGGAGTTCCCACCGGAGACCGTCCAGGATGCCCCGTGTCGTCCTCGTTACCGGCGCCGCGCGCCGCATCGGCCGCGCCATCGCGCTCCATCTCGGTGCGCATGGCTTCGACGTCGCCGTCCACTATCGCACCTCGGCCGCCGAGGCAGAGGCGGTGGCCGACGCGATCCGCGCGGGCGGGCGGCGGGCGGCGACCATCGCCTGCGACCTCGCCGACGCCGAGGCCCTGCCTGCCCTGCTCGACCGGTCGGCCAGCGCGCTCGGGCCGGTCACCGACCTCGTCAACAACGCGTCGCTGTTCGAGCCCGACGACATCGCCACCGTGACGCCCGCGAGCTGGGATGTTCATCTCGACGTCAACCTGCGCGCGCCGGTGCTGCTTGCCCGCCATTTCGCCGAGCGGCTGCCGGCCGGAACTCCCGGCGCCATCGTCAATATCGTCGATCAGCGCGTGCTGAAGCCGGTGCCGCATTTCCTGTCCTACGGTATTGCCAAGGCCGCGCTCTGGCACGCAACCCGCATCCTCGCTCAGGGGTTGGCGCCACGCATCCGCGTCAATGCGGTCGGGCCCGGCCCGACCCTGCCGAACGTGCGCCAGCGCCCCGAGGATTTTCGCCGCCAGCAGCAGGCCGTGCTGCTCGGCCGCGGTCCGGATGTGCAGGAAGTGGCCGAGGCCGTGCGATACTTCCTTGATTCTCCGTCGGTGACGGGCCAGATGCTGGTGGTCGATGGCGGCCAGCACCTGGGTTGGGAGACGCCGGACGTGAAGGACATTCCGGAGTAGCAGGCGGTCGGCGCGGCCGTGCGCGGCGGATCGCCGCAGCGCCGGGAATCGCTCCCGAGCGATGGCCTCATCCCCGCCGGCCGTCAGCTCCGTCCGCGATCGGGAGGACACGCCGGCACCGTGGACATTTCCCGATCCCGTCGTCCGGCCCTCGGCCACCCGTCGGGATGATATTGAGCGAGAATGAGCACAGACGGCACCGGCACTGACCCGATCGACAGGACCACCGGCGACTCCGCAGGGGCCGCCCGCACCGGGCCGGCAGTGATCGCGGCAATGGTGAAGCGCCTGCCGAACGGGCCGGGCGTCTACCGGATGATCGATGCCGCCGGCGAGGTCCTCTATGTCGGCAAGGCACGCAGCCTCAGGAAGCGCGTCGCGAGCTATGCGCGGATCGGCGGCCAGACCAACCGCATCGCCCGGATGATCGCCGAGACGGCGGCGATGGAGTTCGTCTCCACCGCCACCGAGACCGAGGCGCTGTTGCTGGAAGCCAATCTGATCAAGCGGCTGAGGCCCCGCTTCAACGTGCTGATGCGGGACGACAAGTCATTTCCCTACATTCTGATCACCCGCGATCACCCAGCCCCGCAGATCCTCAAGCATCGCGGCGCGCGCAGTCGCAAGGGCGACTACTTCGGCCCGTTTGCGTCTGCCGGCGCAGTCGGTCGCACCATCAACGCGCTGCAGCGCGCCTTCCTGCTGCGCTCGTGCTCGGATTCGGTCTACGAGAGTCGGACGCGACCCTGTCTCCTGTTCCAGATCAAGCGCTGCTCTGCGCCCTGCACCGGCGAGATCTCGCTTGCGGACTACGCCGCGCTGGTCGGCGAGGCGCAGGCATTCCTGTCGGGCAGGAGTGGTGCGGTGCGCGAGGAACTCGCCCGCCAGATGGAGGCTGCCTCCGAGCGGCTTGACTTCGAGCAGGCCGCCGTGTTCCGCAACCGGCTTTCCGCACTCAGTCACGTCACCTCGCACCAGGGCATCAACGTGCCCTCCGTGGAGGAGGCGGACGTCTTCGCCGTCCACCAGGAGGGCGGCCAGACCTCGATCCAGGTGTTCTTCTTCCGCACCGGCCAGAACTGGGGCAACCGCGCCTATTTCCCCCGCGCCGACAGGTCCCTGACCGCGGCCGAGGTGCTCGGCCCCTTCATCTCGCAGTTCTACGACGACAAGCCGGTGCCACGGCTGATCCTGCTGTCGGAACCGGTCGAGGAGATGGAGCTCCTGTCGGAGGCCCTGGCCCTGAAGGCCGGCCGCAGGGTCGAGATCGCCGTACCGAAGCGCGGCGACAAGAAGATCCTGACCGACCATGCCCTGTCGAATGCCAGAGAGGCGCTTGGCCGCCGCCTCGCCGAAACCGCCTCGCAGGAACGTCTCCTTGCCGCCGTCGCCGAAGCCTTCGGCCTGGACAGGCCGCCGCGTCGCATCGAGGTCTATGACAACAGCCACATCATGGGCACCAGCGCCGTCGGCGCCATGATCGTCGCCGGCCCGCAGGGCTTCGAGAAGGGCCAGTACCGCAAGTTCAATATCCGCGACCGCGATCTCACCCCCGGCGACGACTACGGCATGATGCGCGAGGTGCTGCGCCGCAGGTTCACCCGCCTGCTGAAGGAAAGCGGACGCGACGTGCCGGGAGCGCCGATCGCCGGCGCCGCCGATGAGGATCGTCCAGCCGACACCCGACAGGTCGCCCCACCCCCGGCAGGGAAAGGCGGCGAACCACTGCACCTGGCGGCCGGGGACGACCCGTCGCCAGACTTCCGCCTGGGGCATGCCATCGACGATGGCGATCGCGGGGACGACGATCCCGCCCCTCTCGCCGACGATCTCACCCCCTGGCCGGATCTGGTGCTGATCGACGGCGGGCCGGGGCAACTCGCCGCCGCACGGGCGGTGCTCGCAGAGCTCGGTATCACCGACGTCCCTCTTGTCGGCATCGCCAAGGGGATCGACCGCGATGCCGGGCGCGAGGTGTTTCATGTGCCAGGGCGCCAGCCCTTCCGCCTCGCCCCGCGCGATCCGGTGCTCTACTTCGTCCAGCGCCTGCGCGACGAGGCACACCGCTTCGCCATCGGCTCGCACCGCGCCCGTCGCAAGAAGGTCATGGCGCAGAACCCCCTCGACGAGATCCCCGGCATCGGCCCCGCCCGCAAGCGCGCCCTGCTGCGCCACTTCGGCTCCGCCAAGGCTGTCAGCCGCGCCGCACTGGCCGACCTCGAGGCGACGCCAGGGATCAGCGCGCAGATGGCGAAGACGGTGTACGAGCATTTCCACGATGGCGGCGGGTAGAACCGGACGGACCGCACGGTCGAGGCGCAACGCGCAGTCGCCGGCCATATCCCTCGGTCGGTCGATCTTGCGACTGCCGCGCAAAATTTCCTTCATCCCGCACGCATAGAGTGGTACGCGGCGATTGACGCGACGGGGGCCGGCATGGTCACTGACGGCATGACGACTTCGACCAGCCCGGCGCGCGGCCATGCCCTGGCCGTGCCGAACCTGCTGACCTACGGCCGCATCCTCGCGGTGCCGGCACTTGTGGCCTGCTTCTATGCCGAGGGCTACTGGTCGAACTGGCTGGCGCTTGCGATCTTCCTCGCCGCCTCGATCACCGACTTCCTCGACGGCTACCTCGCCCGCGCCTGGCATCAGCAGTCGGCGCTGGGGCGGATGCTCGATCCGATCGCGGACAAGCTCCTGGTCGCCGCCTCGCTGATGATGCTGGTTTCCGCGGGCACGATTGGCGGCTGGTCGCTGCTTGCGGCCGTCATCATCCTGTGCCGCGAGGTGCTGGTCTCGGGCCTGCGCGAGTTTCTCGCCGAGCTCAGGGTCTCGGTGCCGGTGACGACACTGGCCAAGTGGAAGACGACGCTGCAGATGGTCGCCATCGGGTTCCTGCTGGCGGGCCCGGCGGGCGATGCGATCGTGCCGGGCGTCTCTCTGGTCGGGTTGTCGCTGCTCTGGATATCGGCGATTCTTACCCTTTATACTGGCTGGGACTATTTCCGCGCCGGCATCCGCCACGCCATGGAGGAATGAGCCGGCCCCGGGAGGGTTTGGGGAAGGCTTTGAAACTGCTCTACTTCGCCTGGATCCGCGAACGTACCGGCCGCGCCGAGGAGGACGTCGAGCTGCCCGCCGACGTGACGACGCTGGGCGATCTCGTCGCGTGGCTGCGCCAACGCGGCGAGGAGTTCGAACATGCCTTCGCCGATCCCGCCGTGGTGCGCGCGGCGATCGACCGCACCCATGCCCCGCTGACCGCCCCGATCGCCGGCGCACGCGAGATCGCCTTCTTTCCGCCGATGACCGGCGGCTGAGCGCCCGAGATGGCCGCCGCGCCTGCCAAGATCGCCGTCCGGGTCCAGCGCGAGCCGTTCGACCAGGCGACGGAGATTTGTCATCTGTCCCGGCTTGCCGATGTCGGCGCCGTGGTCTCCTTCACCGGCATATGCCGCGCCGACGGCGGACGACTGGCCGGCCTCGAGCTCGAACACTATCCGGGTATGGCCGAGGCCGAGATCGGCCGCGTCGCTGCCGAGGCGGCGGCACGCTGGCCGATCCTCGGCGCGACGGCCATCCACCGCTTCGGCCGCATCGCTGCGGGCGAGGACATCGTGCTGGTCGTCACTGCCTCGGCCCACCGCGCCGCCGCGTTCGCGGCCGCCGAGTTTCTGATGGACTGGCTCAAGACCCGCGCTCCGTTCTGGAAACGCGAGATATTTGCCGATGGCACGGCCGGCGCTTGGGTCGAGGCGAAGGACGCGGACGACGCGGCAGCGGCCCGCTGGTGACTCCCCCGTGCTGCCAGCGAATAGGCGCACGGCAGCCATGCACGGGTGCGGTTGAACGGGCCGTCAATCTGGACTTGAGTCGGTCCCGACCTAGTTCGCCGTGTCCCGCCCCTCGCGTCGCGGCCCCGAGAGATCCTCGCCATGGCATCACGTCACAGTCCGGCACTGGCCGGTCCGTCGCTGTCCAAGACGGAGTTTGTCGCCATCATCGCGATGCTGATGGCACTGAATGCCCTGTCGGTCGACATCATGCTGCCGGCGCTGCCGGCAATTGACGCGGCCTTCTCCATCGCCGATCCCAACGACCGCCAGCTCGTCGTCACTGCCTACATGCTGGGGTTCGCCGCCGGCCAGCCGATCTACGGCCCGCTGTCGGATCGCTACGGGCGCAAGCCCGTGCTGATGATCGGACTCGTCATCTTCGTCCTCGCCTCGCTCGGCACCGTCCTGATCGACAGTTTCGCCGGCCTCCTCGCGCTGCGCGCGCTGCAGGGCATCGGCCTGGCCTCGCCGCGTGTCGTCGGCATCGCCGTGGTGCGCGACCGCTTCGGCGGGCGCGACATGGCCCGCGTGATGTCGTTCGTCATGATCGTCTTCGTGCTGCTGCCGGTGCTGGCGCCGGCGATGGGCAGCGGCATCCTGCTGTTCGGCGACTGGCATCTGATCTTCCTCGCCATTCTCGCCTTCGGGATGCTGATCGCGATCTGGATGCAGGTGCGTCTGCCCGAGACCCGGCCGGAGGAGCTGCGCGAGCCGCTCTCGATCAACTGGATCGCCAAGGCGCTGAAACTGACGGTCGCGTCGCGCCCGACGCTCGGCTACACCGTCGCCGCCACGCTCGTGTTCGGCGCGCTGCTTGGCTACATCAATTCCGCGCAGCAGATCTTCGTCGGGATCTTCGAAACTGGCGACCTGTTCGCCGTGTTCTTCGGCATGATTGCGATCGCGCTCGCCGTCGCAGCCATTCTGAACGGCAGTCTCGTCGGCCGCGTCGGCATGCGGCCGCTCTCGCATGCCGCCGCGATCGCCTATGTGCTCATCTCCATCGCCCATCTGGCGTATGTGTCGATGCTCGACGGAGCGCCGTCGGTCTGGGCCTTCTCGGCATTCCTCGCCGGCAACCTGTTCTGCTTCGGCATCATGATGCCGAACTTCAATGCCATGGCGATGGAGCCACTCGGCCAGGTCGCCGGCACCGCCGCCTCCTTCGTCGGCTGCGTCACGACGGCGGGCGCGGCGATATTCGGGTGGTATGTCGGCCATCTCTACGACGGCACGGTCGTCCCGCTGCTGTGGGGTTATCTCGTCCTCGGCGGCCTCGCCCTCGTCACCGTGGTGGCGACGGAGCGCGGCCGCCTGTTCCGGCCCCACCATGCACGTCAGGCGCAGTGAGCCACCTGACCAGCCGTCATCTCGCCCGCGCCGTCTGCGGCGCGCCGGGATGACGCAGCCCGGCGATCGGCGAGCCGCGAGACGGACGGGATCAGCCGATCGCGGCGGCCATCTGCTTGTGGGCGGCCGACTTCGGCTGCACCTCGGCGAGATAATCGTTCATCAGGTTGAACGTGATCTCGCCGGGCGTGAACCGATGCGGGCCGATCTCGGAGACGGGCGTCACCTCGGCGGCGGTGCCGCATATGAAGCACTCGGAGAAGGTGGACAATTCCTCGGCCTTGATGTGCCGCTCGACCAGCTCGTAGCCGCGGCGGCGGGAGAGCTCGATCACGGTGCGCCGGGTGATGCCGTCGAGGAAGCAGTCGGGCGTCGGTGTGTGCAGCACGCCGTCCTTCACGAAGAACACGTTGGCACCGGTCGCCTCGGCCACATAGCCGCGCCAGTCGAACATCAGCGCATCGGCGTAGCCCTTCCGCTCGGCCGCATGCTTGGAGATCGTGCAGATCATGTAGAGGCCCGTCGCCTTCGACTTGCACGGCGCGGTCCGCGGATCGGGGCGTCGGTACTCGGCGATGTCGAGACGAATTCCCTTGAGCCGCTGTGCCGGATCGAAGTAGGAGGGCCACTCCCACACCGCGATCGCCAGATGGATGCGATTGTGCTGGGCCGACACGCCCATCATCTCGCTGCCCCGCCAGGCGATCGGCCGCACATAGGCATCCTTCAGCCCCTGCTCGGCGAGCAGCGCGTTGCAGGCCGCGTTGATCTCCTCGACACTATAGGGGATCTCGAAATCGAGGATGCGCGCGGACTCGTGCAGCCGCCGCGTATGCTCGTCGAGCTTGAACACCACCCCGCCATAGGCCCGCTCGCCCTCGAACACGCCGCTGCCATAATGCAGGCCATGGCTCAGCACGTGCAGCTTGGCGTCCGCCCAGGGAACCATCTCGCCGTCATACCAGATGACACCCGGCCGATTGTCGAAGGTCAGCGAAGACATGTGATGCTCCTTGGCGCGCCGGCGTCCGGGCGGAACGTCATGCGCTCGCCCAGCGCAGGCTTTGCTTGTTCCAGCGACTGTCGCTATCTTCCGCCTTGCAGGACGAAAGGACGGCGGATGTCGCTCATGTGGCTGCCGCCCGGCTCGATAGTCGCTCAGGCGACCGTCGCGTTCAATTGTTTCGCGTGCGGTGGCTTACCCGTAACAATCGCAAAAAAATATGTCAATATGGCTGACGTAAATTTCGAGCAGTCGGTGGAGAGTCCGGCGTCGGAGCGGCCGGCTGCAACACGGCCGGCGGGCTCACAGCCGGCCCAGCACTACGATCTGGTGGAGCTTCTGTTCTTCGCCTATCGCGACTTCATCAGCGATCCGGACGCGATCCTCGCCGAGATCGGCTTCGGGCGCGCCCACCATCGCGTGCTGCATTTCGTCAGCCGCAATCCCGGCCTGAAGGTGGCGGACCTGCTCGACATCCTGAAGATCACCAAGCAGAGCCTCGGCCGGGTACTGAAGCAGCTGATCGACGAAGGCTACATCGTCCAGCGCGAGGGTCCGTCCGATCGCCGCCAGCGCCTGCTCTATGCCACCGAAGCCGGCAACGCCCTGGCACTCAGGCTGGCGCGACCCCAGTTCCAGCGCTTCGCCGACGCCATCGCGGCCACCGGGCCCGACGATGCGGCAGCCGCCAAGCGCTTCCTGATGGCAGTGGTCGATCCGCGCGAACGGGCTGCGGTCGCTGCACTTCTCAAGGGGGGCCAGGGCAGTTCGGGGAGGACTCTCGATGAACGCTGAACCCGCCATGTCGCCCGCCGCGACCAAGCGGTCGCCGCGCGCGACCGAAATCCGTCTCGACGACGCAGCGCCACATCTCCTCGTCGTCGACGACGACCGGCGTATCCGCACGCTGCTGTCGCGTTACCTCGTCGAGAATGGCTACCGCGTCACCACGGCCGAAACGGCCGCCGAGGCGCGCCGCCGCATGGCCGGCCTCGCCTTCGACCTCATCGTGCTGGACGTGATGATGCCGGGCGAGTCCGGCATGGATTTCGCCGCCGCACTGCGCCGCACCAGTCAGGTGCCGATCCTGATGCTGACCGCCCGCGCCGATCCGCAAGACCGCATCCGCGGACTGGAGACGGGCGTCGACGACTACCTGCCGAAGCCGTTCGAGCCGCGCGAGCTGCTGCTGAGGATCAACTCGATCCTGCGGCGCCAGCGCGGCGGGGAGAGCGGCGACCGCGCGGTCACCTTCGGCCCGTTCGAATTCCACATCGCCCGCGGCGAGCTGAAGTCTGGCGAAGAGATCATTCGCCTCACCGAACGCGAACGGGAACTTCTGCGCATCTTCGCCGGTCGCCCCGGCGAGACCGTGTCGCGTCGGGAACTTGCCACCGGCGCCAACGGCAGCGAGCGGGCGGTCGACGTCCAGATCAACCGCCTGCGCCGCAAGATCGAGGTCGATCCCGCCAATCCGCTGCACCTGCAGACCGTCCGCGGCATCGGCTACCGGCTCCAGGTGGACTAGCGGCGCCCGCGCGATGGCCTCCATCGCTGATTTCGCCCTGCCCGCCCGCATCGGCCGCGACATCTGGCGCAGGTTCTGGCGATTCGTCGGCAACTGGATGCCGAAGGGACTGTTCGCCCGCTCACTGCTGATCATCCTGGTGCCGGTCGTCCTGCTGCAGGCGGTCGTCGCCTTCGTGTTCATGGAGCGACACTGGAACCAGGTCACCGCGCGTCTGTCGGAGGCCGTGACTCAGGAGATCGCCGCGCTGATCGACGTCTACGAGAGCTATCCGCAGGATGAGGAGCGCCAGACATTGGTCCGCATCGCGGCGGAGAACTTCGGCCTCGGCATCTCCTTCCTGCCGCCCGACCCGCTGCCGCCCGCCGGGCCGAAGCCGTTCTTTTCCCTGCTCGACAGGACACTCAGCGAGGAGATCACCCGCCAGATCGCCCGGCCGTTCTGGATCGACACGGTCGGCCGCTCCAACCTCGTCGAGATCCGCATCAAGCTTGACGACGCGGTGCTGCGCGTCTTCGCCCGCCGCAGCCAGGCCTATGCGTCGAATTCGCACATCTTCATCGTCTGGATGGTGGGCACCTCGCTCGTGCTGCTGGCGGTCGCCGTCGCCTTCCTGCGCAACCAGATCAAGCCGATCACGCGGCTCGCCGAGGCCGCCGACTCCTTCGGCAAGGGCCGCGACGTCCCCGATTTCCAGCCGCGCGGCGCCCGCGAGGTGCGGCAGGCGGCGCATGCCTTCCTCGAGATGAAGCGGCGCATCGAACGGCAGATCGAGCAGCGCACGACCATGCTCGCCGGCGTCAGCCACGATCTGAGAACCATCCTCACGCGATTCAGGCTGGAACTCGCCCTGCTCGGCGATTCGCCCGAGATCGAAATGATGACGGCCGATGTCGACGAGATGCAGCGTATGCTCGAGGACTACATGGCGTTCGCCCGCGGCGACAGCGGCGAGCAGCCGCAGCCGGTCGACATGGCTGCGCTGCTCGAGACGCTGCGCTTCGAGGCTGAACGGTCGGGCCATACCGCCACCGCCTCGTTCTCCGGCGATCCTGTCGTGACACTGCGTGCCAACGCCTTCAAGCGCTGCCTTGCCAACCTCGTCGACAATGCCTGCCGCTACGGCAAGACCGTGCGCATTTCCGGCGTGCGCGGCGACAGGTGGCTGACGGTCATCGTCGAGGACGACGGCCCGGGCATCCCGGAGGACCTGCGCGAAGAGGTGTTCCGCCCCTTCTACCGCCTCGACGATTCCCGCAACCAGGACCGCGGCGGCACCGGCCTCGGCCTCGCGATCGCCCGCGACATCGTCCGCAGCCATGGCGGCGACGTGAGCCTGTCCGACAGCTCGACAGGGGGATTGAGGGCAACGGTCCGGGTGCCGGTTTAGGGGTGATACTCCCCATGACCCGCGCCGGGCTCGAACGCCATCAGGTCCTTGTCTATCTTGCCGCGATCCTTGCCGGTCTGGCGATCGGGGGGCTATTCCCCGCTGCGGCGCCGGCCTTCGAGGCGCTGGTGTGGCCGGCGCTGGGGGTGCTGCTCTATGCAACCTTCACCCAGGTGCCGCTGACACGTCTGTCCGGGGCATTGCGCGACCGGCGGTTCATGGCGGCGGTGCTGGCCGGCAACTTCCTGCTGGTGCCCGTCCTCGTCTGGGGGCTTCTGGCGATCGCGCCGGGGGATGCGGCCATCCGACTCGGCATCGCGATGGTGCTGCTGGCGCCCTGCACCGACTGGTACATCACCTTCACGCATCTGAGCGGCGGCGACACGCGCCGGGCTATCGCCGTGACACCGGTGAACCTTATCGTGCAGATCGCAGTCCTGCCGTTCTATCTGTGGCTGTTCCTTGGCGATTCGTTCCTCGAGCTGCTGACGGCCGGGCGGATCGCCACGGTGTTCGTCATTCTGATCGTGCTGCCGCTCCTCGTCGCCTCGGCGATGCAGCGATGGGCCGAGCGCCGCGCCGGGCGGCAGCGGATCATCGCTGAGACCGCATGGCTCCCCGTGCCGCTGCTCGGGCTCGTGGTGTTCCTGATCGCGGCCTCCCAGGTCCATGTCGTGCTCGACGCACTGTCGGTGCTGTGGGGCGTCGCCGGCCTGTTCGCAGCCTTCCTGGTGGTCGCGACGCTCGCCGGCGCGGCGCTCGGGCGCATCGCGCGCCTGACGGCCCCTGCTGCCCGCGCGCTGATCTTCAGCCTCGGCACCCGCAACTCCTTCGTCGTGCTACCGCTCGCACTGGCGCTGGCGCCGCGCTGGCAGACCGCGACCATCGTCATCGTCGTCCAGTCGCTGGTCGAACTGTTCGGCATGATTGTCTGCCTGTGGATCGTGCCACGCTGGTTGGCGCCCGACACATTGCCCGGACTGGCGCCTGTCAATCCGCGAAATACGCCCCCGGGGTGACGCCCATCGTGCGCCGGAAGGCATGGATGAAGGCGCTGAGGCTGTCGTAACCGGCATCGAGCGCCACCGTGGTCACCGCCTCGCCAGCTGCCAACCGCTCGATGGCGCCGAGCATCCTGAGGCGCCGGCGCCAGGCGCCGAAGGAGAGGCCGGTCTCGGCAAGGAAGCGGCGGGCGAAGGTTCGGCGGGCCATACTGGCGACTTCCGCCCAGTCGTCGAGGCTGCGCCCGTCGGCCGGGTCGGCGGCGAGCGCCTCGGTGACGCGGCGCAGGCGCGCATCGCGCGGCTCGGCAAGGCTGAGCGGCACCTCCGCCCTGGCGCGCAGCTCGCCCAGAAGCAACGCCACCAGATGCCCGCGCGCGGTCTCCGTGACAGGGCCTTCCACAAGCCTGAGGACCACCTCGCGCAACAGCGGGCTCACTTCGATGACGGCGCAACGCCCGGCGAAGGGCATGTCGATGCCGCGCGGCAGGTAGACCGTGCGCATCTCGACGGCCGTGCGGCACTGGATGGCGTGCGGCGTGCGCCCCGGCACCCACAGCGCGCGCGCCGGCGGCACCACCCACAGCCCGTTCGCGGCAGTGACGCGCATCACGCCGGAGCGGCCGAAGATCAGCTGCGCCTGGTCGTGCGCATGCAGATGGATGCGATGGCCGGCGCGATGATTCACCGACAGCGTGTCGATCGGGACTGTCACATCGGCTGCCGACATGCTCATGGCACATACTCGACAATATCGGGCCGCTTTGCGCAAGAACGCCGGATGTGGTTGGCATAATGTGCATCCAGACGGTCGCGGCGAGCGGACCGGAGTCGAGGAAATGCGGACGATCGGAATGCCCACTTCGCTGATCTTCATCAACGTCGCCCATTTCCTCGACCACTATTTCCTGCTGATCTTCCCAACCGCCGTGCTGGCCATCCATCCGGCCTGGGAGATGAGCTATGCCGAGGCGCTGGCGCTGGGCACGCCTGCCTTCGCGGCCTTCGCGCTGGCGACGCCCGTATCCGGCTGGCTCGGCGACCGCTGGGGCGGCGAGAAGATGATGGCCGTATTCTTCATCGGCATCGCCCTGTCGTCGATCGCCACCGCCTTCGCTCCGGGACCGCTCTCGCTGGCCGCAGGTCTGGCGTGCATCGGCGTCTTCGCGTCGATCTACCATCCGGTCGGCACGGCGCTGATCGTCCGCCATGCGGTGAAGACCGGGCGTGCGCTCGGCGTCAACGGCGTATGGGGCAACATGGGCGTGGCGGCCGCAGCGCTCGCCACCGGCGCGCTCACTGCCTGGCTCGGCTGGCGGGCGGCGTTTCTGGTTCCCGGCGTGGTGACGCTGGTGGTCGGCCTCGGCTATCTCGCGACCGGGCTCGGCAGCCGGGCGACGGGCGGCGCGGGGCGCGGCTCCACCTTCGTCCACGCTTCACGGATGGACCAGATCCGCGTCCTCGCCGTCGTTGCCGTCGCCTCGCTGATGGGTGGGCTCGCCTTTCAGGGCGTTACCATCGCCATGCCGAAGCTGTTCGAGGAGCGGCTGTCGTCCGATGTCGGACTCGCCGGCATCGGCGCCTGGGTGTCGCTGGTCTTCGCGCTGGCAGCTTTCACCCAGATCCCGGTCGGCCGGCTGCTCGACCGTATCGGCGCCAAGCCGATCATGTTCACCCTGACCGGGCTGCAGGCGGTGCTTCTCGCCGTGCTGTGGCAGGTCGACGGGGCGCTCACGGTGGTCATGGCGGTGCCGCTGATGATCGCCATGTTCGGCGAGGTGCCGGTCAGCGCCTGGCTGATCGGCCATTACGTCGCGGCGAACTGGCGTTCGCGGGCCTATTCGATCCAGTTCCTGCTGGCGCTGGGGGTCAGCTCCGGCGTGGTGCCGCTGATTGCCTGGCTGCATGGGCGCACCGGCTCATCCGACGCGCTGTTCCTGGCAATGGCCTGCGCCATGTCCGCGGTGTTCGCCGCCTCGTGGTTCCTGCCCGGGTGGCGCCGCTCCCGTCCGCAGGCGATGCCCTCCGCTGCGCCGGCGCAGTAGCCATCAAAGTCACCTTGCCGCGTCGTCCCGGTCGCAGCCAGGGGCGGCGCCAGGGGATCGGCACGCGTTGCCCCCCTTCCGCTCTGCCCTGCCAAACCCGAACAGCCGCTCCGGCCGTTGGCGGGATGACGGGAGGATTCGGATCAGAACAGCCGGCCGCCGTTCGGCACCGGGCGCTCCGGCTGCACCAGCACGACCTCGCCATCCTCGTCCGGGAAGCCGAGCGTCAGCACTTCCGACATGAACTTGCCGATCTGGCGCGGTGGGAAATTGACGACGGCGGCGACCTGCCGGCCGACCAGCGCCTCGGGAGCATAGCGCCTGGTGATCTGGGCCGAGGACTTCTTGACGCCGATCTCCGGCCCGAAGTCGATCCGAAGCTTGAAGGCGGGCTTGCGCGCTTCCGGAAACGGCTCGACGCCGATGATCGTACCGACGCGCACGTCCACCCTCAGAAAATCGTCGAAGGTGATGGTCTGCGGCGCCGTAGTCATGATGTCCGTCTCTCCCGGTAGTACAGGCCGGTTAGCATGCAACCGGGAAGCGGGCAACGTCAGATGCCGGATCCGGCCATCTCCGCGTCCGGCTCGCCATAGCCCTCGCGCCGTCCCCGAAAGCGCGAGCGGCGTGCCTTGCGCAGGCGGCCGAACGCCTCTGCCAGGCTGCATAGCCGTTCGATCCGCCTCATCCAGCGTCCGCCTTCGGTGAGTCTGCGGTCGAGTTCGACCATGGTGCGCGCCATGCCGGGATCATCGTCCGTCAGCCAGACCCTGAGCGTACGGCCATAGACCCCGACCATTCCCTGGGCGCCGATCGCGCCGAGTCGGCTGGACGTGTCGATCCCCGCGGCCTCCAGCATCCAGACCATCGACCGCACCGCCACGCGGTTCCACATCAGCAGGTCGCCGGGACGCGCCTCGAAGCTGCGCACGATCGAGGCGACGGCGGCGCGATACGGCTGCAGGGCGTCGAACCGGGCCATCAGCACATCGAACAGTCGCTCGCGCACCGGCTCCTGCGCCAGGTCGGGATCGAGCCGCTCCAGAACCTCGCGGTCTATCCGCCGGCTGAAGGCGGCAAGAATGTCGAGCTTGCCGTCGAACCGTTCGCGCAGATCGGCAAGACTCACATCCGCCTCGGCCGCAATGTCGGACAGCCGCACCTCTTGCCAGGGGCGTGTCGCAGCCAGTGTCAGGGCGGCGTCGACAATGCGCTCGGTCAGATCCGCGGGCTTGTCGGTCCTGCTCGTCTTGCGCGCCATGGGTCACCTCCAACGGGGAGAAAGATAGGCCTCGCGCGCGGCAGAGCAATATCGCCCGGATCAGCCGGCCAGTTCCCGCCCGCGGCGCGTCGCCGCGGCGACGGCCTCGCGCATCAGCCGCCCGAGGCCGCCCTCGCCCATCAGGATGTCCAGCGCTGCGGCCGTCGTCCCGCCGGGCGAGGTGACGTTGTGACGCAAGGTTGCCGGATCGAGGTCGGAGCGGTGTAGGAGTTCACCGGCCCCCGATACGGTGACGCGGGCAAGCCGGGCCGCGAGATCGGGCGGTATCCCCTGCTCCGCCCCTGCCGCCGCGAGGCATTCGGCGAGCAGGAACACATAGGCGGGTCCGGAACCGGACACGGCCGTCACCGCGTCCATCAGGCCCTCATCGTCGATCCAGGCGACCTCGCCGCCGGCCTCGAGCAGCGCGGTGGCCTCGGCCCGCTGCCGCGCGCTGACGCCCGGGCCAGCGACACACACGGTGATGCCGCGGCCGATCGCCGCCGGCGTGTTGGGGATAGTCCGCACGATCGGCGTGCCGGGCGTCAGATGGCGGGCAATGCCGGCGAGGGTCTTTCCGGCGGCAACCGAAACGACCAGTGCGCCGGCCGGAATGTCGGCCGCAATGCCGGCCAGCACCACGTCCATGATCTGCGGCTTCACGGCGAGCACCACGATCGCGGGCGGCTCGCCGATCGCTGTCCGGATGCCGTGCTTGGCGATCAGCGCGGCGATCTCGGGTCCGGGCGCGGGATCACGCACGATGATGCGCTCGCCGGGCAGGCCGCGATCGAGCCAGCCCGACAGCATGGCGCCGCCCATCTTGCCCGCGCCGACGAGCAAGACGGGCCCCACAGTCTTGAGCGTCATGCCTGACCGGCCGTCTCGAACAAGGCCGACTCGATCGCCTCGGCGGCGGACTTGCCGGCCCAGACCACGAACTGAAAGGCCTGGAAGTAGCGTTCGCAGCTCTCCACCGCCGCATCCAGCAGCGCCTCGCACTGCCGGGCGCTGGTCTCGGCTCCGACCAGCAGCAGCGCGTGGCGGAAGATCACCACCCCCTCCTGCGCCCACAGGTCGAAATGGCCGAGCCACATCTGCTCGTTGATGCGGGAGATGAGCTCGACCACCTCGCGGCGGCGCGGGTCCGGCACCTTCAGATCGAAGGCGCAGGCCAGATGCAGGGCTTCGAGATCGTCCATCCAGGTGAACGAGATATGGTAGTCCGTCCACGACCCGGTAACGGAAATTGTGATCTCGTGATCGCCCGAGCGATCGAAAGCCCAGTCGTTCACCGCGGCAATCTGCTCGATGGTGTCGACCGGATTTATCTGCCGCTCATGTTGCAGTTCGACGACGAAGGTCATGTCCGTACCTCGCTGTCTGGGAGCGCGAAAATGGCCGACCGGTCCCGGAACGGCCAATGAAACGAAACGGGCCGGCTAGAGCCGGCCGGGGTGCGAAGCGGGTCGATCGGAGCAGACCGGGCGGCCCGTCGGGCGGCCCTCGGAGCGGATCGTCGCGGTGCGAAGTCGAATCGCAGCATGTGGCCAATATATCGTGGCCTGATCGCCATCTGCCACATGTTGTGGACAATTTCCGTTAACGTGCTTTTAACGATGCGATCACGCAGCCGTCAGATGTTTGGATCGCCGGCCGGCTTTGCGGTGCGCCGGCGCGTCGAGGCCCCCTTCGGCTTCGCGGTTGCCGCCGCCTCCGACACGATCCCGGCCGCGCGCTCGAGCGCCTCCACGCGAGCGGCCAGCGCCTCGTTTTCCTGGCGCGCGCGCACCGCCATCTCGCGGACGGCCTCGAACTCCTCGCGCTGCACCACATCGAGGTCGCGCAGCAGCTTCTCGGCCTGGGTGCGGATCACCGTCTCGGCTTCGGCGCGCACGCCGCGCGCCACGCCCGCCGCATCGGTCACGAAGCGGGCGAACTCGTCGAGAATGCGGTTGCTGGTCTGCGGCATGGCACTGCGGGCTGGCGACGCGCCCGTCCTCTCATGGGGTCACAAGTGCAACAATGGGCATCCCCGCTCCGCACTTCAAGGGCAGACGGCGGCAAGGAAACTGGAGCGCCGCCGGGATGACCCCGGCGGCAGCATCGCGGACGATTGGTCGCAGGGCTCAGGCGAGTTGGATGTTCACCGCCTGCGGGCCGCGGCCGCGACGATCTTCCTCGATCTCGAACGAGACCTTGGTGCCTTCGTCGGGGGCCTGCAAGCCGGACCGCTCCAGGGCGGTGATGTGGACGAACACGTCCTTGCTGCCGGAGTCAGGCGTAATGAAGCCGAAACCGCGCGAATGGTTGAAGAACTTGATGGTGCCGTTCTGGCGCATGGGAAGCTCCTGTCCCGAGAATCCGTCGAGGCCAAACCAAAGTCCCGGGCCGCGACGACCGGCCCGACAGTCTCAGCACTTCGGGAAAGGCAACCTTGCAACCGCAGCGGCGAAAGGCGCAGTCCTGACCTGAATTCCTGAGGGCACATCCCGAGGGGACGTGCCGGCAGGCGCTATATGGCAGCGGATTGCGGCCTGGGCAAGTCGAGTCTGGCCGGCGGCTGCGACCTGCCGGACGGCGGCTTCAGGATTTCACACAGTTGCGGGGCATCCTGCGCCCGTGCAACCGGGACGCAGGCCAACTGCCGTGCGCTTGCCAGCTTCGGCGGCGACGCTTAATCCTGCGGCGCCGACCGCGGGGACTTCCGCGCGGGGCGGCCAAATCGGCCCGACCGGGCCCGAACCTGGCGGTATCGCTCATGCCGGTCTTCGTCATCCCGTTCCCAGCCATCGATCCGGTCGCCATCGAGATCGGCCCCTTCGCCCTGCGCTGGTACGCGCTCGCCTATGTCGCCGGCATCATCTTCGCCTGGTGGTACATGCTCCGCCTGGTCGCCAACGGCGCACTGTGGGGCGGATCGGCGCCGATGACGCGACGCGACGTCGACGATCTCATCCTGTGGGCAACGCTCGGCATCGTGATCGGCGGACGGCTCGGTTACGTCGTGATCTACAATCCGCTCCACTTCGCGGCCCATCCCGGCGAGATCCTGCAGATCTGGTCCGGCGGCATGTCCTTCCACGGCGGCTTCCTCGGCGTGGTGATCGCAGTCCTGTCGTTCGCGCGGTCGCGCGGGCGCCCCGTCTCCGCGATGGCCGACATCGCCGCCGCCTCGACACCGGTCGGTCTGATGCTCGGGCGCATTGCCAACTTCGTGAACGGCGAGCTGTGGGGGCGTCCGACCGATGTCCCCTGGGCCATGGTGTTCCCCCATGCCGGCCCCGAGCCGCGTCATCCGAGCCAGCTCTACCAGGCCGCGCTCGAAGGGTTCCTGCTGTTCCTGGTGTTGCGCCTCGTGACCCATCGCTTCGGCGGCCTTCGGCGTCCGTGGCTGGCGACCGGCGTGTTCCTCGCCGGATACGGCGCCGCGCGGACCATCGGCGAGCTGTTCCGCACGCCGGACGCCCATATCGGCTTCCTGTGGGGCGGGCTGACGATGGGCATGGTGCTGTCCCTGCCGATGATCCTCCTCGGCTGCGTGGTGATCGCCACCGCCCTGATGCGACCGCCCCGCCCGCCCGCGACACCGGCCGCACAGGCATGACCCCGCTCGAACGCATCATCCGCACGGAGATCGCCGAGACCGGACCGATGCCGCTGGAGCGCTATATGGCGCTCTGTCTCGGTCACCCGACATACGGCTATTACATGGCACGCCCGGCGATCGGCGCACAGGGTGATTTCACCACGGCGCCCGAGATCAGCCAGATGTTCGGCGAGATCGTCGGGGCGGTTCTTGCCCACGCCTGGCAGACGATGGGATCGCCACGCCCTGTCCGTCTGGTCGAACTCGGCCCCGGTCGGGCAACGCTGATGCTCGACATGCTCAGAACCTTCCGGGCGCTGCCGGACCTGCGTGCGGCCGTCGACATCCACCTGGTCGAGACGAGCCCCAGGCTGCGCGCCGCACAGGCCTACCGGCTGACGGGAAGCGGCATCCAGGCAAGCTGGCACGACAGCCTCGACACGGTGCCGGACGGGCCGGTGCTGCTCGCCGCCAACGAGTTCTTCGATGCGCTGCCGATCCGCCAGCGGATCCTGCGGGACGGAAGCTGGCGGCAGCGCATGGTCGGCATCGACGCGGCAGGCAGGCTTGCGGTTCTCGACATCGGTCCGGAGGACGGCGCAGGCTTCCCGCCACATCTGCTCGAGGCAGCCGACGGCACGGTGATCGAGGACTGTCCGGCCGCGCGCGCCATCGCCGGCGCGATCGGTGCCCGACTGGCCCGCCATCCGGGCCTTGCCCTCATAATCGACTACGGCTATCGCGGCCCCGCCCCCGGTGACAGTCTTCAGGCACTGCGGGGACGTCGTCCTGCTGATCCTTTGGAGGCGCCCGGCGAGGCCGACCTGACCGCCCATGTCGATTTTGCGGCGATTGCGGCGGCAGCGGTCGCCAGCGGCGCGCGCGCCTGGGGGCCCGTGAGCCAGGGCAGCTTCCTGACCGCTCTCGGCATCGGCCTTCGTGCCGAACGCCTGAGAGCATCCGGCGCCTCCGCCATCGACCTCGCGATCGCGGTGGAGCGGCTCACGGGTGTCGGCGCAATGGGCGACCTGTTCAAGGTTCTCGCCCTTGCCTCGCCGGGCCTTCCAGCTCCTCCGCCATTCGAGGCGAGTTGACTCGGCTCCGCCACCGGGCAAGCTTTCGGCCGATGATCATTCCCTGCACCCGTGCATCCGCCAGCCGTCCGATCAAGATCGAAGCCACCGCCCTGTCGCGGCCGGGGTTGCGGCATGGCTTCTTCACCCGCCGCGGCGGCGTGTCCGACGGCCTCTACGCCAGTCTCAACATCGGCCTCGGCTCCCAGGACGACCCGGCCCGCGTCGCGGAGAACCGCGGCCGCGTCGCCGACGCGATGGAGGTGGCACGCGATTGTCTGGTGACGCCGTGGCAGTACCATTCGGCAGTGGCGCTGACCGTCGAACGCCCCCTGCCCCCTGATGAAAGGCCGAAGGCCGATGCGGTGGTGACGCGACAGCCGGGCATCGCCCTCGGCGTCTCGACGGCCGACTGCGCGCCGGTGCTGCTCGCTGACCCCGACGCGGCGGTGATCGGCGCGGTGCATGCCGGCTGGCGCGGTGCGCTCGCCGGCATCGTCGAGGCCACCGTCGCGGCAATGCTCGACCTCGGCGCAGTGCGCGAACGCATCATCGCCGTGATCGGCCCGACCATCTGCCAGAGGAACTACGAGGTCGGCGAGGACTTCCGCCGAACCTTCCTTGATGCCGATCCCGACAATGATCGGTATTTCGCAAGGCCCGACCCGAGCGCAAGGCCGCATTTCGACCTACCCGGATATGTCGGCGGCCGTCTCGCACGGGCCGGAATCGGCGAGGTGGCGGATCTTCGCCTGTGCACCTATGGCCACGAGGAGGACTTCTTCTCGTTCCGCCGTGCCACTCACCGTGCCGAGCCCGACTACGGCCGACTCATCTCCTCGATCGCAATCATGGATCGCTGACGCATGGCCCTGCACTTTCCGCCCGAGGAATTCGCCGCCCGCCGCAACCGGCTGAACCGAGCGCTCGCCGCCGAGGGGCTCGACGGGCTGCTGATGTTCTCGCAGGAATCGATGTACTGGCTGACCGGCTATGACACCTTCGGCTTCTGCTTCTTCCAGTGCCTCTACGTGGGCGTCGACGGCACCACCGCGCTGCTGACTCGTTCTGCCGATCTGCGCCAGGCACGGCATACCTCCAACATCGAGGATATCCGGGTCTGGACGGATGCGGCCGGGGCGACGCCCGCGGTCCAGCTGCGCGACATGCTGGACTCGCTCGGCGCGCGCGGGAAACGGCTCGGCATCGAGTACGAAAGCCACGGCCTCGTCGCCTCCAACGGCCGGGCCGTGGATGCAGCGATGGACGGTTTCTGCACCCTCCAAGACGCTTCCGCCGTGGTGACGCGCCTGCGCGCGGTCAAATCGCCTGCCGAGATTGCCTGTGTCCGCAAGGCCGCCGAACTGGCAGACGCGGCCTGGGACGCGGCCCTGGCGACGATCGGACCGGGCGCCGATGAGGGCGCGGTGCTGGCTGCGATGCAGGGGGCCATCTTTGCCGGTGGTGGCGACTACCCCGCCAACGAGTTCATCATCGGCTCGGGCGCCGACGCCCTGCTCTGCCGCTACAAGACCGGCCGCCGGAGGCTCGACCCCATCGACCAGATCACGCTTGAATGGGCCGGCGTCTATCGCCACTACCACGCCGCCCTGATGCGCACGGTCTGCGTCGGCAAGGCGAGCCCCCGCCACCGCTTCATCCATGCCGCCGTTGTCGAGGCGCTGGAGGCCGTCGAGGAGGCGATTGCCCCCGGTCGCACCGCAGGCGAGGTGTTCGACGTCCATGCCCGCGTCCTCGATGCCTACGGCCTCGCGCCGCACCGGCTGGCGGCCTGCGGCTATTCACTCGGAGCGAAATTCACTCCCTCCTGGATGGACTGGCCGATGTTCTACACCGGAAATCCCTGGGTGCTGGAACCCGACATGGTGATGTTTGCGCACATGATCGTGATGGATACCGACACCGGCACCGCGATGTGCCTCGGCCGCACCTCGCTCGTCACCGCGACGGGCAGCGAACCGCTGTCGACGGCCTCGCTGGACCTCATCGTCAAATAGGGCTACCAGACACTCGGTAGGGGGCGCCTGGTCCACCGCAGGGTAAGGTTTCGGCCGGCATTGGCGAACGATGACGCGCTTTCTCTCGATCCCCCGGACACTGGTTGCCCTGACCCTGGCAATGCTGCTGGCAGTCCCGCTTGTCGGATGTCAGACCGATCCGGCGACGCCCCCGCCGCCGCAGTCGCAGCAGACCACCCTGCCGCCACCCGCCGCGACGCAGCCGGTGACGATCGCCTTCGAGCCGATCGTCGGACTTCCACCCTCGCGGGCGACCGTGCTCGCCACCGAACTCGGGATCGGCGCGGCGGAGATGACGCTGCCGGTGGTCGGGCGTGACAGTCCCGACGTCCGCTTCCGCATCAAGGGCTATTTCAGCGCCGCCGCCGCGGCCGGCCAGACGCGGATCAGCTATGTCTGGGACCTGTTCGATGCCGACGGCCGAAGGGTGCACCGGATCGCCGGGTCCGAGGTGATCCCCGCCACCCTGCCCGACCCGTGGCAGGCCGTGGCTGACGAGACCCTGCGGACCATTGCGCGGAACACCGCCATGGCGCTGCGCCAATGGATCGACAGCGGCACGCCGACCAGTCCGGTGACCGCCGAGCTCGATCCGCCCGACCATGACGTGGTGACGCAGTTGGATCCGGTTCAGGGCACCCGCGCCGGCCTGGTCGAGACCCAGGCCATGGCGACCGGTGGTGCCCGCCGGATCTACGATCCTTCGGCCCTCGCCGGACCCGGCCCGTCCACGGGCGCGGCTGCCGCAGCCATCCCCGCCCCGCCCCGGTTCACATATCATATCGGCGCAGTGGCAGGCGCCACCGGCGACGGATCGGTGGCGCTGGCGACGGCCCTCTCCGCACAGCTCGAAGCCGCTGGCGGCGCCCGGGTCGCAGCCGCCGCCGACGCCAACTACCTGATCGCCGGCGAGGCGACCGTGGGGCCGCCGACAGGAGGGCGCCAGATCGTCGCAATCATCTGGACGGTCGCCGATCGCACCGGCAGGACGCTCGGCAGTGTCCGCCAGGTCGCCGAGTTTGCGCAGGGCACGCTCGACCACAGCTGGGGCGCCTCGGCAGATTCCGCCGCCGCCTCCGCCGCTGCAGGCGTGCTGGCGCTGATGCCGGCAGAGTGACCGGGCGGAACGACCTGTCCGCAGCCCTCACTCGATGGCGGGTGCGGCCGTCTCCGCGCCAGCACGAAGATCGCTCCGACCGTGATCAGCACGGCGCCGGACGCGATGGTCGTGAATCTCAGCCAGGTCCGGTTGGCGATCGCGGCCTTGAGGCGGGTGTGGCGGAGCATGAGCACGTCCTGCTCGAGCGCAATGCGTGCCCGCGTCTCCAGGCTCGCGCCGTCCTCCACCTCTTGCGCGAGCAAGAGCGGCGTCTGGAGCTCCGGCGTCTCGTACACCTCCTTGATGATGTACGACACGTCGCGGTAGCGCACGAACAGGAACAAGCCTGTGAACAGGCACACGAGTCCGAGCGGAATCCAGAAGGTGGCGAGCGCGGAGATGTGGTCCGTGGCCTGCGAGGACACCGGAAGGGACGGTTCGCCGGTCATGCCATGCCCGCACTGGATGCGATCATCATGCTTACTCTATCAAAGAGTGCATAACTCCGTAATCCTTATGCCGATGCGAACAGCCATCCTCCTGTGCTCCCGCTAACCACGCCGCCGCATTCCTGTTTGCGCGTCGTTGCGCGCCTTGCTATCTAGCCGCCGCCGGGCCGCCGATGGCAACGATCTGGCCGCGGCCTCACGCATCGGTCTGGGAACTCCATGAAACTCGTCGCAGGCAATTCCAACCGCGCCCTCGCCGAGGCGATCGCCGCCTATCTCAACACACCCCTGACGAAGTGCCTGGTCCGCCGGTTCGCGGACATGGAGGTGTTCGTCGAGATCCAGGAGAATGTCCGCGGCGAGGACGTCTTCGTGATCCAGTCGACATCGTTCCCGGCCAACGACAATCTGATGGAGCTGCTGATCATCATCGATGCGCTGCGGCGGGCTTCGGCCAAGCGCATCACCGCGGTGATCCCCTATTTCGGCTACGCCCGCCAGGACCGCAAACCGGCCGCCCGCACGCCGATTTCCGCCAAGCTGGTCGCCAACCTGATCACCCGCGCCGGCGCCGACCGGGTGCTGACCCTCGACCTGCATGCCGGCCAGATCCAGGGCTTCTTCGACATCCCGACCGACAATCTCTACGCCGCACCGGTCATGGTGCGCGACATCAAGGAGCGGTTCGACCTGTCGAGACTGATGGTCGTCTCGCCTGACGTCGGAGGCGTGGTGCGCGCCCGCGGCCTCGCCAAGCGCATCGACGCGCCGCTCGCGATCGTCGACAAGCGCCGGGAACGGCCGGGCGAATCCGAGGTGATGAACATCATCGGCGAGGTCGACGGCCGGATCTGCATCCTCGTCGACGACATCGTCGATTCCGGCGGCACCTTGTGCAATGCGGCCGAGGCGCTGATCGAGCAGGGCGCAACCGAGGTTTACGGCTATCTCACCCACGGTGTCCTGTCGGGCGGGGCGGTCGCCCGCATCTCCGCCTCCAGGCTCCGCGAACTGGTCATCACCGACTCGATCCAGGCGACGGAGGCCGTCCGCGTCGCCCACAACATCCGCGTGCTGTCCATCGCGCCGCTGATCGGCGAGGCGATCAGCCGTACCGAGCGCGAGGAATCGGTGTCGAGCCTGTTCGACTGAGCGACGCACCCGTCCGCCGTCGGCTCGGACGGGCGAATCGGCGGCAGACCCCTCCGCGTTCCTTGCCTGTTGCCGCCCCCTGCCGTATAAGCCGCCTCGCGTGCCCGTCCGCACCCCTGGAGGAGACGGGCTTTTTGCGTCGGCGTCTTGAGCTGGCACGTTTTCGAGGAGACATGACATGACCGCGACCGTATCGCTGACCGCGACGGCGCGCCCGCGGGTCGGCAAGGGGGCCGCCCGTGCGGAGCGCCGCGCAGGACGCATCCCCGCCGTGATCTACGGCGGCAAGGAGCCCGCCATGCCGATTTCGCTGGAGGCGCGCGACTTGATCCACCGGGTGCATTCCATCCATTTCATGACGACGATTTTCGAGATCGACGTGGATGGCAAGAAGACGCGCGTCCTGCCGCGCGACGTGCAGCTCGATCCGGTGAAGGATTTCCCCGTCCATGTCGATTTCCTGCGCCTGACTGCGGGCGGCCGGGTCGCGGTGGCGGTGCCGGTGAACTTCCTCAACGAAGAGGATTGCCCGGGTATCCGGCGCGGCGGCGTGCTCAACGTCGTCCGGCACGAGATCGAGGTGATGGCCCCGGCCGATGCGATCCCCGACCACATCGACGCCGATCTGGCCAATCTCGATCTCGGCGACTCGCTGCACATTTCCGCGGTGAAGCTGCCGGACAACGTCACACCGACCATCACCGACCGCGATTTCACCATCGCCACCATTGCTGCGCCGGCCGGCCTGCGCAGCGAGAGCGACAGCCAGGAAGACGGCGAGGGGGCGTAGCTCCTCCCATCCGCCCGGCCGCGCCCGACGCGCGGCCGGGTGTGCTGCATGGGCGGACGATGCCGGGACGATATGCCATGCTTCTGATCGTCGGCCTCGGCAATCCCGGCCCGAAATACGCGGCCAACCGCCACAATATCGGGTTCATGGCCGTCGATGCCATTGCCGAACTGTACCGCTTCCCGGGGTGGCGGCGCCGATTCCAGGGCGAGACCAGCGAAGGAACGCTTGCCGGCTGCCGTGTCGTGCTGCTCAAGCCGATGACCTACATGAACGAATCCGGACGCTCGGTGGGCGAGGCGATGCGCTGGCTGAAGCTCACGCCCGACGACGTGATCGTCCTCTATGACGAGCTCGACCTGGCGCCCGGCAAGGTGCGGCTGAAGACCGGCGGCGGCGCCGCCGGTCACAACGGCATCCGATCGATCGCCGCGCATATCGGCCCCGACTTCCGCCGGGTCCGGCTCGGTATCGGCCATCCCGGGCGCAAGGAGGCCGTGCAGCGCCACGTCCTGTCGGATTTCGCCAAGGCCGACAGCGACTGGCTCGGCCCGCTGCTCGCTGCGGTGGCCGACAACGCGCCGCTGCTGGTCTCGCGCGATGAGGCGGGCTTCATGAACAGGGTCGCGCTGGCGATGTCTGGCAGCCAGCCCAAGGCTGCGCGCGGCGCCGGATCGCGGCAAACGGCCGCAGCCGACAGGGCCGGCGAGGCCCCTGCGCCGGCGACAGGTCCGACGTCGGCGGCGGCTGCCCCCACGCGCGACGCCCTCGCCGACGCGCTTGACCGTCTGACCGGCCGCAAGCACCTCTGAGCGCCGGCGCCGAACCCCGACGGAGATCCTGAATGGGCTTCAAATGTGGCATCGTCGGCCTGCCCAATGTAGGCAAGTCGACCCTTTTCAACGCACTCACCCAGACGGCCGCGGCGCAGGCCGAGAATTACCCGTTCTGCACGATCGAGCCGAATGTCGGTGAGGTCGCGGTGCCGGATCCGCGTCTCGAGACGCTGGCAAGGATCGCCGCCTCCGGACAGATCGTTCCGACCCGGCTGACCTTCGTCGATATCGCCGGCCTGGTGCGCGGAGCCTCCAAGGGCGAAGGCCTCGGCAACCAGTTCCTCGGCCACATCCGGGAGGTCGATGCCATCGCCTTCGTGGTCCGCTGCTTCGAGGATGGCGATGTCACCCACGTCGAAGGGCGCGTCGATCCGATCGCCGATGCCGAGACCATCGAGACCGAGCTGATGCTGGCCGACCTCGACAGCCTCGAGAAGCGCGTCGTCGGCTTGGAGAAGAAGGCCCGCGGCGGCGACAAGGACGCCAAGCTCGCACTCGATCTGGTCGGCCGCGCACTCACCCTGCTGCGCGAGGGCAAGCCGGCCCGACTCACTGCCGTCGCCGACGAGGAGCGCCGCGCCTTCGAGGCGCTCAACCTGCTCACCTCCAAGCCGGTGCTCTATGTCTGCAATGTCGATGAGGCATCCGCCGCGACAGGCAACGAGCATTCGGCCCGCGTCGCCGCGCGCGCAGCTGCCGAGGGCGCGGCCTGCGTCGTCATCTCCGCCAAGATCGAGGCGGAGATCGCGCTCCTGCCGAACGGCGAGCGGACCGAGTTCCTCGCGACGCTCGGGCTGGAGGAGCCAGGCTTGAACAGGCTGATCCGCGCGGGCTACGATCTCCTTCACCTCGTGACCTTCTTCACCGTCGGTCCCAAGGAAGCGCGCGCCTGGACAGTCCCGCGCGGGACGAAGGCGCCCCAGGCCGCTGGCGTCATCCATACCGACTTCGAGAAGGGGTTCATCCGCGCCGAGACGATTTCCTACGAAGACTACGTCCGGCTGAACGGTGAGGCCGGGGCCAGGGAAGCGGGTCGCATGCGGCTCGAGGGCAAGGACTATGTCGTGCAGGACGGCGACGTCATGCACTTCCGCTTCGCGGCCTAGCCGGAAGCCTTCGCCGACGGGGAGTACATCCGCCCATGACCGACCACCCTGCGAAGCGCCTCGCCTTCGAGGATTTCACCACCGGTGAGACGGTCGTCTTCCACACGGTCACCGTCAGCGCCGCGGATATCGTGGACTTCGCGACCGACTGGGACCCGCAGCCGATGCATCTCGATGAGGAGGCCGGCCGCGCCTCGCCGCTCGGCGGCCTGGCGGCGTCCGGCTGGCACATGATCTGCCTGATCATGCGCGGGATGTGCGACGGTTTCCTGCTCAACTCCACCTCGCAGGGCTCGCCCGGAGTTGACGAGGTCAACTGGCTGAAGCCGCTGAAGCCCGGCGACACCCTGACGATCCGCTACACCGTGCTCGACACCCGCATCTCCCGCAGCCGTCCCCATATCGGTCTCGTGCACTTCCTGTTCGAGGCCATCAACCAGCGCGGCGAGACCGTGGCGACGATCCGCAATCCGATCATGTTCGCCCGGCGCGACACCGCGGAGGCGACTCCTTGACCGATTTCGAGGATCTGGAGATCGGCCACGAGGCCGACATCGGCAGCCACACCTTCACCGCCGAAGAGATCATTGCCTTTGCCCGGCGCTGGGACCCGCAGCCCTTCCACATCGATCCCGAAGCCGCGGCACGAAGCCTGCTCGGCGGACTGTGCGCCAGCGGCTGGCACACCGCCTGCGTGTGGATGCGGCTCAATGTCGAATACGGGAAACGACTCGCGGCCGAGGCGCTGGCCGCCGGGCGACAGCCGCCGCGCTTCGGCCCCTCCCCCGGTATCTCCAACCTGAAGTGGCCCCGCCCGGTCTATGTCGGCGACACCATCAGCTATCGCTGGCGGATCAGCGGCAAGCGGCCGCTGGCGACACGGCCGCAATGGGGACTGGTCGAGCACGAGGCCCTCGGCGTCAACCAGAACGGCCAGCCGGTCCTCAGCTTCGAGGGCAAGTTCTTCATGGGCCGCCGGCTCTCCTGACACCGTCATCCCGGCCGAAGCCAAGCGGAGAGCCGGGATCGGGGCGCCTGTCCGGGCGGCCGCCCTGCCCATCCGATTGCGGATCGGCGACCGGCATCGGACGTGTCCGATGCCACCTCGTGAGGAGCGAAGTCGGTACCACCCGACGTCGAGGGCGTCGCGACGGCCATCCCGGACGACGCGGCATACCGGGCGGCCTGCGCTCAGGCTGCCCGTAGCTCGGCCAGGAAGCGGCCGACCTCCGACTTCAGCCGCGCTGCCTCCTCGGACATCTGCCGCGAAGCCTCGAGCACCTCGCCGGCGACGTCTCCGGTCTCGGAGCTGGCCTGAGCGACCGTTCCCATGTTGGAGGAGACCTGCGCGGTGCCGGCGGCGACCTCCTGAACGGAGCGGGCGATCTCGGCGGTGGCCGCGCCCTGCTCCTCCACCGCGGCCGCGATCGAGCTGGCGATGTCGCTGATCTTGGAAATGGTCTGGCCGATGCCGTCGATCGCCGAGACTGCCTCCGTGGTCGCGCGCTGCATGCCTGCGATCTGCTCGCCGATCTCCTCGGTCGCCTTTGCGGTCTGGCTGGCCAGCGTCTTGACCTCGTTGGCGACCACCGCGAAGCCACGACCCGCCTCGCCGGCGCGCGCCGCCTCGATGGTCGCATTGAGCGCGAGCAGGTTGGTCTGCGCCGCGATCGACTGGATCAGGTTGACCACCGCGCCGATCCGTTCCGAGGCTTCCGCCAGGCTGCGGACGCGCTGCGTGGTCTGTTCGGCCTCGTTCACCGCCTCGCCGGCGATACGCGTCGACTCCGCGACCTGGCGGCTGATCTCGGCGATCGAGCTGGCCAGCTCCTCGGCCGTTGATGCCACGACCTGGACGTTGCTGGCGGCCTGGTCGGATGCCCTCGCCGTCTCGCGCACCTGATCGCTGGTCCGGCTGGCGATGCCGGACATCCGGGCGGCGCTGTCCTGCATGTGGATGGCCGAGTTGCCGACATTACCGACCACGCTCTGCACGCTCGCCTCGAAGGCATCGGCGAGCTGCAGGCGGGCGATCCGGCGCTCCTCGGCCGCGCGCTGACGCTCCGCCAGCGCCCGGGCATTGGCTGCCTCGATCTCGCGGGCGTTGTCCCGGAACACCACCAGGGCCTCGGCCATCTCGGCGATCTCGTCCTTGCCACCGGCGGGGATCTGAGCCTCGAGGTCGCCTGCGGCGATTGAGCGCATGGCGGCTCCGAGAGCCAGCAGACGATTGGTGATCGCACGCGGGACATAGACCAGCGCGAAGCCGAGCGCGACCAGCGCACCGACGGCGGCCGCCACCAGCAGCCACATGCGCGCCTGGGTCAGCGCCCGCTCGGCCGCCGCCGCGCTCGCGTCGCCGGCTTCCTGGACGCTGGCCACCACCTTGGCGACGGTCATGCCGAGCTCCTCCGCCTTCTGGCGTGTCCCGGCGAGCTGAATGGCGCTGGTGGACTCCGCCTCCAGTTCCTTCATGCGGATCGACGGGATGCCGCCGGCGCCCTGCGCGTAGGTCAACAGCGCCTTCGCAGCCTTGGCGATCGCCGGCTCCTGATCGGCGATGCTGGCCAGCGTCACCTCGAGATCCGACGATTCGCGGCTGATCTCGAGGATCGAGCGCGCCAGCGCCTCGCTGGTTGGCGCGGTTGCGGCGGCAGCGAGCAGGCCGGCCAGACGGTTGCTCTTGGCGGCCAGTTCCATGAGGTTGCTGAAGCGCGGCAGCTCGACATCGATCAGGCTCCGCATGGCCCTGTCGGAACTGTTCTTCAGGTCGATTCCGACCAGCCGGATGTTGACCTGTGCCGTGCGAATGGCGGGCGTCACGATGGCCTCGATGGACTCCTCGAGCGAGCGCGCAGCCCCGACCAGGCGCTCCACTTCGCCGGCCGCTTCGATACGGGCCATCGGTCCAGCCTCGGGATCGAGAGCGAGCTTGCGGTACTCGAACACGCTCTTGTCGCCGATCGTCGAATCGAGCAGCTGCTTCGCTGCCGCGACGAGCTGCTCCATCTGCGCATCCCCGGAGAGCCTGAGGATCGACGAATGAAGTCGCGAGGTCACCGGAACGGCCTCGCGCCAGACGTCGTCGACCTGTGCCACCGAGGCAGCGTTCATCGTCTGTCCGATCGCGCGGGCGAGCTGCATCGCCCCGTCACGCACGTCGTAGAGCAGGATCAGCTTGCCAACCGATTCCTCCGCCAGCTTGCGCACGCCCTCGTCGGTCGTCTCGCCGAGGCTATCGGCCGCAAGGGTGAAGGCATCGCTGGTCGCCGCGATCAGCGGGGCAAGTTCATCGAGCAGCACCTCGTGTGCCTCGGTCATCTGGGCGACCGCCTTCTCGCGCGCGATCGCCGCATCCAGGCGCTGCCGCACGAGGCCATCCTGGGCCTCGACGTTCGACATCATCTGCCGGCTCTGGGCCTCCAGCGCACTGATCTGCTCGGGATCGACGCCATACTGCTCGAGCGCCTTGATCTGCTGGTTGAGTGTTCCAAACCGGCTCCTCAGGCTCAGGAAGGTGTTGTAACGCTCCTCCTGCGACCGCGCGCTGTCGAGCATCGGTGCGGAAGCCGCCAGCCTGGCGCTTTCGGCGGCGACATTCTGGGCGGCGGTGATCGCCGGCAGGCCACGCTTCGTTACCGCATCGAGACCCTCGCGGATCGATTCGAACTGCACCAGCGCAACGCCACACGACACGAGCCCTGCCGCCGCGACGGCCCCAAAGGCGAAGGTCAGGCGCCCGCGCAGGCCGAAACCGCTGCGCCGCGCCGACGCCGCCGGCGTGCCGGATTCAACCTCGCCGAGTCCCGGTTCCTGGTCCTCGATCGTCTCGTTCTGCATGGACATCCCCCAACGATATCAGCGCGGAGCCTCACTCCCGGACTCCGGAATCCCTCATCAGCAGTGAATCCGAGGTTAAGGCGATTCAACTTTCGCGCGTTGCCGCGATACTGCGCCGAACAACAAGATGGCGCGGCGGCCAATGGCCGCCGCGCCAGGCTGCGCAGGCAATCTGCTCGACCCGAGAAGGGCGCCGGTCGTCAGGCTCCCGCCGGCATGGGATATTCGTCCGCGTTCAGGACCACGCCCGGCCGCATCGAGAAGTCGAGGCGCGGAGGACTGAAGATGTCGATGAACACGGCCGGACCGTAATTGATCTTGCGCGAGGTGTGGATCACCCGCGCGGGAATGATGAGCGTCGACGGCGCGCCGTACTCGCCGTGATCATCGTCGCGCCATTCGGCCATGTTCGGCACCCACGGATAGCGCAGATGATGCTTGTAGGTGCCCTGAAGCAGCACCGAGGCCTGCTCGAAATCGTCGTGCCAGTGGGGGCTGAGCTTCGCGGTATCGCGCGGCTGATCGGTCGATTCGAACATGTTGACCATCAGGCTACGGCTGCGGAACAGCTTCGAGGGCATGGCTGCGCTGGCGCCGAGTTCGTAGTCGGCCAGCCGGTAGTGGCGGATCCGGTAGCCGCCGACCGGCTCCGGCCAGGGTTCGAGCGGCGCGACCTCGGGAGCGCCATCGGCATAGCGGTCGGCATTGCCCGCCCTCGCCATCAGGTCCTGCGCCTCACGCGAGAAGACCCGGGCGAGGTAGCCGGCCGTCCTCGCGGTAATGGCGCTGCGGCCGGGTGGCAGGATCGTCACCGAATCGCCTGCCGCCTCGATCGTCTCGCCACCTGCCTCGACAGTTGCCGACAGGTCCGGCGGCAGCAACAGGAAGTACTCGTCGGGATTGTCTGCCCGTTCGAGCCGCGCACCGGGTGTGACCTGCGACACCGCGACAACGAAGTTGGCACCGCGCGTCAGCCAGGTGCGACTGCCGGCCTCGCCGGTGATCTGCGGCGGCTCGGCGTAGTGCCGCGCCTGGGTTGCTTCCCGCACCGGTATCGTCATCTCGTCCTCCCGCTCCGGTTCAGGCCATCGCGGCCATGTCCTCAATCAGCTTCGCGGCGGCCTGCCGCATGAATCCCTGGTCGGAGGCGACGATGAAGGCGCTCGCGCCGAGGGCGGCGAAGGCATCGGCCTCCTCTCGCCCGGAGACCATGATGCAGACCGGCTTTGCGGCCGACCGCGCCGCAGCGAGGATGCGTTCGGCTGCGCCACGCACCTCCGGGGCCTCCATGCCCGGCGCCCCGTACGCCACCGCCAGGTCGCCACGGCCGATGAAGAAGGCATCGATCCCCTCCACCGCGGCGATCGCGTCGATCTCGTCGAGCGCTTCGCGGTCCTCGATCATCGCAATGACGACGGTCTGCGCATCCGCTGCATCGACATGCGACCACATGCCCAAGGCACCGTAGCGTCCGGCTCGGGTGGTGTTGGAGAAGCCGCGCCGGCCGCCGCGATAGCGGCATGCCGAGGCCACCTCGCGCGCCTTCGCGACCGACAGCACATGCGGTACCAGCACGCCGGTGGCACCCATGTCGAGCATCGCCAGGATATTGGCGGCCGACGGCTCCGCCACCCGGACGATGCCGGCAGTTCCCGATGCACGCGCGGCAAGCAGACCGATATCGATCGCACCGCGATCGAAGGGTCCGTGCTCCTCGTCGATCACCACGAAATCGAAGCCGAGATCGCCGAGTATCTCGATGGGCTGCGGCGCAGGTGTCTTGATGAAGGAGCCGATCAGCCGCTCGCCGGCCAGCAGTCGCGTGCGGAATTCGGTCGCGGGCGGTCGGGTCGGCACGGGCACACCCCAATGTTCTGTTGTTCGTTACAAGATATTGCCTTTCGCAACAGATAGCCGGATGCGGCCGAACTGGTCAAGTGTGCGGCGAGGTAGATTGGCGCATTGGACGAGACTGCGCGCCTTGCGCAACGGCCCGAGGTGAGGTGGCGGCAGCCTTGCACGACTCAGCTGCCCAAGCGAGGCTGTCCCGCCGCGGGGCATTCAGGGGTACGTCATGAACACCGACAATCGCGTCACCGTCACCGACATCGACATCCCATTCGGCCGGCTCATCGTCATCTTCATCATCTGGGGGCTCGCGGCCGTCCCGGCGGCGATCATCCTGGGGATCATCTTCTCGCTGATTTCGCTGCTCTTCACAGGCTTTCTCGGCGGGATCGTCGGCGTCACCGGTCACATGTAGCAGCCGGGCTGGCCGCCCCGGCGGGCCGCGCGGCACCGTCGCCGGCGTCTACGCGGCCGCCCGATCGCCGAGATGGCCATCTGGCCGCACGAGGATCGTCGTGCCGGGTTCTGCCGCCGGACCTTCGCCAAGGTGAGCGGCCAGGATCGCCTCGGTCTCGTACCGGGGAAGTCCCGGGAAGCCGCAGGGCAAGCCCATCAGAGTCTGGGGTCGCCGGACGGCAGGGGCATGTCGGCGACCTTGCGGCCGTTGACATGGATCTCCCGCCCCCCTGATCCGGATCCCGCGCGCCACCGCCTCCTCGAGGAGGCCGGGCATCTCGAACAGCTCCAGCAATCGCGGCTGCAGGTCGATCGCCTTGCAGAACGTCGAGGGCAGAGTGCGCTGCCCGATGATGCGGCAGGCGATGCGGCGTCGGTGCAGCTCCGCCGGCAGCATCAGGCCGACCGGGTCCGCACCGACGATCAGGACCGGCATGTCCTTGATGGCCCCCTCCCCGGGCTTTCGGGGCAGGATACCCGCTTCGCCGTCCGCCGGTACGTTGCGCTGGGGCGAGCGAACTCAGGAGCGGCCGAGCACCCGGCCGGCCACCGCGTCGAGCTTGACCAGCAGATCGGGATCGCGCGCCGCCGGCGCTGTGACGATCGCCGTCTCCAGCGCCCGGTCCGACCCGATCGGACAGGGCGGGTGCTCGCGCGGGAAATCCCGCGCCAGCCGCTCCACCAGCCGGCGTGCCTTGTCGGCGTTGTCGGCGACGATGCGCAGGATCGAGGGCACGTCGACGTCGCCGTGGTCGGGATGCCAGCAGTCGTAGTCGGTAACCATCGCCACGACGCAGTAGCACAGCTCGGCCTCGCGCGCGAGCTTCGCCTCCGGCATGTTGGTCATGCCGACGACGTCGCATCCCCACGACCGGTAGAGCAGGGATTCCGCCCGCGTCGAGAATTGCGGCCCCTCCATGGCGAGATAGGTGCCGCCCCGGATGACCGGAATCGACTCAGCGCGAGCCGCCGCCTCCACCAGGTCGGCGAGGCCGGGACTGACCGGATCGGCGAACGCCACATGGGCGACGCAGCCTGGCCCGAAGAAGCTCTTCTCGCGCGCGAAGGTCCGGTCGATGAACTGGTCGACCAGCACGAAGGTGCCCGGACTGAGCGCCTCGCGGAACGAGCCGACCGCCGACAGGGACACCACGTCGGTGACCCCCACGCGCTTCAGCGCGTCGATATTGGCGCGATAGTTGATTGCGCCGGGCGGCAGACGATGGCCGCGGCCGTGCCGTGGCAGGAAGACGAGCTCGAGCCCGTCCAGTTCACCGAAATGCAGCTGGTCGGAAGGTTCGCCCCAGGGTGTCGGCACATGCTCCCAACGCGCCCCCTTCAGTCCCGGCAGGTCGTAGACGCCCGAGCCACCGATGATGCCCAGTCGCGATCGCGCCATGCTCGCCCCCCCTTCTTGCGCAAGCCTAGTTAGCCTGACGGCAACGGCCGGTACAGCCTGCTCGGCGGACGCCGCTCGGGCGATCCAGGCGAATCCGGCCCGGTGATGGCGTCGGCCGGCACGACCGTCAGTGGCCGCATGACGCGACCTGCCTGTCCCTCTGCCCCTACCAAATGCGAAGGGGCCCCGCAGGGCCCCTTCCGGTCCGACAGACGGACCCCGCTCAGTGTTCGACCGCCCGCCACAGCTTCTGCTTGGTGAAGTACAGCAGCACGCCGAACACGATGAGGAAGATCATGACCTGGAAGCCGATCCGCTTGCGGTCCTCCATCTTCGGCTCGGCCGTCCACATCAGGAACGCCGCGACATCCTTGGCGTACTGCTCTGCCGTCATCGGAGTACCGTCGGTATATTCGATCACCTCGTCCGACAGCGGCGGCGGCATCGCGATCTGGCCACCCGGGAAGTAGGGATTGTAGTAGCTGCCTGCCCGAACCTCGACATTCGGCGGTGGATCCTGATAGCCGGTGAGCACCGAGTAGATGTGCTCCGGCCCTCCCGGCCGCGCCTTCGCGATCACCGACAGATCGGGCGGATAGGCACCATTGTTGGCGGCACGCGCCGCCGCCTCGTTCGGGAACGGTGGCGGAATGCGGTCGGCCGGCCGGCCGGGCCGCTCGAACATGTCGCCGAAATCATCCGGGCCGTCGATGACCTGGCGCGGGAACTCCGCGGCAAGCACGCGTACCTGCGCCGGCGTGAAGCCGGGCCCACCGCGTTCGCTCAGATTGCGGAACGCCACATGGTTCATCGAATGACAGCTTGAGCATGACTCGACGAACACCTTGTAGCCGCGCTGCAGCTGTGCCCGATCGAACAGTCCGAACGGCCCGTGGAAGCTGAAGTCGACCGACTTCGGCGGCAACGCGTCGCCGGCCGACCAGGCCGGCTGTGCGACGGCCGACAGGGCGACAGCCACGAGTGCCGCAGCGGTGGTCCGGATCAGCCCGGCCTTCATCACGAAAGAAGGATACATCGTCGACGCCCTCGAGCCTCAGCCTTGTCTTTCCGGTGCCGCGGCGGCCCCTGTGGCCACAGCCGATCCGGCTCCGCCACCCTTCGCCAGAACCGATTCCGAGATGGATGGCGGCAGCGGCTTGGTCTTCTCGAAAATTCCCAGCAACGGCAGGATCACGAGGAAGTGCACGAAGTAGTATGTGGTCAGGATGCGAGCGGCGATCACATAGCCGCCTTCCGCCGGCATGGCACCGAGATAGCCGAGCCCGATGCACACCAGCACGAGGATCCAGAAGAACTGCCGGTACAGCGGGCGGAACGTCGCCGACCGGATCTTCGAGGTGTCGAGCCACGGCAGCAGGAACAGCACGCCGATCGAGGCGAACATCGCCAGGACGCCGCCGAGCTTGTCGGGGATCGCGCGCAGGATCGCGTAGAACGGCAGGAAGTACCATTCCGGCACGATGTGCGCCGGCGTCACCAGCGGATTCGCCGGGATGTAGTTGTCCGGATGGCCGAGGAAATTCGGCATGTAGAACACGAAGGCCGCGTAGAAGACCAGGAACACGACAATCGCAAACAGGTCCTTCACCGTGTAGTACGGATGGAAGGGCACGGTGTCCTTCTTCGACTTCACGTCGACGCCGGTCGGGTTGTTGTTGCCGGGAACATGCAGCGCCCAGATATGCAGGAACACCACGGCAGCGAGCACGAAGGGCAGCAGGTAGTGCAGCGAGAAGAACCGGTTCAGGGTCGGGTTTCCGACCGCGAAGCCGCCCCACAGCCACTCGACGATGCTCGTCCCGACCAGCGGGATGGCGCTGAACAGGTTGGTGATGACGGTGGCGCCCCAGAAGCTCATCTGCCCCCATGGCAGGACATAGCCCATGAAGGCCGTGGCCATCATCAGCAGCAGGATGACCACGCCGATCATCCAGATCAATTCGCGTGGCGCCTTGTAGGAGCCGTAGTACAGGCCGCGGAAGATGTGGATGTACACCGCGATGAAGAAGAATGACGCACCATTGGCGTGCATGTATCGGATCAGCCAGCCGTAGTTCACGTCGCGCATGATGTGCTCGACACTGGCGAAGGCCAGATCGACATGCGGCGTGTAGTGCATCGCGAGCACAATGCCGGTCACGATCTGGATGGCAAGGAACAGCGTCAGGATCCCGCCGAACGTCCAGAAATAGTTCAGATTCTTGGGCGTCGGGAAATCCAGCGCATTGCTCCGCATCGCGCTGATGATCGGCAGGCGGGAGTCGATCCACCGCACCACCGGGTTCTTGTAGTGATAGGTCGAGTGTCCGCTCATGACGATTCTTCCAGCCCCCGGTCCGCCTAGCCTATCCTGACGAGCGTGTCCGAAACGAACTCGTAGACCGGGATCTCGAGATTACGCGGAGCAGGGCCGCGTCGGATGCGTCCGGCAGTATCGTAATGCGATCCGTGGCACGGGCAGAACCAGCCGTCGTAGTCGCCCTGCTCGCCGAGCGGCACGCAGCCCAGATGCGTGCAGACCCCGACCTGCACCAGCCACTCCTCGCGCGGCGCCCGGTTCTCGTCGGTGGCCGGCGCATCGGCGGGCAGTGCATCATTGCGCGCAAACGGATCAGGAAGCGAATCGACCGGAACCGCGCGGGCCTCCGCGATCTCGGCCTCGGTGCGATGACGGATGAAGACCGGCTTGCCGCGCCACATCACCGTAATGCCCTGGCCGACCTCGATCGAGCTGATATCGACCTCGATCGAGGCGAGTGCCTGCACGCTGGCATCGGGATTCATCTGGTCGATGAAGGGCCACAGGGTGGCGGCGACACCGACTGCGCCGACCGCGCCGGTGGCGATGTAGAGAAAGTCACGACGCGTCGGCTCTTCGGCGTGCGGATGCGTGTGGGCCACGTCCAAATCCCCGGATATAGGAATGACGCGTTCCGCCCTGCCGCCCCGCGGGGGCCGGGTACGGACGCACCCGCCGCCTTGGCGGGCGCGCTCCTTTTTGCACTCTTGATCCGCCTTGTCCAGCGCAGCAGAGCTATCCGGGGCCAATTGTCGCGAATCATTCCAGACTGCGAGCTTTGTCGTTGATCCGCTTGGCGCTCTACCAGCCGGACATCCCCCAGAACACCGGCACCATCCTGCGACTCGGCGCCTGTCTCGGCGTCGCAGTGGACATCATCGAGCCGGCCGGATTCGCCTTCTCCGAGGCGCGGTTCCGGCGCGCCGGCATGGACTATGTGGCTCTCGCCTCGTTCGAGCGGCACATTTCCTTCGAGGCGTTCGAGACGGCCCGCAAGGCGGCCGGTCGTCGTCTGGTGTTGCTGTCGACGAGGGCCGAGACGCCGTATCCGGACTTCGCCTTCTCGCCGTTCGACACGCTGGTGCTCGGCCGGGAGAGTTGCGGCGTCCCCGAAGCGGTCCATGCTGCCGCCGACGCTCGCGTCATCATCCCGATGCGGCCGGGGCTGCGATCGCTCAACGTCGCCGTCGCCGCCGCCATGGTGCTCGGCGAGGCGCTGCGCCAGACCGGCGGCTTCCCCGCGGCTGCGCCGACGTGACGGTTGCCCTGTCGCTGCCGATTCCGTTAGCTGGGGCGAACAGCTGGGGCGACGGGGGAGAACGACAGTGACGGTGGCCGCAACCCGTACCCTCGAGGATCGCAAGTACACCGCCCGCGCATGGTTCGAATCCTTGCGCGACCGGATCACCGCGGCGTTCGAGGCGCTGGAGGACGAACTTCCCGCCGGCCTGCCGCAATCGGACCGTCCGGCCGGCCGCTTCCTCCGCAAGCCCTGGCAGCGCATCGACCATACCGGCGCGCCGGGCGGCGGCGGGGTCATGTCGACGATGCACGGACGGGTATTCGAGAAGGTCGGCGTACACGTCTCCACCGTACACGGCGAATTCGCGCCGGAGTTCCGCGACCAGATTCCGGGCGCCGACAAGGATCCGCGCTTCTGGGCAAGCGGCATCTCGCTGATCGCCCACCTGCATAATCCGAACGTGCCGGCCGTCCACATGAACACCCGCTTCGTGGTGACGACGAAGGGCTGGTTCGGCGGCGGCGCCGATCTGACCCCGGTGCTCGATCGCCGGAGAACCCGGGAAGATCCCGATTCTGAGGATTTCCATCAGGCGATGCGGGCTGCCTGCGAGGCGAACGGCCGCCCCTGGGAGGAGTATCGGGATTGGTGCGACCGTTACTTCTGGCTCGCCCATCGCAACGAGCCGCGCGGTATCGGCGGCATCTTCTACGACTACCTCGATACCGGCGACTGGGACGCCGACTTCGCCTTCACGCGCGCGGTCGGCGAGGCGTTTCTCGATGTCTATCCGCGCCTCGTGCGGCGCAACTTCGCGCTTGCCTGGACGGAAGCCGACCGCGAGGAACAGCTGGTCCGGCGCGGCCGCTACGTCGAGTTCAACCTGCTCTATGACCGCGGCACCGTGTTCGGCCTGAAGACCGGCGGCAATGTCGAGTCGATCCTGTCGTCGCTGCCGCCCGTGGTGAAGTGGCCCTGACGATTGGCGCAGGTCCGTGACAAGCGGATGCAGGTCCATCCTCGCCGGATGCGACTCGACGGGAAGTGAGGGCAATCCTTGCTTGCGAGAGGCGATGGCCCCTTCTAAGGGCCGGCCCGCTCACGGGCCAGCCGCAGCAGCGCGGTGCGGTCGCCGGCGAAGCCGCCGGCGATCCATTCGGCCTCGAGCTCGGCCAGCAGCCTACCGATCGCAGGCCCAGCCGGAATCCCGAGACTGCGCAGGTCGCCGCCCTTCAGCGGAAAGGTCGGAGCCGTCCAGCGGTCCGGCAGATCGAGGATTCCACGCCAGCCATCGCGGTCGCCGCCCCGGCACGCGAAGGCCAGCCGGGCGCTGTCGCGGTAGCTCTCCGGTCCGAGCCGGTACAGCATGCGCCGCAGTGCCGCCTCGTCCGTGTCTGGCCGCAGGCCACGCCAAGCCTCGGCAGCAACGGCCAGCCGCCTGGCCTGTGCGTTCGACAACCGGAACCGTTCGGACAGGCGCATCGCGTCCTCGCGCACGGCGACACACAGCGCAGCCAGCCGCAGCAGCGGTTCTGCGGCCGCCCCTGCAGCGGCCTCGCACGCCGCCATGCGCTCGAAGGCGGCGAGATAGGGAACGCCCCCGGTCACCAGCCCGATGATGCCGCATTCGGCGGCGATGGTCACGGTCTCGACGGCCCGGGGCGCGACCACCAGACGCAGCGTCTCCTGGCGCAGCCGTTCCCCCGACAGGGCCATGAGCCCGGCGCGCAGCCGGATCGCCGCCGACAGGCCCTCCGGATCGGGGTCGCCGACGCCGTACTGCGCGTGCAGCCGGAAGAAGCGGAGGATCCTGAGATAATCCTCACGGATACGGGTGTCGGCCGCGCCGATGAACCGCACCCGCCGGGCGAGGATGTCGCGGTAACCGCCGACCGGATCATGCAGCGACCCGTCCGCAGCGGCATAGAGCGCGTTCATGGTGAAGTCGCGGCGCCGGGCATCCTCCAGCCAGTCGGCGCCGAAGGCGACCGTCGCATGGCGGCCATGCGTCTCGACATCGTGGCGCAACGTCGTCACCTCGAAGGGATGGCCACTGGCGACGACCGTCACCGTTCCATGTGCAATGCCGGTAGGAACCGCCCGCAGTCCGGCCGCCTCGACGCGACGGATCACCTCCGCCGGCTCGGCGGTGGTGGCAAGATCGACATCGCCGATCGGCTCGCCGAGAAGCGCGTTGCGCACCGCGCCGCCAACCACCCGCGTCTCGACATCCGCATCGTTGAGGGCGGCGAGCACATCGCTCAATGGCGGTGTGCGCAGCCATCCTGCGTCCGGCAGGGCGGGCGGCGCCGCATCGCTCATTCGAGACGACCCGGCTCGATGCGGCCGTCGCGCAGTTGCGCCGGCGTGTAGTCGGCACCGGGTGGCGCCCCGCTGTAGGTTGCCGTCAGCACGAAGGCTGCGATCGCGATCAGCAGCCCGGCGATGGCCAGCCAGTACACCGGACCGCCTTTCCAGGAAGCCCTGTCGAGCGGGTCCACCCTGCTGAAATACAGATACAGTCCGTAAACCACGAACGGCAGCAGGAACAGCGCCAGCTGCATGCCGAGAACCCTGACCATCAGGCGTACACCCGCTGGTACAGGCTGCGGATGATGCCCGCGGTCACGCCCCAGATGGTCTGGTCGGCATAGGAGATCGCGTAGTAGTTGCGCGTCAGGCCACGGAACACGCCCGTCTCCCGCCTGTGGTTGGCCGGCGACATCAGGAACGACAGCGGCACCTCGAAGACGGCCGCGACCTCGTCGGCGTCGACGGCGAGTTCGAACTCGGGGCCGATCATGGCAACGACCGGCACGATCCGGTAGCCCGAACCGCTCTGGTAGAGGTCGAGATAGCCGAGCGGCTCGAACCGGTCGGGGGGAATGCCGATCTCTTCCTGAGTCTCGCGCAGCGCCGCAGCCAGCGGTGAGGCGTCGCGCGCCTCGATCTTGCCGCCGGGAAACGCCACCTGGCCGGGATGCGCGGGCAGATGGTCGGTCCTTCGGGTCAGGATGATCGTCGCCCCGTCCTCGCGCGCGACGATGGGAATCAGGACGGCCGCCCGCCGCAACGGCCCCGGACTGAAGCGGTCGATGGTGCCGTCGTTGAGCACGTGATCGCCGCAGATCGCCGGGCGCTCCGGATCGAGATCCTCCGCCGGCGGATGCCGCAGGAGCCGCTGCCGCGCCAGACTGCGGACCGCGTCAGGCGCGAACAGGGCCGGAGCGGACTGCACCGTGCCGTTCGCCGACCCGATCATTCCGGTCATCGCAACCCCTCCAGCGACTCGGCGGACGCCATCGGGAAAAAGGTCCCATGGCTGCGCACTCCGAACATCCGCGCCCCGCCGACCTCGCGTTCCTCACCGAGTTCCACCAGGTCGTAGAAGACCGCCCGCGTCACCAGCGCTTCCAGTCGCCCACGCACCAGAACGTAGGGTTTCAGGCCACCCGAACTGGGCTCCCGCTCGAATCGCAGCGGATGATGGGCATCGACCTCGACATAGTCGTCGACATTGGTGCGGAAGCCGATCACCTGCTCGTCGCCCGCCCTCCCGACCGCCATCTCGACGGCCAGGAACGGCGCATCGTCGACGCGGATGCCGATCTTCTCGACCGGCGTCACCAGATAGGTCCGCCCGTCGGCGTCCTTGCGCAGCACCGTGGAGAACAGCCGCACCAGCGGCTTGCGGCCGATCGGTGAGCCGAGATAGTACCAGGTGCCGTCGGCCGCGATGCGGATGTCGAGATCGCCGCAGAACGCCGGGTTCCACCGCTCGACCGGCGGGATGCCGCGGCCGGCCGCGGCCCGCGCCGCCTGCTCCAGCGCGGCGAGGCCTTCGGTTGACCGTCCGACTGGCGCAGCCTCGGGTTGCGGTGCGTTTGCGGTCATAGTTCTGCCCATCTCGACCGGCGTCATCGAGTCCCTGTCGTGGACCGGCCCGCCGCTGACGGCCTCGCGTTGGCGGGCATTGCCGTGCCGGCCTCACCGGGGACCCGACGATCACGGGCCTGTGAGCAGTGTCCACTTTCTGAGGCCGACATGGGGGCCATATAGTTCCACGCATGAGCACGATCAATCAGACTGTCCCGGCCGCCGAGGACATCGTGGCGACCGCCGATGCCGTCTCCGACCGAATCGCCACTGTCCGCGCCGAGATCGGCAAGGTCATCTTCGGGCAGGACGAGGTGGTCGAGAAGGCGCTCGTGACGCTGCTGAGCGGTGGCCATGCCTTGCTGGTCGGCGTCCCCGGCCTCGCCAAGACCAAGCTCGTCGAGACCATGGGCGTCGTCCTCGGCCTCGACGCGCGCCGCATCCAGTTCACCCCCGACCTGATGCCCTCCGACATCCTTGGCGCGGAAGTGCTGGAAGAGGCCCCGGGTGGCGGACGCTCGTTCCGCTTCATTCCCGGGCCAATCTTCTCGCAGCTTCTGATGGCTGACGAGATCAACCGGGCGAGCCCCCGCACCCAGTCGGCGCTGCTGCAGGCGATGCAGGAGCATCATGTGACGGTGGCCGGCCTGCGGCACGACCTGCCGCGCCCCTTCCACGTGCTCGCCACCCAGAACCCTCTCGAGCAGGAAGGCACCTACCCGCTGCCGGAGGCACAGCTCGACCGGTTCATCATGCAGGTCGATGTCGGCTATCCGGACCTCGCGTCGGAGCGGCGGATGCTGTTCGAGACGACCGGCTCGACCGAAGCGGAGCTGCGGCGGGTGATGACGCCCGAGGAGCTGATGGCGGCCCAGCGGCTGGTCCGCCGCATGCCGGTTGGCGAGACCGTGGTTGAGGCAATCCTGAAGCTGGTGCGCTCCGCCCGGCCCGGCGAGGGTGATGCCGGGGTCGATGCCAACATCGCCTGGGGCCCAGGTCCAAGGGCCAGTCAGGCGCTGATGCTTGCGGTTCGGGCGCGGGCGCTGGTACAGGGGCGCCTGGCACCGTCGGTGGATGATGTGGCCGCGTTGGCCCGCCCGATCCTGCAGCATCGCATGGCCGTCACCTTCGCGGCCCGCGCGGATGGCATCGACGTCGGTACCCTGATCGACCGTTTCGTTGCGCAGCTCGGATAGTCCGCATTGGTGGTCGCCCGGCCAGAACTCGATACCACCCCGCCCGCGGCAGCCGACATCGGCCGCCAGGCCGCTGAACTGTCGGCGCGCATGCCCGACCTGCTGATCCAGGCGCGACTCGTCGCCAATACCATCGCCCACGGCATCCACGGGCGCAGGCGGGCCGGCCCTGGCGAGACGTTCTGGCAGTTCCGCCATTTCCAGAGCGGCGAGCCCGCCAAGCGCATCGACTGGCGGCGTTCGGCGCGCGATGATCATCTCTATGTTCGGGAGAAGGAGTGGGAGGCCGCCCACACGGTCTGGATCTGGATCGACCGTTCGCCGTCGATGTATTTCCGCTCGCAGCTCGGCCAGGCGCGCAAGATCGAGCGTGCGGTGGTGATCGGGCTGGCGCTGACGGATCTCCTGATCCGCGGCGGCGAGCGGGTCGGGCTGGTCGGACTGATAGCCCCGTCCGCCCGGCGCAATGCCATCGAGACCGCCGCGCAGCTCATCGCGCACGATCCGATCGGCGAGGACCGCCTGCCGACTGAGGTGCCGTTCGGCCGCTTCTCCGATCTCGTGATCCTCGGCGATCTGCTCGAACCCCTGCAGACGCTGGAGGCCGGACTGACCGGCATCGCCGGCCGGCAGGTGCACGGCCACGTCGTGCAGATCCTAGATCCGGCCGAGGAGACCTTCCCCTTTGCCGGCCGAACGGAATTCCACGATGCCGCCAGCGGGCTGACCTATACGGCCGGTCGGGCGGAAGCAATCCGCGGCGCCTATCTCGCCCGCATGGCCGAGCGTCGGCGCCGGCTGCGCGCACTGTCGGACCGGCTCGGCTGGTCGTGCACCGTCCACCATACCGACCACCCGGCGCAGCAGCCGGTCCTGGCGCTGCACGCGCGCCTGTCCGGAGGAAGCAACCCCCGCGCCGGCGCATCGGCGGCCGCTGGCCGGGAGGCTTCGGTCTGATGTCCGGTCTTCCGCTCGCCTTCATCCAGCCCTGGCTCCTCCTGGCGCTCGTGCTCTTGCCGGCGATCTGGCTGCTGCTGCGTTTCACGCCGCCGCGGCCGACCCGCATCGCCTTCCCGCCGACGCGCATCCTGCTGGAGATCGAGCAGCAGGAGGACAGCCGCGCCAAGACCCCGTGGTGGCTCGTGCTGCTGCGCATGCTGATCGCGGCCCTGGTGATCCTGGCGCTGGCCCGACCGGTGCTCAATCCCCAGGTCGTCACCACCGGAGGATCCGGCCCGGTGCTGGTCGTCATCGACAACGGCTGGGGATCGGCACCGCACTGGGAGCGCATGGCGCGCGCTGCGGAGGAGGTGCTGACCGAAACGGCATGGGCCGGACGGACGGCGCTGATCGTCGCGACGGCGACCGACACCGCGCCGTCGCCACCGGCCGATGCGGCCGACGTGCGACGGCGCCTGGCCGGAATCGCGCCCGTCCCCCACGCGCCCGCGCGCATGGCGCTGGCGCCAGCCATCGCCGAGGCGGTGGCACGCTACGATGTGGGCGAGATCGTCTGGCTGTCGGATGGCCTCGCTTATGCCGATGGTGCCGGCTTCGCCGCCGCCCTGAGCGAAACCGGCATCGCCGATGTCGAGGTGGTCGTGCCCGAGGCGTCGTCGCTGCCGCTGGCGCTCGCCCCGGCCGCCAACGAGACCGCCGGCCTGAAGGCGACGATCCTCCGGCCGACCACTGCCGCGCCGCCGTTCGGGGTGCTGCGCGCCCGCGATCTGAAGGGCCGGGTGATCGGCGAGACGCCGTTCACCTTCGAGGCGTCGGCCAACCGGGCCGAAACGGTCATCGACCTGCCGGCAGAGCTTCGCAATGAGATTGGGCGGCTTGAGATCGCCGACCAGCGCACGGCCGGCGCCGTGCAGCTCCTCGACGACCGCTGGCGCCGCCGCGTGGTCGGTCTGATCTCCGGCGAATCGCGCGAGCGCGCCCAGCCGCTGTTGTCGCCGCTCTACTACATCACACGGGCGCTGGCGCCTTTCGCCGATCTGCGTGAGCCACCCGACACCAATCTCGCCGTAGCACTCGACCGCCTGCTCGCCGAAAACGTGTCGACCCTGGTGCTGGCCGATATCGGCACCCTGGTCGGCGACGCGACCGGGCGGCTCGAAAAATGGATCAATGACGGCGGCGTGCTGATCCGTTTCGCCGGACCTCGCCTGGCCGGCGCCGAGGATGACGTGCTGGTGCCGGTCAATCTTCGCAGCGGCGACCGCTCGCTCGGCGGCACGCTGTCGTGGAGCGAGCCGCAGCCGATCGCCGCCTTCCCGGCCACCAGTCCCTTCGCCGGGCTCGAGGTTCCCTCGGACGTCCGGGTGACGCGGCAGGTTCTCGCCGAGCCGTCGATCGACCTGGCCGAGAAGACCTGGGCCAATCTCGAGGACGGGACGCCGCTGGTGACCTCCGAACGGCGTGGCGACGGCTGGATCGTGCTGTTCCACGTCACCGCCGATGCGGCGTGGTCGAATCTGCCCCTGACCGGTGTATTCGTCGAGATGCTGAGGCGCATCGTCGAGCTGTCGAACACGACGTCTGCCGAGGGCTCCTCGCGAGGGGTGCCCGGCGGCGTCCTGCGGCCACTGCGCGCGCTCGATGCCACCGGCATGCTCGGCTCGCCTCCGCCGCAGGCCCGGCCGATCCCGGCGGAGGCTTTCGAAACGACCCGCCCCGGCCGCGAACATCCGCCCGGGCTCTATGGCGAACCGGATGCGTTCCGGGCAATCAATGTCCTCGACGAGACGACGACCCACACCGCGCTGGAGACAACCGGCCTCGCGACGGTGTTCTACCCGGATGCCGAGCCGCGCACGCTCGGGCCATGGCTGCTCGCGGCTGCCGTGATTCTCCTGATCGTCGACGGCATCATCGTGCTGGCGATGACCGGACGCGGCTTCAGGCTGCGTCCGGCTGCCCGCGGCGCGGCGGGGCTGGCGGTGGCGCTCGCCCTTGTCGGCACGTCGGCCGACCGGGCGGCGGCGCAGGACGACCTCGATCCCGCCGACCGGCTTGCGCTGGAGGCAACGCTCGATACGCGCCTCGCCTACGTGCTGACGGGTAACCGCGACATCGACGAGACCAGCCGCGCCGGCCTCGAGGGGCTGACGCGCATCCTCGCCGAGCGCACCGCGCTCGAGCCTGCCGCCCCGCTCGGTGTCGACATCACCCGGGACGAACTGGCCTTCTTCCCGATGCTCTACTGGCCGATCGATCCGGCCGCCGAACCGCCCGGCAACGAGGTGCTGGCCAGGATCGACGCGTACATGAAGCAGGGCGGCACCATCCTGTTCGACACGCGCGACGAACTGGAGGCGCGACCGGGGCTCGACGGCGCCTCGGCGGGACCCGGCATGCTGCGGCTACGCACGCTACTGCGCGGCCTCGACATTCCCGAACTGGAGCCGGTGCCGGCCGATCACGTGCTTACCAAGGCGTTCTACTTGCTGCAGGACTTTCCCGGCCGCTGGCAAGGCGGCACGCTCTGGGTGGAGGCCTCGCTGCGCGATCCCGACGAGGTGGCGCGTCCGGCGCGCAACGCCGATGGCGTCTCCTCGATCATCATCACCTCGAACGATCTGGCCGGTGCCTGGGCGCTGGACGAGGACCGGCGCCCGCTCTTCCCGGTGGCGCCGGGCGGCGAGATGCAGCGCGAAATGGCGTTCCGCTCCGGCGTCAACATCGTCATGTACACGCTGACCGGCAACTACAAGGCCGACCAGGTCCACGTACCGGCCCTGCTCGAACGGCTGGGGCAGTAGCATGAGCTGGTCCGTCGACGTCACTCCGCTGATCGACTGGCGCCTGATCGCCGCGCTGGCGGTCGCCGCCGCCATCGTCTCGGTGATCGGCCTGATCCGACAGATGCCGGGCGCGTGGCTGCGTGCACTGGCCGCCGCGCTGCTCGTCCTTGCGCTCCTCGATCCCGCCCTCAAGCAGGAGGACAGGGAGATCCTGCCGGGGGTGGTCGCCATCGTCATCGACACGTCGGCGAGCCAGACTCTCGGCGAACGCGCCGCGGAGACGGCGGCGGCGCGCGCCGACCTCGAGGCGCGGCTGGCACGGCTACGCGGCTTCGAGCCCCGCTGGATCGAGGTCGGCTCGGCGGGCACCGATGGCACCGAACTGTTCTCGGCGCTCGAGCGAGGGCTCGCCGACGTTCCCTCCGAGCGCATCTCCGGCGTCGTACTGATCACTGACGGGCAGGTGCACGACATTCCCGAGCGCCGCGAACAGCTCGGCTTCGACGCGCCGGTGCACGCCCTCGTCACAGGCAACCGCGAGGAGATCGACCGCCGCCTCGTGGTGCACGCCTCGCCGCGCTTCGGCATCGTCGGACAGGACCAGCCGATCACCTTCCGGCTGGAGGATTTCGGCCCCGTTGCCGCGGCCTCCCCCCGGCGCGCGCAGGTGACCATTTCCCGAGACGGAGACCCGGTCTCGACGATGAGCGTCACGGTCGGCGAGAACGTCACCGTTCCGGTCGAGATCGCCCATGGCGGCAGGAACATCGTCGAGCTGGAGGCGGAAGCCCTGCCGGGCGAGCTGACCTTGCTCAACAATCGCGCCGTGGTCACCGTCGCCGGCATCCGCGACAACCTTCGCGTCCTGCTGGTGTCGGGTGAGCCGCATGCCGGCGAGCGTACCTGGCGAAACATCCTGAAATCGGATGCAGCCGTCGACCTCGTGCATTTCACCATCCTCAGGCCGCCGGAAAAACAGGACGGGACGCCCATCTCGCAGCTCTCGCTGATCGCCTTTCCGACACGCGAGCTGTTCTCGGTGAAGATCGACGAGTTCGATCTCATCATCTTCGACCGCTACCAGAGCCGCGGCGTGCTGCCGGTGCTCTATTACGACAACATCGCCCGCTACGTCGCCAACGGGGGCGCGGTGCTGGTCGCCGCCGGCCCGGAATACGCCGAGCAGGGCAGTCTGTTCCGCACACCGCTCGGACCGGTGCTGCCGGCGGTCCCGACCGGCAGCATCGTCGAACAGCCGTACAGGGCGGCCTTGTCGGAGGCGGGCGGTCGCCATCCGATCACCCGGGACCTCGTGAATGGCGGCGAGGAGCCGACCTGGAGCCGCTGGTTCCGGCTGGTCGATGCCACCGTCGAGGGCGGCGAGACGCTGATGACCGGTCCCGACGGCCGGCCGCTGCTGGTGGTGGACCGGGAGGGCCAGGGCCGTGTCGCGCTGATGCTGTCCGATCACGCCTGGCTGTGGGCGCGCGGCTATGAGGGCGGCGGCCCCTATATCCCGCTGCTGCGCCGGCTGGCCCATTGGCTGATGAAGGAGACCGATCTCGAGGAGGAGGCGCTGACCGCCACCGGCCGCGGCGACGAGCTGATGATCGAGCGGCGGACCATGTCGGAGTCCGTGCCGCCTGCCCTCGTCGAGACGCCGGCCGGCGAAACGGTCGAGGTCGGGCTGACCGAGGTCGAGCCGGGTCTGTGGCGCGGCGAGACGCCGATCCGCGACCTCGGCATCTACCGCATCGCCAACGGCGACCTCACGACGCTGGCCAGCATCGGCCCGGACAATCCGCGCGAGTTCGCGGAGGTGCGCTCCGACACGGAGCAGCTGGCGCCGCTCGCGCGTGCAACCGGCGGCGGCGTGTTCCGCATCGCCGAGCGCGGCTCGGTGTCACTGCCGCGCGTGCTGCCGATGCACGCGGCGACCTCACTTCACGGCAGCGACTGGATCGGGCTGAAGACGTCCGAGGCGTCCGTTCTGCGCGGTGTCCGGGCGCTGCCGCTGCTGGCCGGACTCGCCGGACTGGTTCTGCTCCTCGCCGCGCTCACCGCCGCATGGTATCGAGAGGGGCGTTGAAGCCTCGGCCGGCGCAGGGCGCGCCATGCCGGTCGCGCCTGCGAGCGCACCCTCCACCAGTTCGAGGGCCAGCAGCCGGTCCGGATCGACGGGCCCCGGCAACCGCACCTGGCCGCGCGGAATCGGGCGGAAGCCGGCACGCGCATAGTAGGGCGCGTCACCCACCAGGATGATGAGCCTGTGCCCGGCCTGCCGCGCCGCAGTGATCGAGGCCTTCAGCAGGGCCAGGCCGTGGCCGCGGTTCTTGTAGTCCGGATCGACCACCAGTGGCCCGAGCAGCAATGCCGGCGTACCGCCGATGGTGATCGGCGACAGCCGCACCGAGCCGATCAGCCGGCCATCGGCGAGCGCCACGAAGCACAGGTCGGGGATCGGCACCGTTCCGCGGCGCAGCCGGTAGGCGGTCTTGGCGAAGCGGCCCGGCCCGAAGGCGGCCTCGGCAAGGGCATCGATCTGGGGCCCGTGGCCGGGCTGTTCGAGCTCGATGGTGACGACGCTGGCTGCAGGCGACATGGCGGGCTCCCGTTCCCTCAGTTCGGGCGCCCCGCAGCCGCCTTTCGGGCAGTTTGTCGAGCTGGTCTCGCCTCACACGAGGCGGGTATGACAGGGCGCGACGGATCGATGCGCGCGAATGCGCGCCTCGGCTCGTCGTCGCAGCATGATGCCCGTCATGATCCACAATCCGTCGATCGGACGCGGCCCAATAGCATGGGCCGCCCCGGATCGTCCAGTGTCGGCTGCGCGGCTCAGTCGTCGAACTCGTTGACGTGCTTCTGGGCGTAGAGCTCCAGTCCGATCTGCTTGACCAGATCGAGCTGCGTCTCGAGGAAATCGATATGGCCTTCCTCGTCCTCGGCCAGCTCCTCGAACAGGTTCTTCGACACGCGGTCATTGATCGACGCGCAATAGGCGGCTGCCTCCAGATAGAGACTGCGCGCCTCGTACTCGCCGGCCAGATCGACCTCAAGGATCTCCTTGACGTTCTGGCCGATGCGCAGCGGATTCAGTTCCTGAAGGTTGGGGAAGCCTTCCAGGAAGATGATCCGCGCGATGAACTTGTCCGCATGATGCATCTCCTCGATCGACTCGGCGCGCCACTTCTTCGCCAGACCGGTATAGCCCCAATCCTCGAGCAAGCGGTAGTGCAGCCAGTACTGGCTCACTGCGGTGAGTTCGGAACGCAGCCCCTTGTTCAGGTACTCGATGACCTTGGAATCGCCTTTCATGGAACCCTCTCCTCTTGTATCACCGCCGCTGGCATCTCCACCGGAGCGGTCCACCGTTGCTGTCCCGGGAACGGCGGCAGCGCCAATGCGCCCCGCCGAGCCCGACGCCGACGACACCCTACCGCATCTTTTAGAATGATTCTAGAGATTAAGTCGGACAACGCCAAACGCCGGCTGCGCTATCCCGCCGCAGCCGGTTGGCCGATCGCCGGCGCGCGTCAGACGCCAACGACCTCCCGGATATCGGCCGCTTCGCCGATATCGACGGTCGCGCCCGACCTGCCGACTGCGAACAGAGTGCCGCGCTCGACGGTTTCCCCGACCGCTCCGGCTGCGTCGGACAGCGGGCATCTGGCACTGCACCGGCTCGTGCAGGCGCCGTGCACGGCCGGCAGCGCCTCGTTCATGATCTGGCGGATTGTACGTGCGCAGCGCCCACATTGCGGGCTGCACCCGAGGCAACGGTACACCTGGGCCGGCGTGAACGGACAATCGGGACCCGGCGTAAGGCAGGACCTCACGTCATGGTCGGAGAGGACATTGCAGGAACAGACGATCACGTAACGGGATCCGCAACGACTCGAACGCGGCCGCGCGAGGGTTTGGCGACGCGGCCGCCCACTCAGATACAATTCCCAACTTTCAAAGTCAAATTAAACGACCCTGGCCGCCTCCAACGATCGTGATCGCCGCAGCGGTACAGCGCATTCAGGCCCGGGCAGCGGCCGTCCTGAGACAGGCATCCCAATAGGGCGGATCGCCGAAGCAGCGGCCGAGATGGTCTACGAAGGCCCTCACCTTGGCGGACAGATGCCGCCCCGGTGGATAGAGGGCGTAGGCGGCGACCTCGCGCCACGCGACATCGGTCAGCACCGGCACCAGCCGCCCGGCCTCGATCGACCGGTAGGCAAGGAAGGTTGGCTGGAGGATGATACCAAGCCCGGCCTCGGCCGCATCGACCAGCATCTCGCCATTGTTGGAGGCAAGCCTGGCCGGCACGGAGACCGAGCGCTCGCGTCCCTCCGCATCGACCCACGTGAAGGCCCGGCGCTCGGGCACGTTCGTGTAGCGCAGCGCGACGTGGCCCGATGCCAGATCCTCCGGCCGTTGCGGCCTGCCGTGGCGGGCGAGATAGTCGGGACTCGCGCAGCAGACGTTGCGCACCACGGCAAGGCGCCGCGCGATGAGGCTCGAATCCTCGAGCTGGCCGATCCTCACCGCGACATCGAAGCCCTCGTCCACCAGATCGACGCGGCGGTCGTTGAGATCGAGGTCGATCCACAGGGCCGGATTGTCGGCAAGGAACTGCCGCACGGCGGGCGCGAGATGCATCAGACCGAACGACAGCGGTGCGGCGACCTTGAGACGGCCGGTCAGTGCGCCGTGTACCATCGCCGCCTGCTGATCCGCCTCCTCCAGATCGGCAAGCAACTGGACGGCCCGCTCGTAATAGGCGCGACCGGTGTCGGTCAGGCTGAGCTGGCGTGTCGTGCGGTTGACCAGCCGGACGCCGAGCCGTTCCTCGAGATCCTTGAGCCGGCGGCTGACAGCGGATTTCGCCACGCCCAACCGGTCCGCCGCAGCCCCGATCCCGCCGGCATCGGCAACGTGGACGAAGGTCTCCAGTTCGGCTAGCCGATCCATTGTTCATCCTCACGCAACAATCCCTGCCGTCATACGGCCTTTGCAGGACGTGAACAATGCCTAGATGCACCGACAGACGGACGGTCGCGGCGCACATCGAGGACAGGAGGAGACATCACATGGGCATGCTTGTGAACGGCCGCTGGACATCGGATGACAGCGCGCTTCGATCGGCCGACGGGCGTTTCCAGCGCAGCGAGACACGGTTCCGAAACTGGGTGACCGCCGATGGATCGCCCGGACCGAGCGGGGACGGCGGCTTCCCTGCGGAACCCGGCCGCTATCATCTCTATGTATCGCTCGCCTGCCCCTGGGCGCATCGCACCCTCGTGGTCCGCCGACTCAAGAAGCTGGAGAGCATCGTGTCGGTGAGCATCGTCGCTCCCGTCATGCGCGACGAGGGGTGGGAGTTCTCCGCAGCGTTCCCCGACCATCTGGCCGGCCGCAGCCGGCTCTTCGAGGTCTATCAGGCGGCCGATCCGCAGGTGACCAGCCGGGTGACGGTACCGGTGCTCTGGGACAAGCTGCGCAGCACCATCGTCTCCAACGAATCCTCCGAGATCATCCGCATGCTGAACTCCGCGTTCGATGGCGTCGGCGCGGATACGACGGTGGACCTCTATCCGAAGCCGCTGCGCCGGGAGATCGACGCCGTCAACGACATGATCTACGAGACCGTCAACAACGGGGTCTACAAGGCGGGCTTCGCCGCCTCGCAGGAAGCTTACGAGGAAGCGGTCCATGCGCTATTTGCCACCCTCGACGAGCTGGACCGGCGGCTGTCGCGCCAGCCCTATCTGGTCGGCGACCGGATCACCGAGGCCGACTGGCGGCTGTTCACGACGCTGGTGCGCTTCGATGCGGTCTATGTCGGCCACTTCAAGTGCAACATCCGCCGCATCACCGATTATCCAGCGCTCTCCAACTACCTGCGCGCGCTCTACCAGATGCCGGGCATCGCCGGGACGGTCGATATCCCGCACATCAAGCTGCACTATTATGCGAGCCACCGCGGCGTGAACCCGACGGGCATCGTCCCGGTCGGTCCGGATCTCGATCTCGACGCGCCGCACGACCGCGACCGGCTGTGCGCCGCCTGACCGTTTCCTGCCCTGCGGCAGCCTACCAGTAGGGGCTGGTCGCCGCTCCCTGGAACACCTCGGCGACGCGCCGCCGGGTGGCCGGCGTGGTGCCGTCCGGCAGCGCATCCGCCGGAAAGAACTCGGCGGCGACGATCTCCAGGTTCGCACTCACGGTCCGCGCCTGCGACCAGTCCCTGACGAGAAATGCAACGACATGATCGCCGCGGTGCTCGGCATCGTTGCAGAAGATGCCGTGCAGCTGCGGCACCCCGGTCAGCTGGACGCCCCCTTCCTCGTCGAGCTCGCGCCCGAGCGCGTCGAACACCGTCTCGCCGCGTTCGACGCCACCGCCGGGCAGGTACCAGCCCGGCACGTAGCTGTGCCTGACCAGCAGGACCTGCTGCGGGTCGCGGATGACGATGCCCCGCACGCCGAGCGTCATGCCGCGGCTCAGGCGCCACCATGGCCGGAACACGAGGTGGGTCAGCACTCGGCGCACCCCGCCCTCCCTACCGCGGGGAACGAACCGGTGCGGCAACCGGTGTGCGCCGGGCAGGCCGATCGGCCGTCAACCCGCCATGCGTGCACTGCAACCCCTCCCCGCGCGCGGGCTGGCTGACCCGGACGATGACGTCCACTAGGTGGATGGGAAAGGTTCAGCGATGCAGCTGAACCCTTTTGCCTGGAGCCTGTCATGCTTCGTCTGCTGTTCCGCCGTCGCGGCGCCTATGTCTGGCGCCCGGCGCTCGATCTCCGCGACGGCCGCATCGCGGCCGCGCTGATGACCTTCGCGCCCAACTGAGGCGGGTCGACCACCCCGCGTTCGGGTCCGTCCGTCTGGCCATCGCAGCCCGCCGCCGCTAGAAAGCGCGGGCAATGTTCAGGCTTGCCCATCTCTCCGACCCCCACGTCCCGCCCGACGGACCGCCGCGCCGACGCGACCTGTTGTCGCAGCGAGCGATCGGCTGGGTGAACTGGCAGCGCAACCGCCGCCGCGTTCATGTCCGCCATGTCCTCGATGCGGTTACCGGCGACATCCACACCCATGCGCCGGATCATATCGCGGTAACCGGCGATCTTGCCATCGTCTCGACGCCGGCCGAATGGCGCGCCTGCCGGGCATGGCTCGATCACATCGGGCCACCGGACAAGGTCTCGCTGGTGCCCGGCAATCACGACACCTATGTGCGCCGCGCCGTGACGGGTACGGAACTCGCCTGGCGCGAATACATGGCCGGCGACCCGGACACCCTGGCGCATGGCGGATTTCCCTATCTCAGGCGGCGCGGTCCGCTGGCCTTGGTCGGGTGCTCCTCGGCGATTGTCACTGCGCCGTTCCTGGCGACGGGGAAGGTCGGCCGCGACCAGCTCGCGCGGCTCGAAATGCTTCTCGCCCGCCTCGGCCGCGAGGGTTGGTTCCGAGTCGTTATGATCCATCATCCGCCGACGCGCGAGCCCGGCGACCGCTTTCGCCGGCTTCTCGACGCGCGCGAGGTCGCAGCGGCACTGGAGCGCGCCGGCGCCGAGTTGATCCTGCACGGTCACGAGCACCGCGCCACGCTGCGCTGGCTGCCCGGCCCGGTCGCGCCGATACCGGTGGTCGGCGTACCCTCGGCTTCGGCGCTGGAGCACAGCGGCCGGCCGGCTGCCCAGTACAACCTGTTCGACATTTCCGGGATGGCCGGCGCCTGGTCGTGCCGGATGATCGTGCGCGGCTTTGACGGGGGCGTCCTCCACACACTGTGCGAGCAGGAGCTCCGTACCGGCCGGGACGAGGTCGCGCCGTGCGCTGCAGCTCCTAGGGCAGGCTGAACGTCACGCCGACGACGAACAGTCCGACGGCGCCGATCAACACCCCGAGTACGAAGGCGGTGATCAGGCTTCCCCAGCCGAAGCGCCGCACGGTCCGCTCAACCGTCATCGCCTTGTCCTCCGCCTGTCGGGCGGCGAGCGACACGATCGCCTTGCCTTCCGAGTCGCTTTCCAGCGCCCGTTCGCGCTCGATCAGCCGGTGCGCGACATAATCGGTGACGCGGTTCGCCATCTCGTCGATGCTGGTCGTCTCGAGGATGACCTGCCGTCCGTGCCGGGTGTCCTTCAGGAAACGGTAGGTGCGCTTGTCACGCGCCATCACCACATGGGCCAGCACGTCGATCCACAACCGCGGCGGGGTACCCGGAATCAGAGCGCATTCGAGCAGGTCGGTTCCTTCCGGAATCTCGTCGAAGACGTCCGAAAGCGCATCCTGCAGCAGTTCGAGGCGGGCGATCTCCGCCTCGCGCAGATCGACGATGACGTCCGAGCGCTCGGCCTCGGTTTGACGGGCACGCCGCAGCGCCGCGCGCAGGCGGCTCGTCTCCGCCTGCTTGATCGGCGCCTCGATGATCGTCTCTTCCGACATTGGCAGCTCCGTCTCCGGAAGATTCGGCCCATTAACGACCAGTTTACCATGATCGCTCGCAGAAATCAGGCTTCTATCCCGGTCGACGCGGATCGCCTCTCCCTGATGACCCTGCCTGCGCCCGCTGCTATAAGGGCGCCCGTCATGGATCAGCTTCCCGAAAGTGCCCGCCGTGTCGCCGCCGCCGCCGCGGCCGCCGGTCTTGCGGTGAACGTTGTCGAGATGCCGGACTCGACCCGCACCGCCGAGGAGGCGGCCCGGGCCTGCGGCTGCGAGGTGGCGCAGATTGTCAAGTCGCTCGTGTTCGTCGGAGCGGCGAGCGGCCAACCCTACCTGCTGCTGGTCTCCGGCGCCAACCGGGTCGACGAGATGGCGGTCGCGGCGGAACTCGGCGAGCCGCTGGTCCGTCCCGACGGCCGCCGCGTGCGCGAGATCACCGGCTATGCGATTGGCGGCATTCCGCCGATCGGCCATCCCGAACCGATGCGCACGTTGATCGACGCGAGGCTCCTGACATACGAGGTCGTCTGGGCGGCGGCAGGCACGCCGCGCTGCGTGTTCGCGGTCGATCCGGCCGCGCTCGCCCGCGCCGCCTCGGCCACGACCTACGCCTTCTGATCCGCCTTCCAGGCGACCAGCAGCAGCACCGCCACGACCGTCGGCGTCAGGATGTCGGTATAGAGGATCGGTCCGGCATTGCCAGCCGCCAGATTGCCCGTCTCCGCGATCTGCCGCAAATGGCCGATCGCGGCCCCGCCGAGGAACGACGCCACCACGATCCATGTGGCGGTGCGGAATCCCAGTCGTCCCCAGAAGGCGCCGACCACGCCGGCCAGCCCGATGCCGAGATTGGCGACCCCGACCTCGAACTGGAACGGACTCGTCTGCCAGCCGATCGCCGCGGCCGCTTCGGCAGGAAAGAAGACATGGCCCATGAACGCCCACAGGCTCATCAAGCCGATGACGAAGAAGAAGATCCACCGGAGCAGCCGGTCCGCGACCAGCCGCGCGCCGAGCGGACGCGGGGCCCGCGCGATATCGGCGGCCGCGGCGACGAGCGCCAAGACCCAGGCAAGAATGGGAACGAAGGAAACCATGCCGTCACCTCGCGCGAATCATCGACCGACGACGAGAGTGACATTCCTCGAGGAGACGATGAACCCTGCCCGATCGGCGGGCCCGGGCGCCGGCACCAGGCGCGCCGTTCCGGCCGGAACGACGCGCGGAGCCGGGATCGGGGCGCAACACCGCTCCCGCCACGCCTTGCCCATCGCGGCTCGCAGAGGCGGTCGAGGACGCGGCGGCCAGGCCGGGCCGGCGGCAAGACGTCCGGCCGGCCCGGAGCCTCAGACCGTCCGGTCGGCCAGGCTCATCCGCGACATCGCGTAACCGGCGATCGCCGCAGGAACGATCCACATCAGCGCGTGGATGACGAGCGACGTCGCGGCGAAATGTGCGGCGAGTTCGGCCGGCACGGCGCTCGTCATGCCGTCGGCCTGCGGCGCGCCGACCACATGCGGCAGCACGATCAGCACGAGCCCGCCTATCACCCAGGGAGCGCTGCGGCCGAAATAGATCGCGCCGATCCCGATGGCTGTGGCGAAGGCCGTGAACGCCCACCAGAGCTGCCGCGCGTAAAGATCGGCCGCCGCAACCCCCGGCAGCTCCGGCGCGAGCCCGAGCGCGGGGGCGAGGCCGGTGGCGAAGAAGCCTGCGATGGCGAACGGGATCACCGAGCTGACGTCGATCCGGGCGCCCCTGGCGTACATCACTGCCAGCAGCATCCAGGCATAGCCCACCGCGACAGCGATGGTGGCGACATAGGTGAGGATGGTCCGCATCCCGTCGCCGTGCTCGCCAAGCGCGTGGTCGCCGTGCGCGTGCGCGAGGATTGTCAGGCCCGTGGTGGCGACCTCCTCGAATTCCTCGGCATGGAGGATCATCGGAACCGTCGTGACCGACTGGATCGCGGCCACGATCAGTCCGCCGGCGATGCCTCCCACGAGGCCCGCGGCCAGAATCCGCTTCAGCATGGCGCGATCAGTGGCAGGGGAAGGAGAGTGCGTGGCGCGCATCGTGCGCCGCGTCGTGCAGCGCCTGCGGATGCGCGAAGCCGGTCACGAAGACGACGGCCGCACCCATCAGGAATACCACAGAGGCCACCGTCAGCCGCGAAGAGACCGCTGCCGGTTGCGAAAGGGAAGTCGTTGTCTCAGTCATCTCGTCATCCGATCTGCCGCTCCACCGGCGGCCTTGGAGTTGCCCCATGGACCGGCAGGTCTCCTGGCTCGCGCCTGCCTACCGCCGCCCTCCCCCTTCCCGGCTTGCGCCAGTGGGTTCGCTGGAGGGGCGGCTCGGCGCCTACAGTTGCGGGGACAGCCGCGGCTTTCGGAACGAGATCCGGCACCGCGTTCCCTCTTCGCCCTTTCGGGACCGATCCGGAGGCGAGACTACCGGATGGTCCCGGACCCGTCGAGTGCGATTGCGACATGGCGGCGGCCGTCCGATCCGCCACTGCCTCGCCGGTGGGCGACGTGATATCGATCCGGCAATGACGCTGTCGACAAACCTCTACGTCCTGTTCGCCGCCCTCGCGATCGAGGCCGCCGCCGGCTATCCGCGGCCGCTCTACGCCGTGCTCCGTCATCCAGTGGTGTGGATCGGCACGCTGATCGATTGGCTCGAGGCGATGCTCAACCGGCCGGACATGACCGTCGAGACTCGCCGCTTCAACGGTGTCGTGACGCTGATCGCACTCCTCATCGCCGCTGTCGTGCCGGCGCTGCTGGTGCAGATGGTTCTGCTGGCACTGCTGCCGTCGCTGCTCGCGCTCATCCTGACTGCCGCGATCGCCTCGAGCCTGATCGCCCAGCGCAGCCTCTGGAACCATGTCGAGGCGGTGGCCGAAGGACTGGAGACCGGCGGCCTCGACGCCGGCCGCGCGGCCGTCGCGCACATCGTCGGCCGGGATCCGGCGGCACTCGACGAGTCCGGCGTCTGCCGCGCGGCGATCGAAAGCCTCGCCGAGAACTTCTCCGACGCGGTTGTCGCGCCGGCTTTGTGGTGCGCGCTGCTCGGCCTGCCGGGGATCGCCGCCTACAAGGCCGTCAACACCGCCGATTCGATGATCGGTCACCGCACCGAGCGCTACCGCGACTTCGGCCGCGCCGCTGCCCGCCTCGACGATCTGGTCAACCTGCCGGCTTCGCGGCTGGCGGCCGGCTGGATCGTCCTCGCCGCACTGATCCGCGAGGCGGATGCGGCCGCGGCGCTGCGGGCGGTCAAGCGGGATGCCCGCCGTCACCGCTCGCCGAATGCCGGTTGGCCGGAGGCGGCGATGGCCGGCGCGCTCGGCATCCGGATCGCCGGACCACGCGTCTATGGCGGCATCCGTGTCGAGGACAGCTGGATGGGCGACGGACGCGCCGACCTGACGGCCGCGGACATCCGCCGGGCGCTCGACCTCTACCGCACCGCCTGCATTGCACAGGGCATCTTCGTACTGGCGCTTGCAGCCCTCATCGGGCTAGCGACATGAGCCGGCCGATGTCGATATGCCTTTCCAGATGGGCGGCAAGTCCGTCGAGCGCGGCCTCCACGCCGGCCTCGTAGTCAGCGCCGGACGCTGTGCCGCCGAGCCGCGCAAGCCAGGCGGCGCGCTGCCGGTCATCGGCGAAGAAGCCGTGCACATAGGTGCCGGCGACCAAACCGTCCGCCGAGACTGCCCCATCCGTCCGTCCGTCGGCGAGGCGCACCAGCGGGCGCCCGGTGCCCGGCCCTGTCGTCACCCCCATGTGCATCTCGTAGCCGACAAGCGGCAGCCCGTCGGCGATTGTCACGCCGGCCACCTCCACCAGATGCTTGTCGCCGGCGAGCACCGTCTCGACATCGAGCAGCCCGAGCCCGTCCACCCGGCCTGCCGGCCCCTCGATGCCGGCGGGGTCGGCGATCGACCGGCCAAGCATCTGGTAGCCGCCGCACAGCCCGAGCACCCGCCCGCCGCGCCGCACATGCGCCGCAATGTCGATGTCCCAGCCTTCGGCGCGCAGCGCCGCCAGATCGGCGATCGTCGCCTTCGAGCCCGGCAGGATGACAAGGTCGCAGACCGGCAGCGCCCGTCCCGGTTCGATCATCGCGAGATCGACATCCGGTTCGGCGACAAGCGGGTCGAGATCGTCGAAATTGGCGATCCGCGGCAGCACCGGTACCGCGATCCGCAGGCGACCGCCCGCGCCTCGCGAGCCGGTCCGCTCGGCGAGGTCGTAGGCATCCTCGGCCGGCAGCCGGCGCGCCGCGTCGTAATGCGGGACGAGGCCGAGCGGCGCCCAGCCGGTCCTGCGCGCGATCTCGCGCATTCCCGCCTCGAACAGCCCCGGATCGCCACGCATCCGGTTGACGATGAAGCCCTCGATCATCGCCGCGTCCTCGGGCGCGACGACCGTCTTGGTGCCGACCAGGCTGGCGATGACGCCGCCGCGGTCGATGTCGCCGATCAGCACGACGGGCACGTCGGCGGCCCGAGCGAAGCCCATGTTGGCGATGTCGTTGGCCCTCAGATTGATCTCCGAGGCGCTGCCGGCCCCCTCCACCAGCACGATCTCGGCGGTCTCCTTGAGCCGGCCGAAACTCTCCAGCACCGCCGGCATCAGTCCGCGCTTGATCTCCTGCCATTCGCGCGCCTTCGCCGTGCCGATCACCTTGCCGTGCAGCACGATCTGCGCGCCGGTCTCGCTCTGCGGCTTGAGCAGCACCGGGTTCATGTCCACCGAGGCCCGCAACCCCGCCGCGCGGGCCTGCAACGCCTGCGCCCGGCCGATCTCGCCGCCCTCGGCGGTGACGGCAGCATTGTTCGACATGTTCTGCGGCTTGAACGGCGCGACTGCGATCCCCCGACGCCTGAGCACCCGGCACAGCCCCGCCACGATCAGCGACTTGCCGACATTCGAGCCGGTCCCCTGAAACATGATTGCGCGGGCTGTCATGGCGCAGCCGGCCGCGCCAGGGCTTCGGCGCGGCGTCCTCCAATCCCGCTCGCAGCCACAATCGGCCCCTCATCGCGGCAGCCGCACCAGCGGCTGTTCGCGATCGGGAGGATTGGATCGGCGATGTCGAAGCGCCCCGGTCCCGGCACGCGCTCGGCTCGACCGGAATGACGGCACGGCAGATGGCCAGACATCGCGCTCAGAACTCGATGCCCTCCTGCGCCTTAACGCCCGCGGCGAAATGATGCTTGACGAGCGTCATCTCGGTGACGAGATCGGCCGCCTCGATCAGCTCCGGTTTCGCGTTGCGGCCGGTGACGACGACGTGCAGGTCGGGACGGCGGGCGGCGAGCGCGCCGACCACCTCGTCGATCGGCAGGTAGTCGTAGCGCAACGCGATGTTGAGCTCGTCGAGGACAAGCAGCGCGACCGAGCGGTCGTCCATCAGCTCCAGCGCCTTCGTCCAGGCGCGGCGGGCGGCGGCGATGTCGCGGTCGCGGTCCTGCGTCTCCCAGGTGAAGCCCTCGCCCATCGAATGCCATTCGACGAGCGCGCCGAAGCTCTCGAGCGCGCCACGCTCGCCGGTCGACCAAGCGCCCTTGATGAACTGCACCACGCCGACCTTGCGCCCCCGCCCGACCATCCGGAGCGCCAGCCCGAAGGCAGCGGTGGACTTGCCCTTGCCGGCGCCGGTATGGACCATCAGCAGGCCCTTCTCGATCGTCTTGGACGCCACTTCGGCGTCCTGAACCGCCTTCCGCTTCTCCATCTTGGCGCGATGCCGCGCCGCCGCATCCGGTCCGCTCATCGCGCCACCTTCACAGGCATCGGCAGACCGGCCAGCATGAACACCACCGAGTGGGCCACCTCCGCAATGCGCTGGTTCATCCGGCCGTGCGCGTCGCGAAACTGCCGGGCGAGCGCATTGTCGGGCACGATGCCGAGCCCCAGTTCATTCGAGACGATGGCGACTGGCGCCGACGATTCGCTGAGCGCCCGGGCCAGGTCGTCGACGGCGGTGACGACGTCATAGTCGGCCAGCATCAGATTGGACAGCCACAGCGTCAGGCAGTCCACCAGGACGGGCGCACCCGCCGGCGCCGACCGCAGCGCCCCGACGATGTCGACGGGCGCCTCCAGCGTGTACCAGCCCTCGCCACGCCGGGCGCGATGCTCGGCAATCCGCTGGCGCATCTCGTCGTCGTGGATCTCGGCGGTCGCAATGAAGGTCCAGGGCGGCGGCAATGCGGTCACCAGGCTTTCCGCGTAGCGGCTCTTCCCCGACCTGGCTCCGCCCAGCACGAAAGTCACCGTCATTGTCACGCCCTCCGGGAATCCCCTGCCGGGCCCGTCCGCGATTGACTCGCCCCGGACGAACCAATAGTCAATCCGTGACGGTCCTTCGCCCCGGCGCAAGCGGGACGAAGGTGAAAAGGGAACGCGGTGCCGGGCCGGACATGTCGGACCAGGCCCCATGCCGCGGCTGCCCCCGCAACTGTAGGCGGTGAGCCACCCGTCGGATGCCACTGGGTCCGCGCCCGGGAAGGTGACGGAAGGCGATCTGAACCGCGAGCCAGGAGACCTGCCGTCGCAACGGACTGACCGCAAGCCGGGCGGGGTGCGCCGGCGCTGCGGAAACCGGCGATCCCGTCGGCGACCGTCCCGGCGATGTCGCACGCGGGCGGGACCACGCACCCCGACAGGCGCAATCCTGCGCCGTGACTTGGGGAACAAGCGGTGGCCGGCGACTCGCGCCCGACGCTCTATGTCTGCACAACCTGCCGGCGGGCGGGCGATCCGCCGTCGGCCGAAGATGTGCCGCGTGCCGGCCAGCTGCTGTTCGAGGCGACCGGTGCCGCGGCGCGGGCGCTCGGCGCCGATGCCCCGGCGATCGTCCCGGTCGTCTGCTTCGCCAACTGCGAGCGCGGCTGTTCGGCGGCGATCTCCCAGCCCGGCAAGTGGGCCTACATGGTTGGCGATCTCGGCCCGGAACACGCCGACGACCTGATCGACTACGCCATCGCCTATGCGCGATCGGAGACAGGAGCCGTCCTGCGCTCCGGCCGTCCCGAGTCGCTGCGGCATGCGATCATCGGGCGCTTTCCGCTGCATCTCGCCGCTCCGCAACCACCGCTGAAGGACGCCGCCGAATGACCGCAACCGCCCGTCCGGCCGCCGGCAAGATTCCCGCAACCGTCATCACCGGCTTTCTCGGCGCCGGCAAGACGACCCTGGTGCGACACGTGCTCCAGAACGCGAACGGCCGCCGCATCGCGATCATCGTCAACGAGTTCGGCTCGCTCGGCATCGACGGAGAGCTGCTGAGGAGCTGCGGGATCGCCGACTGCTCTGAGGAGGACATCGTCGAACTCGCGAATGGTTGCATCTGCTGCACGGTGGCCGACGAGTTCCTGCCCACGATGCAGGCACTGCTCGACCGGCCGCAGCCACCCGAGCATGTGCTGATCGAGACCTCGGGTCTCGCCCTGCCGAAGCCGCTCATCAAGGCATTCGACTGGCCAACCATCCGCTCGCGCATGACGGTCGACGGTGTCATAACCGTCGTCGATGGCCCGGCGGTCGCGGCCGGACGCTTCGCCGACGATCCCGAGAAGGTCGCTCGCCAGCGCGCCGAAGACCCATCGCTCGATCATGACAATCCGCTGGCCGAAGTCTTCGAGGACCAGCTGATGGCAGCTGACCTCGTGCTGCTCAACAAGGCCGACCTGCTGCACGAGGGTGAGCTCGACATGCTGCGCCGCGCCATCGCCGAATCCCTGCCGCGCGCCGTGAAGGTCGTGGCGACCCGTGAGGGCCGCATCGATCCGGCCGTACTGCTGGGGATCGGCGCGGCCGCCGAGGATGATCTCGACGCCCGCCCGTCGCATCACGATGGCGAGGATGGCCACGAGCACGACGACTTCGACACGTTCGTCGTCGAGATCGGCGAGATCGACCAGCCGGAGCGGCTGGTGGCCCGTCTGAAGACGGCCGCCGAGACCCACGATATCCTGCGCATCAAGGGTTTCGTCGCGGTCGCCGGCAAGCCGTTGCGGCTCGCGGTACAGGGTGTCGGCAACCGGTTCCATCACACCTTCGACCGGCCCTGGGCGCCCGGCGAGGCGCGCACCGGGCGCCTGGTGGTGATCGCAGAGACCGGCTTCGACAGGGCGGCCATCGAGGCGGCAATCCGGGGGTAGGCATGCACATCCTGGTCCGGGAGACACGATCGCTCGACGATGTCGAGACGGCGGTCGATCTCGGCCAGTCGCCTGCGCCGCTGGTGTTCCTGTCCTTCTCTGATTCCGATCTCGGCAGCGCCGCCACGGCCTGGCAGGCGGCCGGCGATCTGCCGCAGCTCAGACTGGCCAACATCGGCCGGCTGCGGCATCCGATGTCGGTCGATCTCTATGTCGAGCAGGTCGTCGCCGCCGCGCGCTGCGTGGCGGTGCGGCTGCTCGGCGGCCTCGATTACTGGCGCTATGGCTGCGAGGAGATCGCCCGGACCTGCCGGGACAGGGGCATCCCGGTGGTGTTCATGCCCGGCGACGGCCGCGAGGATGCACGGCTCCGGGACCTTTCGACCGTCGATCCGGCCATCCGCAGCCGCCTCGACACGCTGCTGGCGGAGGGTGGCCCGGCCAACATGCGCGCGGCCCTGCGGCTGCTCAGCCATCTTGCCGGTCTCGGTGACGACGATGGCGTCCGGGCACAACCGGTCGCCCTGCATGGGGAGTACGTACCCCGAACCCTGTCGCCGCGTGCCGGCAAGGACGCTACCCGCCCGCTTGCCGTGATCGTCTTCTACCGTGCCTGGCTGCTTGCCGGCGATCTGGCGCCGGTCGACGCGCTCGCGGCCGAGCTGGACCGGCGCGGGCTCGACGTGCGCGCGCTCCATGTCACGAGCCTGAAGGGTCCTGAAACGGCACGCTGGGTAGCCGACACGCTGCGCGACTTGCGGCCGGCGGTCGTCCTCAACGCCACCGGCTTCTCCGCCCGCCTCGACGACGGGCCCTCGCCGCTCGAAGCCGCCGGTGCGCCAGTCCTGCAGGTCGTGCTCGCCACCTCGTCACGCGAGGCCTGGGAGGCTTCGCCGCGCGGTCTCGGCCAGGCCGATCTCGCCATGCAGGTGGTGTTGCCGGAACTCGACGGCCGGCTGCTTGCCACCGCGGTCTCCTTCAAGGCCGACGAGATCGAAGTGCCCGGCCTGGAATACGCCCGTACGGTGCACCGTCCCGATCCGGCTGGCATCGCCCTTGCCGCCGCCCGCGCGGCGGGCTGGGCGCGGCTCGCCGCGACGCCGCGCCGCGACCGCCGGCTGGCGCTGATCCTCTCCGACTATCCCGGCGCGGCCGGTCAGGCGGCCCATGCCGTCGGCCTCGACGCCATCGAGAGCGCCGCCGAGATCGTGCGCCTGCTGGGCAAGGAGGGCTACGACACCGGCCCCGTTGCGCCGACCGGCCGCGAGATCGTCGCCGCCCTCTGCGATGCCGAGCCGGCACCGTTCCTGTCGCTCGACGCCTATCGCCGCCTGTTCGATACGCTGCCGGAGGCGACACGGACGCAGATTCTCGCAGCGTGGGGCGAACCTCGGGAGGACCCCGCCGTCGTTCCTGCTCCCGTCCGTGAGGCGTCATCCTGGCCGGAGCGTGAGTCGAGAACCGGGATCGGGGATGTGCTGACCGGTGCAGCCACCCAGATCCCGGATCAGCCTGCGGCTGCCCGAGATGAGGCGGCAGTGGCGGGCAAGCTGGGAGCCGGCCGGGTGTTCGCCCACCGCGTCGTCCGGTGCGGCAACATCATCCTCGCCATCCAGCCCGATCGCGGCAACGCCCTCGACCGCAAGGCCGACTACCACGACCCCGACCTGCCGCCGCGCCATGTGTTTGTCGCCTTCTATCTCTGGCTGCGCGAGGTCGCCGGTATCGACGCGATGATCCATCTCGGCACCCATGGCACGCTCGAATGGCTGCCGGGCAAGGCGGTGGCGTTGTCGAAATCCTGCGCGACGGCGGCGCTGATCGGCGGGCTGCCGGTCATTTATCCCTTCATCGTCAACAATCCCGGCGAAGCCGCCGCCGCCAAGCGCCGCCTCGGCGCGGTGACCATCGGCCATCTCACGCCACCGCTGAAGGCTGCCGGCAGCCATGGCGCAGCCGCCGAGCTGGAGCGGCTGATCGACGAATACGCCGCCGCCGACGGCCTCGACCGCCGCCGCACGCAGATCCTCCGGCGAACGATCCTCGACCGCGCCGAGGATGCCGGGCTTCTTGCCGAAAGTGGCGCCTCGGCAGCGACGAGTGATGACGACCGCCTCGCCCGGCTCGATGCCTATCTGTGCGACGTGAAGGATCTGCAGATCCGCGACGGACTGCACGTGTTCGGCCGTGCGCCGGACAGACACTGCCGCGCCGCCCTGCATCAGGCGCTGACGGCCGCGTCGCCCGGCATTGCGCACGCTGAGCTGGCAGGCCGTCTCGACGCATCCGCCGATGCGGAGCGCGCGGCGTTGCTGGCCGCGCTCGATGGCCGCTTCGTCGCACCCGGTCCGGCCGGTGCGCCGACGCGCGGCCGCGCCGATGTGTTGCCCACCGGACGCAACCTATACACCGTCGATCCGCGCGCGGTGCCGACCCGCTCGGCGATGATGCTGGCGGAGAAGGCGGCGGAAGATCTGGTGCGTCGCCACATGCAGGATCACGGCGACTGGCCGCGCAGCCTGGTCATCGACCTGTGGGGCTCGGCCACGATGCGCACCGGCGGCGAGGATCTGGCACTGGCGCTGGTGCTGATGGGCGCCCGGCCGATCTGGGACGAAGGCTCGAACCGCGTTTCCGGTTTCGAGATCCTGCCGCTCGCCCTGCTCGACCGGCCCCGCGTCGATGTGACGCTGCGCATCTCCGGCCTGTTCCGCGATGCCTTCGAGACGCAGATCGCCCTGTTCGACGCGGTGGTGCGGGCGATCGCGGAACGGTCCGACGAGGCGGAGTGGAACCCGCTCGCCGCCTCGGCGCGCGGAACGTCCGGCGCGGCCTTCAGGAGGGCCACGACGCGCATCTTCGGCGCCGCGCCCGGTGGCTACGGCGCCGGCGTCACCCATCTCGTCGAGGCCGGCGCCTGGGACAGCCGCGACGATCTCGGCCGCGCCTATCTCGCCGCCTCTGCCCATGCCTACGGCCAGGGCCTCGACGGTACCCGTGACGACGAGGGCTTCGCCGAGCGCGTCCGCGTTGCCGATGCCTTCGTGCATCAGCAGGATCACGCCGAGATCGACCTGCTCGACACGGTCGATTTCGCCGCCCACGAGGGGGGCTTCGCGGCGGCCGCCGGCAGCCTCGGCAATGCCCCGGCACTGTATCATGCCGATACCTCGAGGCCCGAGGCGCCGAGAACGCGAACCGTTGCCGAGGAGGTGCGGCGTGTCGTGCGGGGAAGAGCGGCCAATCCGGCCTGGATCGCCGGCATGATGCGCCACGGCTATCGCGGCGCCGCCGAGATCGCGCGCGGTCTCGAGGGACTCTACGGCTTCGCCGCCACCCTGCCCGAGCGGCTCGACCGGCAGTTCGATCTGCTCTTCGACGCCACGCTCGGCGATGAGACCGTCGATCGCTTCCTCAGCGATGCCAATCCGGCCGCACGGTCGGCGATGGCCGATCGCTTCGACGAGGCGATCCGCCGCGGCCTGTGGCGTCCCCGCCGCAACACGGTGGCCGCAATCCTCGACCGGAGGGCATCGTGACCGCGCAACGCTACGGCTGGTGCCCGAGCATCGCGACGCCGATGGCCGCCCGCGACGGGCTGCTGGTGCGCGTCAAGCCGCCAGCCGCGACCCTTCCCGCCGATGCCGCGAGAGCGCTGGCCGATGCCGCGGCAGACTGCGGCAACGGACTGATCGACCTGACCAGTCGGTCGAACCTGCAGTTTCGCGGGCTGCGCACCGCATCCGTGGCGGACTTCGCAGCGATGACCCGCGCCCACGGCCTTGCTGCCGCGGACGACGCCGTCGAGACCGTCCGCAATGTGACGTGCGATCCGCTCGGCCCCGACGATCCGGGCGCTGCCGTCGATTCCCACGCCATCGCGCGCGGGATCGAGGCGCTTCTCGCAGAAGATCCGCGCCTGCGGGCGCTGCCGCCGAAGTTCGGCTTCCTCGTCGATTGCGGTGTCGCGCTGCCGATACCGGACGCAACGACCGACATCATGCTCCGCGCGCTCGGCGACGAACTTGACCTGACGCTCGACGGCGGCTCGGTCCGGCTCACGGCCGCAGCCGCGGATGCCCCCGCGCTTGCCCGCCGTCTGGCCCGTGCCTTCCTCGCCCTCGCCGGCCCTGCGGAGGTGGCGCCCTTCAGGATGCGCGACCTGGTGGCCGCGGTCGGCGAGGATGCGGTCCTCGCCGCCGCCGGAGTCGCCGAAGATTTCCGGCTCAAGTCCGGGCCTGGCGAGAATGAGGCGGCAAGCGGCGGCACAGGTGGCGACGCGATAACGACCTCGACCGCGGCCTCGTCTGCAAGGGCTGCAGCCTCCTCGACGTCGCATCCGGACGGGTTCCGGGCATCTGGCTCCGTCGTCGCGGCGGCATCTCCCAAGCCCATGTACGCCGCGCCGGAGACGAACAGCCCCGTCGGCTACCTGCGCTGCGGCGAGACCGGCGTCTTCGTCGTCGGTGTGCCGCGTGGGCGGCTCGAGGCGGCCGCCCTGCGCGTGCTCGCCGACCTTGCCGACCGCTTCGGCGATGCGACGCTGCGCACGACCCCCTGGCGTGCGCTGGCGCTGCCTGGCATTTCCGTGCGCGATGCCGGCGCCGTGGCGGAGACGGCGATCCGCCTCGGGTTGATCGTCGATGGCGCCGATCCGCGCCGCGCTCTGCCCGGATATCCCTTCGAGAAGGGCCCCTGGCCCGTCTCATCGCGTTCGGAGACTGCCAGCCGATGACCGGCCGCTACGACTACATCCGCGACGGGGCGGAGATATACCGGCGTTCCTTCGCCACAATCCGGGCGGAGGCGGACCTCGACCACCTCGCGCCGGACGAGGCCCGGATCGCGGTGCGGATCATCCATGCCTGCGGCATGGTCGAGATCGGCCGCGATCTGGTGTTCTCGCCGGACTTCGCGACGAAGGCCCGCGCCGCCCTGCTCGCCGGCAAGCCCATCCTGTGCGACTCGAAGATGGTCGCCAACGGCATCACGCTCGCCCGCCTGCCCGCTGGCAACGAGGTGGTCTGCACGCTGTCCGATCCGGCCGTCCCCGGCATCGCCGCACGGATCGGCAACACCCGCACCGCCGCGGCCATGCATCTGTGGGGCGACCGGATGGCGGGGGCGGTTGTCGCCATCGGCAACGCCCCGACCGCGCTGTTCCATCTGCTCGAGATGATCGACGCCGGCGCGCCGTTGCCCGCCGCCGTGATCGGCCTGCCGGTCGGTTTCGTCGGCGCGGCCGAGTCCAAGCAGGCGCTCGCCGGGGACGGCCGCCTGCCATTCCTCACCCTGCACGGGCGGCGCGGCGGCAGCGCCATGGCGGTCGCCGCCGTCAACGCGCTTGCCAGCGAGGCCGAATGACCGGAACCCTCTATGGCGTCGGCGTCGGTCCCGGCGATCCGGAGCTGCTGACCTTGAAGGCGGCCCGCATCCTGCGCATGGCCGGCGCGATCGCCTATTTCGCCAAGCGCGGCCAGGCCGGCAATGCCCGCACCATCGTCGATGGCCTCCTCGGGAATGCGGAACAGCTGCGGCTCGAATACCCGTTCACGGTCGAGGTGAAGGTCTCCGATCCGGACTATCATCCGCGCATGGCGGCCTTCTACGACGAGGCTGCGGGGCAAGTCGCCGCCCGTCTCGATGCCGGCGCAGATGTCGCCGTGCTGTGCGAGGGCGATCCGCTGTTCTACGGCTCCTACATGTATCTGCACGACCGGTTGGCGGGGCGTTACCGGACCGAGGTGGTGCCCGGGATCACGGCGATGTCCGGCTGCTGGAGCCGCCTGGGTCGGCCGATGACCCGCGGCGACGACGTGCTGGCGGTCGTCCCGGGGACGTTGGAGGCTGCCCGTCTCGCCGAACGGCTGGCCCTCGCCGACGCCGCCGTGGTGATGAAGGCCGGTCGCCACCTGCCGAAGATCCGCGCCGCGCTCGCCGCCGCCGGGCGGCTCGACGAAGCCGTCTTCGTCGAACGCGGCACGATGGCCGAGGAACGCATCCTGCCGCTCGCCGAAGCCGGCGATTCCGGCGCCTATTTTTCGCTCGTCCTGGTGCCGACGCGACGGAGGACGGTGTGACCGGCCGGCTTGCCATCGTCGGGCTCGGGCCGGGTGCGGGCGAGATGCTGACTCCGCAGGCCAACGCCGAACTCGCGCGGGCGAGCGACGTCCTCGGTTATACCACCTATCTCGCCCGCGTTCCGCTGCGTCCCCGCCAGCAGCGCCATGCCTCGGACAACCGCGAGGAGATCGCCCGCGCCCGCCATGCCCTCGAACTTGCAGCAGCCGGCCGCGAGGTGGCGATTGTCTCCTCGGGCGATCCGGGTGTCTTCGCCATGGCTGCCGCCGTATTCGAGGCGATCGAGACCGGCGATCCGGTCTGGCGCGATGTCGATGTGATCGTTGTTCCGGGCATCTCCGCGATGCTTGCCGCCGCTGCCCGGCTCGGCGCGCCGCTCGGCCACGATTTCTGCGTGATCTCGCTATCCGACAACCTCAAACCCTGGGAGACGGTCGTCCGCCGGCTCGAGGCGGCGCTTGCCGCCGACTTCGTGATCGCCCTCTACAATCCGGTCTCGAAGGCGCGCCCGTGGCAGCTCGGTGCAGCCCTCGACCTCGCCCGCGCGCACCGCCCGCCGGCCACGCCGGTGATCTTCGCCACTGCCGTCAGTCGACCCGACGAGACGATCGAGATCGCCGATCTGCGGGCCGCCGATCCCGCACGCGCCGACATGCGCACACTGGTGCTGATCGGCTCGTCGGCGACCCGGCTCGTTGCACGCCCGTCCGGGCAACCCTGGGTCTATACGCCGCGCAGCGCCCCGCAGGACTCGCCATGACGTCGTTCGAGCCAGGCATACGCCTCGTCTGCGCCGATGACGGTCTCGACCGGAGGTTCCGGCGGCCGCGCGACGATCACCACCGGGATGCCGAGCGCCCGCGCGGCGCCGAGCTTGGCACGGGTCGCCGCGCCCCCGGAGTTCTTCGTGACCAGCACCTCGATGCCGTGTGCCGTCATCAGCGCGCGCTCGCCGGCCTCGTCGAACGGCCCGCGCGCGGTGATCACCTCGGCATCGGGGGGCAGGAGCTCCGCGGCGGGAGGATCGACACTGCGCACCACATAGCGGTGCTGCGGAGCGGTCAGGAACGCGGCCAGATCCTGCCGCCCGACCGTCAGCAGCACCCGCTTCGGGGCGATGCCGAGGGCGGCGGCCGCCGCCGTCATGTCGGCGACCTCGCACCATCGGTCGCCGGCCTGCGGCTGCCAGGCCGGGCGCCGGACGGCCAGGAGCGGCACGCCGGCGATGCGGGCGGCCTCGGCCGCGTTGGCGCTTATCCGGTCCGCGAACGGATGGGTCGCATCGACCAGCGCCCCGAAGCCTGCCTGACGCAGGTGATCGGCCAAGCCCCCGGCGCCGCCGAAACCGCCGCGGCGCACCGGGACGGGCTGGGCGGCCGGCGCCTTCGTCACGCCGGCGAGCGACAGCACTGTCTCGAAGCGGACATCTCCGGCGAGACGGCGCGCCAGCGCGCTCGCCTCGCTGGTACCGCCCAGAATGAGGACCTTCAGCCGATGCATCGTCATGCGGGAGCCCTGTCGTGAGCGGCGGGACCTCTCCCGGCCGCTGGCTCGCCATCGTGGGGATCGGAGAGGATGGTGTCGAGGCCCTCGGCCCCGCCGCCCGCGCATTGGTGGCAAATGCCCGGATCGTCTATGGCGGAGCCCGCCACCTGAAGCTCGCCGGATCGCTGATCAGCGGCGAGGCTCGGGCCTGGCCGAGCCCGATCTCCGACGCCTTTGCCGCAATCGCCGGGCTGCGCGGCACCCCGGTGACGATCCTCGCCTCCGGCGATCCCTATTGCTTCGGCATCGGCGGTGCGCTGGCGCGGCATGTTGCCGCCGACGAGACCATCGCCATCCCGGCTCCCTCGGCATTCTCTCTCGCCGCCGCGCGGCTCGGCTGGCCGCTGGAGGAGGTCGCCACCCTGTCATGCTGCGGCCGGCCCGTCGAGGCGATCCTGCCGCACCTGCAGCCGGACCGTCGGCTGCTCGTGCTCTCGGCCGATGCCTCCACACCGGCGGCAGTCGCCCGGCTCCTTGCCCGATACGGTTTCGGCGGCTCGCTGGTCCACGTGATGGAGGCGCTCGCCGGCCCGCGCGAGCGGCTGCGTGGGACGACGGCGGCCGGCTTCGACCTCGCCGACATCGACCCGCTCAACCTCGTGGCGCTCGAGGTCGTTGCCGGTCCCGACGCGCGCGTCATGCCGCTGTCGGGCGGCCTTCCCGACGACTTCTTCGAGTCGGACGGGCAGCTGACCAAACGGGAGATCCGGGCCGTGACGCTGTCCGCGCTGATGCCGATGGCCGGCCAATGCCTGTGGGACGTGGGTGCGGGGTCCGGCTCGGTGTCGATTGAATGGCTTGTCCGGCATCCGGCCAACCGGGCCATCGCCATCGAGCGCGATGCGGATCGCGCTGCCCGTGCTGCCCGCAATGCAGCGAGTCTCGGCGTGCCACGGCTCGAGGTGGTCACCGGCGAAGCGCCCGGCGCCTTTGCCGGACTGCCGGAACCGGATGCCGTATTCATCGGCGGCGGCGGACAGGCGGACGGCGTGATCGAGGCGGCCTGGCGGGCGCTGCGACGCGGCGGACGCATCGTGGTCAATTCCGTGACGCTGGAGACCGAGGCACGGCTGATCGAGGCGCACGGCAGATGCGGCGGGACGCTCACCCGACTGTCAGTGGAGCGACTCGAGCGAATCGGCGGGCGCCAGGGCTTCCGGCCGGCGATGACGGTGACGCAATGGGCGGCGCGCAAGCCATGATCGTGGCCGGTATCGGATGCCGCCGGGGATGTACCGCCGACGAGATCGTCGCGCTGGTGCGCCGCGCCATGGAAGAGGCCGGCGCGGCCCACTGCCGGCTGACGGCACTCGCCGCCCCTTCCTTCAAGCGCGACGAGCCTGGCCTCCGCGCGGCTGCCGACATTCTCGCGCTGCCGCTGTTCCATGTCGGCGACGACCGGCTCACGGCGGTGCAGGCGGACTGTCCGACCCGCTCGGCATCGGCCCTCGCCGCCACAGGCCAAGCCTCGATTGCGGAAGCGGCCGCGCTTGCCGCCGCCGGACCCGGGGGCCGGCTGGTACTGGCGCGCATCAAGAGCGCCGCGGCCACCTGCGCGCTCGCAGAACGGAGGCCGCGATGACGGTGCACTTCATCGGCGCGGGTCCCGGCGCGCCCGATCTGATCACCCTGCGCGGGCGCGATCTGATCGCCCGCTGCCCGGTCTGCCTGTACGCCGGCTCGCTGGTGAACCCCGCGATCCTTGGCCATTGCCCGCCGGGCGCCCGGATCGTTGATACCGCACCGATGAGCCTCGATGAGATCGTCGCCGAGTTCGAGCGCGCCCATTCGGCAGGTCAGGACGTCGCACGGCTGCATTCCGGCGACCTCTCGGTGTGGAGCGCGCTCGGCGAACAGGTACGCCGGCTGGAGGCGCTCGGCATTCCCTACACGGTCACGCCCGGGGTGCCCGCCTTCGCCGCAGCCGCCGCCGCGCTCGGCCGCGAGCTGACGCTGCCCGAGGTCGGCCAGTCGGTGGTGCTGACCCGCACCTCCGGCCGTGCGTCGGCGATGCCGCCGGGCGAGAGGCTCGATGCCTTCGCCCGCACCGGCGCGACGCTGGCGATCCATCTGTCGATCCATGCGCTCGACCGGGTGGTCGCCGAGCTTCTGCCCCATTACGGGCCGGACTGCCCGGTGGCGATCGTGTACCGCGCCAGCTGGCCCGACGAGCGGATCGTCGCCGGGACGCTGGCGACGATCGTCGCAGCGGTCGCCGCCGCGCCGATCGAACGCACCGCGCTGATTCTCGTCGGCAGCGTGCTCGCGACAGACGATTTCCGCGACAGTGCGCTCTACGACGCCGGCTACCAGCGCCGATTCCGGGGCCGGACCGAGCGATGAAGACGATCGACGCCCTCCGCCGCCTGATGGGTCCGGTGCCGCGGCTCGTGCCCGGTCACGTCTGGCTGGCTGGCGCCGGGCCGGGCGATCCGGCGCATCTGACGCTCGGCGCCATTGCCGGCCTCGCCCAGGCCGACGTCATCGTCCATGACGCGCTCGTCGATCCGCGCGTGCTCGCGCTCAAGGACGAGGCAGCCGTGCTCGAATTCGCCGGCAAGCGCGGCGGCAGGCCGTCGGCCACCCAGGCCGACATCTCGCGCCGGCTGGTCGAGCTTGCCCGCGCCGGCCGGCGCGTGCTGCGGCTGAAGGGCGGCGATCCCTTCGTGTTCGGACGCGGCGGCGAAGAGGCCCTGACACTGGCGCGCGAAGGCATTCCGTTCCGGATCGTTCCCGGCGTCACGTCGGGGCTTGCCGGCCTCGCGCTTGCCTCGATCCCGGCAACGCACCGTGGTGTCAACCAGGCAGTGATCCTCGCGACCGGCCACGCCGCGGACTCCGCCGGTGACATCGACTGGGCCGCGGTCGCCCGCACCGGCTTTCCGGTGATCCTCTACATGGCGATGAAGAACCTCCGCCGCATCGCCGGCGCGCTCATGGCAGGCGGGCTTGCCGCCGACACGCCGGCGGCGATTGTCGTTTCCGCCACCTTGCCCGAGGAGCAGGTACTGGTCTCGACGCTGGAGCGGATCGCCGCGGAGGCGGATCAGGCCAGGCTGTCGCCGCCGGCGATCGTCGCAATCGGCGGCATCGTCGCCCTGCGCGAACAGCTCGCCGGTCTCGCCCGGACGCTGATGGAGCCGGTTCCGTGACCGCGCGCGGCCTGATGATCGCGGCGCCGCGGTCAGGCTCCGGCAAGACCACCGTGACGCTGGGGCTGATCGTGGCGCTGCGCCGACGCGGATTCAGAGTCTCGGCCGCCAAGTCGGGCCCAGACTACATCGACCCTGCCTTCCACACCGCGGCGACCGGCCGGCCGAGCCCGAACCTCGACAGCTGGGCGATGCCCCCTGCGCTGATCGAGGGTCTCGTCGCCGAGGCGGCGACGGGCGCCGACATCGTCATCGTGGAATCCTCCATGGGCCTGTTCGATGGTCTGGCGCTGGCAAGGGGTCGGCGCGGGGCTGGCGCCGATCTGGCGGCACGGCTGTCGCTGCCGGTGCTGCTGGTCATCGATGTCAGTGGCCAGTCGCAGTCGGCGGCAGCGATCGCCCGTGGATTTGCCGCTCACGACCCCGACGTCAAGATCTGCGCGGTCGTTCTCAATCGGGTCGGGAGCGAACGCCACCGCGAGCAGGTGGTCGGCGCGATGCACGAGATCGGCATGCCAGTCGCCGGGGCGATGCTGCGCCAACCGGCGATCACCCTGCCCGAGCGCCATCTCGGCCTGGTGCAGGCGATGGAGCACGGCGATCTCGACACGCTGCTCGAACGCCTCGCGGACATGGCCGAGGACTCGCTCGACCTCGACTTGATCGCCGGGCTCGCCACCCCGCTCACGGCGCCCGCCGCAGCGCCCGCTGCCCTGCCGCCGCCGGGACAGCGGATCGCACTTGCGCGCGATGCCGCCTTCACCTTCACCTATCCGCACCTGATCGAGGGCTGGCGACGCCATGGCGCCGAGATCATCCCGTTCTCGCCGCTCGCCGACGTGCCGCCGCCCGAGGACTGCGACGTCTGCTGGCTTCCTGGCGGGTATCCGGAGCTGCACGCCGGCGCGCTGGCGGCGGCGCGCCGGTTCCGCGAGGGGCTGCGGCGCTTTTCCGAGACCCGCCCGGTCCACGGCGAGTGCGGTGGCTACATGGTGCTCGGCGCGGGGCTCGAGGATGCGGCTGGACGGTGCCACGAGATGGCCGGCCTGCTCGGCCATTCGACCAGCTTTGCCCGCCGCAGGATGAACCTCGGCTACCGCGAGGCGGAGCTGATCGGCGACTGCCCGATCGGACCCGCCGGCAGCCTCGTGCGCGGCCACGAATTCCACTACACGACGCTGACCGATCCGGGCACCGACGATCCTCTCGTCCGCCTCGCCGACGGACAGGGCCGACCGCTCGGAATGGCAGGCGGTCGGCGCGGGCTGGTGTCCGGCACCTTCTTCCACGCCATCGCCGCGGTCACAGACCCTGCACCGCCGCGGCCCCGTTCCCTCTGACGAGAAGCCATCCCGATGACCGACCGATTCGCTTCGCTCGATGCCCTGCGTTCCGCGTGCGCGAACCTGCCCGCCCCCGACAAGGGCGCTGGCGCCGCGGCACGCGCCCGCCAGGCCGTACTGACCAAGCCGCCAGGCAGCCTCGGTCGCCTCGAATGGCTTGCCGAATGGCTCGCCGAGTGGCAGCGGCGCCCCGTCCCACGACTCGAGCGGGTGCTGGTGCTCGTCTTCGCCGGCAATCATGGCATCACCCGACGTGGCGTATCGGCCTTCCCGGCGAGCGTCACCGCGCAGATGGTGGCGAATTTCGCCGCCGGTGGCGCCGCCATCAACCAGCTCTGCGCCGCTGCGGGCGCCGAATTGCGCGTCACGGCGCTCGACCTCGACGCGCCCACCGCCGATTTCACCGAGGCGCCCGCCATGACCGAAGCGGAGTTTCTCGCTGCGGTCGCGACCGGCTACGGCGCCGTATCCGCAGACATCGACCTGCTCTGCGTCGGCGAGATGGGGATAGGCAACACAACCACCGCCGCGGCGCTCGCCGCCGCGCTGTTCGGCGGTGACGGTGAACACTGGGCCGGCCGCGGCACCGGCGTCGACGACGCGGGTCTCGCCCGCAAGCGCGCGACGGTGGACGCCGGGCTCGCGCGCCATGCCGCGGCGCTGTCCGACCCGCTCGCCGCCGCCGCCGCGCTTGGCGGTCGCGAGCTCGCCGCGATCCTCGGCGCGGTGCTCGCCGCCCGCCATGCCGGCGTCCCGGTGCTGCTCGACGGCTTCGTCTCGACGGCCGCCGCCGCCCCGCTCGCCCGCCTCGCCCCGGGCGGTCTCGACCATGCGGTGATCGCCCACGCCTCGGCCGAGGCGGGCCACCGCAAGCTCGCCGCAGCGCTCGGCAAGGAGCCGCTGCTCGATCTTGGCATGCGGCTCGGCGAAGCCTCCGGAGCCGCCGCTGCGGTGCCGATCCTGCGCGCGGCGGTTGCCTGCCACGCCGGCATGGCGACCTTCGCCGAAGCCGGTGTCGACGGAAAGGAATGAAACCGGTGCACCGGCGCGCCGACGACATCGTGACAGCCATCGGCCTGCTGACACGTCTGCCGATCAGCACGGGCAATGCCGCCGGCCTCGATCCGGCCCGCGCCACCTGGGCCTACCCGCTCGCGGGAATCATCGTCGGGATGGTCGGTGGTGCCGTCTATGGACTGTCCTGGTGGATCGGTCTGCCGGCTCTCGTCGCCGCCGCACTCGCCTTTGGCACGATGCTGCTGGCGACCGGCGGCCTGCACGAGGACGGGCTCGCCGATACCGCCGACGGCTTCGGCGGCGGTGCGGACCGCGACCGCAAGCTCGCGATCATGCGCGACAGCCGTATCGGCAGCTTCGGCGTCCTGGCGCTGATCGTCGCCTTTGCGATCCGGTTCGGCGCCGTCACCGATCTCGCGACACCGCTGTCTGTGGGCGCGGCGCTCGTCGCCTCGGCGGCGCTGTCGCGGGCAGCCATGGTCACGCTGATGTGGCGTCTGCCGAATGCCCGTCCCGGCGGCCTGTCGGCCCGCGTCGGCACGCCGCCCGACCGCGCCGCCTGCGAGGCGCTGGCGCTCGGCGCGCTGGCGGCCCTGCTTCTGCTCCCGGCCTGGACCGCCGTCGCGGCAGTCCTCGCCGCCGCCCTCGCAGCGGCCGCCGTTGCGATGCTTGCGCGCCGCCAGATCGGCGGCCAGACCGGTGACGTGCTGGGTGCCGCCGGCATCGCCGCCGAATGCGCCGCGCTGGCGGCGATCATTGCCGTTACATGACCCCTCTGAGGCTACCGGATCAGGCTCACCCCCCTGACGCCCAGAAGCCGCAGCAAAAGCTGCGCAACGATTAGGAAGCCGATCACGGTCGCGATGATGCAGACGGCGAACGCCGCTGCCTGGTTTACCGCGCCTCGATCATCCAGGTAGAGGACCGAGACGGCGGCGAGCTGGGTTGCCGGCGTGATCAGGAAGATGACCGCCGACAGCGTCACCATCGAACGCATGAAGAAGAACACCCCGACGCTCATCACGCTCGGCCAGATCAGTGGCAGCACGACGCGCGTCAGCGTGGTGATGCGGGTCGCGCCCAGCGTCGCCGAGGCTTCGTCGAAGGTCGTGCTGATCTGCTTCATGCTGGTCGTCGCCAGCAGGAAGCCTTGGGCGTGGTAGTGGTAGAGATTGCAGAGCGCGATGATCCAGATCGTGTCGTAGATGAGGTAGACGGGATGGCCGGGCGTATTGAAGGCGAGGATGTAGCCGAGCCCGAGCACCATGCCAGGCACCGCCGCCGGCAGGATCGCCAGGAAGTACAACAGCCGCGTCGCCCGATTGTGATACTGGTGGTTGGCATAGGCCGCCACCGTCACCAGTACCATGCCCATGACGGCCGTGACGAGCGCAACCTTGATGCTGGTCCATAGCGGCGCGATGCCGTTCTGGACGTCGAATGCATAGTGGCGCAGCGTGAACGCGAGATTGTAGGGCCAAAGCCGGACGAAGCTGGCATAGACGACAATCGCCACCAGCGACAGGATCGCCAGCGCGACGACAAGCGCATAGACGAACCACAGCGCGTCGCGCAGCCGCTGCGGCTGCGGTACCAGCGGTACCGACTGCGCGGTGACCGCCGCGAACTGTCGACGCGCGATCCATTTCTCCGCAACGACGGCCAGCGCGGCAGGCAAGAGCAGGAGAACGCCGACGACCGCTCCCATGGCGAAGTTGGCCTGGCCGGAGACCTGGTTGTAGATCTCGACGGCCAGCACCGAATAGTTCCCGCCGATTACCACCGCGTTGCCGAAGTCGGTGATGACGATGGTGAACACCACGAAAGCGGCGGACGCCAGGCCGTAGCGCGTGGCGGGCAGCGTCACCGTCCGGAAGACGCGCCAGGGTCCCGCGCCGAGCGAGGTCGCCGATTCGTAGGGCCGCGCATCCGCCACCTTCAGCGCCGTGGACAGGATCAGGAAGGCGTGCGGAAAGGCATAGGCGAGGTCGGCGATGAAGATGCCCCAGAAGCCATAGATGTCGATCGAGGTGCCGAAGGCGCGGTTGACGAGGCCGTTGCGGCCGAGCAGGAACTGCAACCCGAGTGCCTGGACCAGCGATGGCGAGAAGATCGGCGTGAGCGCGATCAACCGGAGCACGGGCTTCAGCGGCATGCAGGTCCGTTCGATCGCATAGGCGAAGCCGTAGGCGAGCACGAGCGTCGCCACCGTCACCGAGATGCCGACCGTGAAGGTGTTGCCGACGACGCCGACGAAGCGCGCATTGGAGAAGTAGCGCAGGTAATTGTCGAGGCCGATGCCGTCCGGCGTGACGAACGAGAACCGCAGGATCGCCCAGATCGGCCACAGCACGAAGGTGACCAGCAGGATGCCGGACACGGCGACGACCGCGAGGCCGAACACCCGGTCGATGTCCCAGCCGGACGCAAGCCGGGCGCGCACCGCGCCGGCCGCGGTGCCGGTCCAACTCATGGACGGGTATCCGCCAGCCGGCGGATGCGGTCGGCCGGGAGGACGAGGCGAAGCCTATCGCCGGGTCGAACCGTCCCCTTGCCGCCGTGCAGCTCCACCTCGAGCAACTGCCCGCCCGCCTCGACGCTGACCCGGCGCGTGTTGCCGAGAAACGCCACCTTGCGCACCGTCGCCTCGATGCCCCGACCGTCCTCGCCGTCGGCCAGGACCACGATGTGTTCGGGACGGATCGCCAGCACCTCCTCCGTCGTGTCCGGCGCCGCGGCGCGCAGCGCCGGCGCCTCGATGATGTTGATGCGGCCGATGAACTCGCCGACAAATCGTGTCTGCGGCGCCCAGTAGAGCGTGTCTGCGGCACCGACCTGCTCGATCCGGCCACGGTTCATCACCACGATCCGGTCGGCCATTTCCATCGCCTCGTCCTGGTCATGGGTGACCATGATGGTGGTGATGCCGAGACTCTTCTGGAGGTCGCGGATTTCGCCGCGCAGCGATTCGCGCACCTTGGCGTCGAGCGCCGACAGCGGCTCGTCGAGCAGCAGCACGGCCGGGCGCGGGGCCAGCGCCCGGGCGAGCGCGACGCGCTGCTGCATGCCGCCGGACAGTTCGTGCGGATACTTGTCGCGGTGGACGCCCAGATGGACGAGGTCGAGCATCTCGCGCACCCGGGCGTCGATCTGGTCGCGCGGCCACTTCCGGCATTCCAGGCCATAGGCGACGTTGCGCGCCACCGTCATGTTCGGGAACAGCGAATAGGACTGGAAGACGACGCCGAAATTGCGCTTGCGCGCTGGCAGCGCCGCCAGATCGGTGCCGCCGAGCAGGATCTCGCCGGATGTCAGGTGCTCCAAACCGGCGACGAGGCGCAGCAGCGTGGTCTTGCCGCAGCCCGAGGGACCGAGGAAGCAGACGAACTCCCCCTCGGCGATGTCGAGATCGACAGTGTCGACGGCGGTCACCTCGCCAAAGCGCTTGGTGACGCCACGAAGGCTGAGGAACATCGCGGCGGCCCGGATGCAGGACGCGGCGGGGAGCGGCGGCGCCACCCCCCTTGCCCCGCTATTTCTCGTAGCGCCTCTGCCACTCGGCGACGATGCGCTCCTGGTTTGCCGCCGCCCAAGCGTAGTCCATCTCGAACAGCACTGTCGAGATATCGTCAGGAAGACCGGCCTTCTTGAATTTCTCGGGCATGGTCCGGCCCTGCATCGTGACGATCGACTTCCACTTGTTGTACTGCTCCTCGGCACTCTTGGAGAGAGTCCAGTCGAGGAACTTCTTCGCGTCTTCCTTGTTCTGTGACGAGGCCATCAGAGCGTTCGCCTCGAGCTCGTGGCCGGCCCCTTCGGAGGGGATCACCATGGTGATCGGATAGCCCTCGTCGATGTTCTTGATCGCCCTGAGCGCGAAGGACAGGCCGATGGCAAATTCGCCGGCGCTGGCGACGTTGCAGGGCTTCGACCCGCTCTTGATGTACTGGTCGATGTTCTTGTCGAGCTCGTCGAGATAGGCCCACCCCTTCTCCTCGCCCATCATCTGCAGGATCGAGGCGATGTGCAGGTAGCCGGTACCCGAGCTTGCCGGATTCGGCATCACCAGCTTGCCCTTGTATTCGGGCTTGATCAGATCCTGCCAGGAGGACGGCATCGGCAGTCCTTCCTTGGCCATGATCTCGTTGTTGACGCAGAATGCACCCATGTAGCCGGTGGTCGCGAACCAGCGGCCATCCTTGTCGCGGAACCGCTCCGGCACCTTCTCGATGCCGGCCGGGGTGTATGGTTCGATCATCGCCAGGATGCGCGGATCGACCATCGAGGTCGCCGCCCAGCCCCAGATGACGTCATGCTTGGGATTGCTCGCCTCGGCGAGGATGCGGGCCTTGAGATCGCCGGTCGACAGGCGCAACACATCCACCTCGACGTCCGGCACGTCCTTCTTCATCGCTTCGAGGAACGAGGCGAGCTCGTCTTCCTCGTAGGAGGTGTACACGGTGATCTTGCCGGCATCCGCGGTGCCCGGCAGGGCCGCCACCAGCGCCGCCAGAACGAGGCCTGCCCCGACGCGGAGCGCCCGGTTGCGTGTCGTCGTCATCATCCTTGTCATGCCAGCCATTATGCTAGTCTCCCCTGGTTGTTCTGGGCTGTTCCGACGCGTGCGCCGCAGCGTCATCCTACTGTCATGTGACTGTAACGTGACAACCATCCCCGTGGAAAGACCTCTGCTGTGTATGCTGCATTCCGGAACCTGGCTGTCCGTCACGCTGTGGCGGCTGCGGCATCGTGGCGGCTTGCGCCCGGCCAGCTGCCCTGCGAACGCGATCACCCGAGGCGCGGAGAGTCGACATGCGACCTGGTGAGCAGATCGGCCTTGTCCTGGCAGGACTGTTCGGCGCCGCCGGCGTCGCCGGCGCCGCAGCCGGTGCGCATGGCGGCATTGCCCATCTGGATGTCGTCGGACCGTTCCTGATCATGCATGCGGGCGCCCTCGCTGCCCTGGTGGCGCTATCGCTGTCCCTGTCTCCCGCGCCCCGGCTGGTCGGCCTGGCGGGTGCAGCAATCGCGATCGGCGTCTTGCTGTTCTCGGTCGATCTTGCCCTGCGCGGGCTCTACGGACTGAGGCTCGCCCCGATGGCGGCGCCGGCCGGCGGAACACTGACGATCATCGGCTGGCTGCTGCTCGCGCTCGCCGCCCTGACCATCCGCCGCCGGCGTCCCTGAGACCGGTTCGCGATCCGATTCGGGCGGGCGCCGCGGCCGCCGGCACGCGGCCAGCTGCCGGCGATCTTTCATCGTACAAATTGGCTTGCGCGATCGGCCGGATCGCACCATCCTTGTGGACCACGTATACACATTACCAAAACCGCTCACGGCACTGAGGGAGACAGCGCATGCAAGGAGCTTTCGCTCGCAGACTTCTGACCGGACTCGTGTCCTCCGCCGCGATCCTGACCCTCGCGGTCGGCGGCGCGATGGCACAGACGGCGCTCAAGTGGGCGCACGTCTACGAGACCTCCGAGCCCTATCACACCTGGGCGGTGTGGGCGGCGGACGAGTTCAACAAGCGTACCGACGGGCGCTATACGATCGAGGTGTTCCCGGCCTCCTCGCTCGGCAAGGAATCCGACATCAACGAGGGGCTCGGCCTCGGTACCGTCGACATCATCTACACTGGCCAGCTTTTCGCCGGCCGCTCCTACGGTCCGCTCGCCATCGGCGGCGCGCCCTACATGTTCCGGGATTTCGACCACTGGAACGCCTTCTGCAACTCCGACCTGTTCGACGAGCTCGCGCAGGGCTACAAGGATGCGACCGGCAACCATGTCGTGGCGATGACCTACTACGGCGAGCGGCATGTGACCTCCAACAAGGAGATCAACAGCCCGGCCGACATGAAGGATCTCAAGATCCGGGTACCCGACGCGCCGATCTACATGATGTTCCCGAAGGCCGTGGGCGCCAACCCGACGCCGATCGCCTTTGCCGAGGTTTATCTGGCCCTGCAGCAGGGCGTGGTCGATGCGCAGGAGAACCCGCTGCCGACCATCGAGGCCAAGAAGTTCTACGAGGTCCAGGATTACATCGTCCTGACCGGCCACATCACTGACGCGCTTCTGACCATCATCGGCGGCCCGACCTGGGATTCGATGGACGAGGCCGACCGCAACACCCTGGTCGAGGTGCTGAAGGAGGCAGCCGCCAAGGCGACCGACGACATCATCAAGAAGGAGAAGGAGCTGGCCGACTGGTTCCGCGCCCAGGGCAAGACCGTCATCGAGGTCGATCGCACGCCGTTCCGCGAAGCGGTGATCCCGGCGCACAACGGCCCCGACGCCACCTGGGACAAGGCGATCTACGATCGCCTTCAGGCGATCCAGTAGACCGAATCCGTTACGAGGCGGCCGCCGGTCGGCCGCCTCCCCATCCCCGACGATCGGACGCAACCCGTCATGGCAACGCTTGACCCGCGCCCGGACCTTGCCGACCCGGACGACGAGGAGATCGACCTGTCCGACCTGCGATGGGACGACAGCATCGTCCTCGTCGTGTTCTGGATACTGGCATTCGTGGTGTTTCTCCAGTTCTTCACGCGCTACGTGCTGAACAGCTCGCTCGGGTGGACAGAGGAGATCGCCCGCTATCTGCTGATCGGCGTCACCTTCATCGGCTGCGTGATGGCGACCCGCAAAGACAGTCACATCGCCGTCGAGGTGTTCTACCGCTGGATGCCGCGCCCGGTCCGCAAGATCCTGCAGTATACGGTCGATGCCGTCTGCTGCGGCTTCTACGCCTACATGGCATGGATCACTGCCAGACTTGCGCAGCGGACCAACGGACTCATGGTCTCGATCGATATTCCCAAGGCGTTCGTCTACTGGATCGTGGCAGTCTGCTTCATGGCGATGACGGTCTATGCACTGATCACGCTTTGGCGCCACGTGAGTACCGGCACCAGCCGCCTGATCGATCCCGACAGGCCCGCCGAAACCGCCCCGAGCATGGAATAGCCGATGCTGCTCACCCTTCTTTTCGTCCTGCTGCTCGGCATGATCCTGCTGGGCTTCCCCGTGGCGGTGGCGCTGATCGGCTCGTCGGCCGTCTACATCCTGCTGTCGGGTCGCGTCCCGGACGTTGTGGTGATGCATCGCGTCATCAACGGCGTCGACTCCTTTCCGCTGCTGGCAATCCCCTTCTTCATTCTCGCCGGCAACCTGATGAACACGGCGGGGATCACCGAGCGCATCTTCGAATTCGCCAAGGCGCTGGTCGGCTGGATGCGCGGCGGGCTTGCCCACGTCAACATCGGCGCCTCGGTCATCTTCGCCGGCATGTCGGGCGCCGCGGTCGCCGACGCCGGCGGTCTCGGCTCGATCGAGATCAAGGCCATGCGCGACGCCAAGTACGACCCGGGCTTCGCAGTCGGCGTCACCGCCGCCTCCTCGACCATCGGGCCGATCATTCCCCCGTCGCTGCCGATGGTGATCTACGGCGTCATGGCCGGCGCCTCGATCGGCCAGCTGTTCGCGGCGGGCTTCATCCCGGGGCTCTTGATGGCGCTGGCGCTGATGGTGATGGTGTTCATCTACGCGCGCATCCGGAATTATCCGCGTGACCAGGCCTTCCGCATCTCGGTGCTCGGCCAGTCCTTCGCGCGCGCCTTCCTGTCGCTGCTCACGCCGGTGATCATCGTCGGGGGTATCCTGTTCGGCCTGTTCACGCCGACCGAGGCGGCAATCGCAGCCTGCTTCTGGGCGCTGTTCCTCGGCCTCGTGATCTACCGGACACTGACCTGGCGGCGGTTCCTGCGGGTTTCCTTCGACACCATCGAGACCACGGCGGTGGTGCTGTTCATCGTCGGCGGCGCCTCGATCTTTGCCTGGATCCTCACCTCGACGCGGGTCACCGAGCAGTTCGCGGCGCTGATCCTGACCATCTCGGACAATCCGATCATCGTCCTCTTGCTGATCAACCTGATCCTGCTCGTGGTCGGCTGCTTCCTGGAGACGGTGGCGGCGATCACCATCCTGGTGCCGGTGCTTCTACCGGTCGTCGTCAAGGTCGGTGTCGATCCGGTACATTTCGGCGTCATCATGGTGCTGAATCTGATGATCGGGCTGCTGACGCCACCGATCGGCATGGTGCTCTACGTGCTGTCCCGCGTCGCCAAGCTGCCGTTCGAGCGCTGCGTCGTCGCCACCGCGCCGTTCCTGGTGCCGCTCGTCACCGTGCTGCTGCTGGTGACGCTGATCCCGGGCCTGTCGATGTGGCTGCCGACGCTGATCTACCGCTGACGGCTGGGGATCCGAGGGATGGGGCCATATGTGTGGTGACCATCCCTGCCACCTGCCGTCGTCCCGGTCGAACCCTCGCAGCGAGCGCAAGAGAACCGGTGCCCATTGGCAGGGCCGGCACGACCTTCCCCGATCGGCGATGGACGCTGACGCGGCTTGCGGAACCATGGTCGAACGTGCCGGGGTCGAACGTGCCGGGGTCGAACGTGCTGGCGGTTGGTGCTATGGGGCGGTGAGCGTGACCCGGACAATGCCGCCATCGGGAACCCTGACCGCAACGGCGGGGCCGGTACGGCCGCCAACCAGCGCGGCGAACTGATAGCGCCCCGCCGGCAGCGGCCACGCGTAGCGGCCGTCCTCGCCGGACAGAACCGCAATCTCCGGGACCGGGCGCGCCGGCATGTCGAGCGATCGCACGGCGATCATCGCGCCGGCGACCGGCTTGCCGGCGGCATCGACGACCATCCCCGTCGCGCCCTGCCGCATGCCGGCGGGCGCGCCCGCATGATCGTCGGAAACCGGCGCATCTTCGTTCCACATCGCACAGGCAGACGGCATCGCAATCAGGATCAACGCCACCAGCCAGATCGCACGAATGGCCGACGTCATCTGCTTGCGCTCCTCTGCCCCGCCGGCGCGGCCCAATCGCCCTGCCGGACCAAGGGCCGGTCGCACGGCAGCTCGATCCTATCCGAGCCTGCCCGTCGGACAAGTCGGACGTCCACAAGCGCCGCCGATTACGGATTCAGACGCCAGGCATCGAGATTGCGGAACACCTGCGCGGTGATCCTGGTGCCGTGGTTGTTGGTGCTGAAAGGCGGCCGCCCATAGATGCCGTAGCCATGCACGGCCATGGCGCAGAAGCCGCAGCCCGCACGCTGGTAATAGACGGGCGAACCGCTCATGCCGCCAACGGTATCGTTGCGGTAGAACACCCGCCGCGGCTGCGAGACCGTCACCCGGCCGCTGCTGCGCCACAAGGTCAACGGCTTGTCGCCCGGATAGCCGGCGATCCGGGTTGGCACCCCCTGAAGCGAGCCGGATGCAGTGAACAGACCGAACCAGCCCGTGCTGAAACCGATCGTGCAGTTGAGCTTGATGGCACCGTAATCGAAATCGTCGCGGCCCCGTTCGGTCCAGCCCACCACCGAGAAGAGCCTCCGCGCCGAGCACGAGCCGAACGGCGCGCGCGGCCCGTCCCGGCCCGGATAGATCATGTAAGAGTTCCTGTCGTACCAATCTCCCCAGGGTCCGCCGGAATGCACGCAATGGCCCGACGTGACGACCGTATCCGGTGAGATCAGCCAGCCCGAGCAGCGGCCGGCGCCGAACGTGATCAGCACAGTCGCACGGAATGGAAACGCCGTCGTCTCGCGCACGCGGATACGCTCGTCGGGACCGATGATCGACTGACGCCCGACCGGCGGCTCGACGCCCTGCAGCGCCCACAGCGCCCACACCTCCTGCGCGGTCTCTGCCCTCGCACCGAACTCCGCCTGCCCCGCGCCACCGGTGGCGGCGGCCGGCCGACCTGTGCCGGGATGGCTTGGCAGCATCCGGCCCGATTGCGGATAGGCCAGCACTCGCGGCAGCCCGTCGTCGGATACCGAACGGCTGAGGCTCTGGGCCGTCGCCGTGATCGCCCCACCGAGGCAGGTTGCAGCAAGGCAGGTTGCGGCGAGCAGGACGAGCCATCGCGAACCCGGCATCGGCGTTCTCCCCGTCTGGCCGCAGAGGGACCTGAATCCCCTGAAGTCGACGTCAACCGGGACACTCTAGCCACTGATCCGGCTTGATCAACCCGCGATACCCTCGCCGATGGTGATCGGTGACCGCCACGCCGCGCGATCGCAGCGGCCGGGGGCGCTCCCCGGCCGCACCTGAGTCAGACAGTAATCAGGGAGCGTTGCGCCACGTCACCAGATTGTCGTACACCGCCTTGGTGATGCGGGTGCCGTGATTGTTGTTGCTGAACGGCGGGCTGCCGTAGACGCCGTAGGCGTGGATCGCCATCGCGCAGTTGCCGCAGCCGGAGCGATTGTAATAGACGGCCGAGCCGCTCATCCCGCCGACCGTATCGTTCCTATAGAATACCCGCCGCTGCTGCGTCACCCGCACCTTGTCGGTGCTGCGCCACTGGGTCAGCGGCTTGTCGCCCGGATAGCCGGAGATGATGGTCGGCAGACCGGTGAGCGTTGCCGTCTGCCAGAAGAAGCCCAGCCAGCCGACGGTGTTGCCGACCGTGCAGTTGAGCTTGATGGCACCATAGTCGAAATCGTCGGCCCCGTTCCTCGTCCAGCCGTTGACCGAATAGAGCCGCTTGGCCGTGCAGGAGCCGTACGGGCTCGCATTGCCGTTGCGGCCGGGATAGATTCGGTAGGTGCTGCGCTGGTACCAGCGCCCCGACGAGCCGCCGGAATGCACGCAGTGACCGGCCGTCGCCACCGTGTCGGCGCCGATCATCCATCCGGTGCAGCGCGAACTCTCGAACGTTATCAGCACCATCGCCCGATATGGGAACTGTCTCGTATTTCTGATGAGGACGCGATTGTCGGCGCCGATGATCGATTCCCGCCCGAGCGGCGCCGTCTTCGGCTCAAGCGCCCAAAGCGCCCATACCTCCGCCGCCGACTCCGCCGCGACATCCGCGTCCGGCAGCGCGATGCCGGTACCCGCGAAGGCCGTGACCATGGTGCCGGAGACGCCTCCGGCCGCTGAAGCCTGCAGGCCAAGTCCGTCGTCCGACACGGAGCGGTCAAGTTGCTGGGCCGAAACCGGCCCGCTGGTCGCTACGATTGCGAGTGTCGCCCCGACCAGAAGTCCCAATGCTTCAGAACGCATGCCTTCCTCCAAAATGCGAGAGGGCGCGACTGCCTCACCCTCCCGACAACCCTCCCGACACGCCGCGCAAAGCGGCGCCATGCCCGACGAGTCCTGCCGGGCCCACCCGCAGACTGATGGCACAGCAAGAATTATCAGATCACGACAATCTGGACGAGTCGTAGTTTAACGGGTCGGGATGCTGATGATCGGATGGACAATACTTCAAATATTGAGGTCATCAGGCATCAATATCGCCAATGCCCAGCATCTCGCCTCCGGAATTCATGGGCAGATCGGAATCTGTCAGCGGGTGTCATCACAACCCTGGCGACAGATCAGGCGGCGAGCGAATACAGATGGTTTACGTAACGGCAGCTTGTCATCACCGGGCAATCGATACCAGTATTGCCCGGCCGATACCCACCTCTTGCATCGATCGCCGACCGCACCAGGCCACCACGTCCGGCGCGCCTTGAAACCGCCCTGACCGGCCACCACACTCCGCACCGGTCGAATCCGCAGGATGCCACGGAGGTCTGGATGCGTGGATGCAATCGTCTGATCGCCATCGCGGTGGTGGCGGTCGCCATGGTGGCGGCTCGCGGCGAGGCGCGGGCAGCGTCCTGTCATGGCGGCGCGAGCTTCAGCCAGTGGCTGGAGGGCGTCAAGGCCGAGGCGATGGCCAGAGGCGTCTCGGCGGCGACCCTGCAGGCTGCGGCACCGGCCCTCAGGTTCGACCAGTCGATCGTCAACCGCGACCGCGGTCAGGGGGTGTTCTCGCAGAACTTCCTCGAATTCTCCGACCGGATGGTGAACTCCTACCGGCTGCAACACGGCGCGCGCCACCTCGCCGAGAGGAAGGCGATGTTCGACCGCATCGAACAGCAGTTCGGGGTACCGGGGCCCGTCGTCGTGGCGTTCTGGGCGCTGGAGACCGATTTCGGCGCCAACAACGGAGACTTCCCGACCATCACTGCCCTCGCCTCCCTCGCCTATGACTGCCGACGCCCGCAGCTGTTCCGCGAACAGCTGATTGCCGCGCTGCTGATCGTCGAGCGCGGCGATCTGACCGTTGGCGAGATGCGTGGCGCCTGGGCCGGCGAGATCGGCCAGACCCAGTTCATGGCCAAGGAATATCTCGACACCGCCGTCGACTTCGACGGCGACGGCAAGCGCAACCTGATCAGGAGCTCGGCCGACGCGCTCGCGTCCTGCGCCGCGCTGCTGCGCGCCCATGGCTGGCGGCCGGGCGAGCCCTGGCTGCAGGAGGTCAGGGTTCCCACCGCCCTTCCCTGGGATCAGGCCGACATCGCCATCCGCCATTCCCGCGCGGAGTGGGCCCGGCTCGGTGTCACCTACGCCGACGGGTCGCCGCTGCCGGCCGACGGCCTGCAGGCCTCGCTCCTGCTGCCCATGGGCCGCAACGGACCGGCCTTCCTCGCCTATCCGAATTTCGATGTGTACCTGCAGTGGAACCAGTCGCTCGTCTATGCGACGACGGCCGCCTATCTCGCAACCCGCCTTGCCGGCGCGCCGAAGGTCGCCCGCGGCAACGCGCCGGCGCTGTCGCGCAACCAGATCATCGACCTCCAGAAGCTGCTCGCAGCGCGCGGTCACGACGTCGGCAAGGTCGATGGCATTCTCGGCGAGCGCACCCGCGCCGCAGTGAAGACCGTCCAGATGCAGCTCGGCCTGCCGGCCGATTCCTACCCGACCCCGGAGCTGATCCAGCGTCTGCGGTAGTGTGTGGGGGGCCTCAGGAGTCGACGATGATCCTCGGGGCGGGGCGACCGGCGGCTCCCTCCACGGCGGCCTGCACCTTCGCCGCGATCTCGACGAAGATCCGCGCGTGCGTTCCGTCCGGCTCCGTCGCAACCACCGGGCGGCCGGCGTCCGAGGTCTCGCGGATCGCCATGTGCAGCGGCACTTCTCCGAGGAACGCGGCGCCGAGTCGCTCTGCCTCCCTGCGGGCACCGCCGGTACCGAAGATGTCCGAGCGCGTACCGCAGGCGGGACACAGGAAGTAGCTCATGTTCTCGACGATGCCGAGGATCGGCACGTCGACCTTGCGGAACATGTTGATGCCCTTGCGCGCATCGATCAGCGCGAGATCCTGCGGCGTCGAGACGATGACTGCCCCCGACAGCGGCACCTGCTGGGCCATGGTGAGCTGGGCGTCCCCGGTCCCCGGCGGCATGTCCACCACCAGCACGTCGAGCGTGCCCCACTCGACCTCGCGCAGCATCTGGGTCAGCGCCGAGATCACCATCGGCCCGCGCCAGATCATCGGGGTGTCCTCCTCGACGAGGAAGCCCATCGACATGACCTTCAGCCCGTGGCCCTCTAGCGGTCTGAGCACCCTGCCCTCGACCGCTTGCGGCCGGCCGCTGACGCCGAGCAGCCGCGGCTGCGAGGGCCCGTATATGTCGGCATCGAGCATGCCGACCTTCAGACCGAGCTGCTTCAGGCCAAGCGCAAGATTGACCGCCACGGTCGACTTGCCGACGCCACCCTTGCCGGACGCCACCGCAACGATGTGGCGGATGCCCGGCACCGCCACCGCCTGGCGGGTCGGCGCCGGACGACGCGGCGGTTGCGGTTGCGGATGGGAATGAGGATGCGGATGGCCGCGATGCTGGGGTGCGGGCGGGGGCACGGACCGTCCCGCCGCGGTCTCCGAGGTGAGCGTGACCATCGCCTTCTCGACACCTGGCAAGGCTGCAACAGCCCGCTCGGCCGCCTCGCGCAGCGGTTCGAGTTCCCGCGCCCGCGCCGGATCGACCGTCAGCGCGAAATAGACGCGCCCGCCGTGGATGACGACCTCCGAGACCATGCCGAGCGAGACGATGTCTCCGGAGAGATCCGGCCCGCCGATCGTCCGCAACGCCTCGAGGACGGTGTCCTTGCTGAGTGCCATATCGCCCCGCTGTCCGATGACGCCGGTTGCCGTCGCCCCGGCTTGCCGACTATCTAATCCGGTCGCGGCTGCGGTCAAACCCGCGGACGGGACAGCGCGCTGGGACGGCGGTGCGGATCGGCCCATCACGTCAATAGGACGGCCCTGCGGAGCCCATGCATGAGCATTACCGGCCAGGACGAAAGTTTCATCAACGACAATGCCCGCTGGGCGTCGATGACGGTCGGCTGCATACTCGCGGGCGGACTGTCGCGGCGGATGGGCGGTGGCGACAAGGCGCTGCGCGAGATCGCGGGCACGTCTCTGGTCGGACGGGTCATCACCCGGATCGCGCCGCAGGTCGGCAGGGTCATCATCAACGCCAACGGCGATCCCGCCCGGTTCTCGGGCTTCGGATACCCGGTTGTCGCCGACACGCTACCCGGCCATCTCGGCCCGCTCGCCGGCATCCTCGCCGGTCTGCGCTGGGCCGAGCGGCACGCGCCGTCGGCGCGCTGGGTGGTAACGGTCGCCACAGACACGCCATTCTTCCCGGACGATCTCGTCGCACGGCTGGTCGGCGCCGCCGGTCATATCGAGACGATGATCGCGCTCGCCAGGTCGGGCGACCGGGTGCATCCGGTATTCGGCCTGTGGCCGGTCATGCTGGCCGACGATCTCGAGGCGGCGATCCGTGGAGAGGACCTGCGCAAGGTGCTGGTGTGGGTGCACCGCCATCCAAATGTCGAGGTGATCTTCCGCGGTCCGGTGGTCGACGGGATCGAGATCGACCCCTTTTTCAACGTCAACACGCCGGAGGACATCGACGTCGCCGAGGTTCTGGCTGAGGAGCTCTCCCGATGACCCCGGTGTTCGGCGTCACCGGCTGGAAGAACTCCGGCAAGACCACGCTCGTCACCCGCCTGATCGCCGAGTTCGTCGGGCGCGGCCTGCGGGTGAACTCGGTAAAGCATGCCCATCATGCCTTCGACATCGACGTGCCGGGCACCGATTCCTTCCGCCACCGCGAGGCCGGCGCGACCGAGGTCGCCCTCATCTCCGGGACCCGCTGGGCGCTGATGCATGAACTGCGCGAGGATGCGGAACCCCGCCTCGAGGATATCGTCGCGCGGATGGCGCCGGCCGACCTGCTGCTGATCGAGGGCTACAAGCGGGAGCGCCACCCCAAGATCGAATGTCGCCGGCAGGCCGGCCGCAAGGCGACGCCGCTGAGCGCCGAGGATCCGACCATCGTCGCCATCGCAGCCGACTTCCCGGTCGACGGCGGCGGTCTGCCTGTGTTTCATCTCGACGACGTTGCAGGGATCGCCGGCTTCATCGCCGGGCATCTCGGCCTTGCCGCGGCGCTCGCCGGCGATCCCATCCGAACCGGTCAGGTTGGCGGGCCGCAAGGCTGACCGGTGCCGATGCATCTGCGCGCCAGCGACGGCAACAGCCACGACCGCGACAGGTCCGCCAGCGTCGTGGACCGGTCGCTCTTGGGGGAAGACACCGCTCAGGGCTCGAAGCGCCAGGGTTCCGGCTGGTACTGATAGACCCCGCCTTCGTCAAGGATCCGGCCGATGCCGGGAAACGGCAGGTGCATGCCCGCGACCAGCAGCCGATCGCTCGCCGCCATGGCAAAGGCCTTCCGGCGGGTCGCGACCGCCAGGTCCGGACCGATGTCGAAGGCGATCGACCAGTCCGGATGCGGGACCTGCAACAGCGCCGAATGCACGATATCGCCCCAGATCAGCAGGGTATCGGGTCCGGAGTGGACGACGAAGCCGGTATGCCCCGGCGTGTGGCCAGGCAGCCCGATCGAGCGCAGGCCGGGCATCACCTCTTCGTCGTCGCCGATCAACCGCGTCCGCTTGGCATAGGGGGTGATGGCGGCCTGGGCGGCCTGGAAGAACATCTTGCCCTGCTCGTTGGCCTTGGCCATCAGGTCGGCATTGGTCCAGAAATTCCAGTCGGCCTCATGCACGACGAGCTCGGCGTTCGGAAAGACCGCCGCGCCGTCACCGGTCACCAGTCCGCCGACATGGTCGGGATGCAGATGGGTGGCGACGACCAGGTCGACCGCGGCCGGGTCGATCCCCGCCGCCTTGAGGTTGCCCGGCAGGCGGCCGAGCGTTGGGCCAAGGAGATTGCGCCCGCCCGCGTCGATCAGCGCCAGCCTGCCGCCGGCATTCACCGCGAAGGCATTGACGCCGCTGCGCACCGCGGGGCCGACCGGCACGAAGGCCGCCTCCTGCAGGCGGCGGACTTCCTCCTCCGGCGCGCCGCGGAACAGGTTGGTGCCGAGGTCGATGTAGCCATCGAGCAGCGCCGTCACCTCGATGTCGTCGCCGATCGACAGCCGGTAGATGCCCGGAACCTGGTGCGCGGCGCGCGGCTGCGCCGCGGCAGCAGGCCGCCGCCGCGCATCCGCCAGCCCGAGGCCGGCAGCCAGTGCCAGGCCACCAGCGCAGGCCGCAAGCAAGTTTCGCCTCGTCAACTCCATTCCGTTACAGCTCCGTACCCAAACCCGCCGTTCCTGCGGCAGACTAGCACAGCCGGCGCGACATTCGCATGCGAGGCTGACATCCGGCACGCCATGCACACGGTTGCGCGTCAATGAATATTGGTGGGAAGATGGTGCACGCCGTCCGCAAGGACGGAGCTGGAACCGGACTGCCTAACCACGTCAAGAACCATCAGAGGGAATCCGATGCGTCAATTCGTGCGTCTCGCCGTCGTCGCCGCCGTCGTCGCGCTGGCGGCCGGAACGGCGTCCGCCAAGGAATGGACCAAGGTCCGCATTGGCACCGAGGGCGCCTATCCGCCCTTCAATTTCTTCGATTCCAACAACCAGCTTCAGGGCTTCGACGTCGATATTGCCAAGGCCCTTTGCGAAAAGATGCAGGTCGAGTGCGAGCTGATCGCGCAGGATTGGGACGGCATCATTCCGGCGCTGCTGGCAAACAAGTATGACGCCATCATCGCCTCCATGTCGATCACCGAAGAACGCCTGAAGGTGGTTGACTTTACCGACAAGTATTACGGCTCGGCGGCGAATTTCGTCGCCCGCAAGGACAGCGGCATCACCGACATCTCGCCGCAAGCGTTGAAGGGCAAGACGCTCGGCGCCCAGTCGGCGACGATCCACGCGAACTATCTCGAGGGCGAGTATCCGGACTCCGACATCAAGCTCTATGCCACCCAGGACGAAGCAAACCTCGATCTCGCCAACGGTCGTCTCGATGCGGTGCTCGCCGACTCGTTCGTTCTGTATGATTGGCTGGAGTCGACCGAAGAGGGCAAGTGCTGCCAATTCGTCGGCGAGAAGCTCACCGACGAGGCGTATTTCGGCATCGGTGCCGGCATCGCCGTGCGCAAGGACGATCCCGAATTGAAGGAGATGTTCAACAAGGCGCTGGCGGAAATCCTCGCCGACGGCACCTACGAGAAGATCAACAAGAAGTACTTCCCCTTCTCGATATACTGATCGGAGCGGGCCGATACCGGACCGGGTGCAGCCCGGTGCCCGGCGGCGTCAGTTCGCGCCGACGCCCGTCGCACCGCCTCTCGGTCATCCCGGACGGCCTTCGGGCCGATCCGGGATCGGGACGGTACGGCGGTCAACGGCAAGGCGCCCTGATCCAAGCCTGTGGCGCATGCCCCGGCCGGCGTGACTGGGTTGTGGCGGCGCCCCCACGGCGCCGGTCCGGATGAGGGGGAATGGCGGACCTGTTCGCACTGCTGGAGTTCGGGCCTGACGGCTGGGGCGACGAGATCGCGGCGGGCGCCTGGCTGACCATCCGGCTTGCGGTCGCAACCCTGCCTCTCGGCCTCTTCCTGGGGTTCCTGATCGCGCTGGCGCGCGATTCAAGCCACGCCCCGCTCAGGATCTTCGGCGACGCGTTCGCCACCGTGTTCCGCGGCCTTCCCGAGCTTCTAACGCTGTTCATCATCTACTATGGCGGCCAGATCGCGCTGCAGAAGCTCGTCAACGTGTTCGCCGAGACCTATGTCGAGATCAACGGCTTCGTTGCCGGCATGATCGCGCTCGGCGTGGTCTTCGCCGCCTTCTCGAGCGAGGTGTTCCTTGCCGCGCTGAGGGCGATCTCGAAGGGCCAGATCGAGGCCGCCCGTGCGCTCGGGCTGACGCCATTCCAGACGTTGCGGCTGGTGACCTTTCCGCAGCTGTGGCGCTATGCCCTGCCAGGCATCGCCAACCTCTGGCTGGTACTGCTCAAGGACACCTCGCTGGTGTCCATCATCGCGCTCAACGACCTGCTGCGCATGACCAACGTCGCGGTGGGCGCGACCAAGCAGCCGTTCTTCTTCTATCTCGTCGCCTGCATGATCTACCTGATGTTCTCGATCGTCTCGAGCATCGGCATCGTCTGGGTGGAGCGCTGGGCGGCGCGCGGCGAGCGGAGGGCTGCATGATCGACCTCGACCTGCTCGCCCGCTACGGACCGCGGATGCTGGACGGGCTCTGGGTCACGGTGCAGCTCGTCGCACTCTCGATTGTCATCGGCGGACTGATCGCCTTTCCGGTCGCGCTGGCACGCATCTCGCGGATCGCGGTTCTGCGCTGGATCGCCTTCGCCTATGTGTACTTCTTCCGCGGCACGCCGCTGCTCGCGCAGGTCTTCCTCGTCTACTATGGCGCCGGTCAGTTCCGCGTCGAGCTCGACTCCGTCGGCCTGTGGTGGTTCTTCCGCGACGCCTTCTACTGTGCCGCCTTCACCTTCACGCTGAATACCTCGGCCTATCAGGCGGAGATCCTGCGCGGCGCGATCCTCGCGGTGCCGCGCGGCCAGACCGAGGCGGCGCTCTCGCTCGGCCTGCGGATGCCGGTGATCTACCTGAAGGTGATCCTGCCGCAGGCCTACATCATCGCGTTGCGTCCGCTGGGCAACGAGGTGGTGCTAATGATCAAGGGCTCGGCGATCGCAAGCGTCATCACCGTGTTCGATCTGATGGGCGCGACCCGGCTCGCCTTCGCCCGCTCCTTCGACTTCCAGGTCTATCTGTGGGCCGCCGTTCTATACCTGATCATGGTCGAGACGCTGCGCCGCATCTGGAACCGCATCGAACAACGCCTGACGCGACATCTCAGACTGGCGCGTTAGGCGGCATCGCGATACCACTCCCGCAATTGCGGACGGCGGGTCAACGGCCCGTCGATCGGTGATCGGCAGGACAGGGCGTCGCCGGCAGGGCCGCGGCGGCGTGGGTCCGGGCCTGCCCGACGCCGGGTGCGGCAGACGTCGCCGCACGGGCGACCGCGCCTGCCGCCACCGCCGATGAAGCCGCCGCCCTCGGCCCACCAGGCCGAGGTCGAGCCCCACCAAGCGTGGCGGCGAGGACCACCGTTCCCAGTCCGAAGGCACCCTGTCGGCTACGCCTGCTCCGTCTGCGATGACGAGGGGGCTCCGGGCGCCGTCCGAAGTGGAGCCTGCCCCCGGGTCGGATGCAATTCCCCCACCGTCACACGAACAGATCGGTCAGCTCGAATGTCCTGACATCGACGAGCCCCTTGTCCGAGATCCTGAGCTCGGGGATGACCGCCAGTGCCAGCAGCGAATGCTGCATGTAGGCGTTGTTGAGCCTGCAGCCGCACGCACGCATCGCCGCCACCAGCCGCTCGGCCTTGTCGGCCACCGTCTCGGCCCGATCGACGGACATCAGGCCGGCGATGGCGAGTTCGACCAGCGCGAGCTGCCGGCCCTGCGAAAACACCGCCACGCCGCCGCCCGCTTCCGCCACCCGGTTCGCCGCCAGCGCCATGTCCTCCTTGGACGTGCCTACCACGATCATGTGGTGGCAGTCGTGCGCCACCGTGCTGGCGACGCCGCAGGGAACGTCATAGCCGAAGCCCGACACGAATCCGTTGACCACCTTGCCGGTGCCACGATGCCGCTCGACGAGCGCGATCTGACAGACGTCCTGTGCCGGATCACCCGCAACCAGGCCACTCTCGACGACGAGTTCGCGCTGCAGCGCCCTCGTAGGCGCCTGATTCTCGACCACACCGATGACGCGCGCCGTCACGGTGTTGGCACCGGCCGGGGCCGCGATGTCGAAGTCGCGGGCGGTGATCGGGCGGGCGAGCCGCACGGTACCTTGGGCGAAGTCCGGATAGCGATGGGCTGGAATGTCGGCCAACAGCCGCCCCCGCTCGGCGAGCACCACGCCACGGCCGATCACCAGATCGACCGGCAGGGTCGGCAGGTCGGTGGTGAGGATCAGATCGGCGCGACGGCCCGGCGCGATGGAGCCGAGTTCCCGCGCAAGTCCGAAATGCGCCGCCGTGTTGAGGCTCGCCATCTGGATCGCCACGATCGGCGGGCAGCCTTGCTGAATGGCGTGGCGCACGACGCGGTTCATGTGGCCCTCGTTGAGGATCGTGCCGCAATGGCTGTCATCCGTGCACAGGATGAAGCCGCGCGGATCGAGCCCCATCTCGGTCACCGCCTTGATCTGGGCAGCGACATCATACCAGGCCGAGCCCAGCCGCAGCATGGCGCTCATGCCCTGGCGGGCCCGCGCCACCGCATCCTCGAGCCGGGTGCCCTCATGATCGTCGGAAGGTCCGCCGGCAACATAGCCATGGAACATCAGCCCGAGGTCGGGCGAGGCATAGTGGCCGCCGACGGTCTTGCGCGCCCGCATCGTCTCGGCGATCTCCGCGAGCATCTTCGGATCGCCCGCCGCAACGCCGGGAAAGTTCATCACCTCGCCGAGCCCGATGATGTTCGGCCAGGTCATTGCCTCGGCCACCTCCTTGGGTCCGAGCACGGCCCCTGCGGTCTCCAGCCCCGGCGCGCTCGGCACGCAGCTCGGCATCTGCACGAAGACATTGACCGGCATCGCCTGCGCCTCGTCGTGCATCAGCCGGACGCCGTTCAGGCCAAGCACGTTGGCGATCTCGTGCGGATCGACGAACATCGTCGTCGTGCCGTGCGGAATCACCGCACGGGTGAATTCGGTGACGGTCACCATGCCGCTTTCCACATGCATGTGTCCGTCGCACAGACCCGGCACCATGTAGGCGCCGTCTGCCTCGATGATCCTCGTCTCGCCGCCGACAGCGTGCGAGGCGTCGGGACCGACATAGGCGAAGCGCCCCTCGGCGACCGCGATATCGGTCGCGGCGATCACCTCGCGGGTATGCACGTTAACCCAGCGCCCGCCGCGTATCACCAGATCGGCCGGCGCGCGCCCCGTGGCCACGTCGACCAGCCGCGGCGCGACCTCGCTCCAGGGACGTATGGGTGACATGTCAGCTCCTCGGCTACGGACAGGAAGCAAGGGAAGGCCAACTCAGCGCTTCTGCGCAACCCTCTTGCGCAAACATAGGCAGCGCCGCGCCGACGCCGCATATTCGGCTAGGATCAATCTCCGTCGAATCACCTGTTCACCCCCTGCAGGTCATGGCCGATACCCGCACCACAAGCCGCGACGACCTGCCCGCGCCCGCCCCCGGCGGCATCGCGGCGCGGGCACGCGCGTCGGCCGGACCGGGCTACCTTGCCGGACTCAACCCGGAGCAGCGCCAGGCGGTCGAGACCCTGGACGGACCGGTGCTGGTGCTCGCCGGGGCGGGGACCGGCAAGACGCGGGTGCTGACCACACGCATCGCCCACATTCTTGCCACCGGCAAGGCGCGGCCCGGCCAGATCCTCGCCGTCACCTTCACCAACAAGGCCGCCCGCGAGATGCGCCAGCGCATCGGCGCGCTGATCGGCGAATCGGTCGAGGGGATGCCCTGGCTCGGCACCTTCCACTCGATCGGGGTCAAGATCCTGCGCCGCCACGCCGAGCTGGTCGGTCTGAAGCGCGACTTCACCATCCTCGACACCGACGACCAGATCCGTCTCCTGAAGCAGATCCTTCAGGCCGAGGACATCGACGAGAAGCGCTGGCCGGCCCGCCAGCTCGCCGCCCATATCGACGCCTGGAAGAATCGCGGCCTCACACCCGACAAGGTGCCGCAGGGCGATGCCCACGCCTTCGCGGGTCGCGGCGACGAGCTCTACAAGGCCTATCAGGCGCGCCTGAAGATCCTCAACGCGGTCGATTTCGGCGATCTGCTGCTCGAAACCATCCGGCTGTTCCGCGACAATCCGGACGTGCTTGCCGACTATCACGACCGGTTCCGCTACATGCTGGTGGACGAGTACCAGGACACCAACGTCGCCCAATATCTGTGGCTGCGCCTGCTGGCGCAGGGGTCGCGCAACCTGTGCTGCGTCGGCGACGACGACCAGTCGATCTACGGCTGGCGCGGTGCCGACGTCGACAACATCCTCCGCTTCGAGAAGGACTTCCCCGGCGCCGTGGTGATCCGGCTGGAGCGCAACTACCGCTCGACAACGCATATCCTCGAGGCCGCCTCGCACCTGATCGCCCACAACGAGGGCCGGCTCGGCAAGACGCTGCGTTCGGAGGGCGAGACCGGCGAGAAGCTGACCGTCACCTGCGCCTGGGATTCGGAGGAGGAGGCGCGCCTGATCGGCGAGCGTATCGAGCGTCTCCAGCGCGCCGGTGAAAGCCTCGACGACATGGCGATCCTCGTGCGGGCCTCGTTCCAGATGCGCGAGTTCGAGGATCGCTTCATCACCCTCGGGCTTCCCTATCGGGTGATCGGCGGGCCGCGCTTCTACGAACGCGCGGAAATCCGCGATGCGATCGCCTATTTCCGCGCGACCGTGCAGCCGGCCGACGACCTTGCCTTCGAGCGGATCATCAACACGCCGCGCCGAGGGCTCGGCGACACCACCATCCGCGTCATCCATGATGTCGCCCGCGCCAGAGGCATCCCGATGATGCAGGCAGCGGTGGCCTTGACCGAATCTGAGGAACTGAAGCCGCGCGCCCGCGCCGCGCTGCGCGACATTCTGGCCTGCTTCGCGCGCTGGCGCGGCCAGCTCGACCTTCTGCCCCACGCCGAACTTGCCGCACTGATCCTCGAGGAATCCGGCTACACCGACATGTGGCAGAAGGATCGTTCGCCGGATGCGCCGGGCCGGCTGGAAAACCTCAAGGAGCTTCTCCGCTCGATGGAGGAGTTCGAGTCGATGACCGGTTTCCTCGAACACATCGCGCTTGTGATGGATGCGGAGTCGGACGATACCGGCGAGAAGGTCAGCCTGATGACGCTGCATGCGGCCAAGGGTCTCGAATTCGGCACGGTGTTCCTGCCCGGCTGGGAAGAGGGTCTGTTTCCGCACCAGCGCTCACTCGACGAAAACGGCCGCGCGGGGCTGGAGGAGGAGCGCCGCCTCGCCTATGTCGGCATCACCCGCGCCAAACGTCGCGCCGAACTGTACTTCGCGACCAATCGGCGCATTCACGGCCTGTGGCAATCGACCATCGCCTCGCGTTTCCTCGACGAGCTGCCGGAGCGCAACGTCGAGGTGATCGACACCGGTTCGCTGAGGACGAGCCAGGCGAGCCAGGGCTGGAGCCGGTTCGACGACCGCGCGCCCTTCGCCAACAGCTACGCCACCCCCGGCTGGCAGCGGGCCCAGAGAAATCGCGGGCGGGCCGATCCGCGCGGCGGTCCCGAGAGGCGCGGACCGAGGATGATCGAGGGCGAAATCCTTGCCCGCTCGTCCGGGCCGCCCTCGGCATTCGCGGTCGGCGAGCGCGTCTTCCACCAGAAGTTCGGCTACGGCCGCGTCGCCGCAGTGGATGGCAACAAGCTCACCGTCGATTTCGAGACTTCCGGCCCGAAGCGCGTGCTCGACTCATTCGTCGAACGGCATTGAGCGGTCCGGCCGCGAGCCCGTCGGGCCTGCCGCCGCAGGGCCGGACCGGTGCGCGCATCCGATTCGCCGGCCAGTCCTCCCGGTACCGACGAGCAGCCTGCAAAGCTCGAGGGATGGCGCAGGTTCGAGGAGGGCGGCCCCGCGAGCACTGCCCTATCCCATCCCGAAGCTGCGCACCAAGCTGCCGGCGACCAGGCTCCAGCCATCGACGAGCACGAAGAAGATCAGCTTGAACGGCAGCGAGATGATGATCGGCGGCAGCATCATCATGCCCATCGACATCAGGATCGAGGCGACCACCATGTCGATGACGATGAACGGAATGAACAAGAGGAAGCCGATCTCGAAGGCGCGGCGCAGCTCCGAGATCATGAAAGCCGGGATCAGTACCCGCAGCTCAACCTGCTCGGGATTGGCCGGCTGTTCGGCCTGGGCCATGTCGGAGAACAGCGCCAGATCCTTCTCGCGCACCTGGCCAAGCATGAAGGTCCGGAATGGCGCGACCGACCGCTGGAACGCCTCGTCAATCTCGATTTCCTGATCGACCAGCGGGCGGATGCCGTCGTCGTAGGCGGTCTGGAATGCCGGTGCCATGATGTAGGCGGTCAGGAACAGCGCGAGCGCGATCATCACCGAGTTCGGCGGCGCGGTCTGCAGGCCGATGGCCGTCCGCAGCAGCGACAGCACCACCACGATCCGGGTGAACGAGGTGACCATCACCAGGATCGACGGCGCGAGGCTGAGAACCGTGATCAGCGCGACGAGCTGGATCGCCCGCTCGGTAAGGCCGGCCCCCTCGCCGAGCTCGATGTTGATAGACTGCGCGCCGGCCGATCCGGCGGAGATCGCCAGGACCAGCCAGACTCCCCCCATGACCGCCGCACCGAGGAAGGCGCGGCGGGCGAGCCGGTGAACGCGCATGTCAGCGGTCCCGTCTGATGATCTCTTCGTAAATGTTGACGTCGGTCGGGCGTTGCGCCTCGCCCTCGGCCTCGTCACGCGGCAGCGGCGCTTCGGGCGTCAGGTTGAGTTCGGCGGCGAGGGCGGCCGTCAGGTCGAACTCGGTGTCACCGGACGTACCGGCCGGGGCGGCGGCAGTCGGGACGGGGGGCGGTGGCACCGGTCGTTCGAGCGGGGGGCGCTCCAGCGGCGGCCGTTCGGGCGCGGCCGGTCGCGGTGAGGCCGCCGACCCTGCGTCCGGGCGGGCGGCTGGCCGCGGCGCAGAGGCGAGCGGCCGCTTGAGCGCGGCTTCCAGCCGCTGCGCCATTTCCTCCAGCTGGGCCTCGCGGCCGGCGGGCGCCGGTTCGGCCCGGGACTCGACCCGCGGTTCCTGCTCATGAATGGCCGCAGGACCGCGTGGCGCCACCGAGGCGCGCAAGGGAGGCGGCGCCGATGGAGGCGGCGGGGCCGAGGCGGAGGGCGCGCTGCGCGAGACCGGTGCGGCCGACCGTTCGGTGGTTGGACGCTCCACCGCAGACCGTTGTTCCGCGACCGGGCGCATGGGCTCGGGATGCTCCGCGGTCGGAGCCACCTGGGGCTGCGGCGCAGGTGATGGTGGCGGAGCAACGACAGGCGTCGGGGCAGCAGAAGTCGCCGCAGCAGGCGCTGGCGCAGCGGGCGGCGGGGCGGCGGGCCGGGGCGATGCCGCCGGTCGCAGCGGCGTTGCAGGCAACTCCTGCGCTGCGCCGGCCGCGGCGGCGGGGCCGACACGCTCCGGCGCCGATACCGGCGCACGCACCGTGGCAGCCGTCCGCGGCGGGACGGCCGGGCGCGGCGGCACCGGCGGCTCGGCGCGATCGCCGATCGGCCCGCGCGGCGCACGCGGGGCAACCGTGTCGGACAGGCGCGGCGGCACCGTCGGCTCGGCCGGGCGGGGAATCGGACGCGGCGGTTCGGCAGCGCGTGGCGCCGGCCGCGCCGGTTCCGGTTCCGGCGCCCGCGAGCGCTCCGGCACGGAAGCGGCATAGCCGGCCGCTCCGATCGCCGCCTCGACAACCACATCAGTCGGCCCGCCGATCAGGATCAGGTGTTCGACATTGTCGCGGCGCACGAGAATCAGGCGGCGCTTGGCATCAACCGGGGTCGCATCAACAACCGCCAGCCGGTCCTGGCGGGCGCGCAGGCCGCCGCGAAACGCGATACGTCCGCCGGCCACCGTCCGAATCACCCAGGCGGTGAAGGAGATCAGCAGCAGCACGAAGACAAAGGCGATGATGAACTTCGCCGACGTGTTGAGGGTCACCCCCAACATCCCTTCAAGCCATTCCATCGCACGCGCCTCCTCTCCGCCGAACTACGCCGCAACCCTTAACATCCCCCGGCAAAACTTGCCGGCCACAAGGCTAACAAACCGTTAACGCGCACGGGCGGTGACCCCGCCCACGCCACGAGAACCACCTTCGCGATGATTAGCGAAGGGTTAACGTGATTAACGGATCATTAACCACAGGATCGGCAATCTGTGCCTACTGCGTCGGCAGTGCAAGTCCCGATGCGAGCTGGAGCATCGACGAGGCACAGGAGCAAGGGCGTTGATTTCCGATATCGGGCTTCTCGCCGCGATCAGGAGCCGCATGCAATGGCTCCAGACGCGGCAGGGCGTGCTCGCCGAGAACGTTGCCAATGCCGACACGCCTGGCTACCGGGCGCGCGACCTCGCCGCCTTCGAGGTACCGCGCAGAAACGCCGTCCCGACGCCCGCCCAGATCGTGCCGACGCGCACCGATCCGGCGCATCTGGTGTCGGCTGGCGACGATCCGCGCTGGCGCCACGAGAAGGTTGCAACCTTCGAGGTGAGGCCAACGGGCAATTCGGTCGTCCTTGAAGAGGAAATGATGAAGGTGACGCAGACCCAGGTCGATTATCAGCTGGCGACGAGCCTCTACAGCCGCAGCATCGGACTGCTGAAGACCGCACTTGGGCGACGCGCCTGAGGACCCGCACGATGGATCTGATCAAGAGCATGAAGATCGCTGCCTCGGGGCTGCGCGCCCAGTCGGCGCGGATGCGCGTCATCTCCGAGAATCTGGCCAATGCCAATTCGACGGCACTCGATCCTGGCGGCGACCCGTATCGCCGGCAGATCCCGAGCTTCAAGTCCACCTTCGACCGTGAGCTGCAGGCCAATGTCGTCGAGCCCGGCCGGACGCGGCTCGATCGCAGCGAGTTCACCTTGCGCTACGAGCCGGGCCACCCCGCCGCCGACGCCAACGGCTACGTGAAACTGCCCAACGTCAACACGCTCGTCGAGATGACCGACATGCGCGAGGCCCAGCGCAGCTACGAGGCCAACCTGAACGTGGTCCGCTCCGCCCGAAGCATGCTGATGCGCACGCTCGACATCCTGCGGGCCTGACGACAGAGAACCGGAGACAGCAAATGACCCCAGCGCTTGCCGCCAAGGCCTATTCTGCCGCCGCCGACATCGCTCGCGGCGCCAGTCCCGTCCAGCCCGCCAACACCGGCGCCGAACCTGCGTTCGGATCCATCCTCGCCGACTACGCCCGGGTCACCAGCCCCGCCGCAGTCGCCAAGACGGGCGCCGAATTCGAGTTCGGCTCGATGCTCGCCGACCAGATCACCGGCCTGTCGGCGCAGGGGCACGCTGCGGAACAGACCAGCCTGAAGGCGCTCGACGGCAGCACCGACGCCGTCAGTCTGGTGACCGCGGTGGCAGAGACCGAGCTTGCCCTGGAGACCATGATCTCGGTCCGCGACAAGGTGATCGCGGCCTACGAGGAGATCATGCGGATGCCGATCTGAGACCGTCGCGGCAGCCGGAGGACAGCGGCGATGGCCGGCCCCGAAGTGCTCGACGTCGCCCGCGACGCGATCTGGACGCTGATCAAGGTCTCAGCGCCGCTGATGCTGGTCGGCCTCGGCGTCGGCCTCGTCGTGGCGCTGTTCCAGGCACTGACGCAGATCCAGGAGATGACGTTGGTCTTCGTGCCGAAGATCATCGCCATGTTCCTGGCATTGATCGTGGCGCTGCCCTTCATGAGCGAGGCGCTGAACGGCTTCATGCTGCGGCTCGCCGAACGGATGGCAGCGGGATAGGCGGACACGATCCATGCAGGTCGACGTGCTGCCTGCGATGGCGATGGCCTACATGCTCATCTTCGCAAGGGTCGGCACCATGCTGATGCTGATGCCGGCGCTCGGCGAGTCCGCGTTTCCGGTGCGGATGCGGCTGGTCTTCGCCCTCGGGCTTGCGCTCGTCCTCTATCCTGTCGTCTTCGACCTCTATCCGGCTGTGCCGTCCACCTTCGGCGGCCTGTTGCGACTCCTGGCGATCGAGCTGGCGATCGGCTTCATGATCGGCCTGCTCACCCGCTTCATCACCGTCTGTTCGCAGATCGCCGGCTCGACCATCGCCTTCCAGGTCGGTCTCGGTTTCGCCCAGAACGTCGATCCGACGCAGGGCATCCAGGCCGTTCTGTTCTCGAGCTTCCTGTCGATGCTCGGCATCGTGCTGATCTTTGCCACCGACCTGCACTACCTGCTGATCGCTGCAATCCGCGACAGCTATGTGCTGTTCGCGCCGGGCGGAGCGCTGCCGACCGGTGATGCCGCACGGCTGGCGATCGCCGCGCTTGCCGGCGCGTTCCGCATCGGCCTGCAGATGGCCGCGCCGTTCATCGTCTTCGGGCTCATCTTCTATCTGGGGCTCGGCGTCCTGTCCCGCCTGATGCCGCAGATCCAGATCTTCTTCCTGGCGATGCCGGCCAACATCATGCTCGGATTCCTGATGCTGGCACTGCTTGTCGGCAGCATGATGGCCTGGTTCCTCGGCTACGTGACCGGCGCGCTCGAGCCCCTGATCGTGCGGTAGTCTCGCATCATGGCCGAACAGGACGACGCCGAGAAATCCGAAGACCCGACCCAGCGAAGGCTGGAGGAGGCGCACAAGAAGGGCGACGTCGCCAAGAGCCAGGAGATCAATACCTGGTTCGTGCTGTCGGGCGCGACGCTGGTGATCCTCGCCTTCGCCCAGGGCATGGCAGGGACGCTGGCCGGCTACTTCGGAGGGATGCTCGGCAATCTCGGCGCAATCAGCCTCTCGGCACCCGATACGCGCGGGCTGTTCGTCCAGGTCATCCTGGCCACGCTGGCGGCGATCGGCATCCCCTTTGCCGTGCTCGCCGCGGCGGCACTGGCCGGCAATCTGATCCAGCACCGGCTGGTCTGGTCGCTGGATCCGGTGACGCCGAAGCTCTCGAAGATTTCGCCGCTGGCCGGTTTCAAGCGGCTGTTCTCGGCCCAGAGCCTGGTCAATTTCGTCAAGGGCCTGCTCAAGCTGGTCATCGTCGCGGCAGTGATGTTCCTCATCGTCTGGCCCGACCGCGACCGGCTCGACACCCTGATGACTCTCGATCCGGCGGACCTGCTCACCGTCGTACAGGCCCTGGCGCTCAAGCTCCTCGCCGGCGTGATCGCGGTGATGACCGTCGTTGCCGGTCTCGATTTCGCCTGGCAGCACCACTCCTGGTACCAGCGTCAGCGCATGTCGCTGAGGGAGATCAAGGACGAATACAAGCAGGCCGAAGGCGATCCGATGATCCGCGCCAAGCTGCGCCAGGTGCGCGCCGAGCGCAGCCGCAAGCGCATGATGGCGCAAGTGCCGCAAGCCACCGTGGTGATCACCAACCCGACCCACTACGCCGTGGCGCTCAGATACACGACGGGCCAGAACGCCCCTGTGTGCGTGGCCAAGGGCGTCGACCGGATCGCGCTGCGTATCCGCGAGATCGCCGAGGAGCATGGCGTTCCCGTCGTGGAGAACCCCCCGCTGGCCCGCACCCTGCACGCCGCCGTCGATGTGGACGCCGAGATCGCCCCCGAGCACTATAAGGCTGTTGCGCAGATCATCGGCTACGTTATGCAGATGAAGGCCCGGGCAGCCTGGCGGACGAATCGGCCATGATGGAACCCCGGAGTGCAATTCCGGACGCGGACGACAAGGGGCGGCAGGTCGGAGCATGACCGACACGCGTATGGAACCCGTGGCCGGCGAGGCGTCGGCGGACAGGCCGCAGAAGGACGGCTCGATCGGCCTTGTGGTACTGCTTGCCGCGGCACTCATCGCCATCGCCGTGGCGCTCGCGCTGATGGGGCGCGAGGAGGCCCGGCCGCTGATCCTGGGGCTTCTCGCCTTCCTTGCCGTGGTCGGCGTGTTCTCGCTGTTCGCCGCCGCCGTCGGCGTGCTGCGCTTCAGCGAGCGGACGCCGCGCGACCTCCTGTCGAAGGGGCTGCTCGAGGAACTCAACGAGGGCCTGCTGGTGACCGCCCGCGGCGGCCGCGTGATCTATGCCAACCCGGCCTACCGAAGGCTGACCGAGGCCGAACGCCCCGAGGACGTGCGCGGCGTCGAGCGGGCCTTCGCCGGCGATGCGGAGGCGTCCGAGGCGATCTACCGGCTGTCGCAGGCAGCCGCCGCCGGCCGCAGGGCCGAGGAGGAGATCCGCATCGAGCGCAAGGCGCGCGACGGCGCCGGCCGGATCGCGACCTGGTATCGCATCCGCGTCCAGCCTCTCGCCGGCGGCCGGCGCGAGATGCTGTGGCAGGTCGCCGACATCACCCAGGACCGCATCCGCCAGGAGGACGTGTTCCGCGAGCTGCAGCGGGCGATCGACAACCTCGACCACGCTCCGGCCGGGTTCCTGTCCGCCGATCCGGACGGCCGCATCCGTTATCTCAACGCGACGCTGGCCGGCTGGCTCGGCTACGACATCGCCGAGGCCGAGACCTCCACCCTGACCCTCGACCGCATCATCTCCGGCGACGGCGCCGCCCTGATCCGCAATGTCGAGCCGGCGCCCGGAGAGGTGCGCACCGAGACGATCGACCTCGATCTGGTGCGCCGCAACGGCCAGTCGCTGCCGGTCCGCCTGCTGCACCGGGTCGCCTTCGACGGCGAGGGACGGCCGGGGGCATCCCGCACGCTCGTGCTCAACCGCAGCCCGGGAAGCGGCGACGTCGCCGAGACGCTGCGGGCCGCCGAGGTGCGCTTCGCCCGCTTCTTCAACAATACGCCGCTGGCGATCGCCACCATCGACCGTGACGGGCGCATCGAGCGCACCAATGCCGGCTTCGCGCGGATGTTCGCGGGGTCCGGCCGGCCGGGCGCCCGCACCATCCTCGATTGCATCGGCGAGCGCGACCGCGAGGCGCTGTCGGCGGCGCTGGAGGCGGCCTTCGCCGGCCGGGCCGACGTGAAGCCGGTGGACGCGCAGGTTGCGGGCGAGTCCGGGCGGATCGCCCGCTTCTTCATCAGCCCGGTCGAGGACGGCGACGGCGAGGCGGCGATCATCTACGCGCTCGACATCACCGAGCAGCGCGCGCTCGAGGGCCAGTTCGCCCAGGGCCAGAAGATGCAGGCGGTCGGCCAGCTCGCCGGGGGCATCGCGCACGACTTCAACAACGTGCTGACGGCGATCATCGGCTTCTCGGACCTGCTGCTTGCAAATCACCGGCCGACGGACCCCTCGTTCAACGACATCATGAACATCAAGCACAACGCCAACCGCGCCGCTGGGCTGGTGCGGCAGCTGCTGGCATTCTCGCGCCGGCAGACGCTGCGGCCGCAGGTGCTGCGTCTGGGCGAGGTGATGTCGGATCTGCAGGTGCTGCTGGCCCGGCTGCTCGGTGCCAAGGTGGAGCTGCGGCTCGAGCAGGACCGCGACCTCTGGTTCGTGAAGGCCGACCTCAACCAGCTCGAACAGGTGGTGATCAACCTTGCCGTCAACGCCCGCGACGCGATGCCGGATGGCGGGCGCCTGACGATCGCCACCCGCAATGTCGACCGCGCCCAGTCAGAGAAGCTCGGCGATACCACCATCGCCCCCGGCGAATACGTGCTGCTGGAGGTCACCGACACCGGCACCGGCATGACACCGGAGGTGCTGGAGAAGATCTTCGATCCGTTCTTCACCACCAAGGAGGTGGGCAAGGGCACCGGGCTCGGCCTGTCGACCGTCTACGGAATCATCAAGCAGACCGGCGGCCACATCTTCGCGCAGTCCGAGCCAGGCAAGGGCACCACCTTCCGCATCTACCTGCCGCGCCACGAGCCGATGCCGGAGGAGGCGGTGCAGCGCCGCGATGCTGCGCCCGAGGCGCCACGCGACCTCACCGGGCGCGGCACCATCCTGCTGGTCGAGGACGAGGAATCGGTTCGCGCCTTCGCCGCGCGGGCACTCGCCTCGCGTGGCTACACCGTGCTGGAGGCCGACACCGGCGCCGCCGCGCTCGAGCTGATGGACGAGCACGACGGCAATGTCGATCTCGTCGTCTCCGACGTCGTCATGCCGGAAATGGACGGCCCGACGCTGCTCAAGGAGGTGCGCAAGCGCAATCCGGAGCTGAAGATCATCTTCGTCTCCGGCTATGCAGAGGATGCCTTCCGCAAGAACCTCGAGGGCGGTGAGAAGTTCACCTTCCTGCCGAAGCCCTTCAACCTCAAGGAGCTCGCTGCGACGGTCAAGGAGGTGCTGGCGACCTGAGGAACCGCGCCATGGCGGCCGATGCCCCGACGTCCCGGACGTCTCGGGATCGGCACCGGGATGGCGACGTCCGCAGAGCGACATGACGCGCTGCGGCCTCTGCGGGAACGACCCTGACCACGGCCTTGACGTGGTGATCAGCAGGCGTACCAGCCCCTGAGACGGTCCTCGATGCGCCGTTCCGGCGGCCCCCGCCGCCCCGCCGCCCGAGGGCGCCACCACACAGCCCGGTCCGCGCGACCTCCGGCAGAGTGGACGAATGTTCCGCTTGTGTTCCATGAACAAAACAGGTACATTCAGGCCGTTGCGCATCCGGTCCTCCCCGTGGAATAAGGAACCCTGCACATGGCCAACACCCCGCTGCGCCTCGTCGAAGGAGACGGCATGGACAAGACCAAGGCCCTCGAGGCTGCCCTGGGGCAGATCGAACGCCACTTCGGCAAGGGTTCGATCATGCGGCTCGGCCGCGACGGCAAGGTTGTCGAAGTCGCGACCATCCCCACAGGCTCGCTCGGCCTCGACATCGCGCTCGGTGTCGGCGGCCTGCCCCGCGGCCGGGTGGTGGAGATCTATGGGCCGGAATCCTCCGGCAAGACCACGCTCGCGCTGCATACGGTGGCAGAGGCGCAGAAGCGCGGCGGCATCTGCGCGTTCGTCGATGCCGAACACGCGCTCGATCCGACCTATGCCAAGAAGCTCGGTGTGAACGTCGATGATCTGTTGATCTCGCAGCCCGATACCGGCGAGCAGGCACTGGAGATCGCCGATACGCTGGTGCGTTCGGGCGCGATCGACGTATTGGTGATCGATTCGGTCGCCGCGCTGACGCCGCGCGCCGAGCTCGAGGGGGAGATGGGCGAATCGCTGCCGGGCATGCAGGCTCGGCTGATGAGCCAGGCGCTGCGCAAGCTCACCGGTTCGATCTCGCGCTCCAACACCATGGTGATCTTCATCAACCAGATCCGCATGAAGATCGGCGTGATGTTCGGCAGCCCCGAGACGACCACCGGCGGCAACGCGCTCAAGTTCTACGCCTCGGTCCGTCTCGACATCCGCCGCGTCGGCGCGATCAAGGATCGCGACGAGGTGGTGGGCAACCAGACCCGCGTCAAGGTGGTCAAGAACAAGCTGGCGCCGCCGTTCCGGGAGATCGAGTTCGACATCATGTATGGCGAGGGCATCTCCAAGACGGGCGAACTGCTGGATCTCGGCGTCAAGGCCGGTGTCGTCGAGAAGTCGGGCGCCTGGTTCTCCTACGACAGCCAGCGGCTTGGCCAGGGTCGCGAGAATGCCAAGCAGTTCCTGCGCGACAATCCGGAGATCGCCGATAGGATCGAGGCGGCGATCCGCGCCAATGCCGGCCTGGTGGTTCCACCTGCCCGCAGCAGCGGCGACGAGGATTACGACGCGGCCCTGGACGGCTGAGCGGCCGCGCGCGGCGCGCGCGCTGCGTCTGTGTCCGGCCCATGCGCCGGGCGTTGCGCCATGTACCCCTGCGGTGGACAGGGTTCCGGGCCGTCGGTAAAACGGCCCCGCCCGCGGCCGCATCGGCTGCAGCTTCGTCCAACGTCCACAGGTGTTCCGCCATGACCGGCGTCAACGAGATCCGTTCCGCGTTCCTCGACTATTTCGCCCGGCACGGCCACGAGATCGTCCCCTCCAGCCCGCTGGTGCCGCGCAACGATCCGACGCTCATGTTCACCAATGCCGGCATGGTGCAGTTCAAGAACGTCTTCACCGGCGCCGAGCATCGCCCCTATTCGCGCGCCGTCACCGCCCAGAAGTGCGTGCGCGCCGGCGGCAAGCACAACGACCTCGACAATGTCGGCTACACGGCCCGTCATCACACATTCTTCGAGATGCTGGGCAACTTCTCGTTCGGCGACTACTTCAAGCCGCTCGCGATCGAACTGGCCTGGAACCTCGTCACCCGCGAATTCGAGCTTTCTCGCGACCGCCTGCTGGTCACCGTCTACGCCGAGGACGACGAGGCCTTCAGCCTGTGGCGCAAGATCGCCGGGCTCCCCGAGGAGCGGATCATCCGCATCGCCACCTCCGACAACTTCTGGGCGATGGGTGACACCGGTCCGTGCGGCCCATGCTCGGAGATCTTCTTCGACCACGGTGCCCACATTCCCGGCGGCCCGCCCGGCAGCCCGGATCAGGACGGCGACCGGTTCATCGAGATCTGGAACCTGGTGTTCATGCAGTTCGAGCAGGTGACCCGCGACGAGCGCATCCCGCTGCCCCGTCCGTCGATCGACACCGGCATGGGGCTCGAGCGGATCGCCGCCGTCCTGCAGGGTACCCACGACAACTACGACACAGACCTGTTCCGCCGCCTGATCGAGGCCTCGGTCGAGCTGACCGGCGTACCGGCGACCGGCACCGCGAGGCCATCGCATCGCGTCATTGCCGACCATTTGCGCGCCGCCGCCTTCCTGATCGCCGACGGCGTCCTGCCCTCCAACGAGGGTCGCGGCTACGTGCTGCGCCGGATCATGCGCCGCGCCATGCGCCATGCCGAGCTGCTTGGCGCCCGCGAGCCGCTGATGTGGCGCCTCGTCCCGGTCCTCGTCGCCGAGATGGGGCGGGCCTATCCGGAGCTGCACCGCGCCGAGGCGCTGATCGCCGAGACGCTGAAGCTCGAGGAGACCCGCTTCCGCCACACCCTTGCCCGCGGTCTCGCCCTGCTCAACGAGGCGACCGAGAACCTGTCGGCCGGCGATCGGCTCGCCGGTGACATCGCCTTCAAGCTCTACGACACCTATGGCTTCCCGCTCGATCTCACCCAGGATGCACTGAAATCGCGCGGCATCGCGGTGGATACCGAAGGTTTCGCCGCGGCCATGCAGCGCCAGCGCGAGGAAGCTCGCCGCGCCTGGGCGGGCTCCGGCGAGACCGCCACCGAGGCGGTCTGGTTCGCCCTGCGCGACCGGCTCGGCGCCACCGAATTCCTGGGCTACGACACCGAAACGGCCGAAGGTGTGGTTACCGCGATCCTGAAGGACGGTGTCGAGGTCGCCGCACTGGCGGCCGGCGAAGAGGGTGTGATCCTGCTCAACCAGACGCCGTTCTATGCCGAATCGGGCGGCCAGGTCGGCGATACCGGCGTGATGCGCTCGGCCGGCACGCTGTTCGCGGTCACGGATACCCAGAAGAAGCTCGGGGCGCTGTGGGCTCATGTCGGACGGCTCGAGAGCGGCCGCATCGAGATCGGCCAGCCGCTCGCGCTCGAGGTCGATCATGCCCGCCGCGCCGCGATCCGTGCCAACCACTCGGCCACCCACCTGCTGCACGCGGCGCTGCGCCAGGTGCTCGGTCAGCATGTCGTGCAGAAGGGATCTCTGGTCGCGCCCGATCGGCTGCGCTTCGATTTCAGCCATCCCAAGCCGGTCGAGGCGGCCGAGATGGAGCGCATCGAGGATCTCGCCAATGCCGCGGTGCTGCAGAACGATCCCGTCGTGACGCGGCTGATGGATGTCGACGAGGCGATCGCCTCGGGCGCCATGGCCCTGTTCGGCGAGAAGTACGGCGACGAGGTCCGCGTCGTGTCAATGGGGCGGCGGCAGCCGCCGCTGGCCGACCCTGCCAGCGCGTCGGATGGATCCGGGGCGGACCGCGCCTGGTCGATCGAGCTGTGCGGCGGCACCCATGTGGCGCGCACCGGCGACATCGGCCTGGTGGCGGTGGTGTCGGAGGGCGCGGTCGCGGCCGGTGTCCGCCGGCTCGAGGCGCTGACCGGGGATGCTGCCCGCCGGTATCTCGGGCTTCAGGATCGCCGCCTGCGCGGCATCGCGGCCGAACTCCGGGTCGCCCCCGACGAGGTCGAGACCCGGCTGCGGACGCTGATCGAGGAGCGCCGGCGGCTCGAGCGCGAACTGGCGGACGCCCGCCGCAAGCTGGCGATCGGCGGCAGCGAGACGTCCGGTCCCGAGATCGTCGAGGTCGGCGGCATCCGCTTCCTCGGCCGTGTGGTCGCCGGCGTCCAGCCGAAGGATCTGCGCGGTCTGGCGGACGATGCGAAGCGCAAGGTCGGCTGCGGCGTGGTGGCGATCGTCGGCGTCAGCGAGGACGGCAAGGCCGGCCTCGTCGTCGGCGTCACCGACGATCTCACCGCGCGTCTGAGCGCGATCGATCTGGTCCGCACCGGTGCCGAGGCACTGGGCGGCAAGGGCGGTGGCGGGCGGCCCGACATGGCCCAGGCCGGCGGCCCCGACGGCGCGAAGGCAGAGGCGGCCGTGGCTGCCATCCGGGCGGCCATCGAGGATGTCGCCGCGCGGGCATAGCCGGCAGAAACGACGACCGTGGCAGCGGGACGGCGGTGCCGGGCATGCTTCAGCCGGAACAGTCGGAATGCGCCGGCGCGGCGTCGTCGCCGCGGGGATAGACGCCGGCGAGAACCTCGTCGAAATGCCGCCGCACCATGTCGTTGCAGTCGCATGACAGCATCTTCAGGCCATGCATGTCACTGACGATCAGTCGCCCCCGCCGCGGCGTCAGGATGGCGCGTGCCTTGAGGGCCGAGAGCACGCGGCTGATGTAGCTGCGGCCGACGCCGAGCATGCCCGCGAGCTGGTCCTGGGTGAGCGGGATTTCGTGATCGCCCGTCCGGTCGATCGCTGCGAGGATCCATTTGGCGGTGCGCTGCTCGATGCTGTGGCCGGCATTGCAGGCTGTGGTCTGGAATACCTGCGCCAGCAGGCAGTCGGCGTAACGGGCGAAGAAGTGCCGCAAGGTCGGTGAGCGCATCTTCGCCTCCTCGAGATCAACCGTCAGCATGCGCAGGAAACTGCCACCCGATTGCACCTCGGCACGCGCATAGGCCGGCAGCCTGCCGCGGCTGACGATGCCGCCGACGGCGCCCTCTCGCCCGACCAGCGCCGTCTCGACAGCGCGGCCGTCCGCCAGTTCGATGCGGAACGAGACCAGGCTCGGCCCGCAGGGAAAGTAGACGAAGCGCACCACGTCGCCCGGCCGATAGAGCACGTCGCCGGCGCTGCCCTGCCAGGTCTCGAGGCCCGGGCGCAACAGATCGACATCCGCATCGGCCAGACAGCGCAGGAGATTGCTTGCCGACGAGTCCGTCTCCAACTGGTTGATGCGTCGCTGCATTGCAAACCGTCCCGCGAGAATCGTACCGCGGGGAAACGAGCAGCGGCGGAAATCGTTCACTAGTGGACAGACAAACCCGACATTCCATGTATACTGGGAGTCACATCGCGCGCAGAATTCAGCCCGGCGCGGATGCACAAGGGCTTCTTGGGCAGATGGACGGGAAGCAGCGAGAGCCGACCCGGGGGGAGTGCGCCACGCGCACGAGGCCGGCGCCCGCCCTCGCCCGTCGCCGGCACGCCACCGCCGGTTCCTCTTTGTCCGAAACCTCAGCCCCGGGCCCGGGTCCGGCGGCGCACGTCTGGAATGTCCATGTTGCTGGCCTGCGACCCGACCTTCTTCCGCTCGGTGCTCGATGCCTCGCGCGACTGCATCAAGGTCGTCGAGCTCGACGGCCGGCTCAGCTACATGAATGCTGGCGGCCTGTGCCTCATGGAGATCGACGACTTCACCGACGTTGCCGACAGGCTGTGGTGGGAGCTGTGGCCGGCTGATGCCGCCGCGCTGGTGCGCGGCGCCGTGGAGGCGGCACGCCAGGGGATCGCGAGCCGGTTCGAGGCGTTCTGTCCGACCGCGAAGGGCGCGCCGAAGTGGTGGGACGTGTCCGTCGCACCGATCCTCGACGCGCGCGGCAAGGCGCTGCGCATGGTCAGCAGTTCGCGCGACATTTCCGAGCGCAAGCGGGCAATGGCGGCGCTGGAGGGCAGTGACACCCCCGAGGTCGACAGCCAGAGGCGGCTCGAGGCGATCGTCAATTCGATCGATCAGATGATCTGGTCGACACGGCCGGACGGCTATCACGACTACTACAACGCCCGATGGTACGAATTCACCGGCGTCCCGCCGGGTTCGACCGATGGCGAGGCCTGGAACGGCATGTTCCATCCAGAGGACCAGGAACGGGCCTGGGCAGTCTGGCGCCATTCGCTGGCGACCGGCGAGCCGTATCATATCGAGTACCGGCTGCGCCATCGCTCGGGACAGTATCGCTGGGTGATCGGCCGCGCCCAGCCGGTGCGCGGCGCCGACGGACGCATCGTGCGCTGGTACGGCACCTGCACGGACGTGCATGACCTGAAGACCGCCGAGGAACAGCGAGAGCTGATCGCGCACGAGCTGTCGCACCGGATCAAGAACATCTTCGCGGTGATCGGCGGCATCATCTCGATCACCGCGCGCGGCTTTCCGCAGGCGCGGGACTTCGCCGACACGATCCGCGCCCGCATCGCCGCACTCGGCCGCGCACACGATTATGTGCGTCCGCACGGCCCGGAATCCGCCGCGCCGGAGGCCGCCAACGTGCATGGGCTGATCGCGGCCCTGCTGAAGCCCTATCAGATCGACGGCGATGGCCGGATATCGGTCGATGGCGGCGACGTGCCGATCGGCCCGCGTGCGGCGACCGCCATGGCGCTGGTCATTCACGAGCTGGCGACCAATGCGGTCAAGTATGGCGCGCTGTCGGTGCCCGGCGGCAAACTCCGCATCAACTGCGAAGCGGACGGCGATACCTTCCGGATGAACTGGCTCGAAGAGAACGGGCCGCGCATCGCGGCCGCGCCCGCGCAAAGCGGCTTCGGCAGCCAGCTGTCGCAGCGGGTCGCCGCCGGCCAGCTCGGCGCCCGCATCGAGCAGGACTGGAACCCTGCCGGACTGCGCTTCAGGATCGACATCCCCGTATCGGCGATCATCCATTGACACGCAGCCCGCTTCGCCACGCGGGACCGCCTCGTCCGGACTAGACCGGCTGCCAAGCCAGTCAGTCCGCCGTCCAGCCGCAGGACGTCTGGCCGCCCGACGTCGTACAGACGCAGGTCCAGAAGATGCCGTTCCTGAAGCGCGTCTCGCCGGCCTTGCAGGCCGACGCCTGTGCCACGCCGGGCAGCCACAGCCATCCGCCGGAACTGAGGATCAGTACTGCTGCCAGGACCTTCACGGGAACCGTTCCTGCTGCGCAAGTCATCCGATCTTCGATGGCCGGGATACGGCGCTGCGCCGCGGTCGGATCTGGGTGTCGAGCGGCCTTGCGCGTCCATCGAGGCCTGTTCCGACTTCCCGCGCCAATGCGCCGACGGCTATGTAGGGGGGCGACACCGGGCGGGGAGCGATGATGCCGGAACTTGGCGAGGGATACGTGTTCCACGAGCTGGCACTGCTTCTGGCGGTTGCGGCCGCCGTGGGCATCGTCGGCCTGCTGCTGCGCCAGCCGCTGATCGTTGCCTTCATCGCCACCGGCATCATCGTCGGCGGCGACGTTCTCGGCGTCGTCCATTCCGCCGAGCATATCGACCTCCTGGCCGAGATCGGCATCGCCGCGCTGCTGTTCCTCGTCGGGCTGAAACTCGACCTGACGATCATCCGCAATCTCGGCGGCGTGGCGCTGGCGACCGGGCTCGGCCAGGTGATCTTCACCTCGGTCGTCGGCTTTCTGATCTGCCTCGCGCTCGGGCTCGACGCCCTGACCAGCGTCTATGTTGCGGTGGCGCTGACCTTCTCCTCGACGATCATCATCGTCAAGCTGTTGTCCGACAAGCGCGAGCTCGATTCACTGCATGGCCGCATCGCGCTCGGCTTCCTGATCGTCCAGGACATCGCCGTCGTCGTGGCGATGGTGGCGCTGTCGGCGATCGGAGTCGGCGCCGGCGACAGTCCGTCCGGCCTCGGCATCGTCGGCGTCATCGCCAGTGGCGTGGTGATGGTCGGGCTGGTACTGCTGTTCTCGCGCTACCTGGCCGAGCGGCTGGTCCGGCTCGTCGCGCGGGTGCCCGAACTGCTGGTCACGTTCTCGCTCGCCTGGGCGGTGCTGTTCGCTGCGCTGGGGGATTTCTTCGGCTTCGGCAAGGAACTCGGCGGCCTCCTCGCCGGCGTCGCGCTGGCCTCCACCTCCTACCGCGACGCGATCGGCACCCGGCTGTCGAGCCTGCGCGACTTCCTGCTGCTGTTCTTCTTCGTCGGTCTCGGCTCGCGGCTCGATCTCGACATACTCGGCGACCAGGTGCTCGGCTCGCTTGTGCTGTCGGTGTTCGTGCTCGTCGGCAATCCGCTGATCGTCATGGCGATCATGGGCTACATGGGATACCGCAAGCGCACCGGTTTCCTCGCCGGTCTGACCGTCGCCCAGATCAGCGAGTTCTCGCTCATCTTCATGGCGATGGGCCTGGCGATCGGCCATGTGCGGCCAGAGGCGCTCGGCCTCGTCACCCTGGTCGGCCTGATCACGATCACCCTGTCCACCTACATGATCATCTATTCCCATCCGCTGTTCCGATTCTTCGAGCCCTGGCTCGGCTTCCTGGAGCGGCGCGACCCGGTGCGCGAGCTGGCGCTCGAGGAGGACGAGACGGTCGGGGCTTACGACATTATCCTGTTCGGCCTGGGGCGCTACGGCGCCGCCATCGGGCGCGCCATCCAGACGCGGGGACTGTCCGTGCTCGGCGTCGATTTCGATCCGGAAGCAGTGCAGCGCTGGCGTCGGCACGGTCGGCATGCGATCTATGGCGATGCCGAGGATCCGGAATTCGTCGCCCATCTGCCGCTGGCCACCGCCTCCTGGGTGGTGGTGGCGACACCGGCACTCGGCAAGGGTATCGCGCATCAGGACAGCCGCATCTCGCTGATCGATTCGCTGCGCAAGGCGGGCTTCGCCGGGCGGATCGCGGTGCGCTGTCACGATCTGAGCGAGATGCGGCAGTTCAGTCGCCTCGGCGCCGACGTGGTGCTGCTGCCGTTCTCGGACGCGGCCGGCTATGCGGTCGAGCTGCTCGGCATCGGCGGCAAGGCGATCCGCGAGGGTGAGCGCCTGCTCGACGACGAGGAACAGGGCGACGCCGACACGGGTGTGCAGCGCCAGCTCGACTGACCGCCGCGCACCGGCGTGATAGAAGCCTCGCCGAAGGGCTGCCGGCCAGACGAGTCGGTGTCCGACCGGGGGAAGGCATGAACGCGCCGAACGCGCTGCGCCGCAGGGTTCACGACATCCTCGAGCGGGAGGACCCGGACGATCCGACGACCGCCTGGGTGTTCCGTGGCATTGTCGCACTGATCGTCGTCAACGTGGTTGCGGCGATCCTTCTCACCGACGACCGCTTCCGCCATGCCTTTCCCTACGACTTCAGGATGATCGAGGTGATCTCGCTCGTGGTCTTCGGGGGCGAGTATCTGCTCCGGTTGTGGAGCTGCGTGGAGAGCCCGCGACTGCGTGGGCGCAACCCGCTGCAAGCGCGTCTGAGCTGGGCCATGTCGCCGGCGGCGATCGTCGATCTGGCCGCCCTGCTGCCCTTCGCCATCATGCATCTGTATCCGACCGACATCCGCGCGCTGGCGCTGGTGCGGCTGCTGCGGTTCTTCAAGCTCGCACGCTATTCGCCTGGTCTTGCCTCGCTGCTCGAGGCGGTACGCGCGGAGCGGCACGCGCTGCTTGCCTGCTTCGTGGTGATGTGCGGCGGCATCGTGATCTTCGCCACGGCCATGTACGAGCTGGAAGGTCCCGCCCAGCCGGACAAGTTCGGCTCGATCCCGCTGGCGATGTGGTGGGCGGTCGTCACGATCACCACCGTCGGCTACGGCGACGTCGTGCCACTCAGCGGTGCCGGGCGGATCGTCGCCGGGCTGACCATGATCGCCGGCATCTTCCTGCTGGCGCTGCCGGTCGGCATCGTCGCCTCCTCCTTCATCGAGGTGATCCGGCGCCGGCATTTCATGGTGACCTGGGGCATGGTGGCGCGCGTGCCGATGTTTGCCGATCTCGACGCGGCGACGCTGGCGGAGATCATCCCGCGCCTGAAGGCGCGGGCCGCCGATGCCGGCCAGGTGATCGTTCCGCGCGGACGGATGCCGCGCGCGGTGTTCTTCGTGATCTCCGGCGCGATTGTCATCGAGACCGCGATGGGGACCCGCCGCCTGGCCGCCGGCAGCGCCTTCGGCGAGACACGCGAGGACGATCATCCGCATCTCCATGCGCTGGTGCGCGCCATCGAGGAAACCCGCCTGCTGGTCCTCGACAGCGACGACCTCGACAGCCTCGTTGCCGCGGTGCCGGGCCTCGCAGGGCGATTGGCCGGGGTTTCGGTCTACGAGGTCGGTTGAGCGGGTGTCCCCCACATCTTGGAGTGTCGGCAGGTCCTGCCCGCGCCACGGCGACAAGCGGCCGTAAGCATTCGGCGGTTGCCGACCCGCTTCCTTCGCCGCTTTTGACGCGAGAGACGGGCAGATGGGTCAACCGAGCGGCCCTCGATGGGCCGGTCGGTCGCGTGTCGGATCAAGTCCGGACTCTGGGCGGGAACCTCAAGCCCCCGCTCCGCGCCTCTTACCCTGCCAGCCGTTCCGCGAGGCCAGAGCGGATGCCGATCTCGCCATCGCGGTATGGACGCCAGAGGCTCAGCCCATCGCCTTCTGAAGGTTCTCGGCGACCTTGTCGAGGAAGCCGGTCGTGGTCAGCCATTTCTGATCGGGGCCGACCAGCAGCGCCAGATCCTTTGTCATGTAGCCGGCCTCCACCGTATCGATGCAGACCTTCTCGAGCGTCGCGGCGAACCTCGCCAGCTCCTCGTTGCCGTCGAGCTTGGCGCGATGGGCGAGGCCGCGCGTCCATGCGAAGATCGACGCGATCGAGTTGGTGGATGTTTCCTGCCCCTTCTGGTGCTGACGGTAATGGCGCGTCACCGTGCCGTGCGCGGCCTCCGCCTCCACCGTCTTCCCGTCCGGCGTCATCAGCACCGAGGTCATCAGGCCGAGCGAGCCGAAGCCCTGTGCCACCGTGTCGGACTGCACGTCGCCGTCGTAGTTCTTGCACGCCCAGACATAGCCACCCGACCACTTCAGCGCCGAGGCCACCATGTCGTCGATCAGCCGGTGCTCATAGGTGAGGCCCCTAGCCTTGAACGCCTCGGCGAACTCGGTGTCGAACACCTCCTGGAACAGGTCCTTGAAGCGGCCGTCATAGGCCTTGAGAATGGTGTTCTTGGTCGAGAGGTACACCGGATAACCGCGTGCCAGCCCGTAGTTCATCGACGCGCGGGCAAAATCGCGGATCGAGTCGTCGAGGTTGTACATCGCCATCGCGACACCCGAGCCGGGGAAGTCGAACACCTTGTGCTCGATCCTCGAGCCGTCCTCGCCGACGAAGGAGATCGTCAGCGTGCCCTTGCCCGGCACCTTGAAATCGGTGGCGCGGTACTGGTCGCCATAGGCGTGGCGGCCGATGATGATCGGCTTTGTCCAGCCCGGCACCAGCCGCGGCACATTGCGGCAGATGATCGGCTCGCGGAAGATCACCCCGCCGAGGATGTTGCGGATGGTACCGTTCGGCGACTTCCACATCGCCTTCAGCCCGAATTCCTTAACACGCGCCTCGTCTGGCGTGATGGTGGCGCACTTGACGCCGACGCCATACTTCTTGATGGCTTCGGCGGCCTCGATGGTCACCTTGTCGTCGGTCGCGTCGCGGTTCTCGATGCCGAGGTCGTAGTACTTGAGGTCGATGTCGAGATAGGGATGGATCAGCTTGTCCTTGATCAGCCGCCAGATGATACGGGTCATCTCGTCGCCGTCGAGTTCGACGACCGGGTTATCGACCTTGATCTTCGCCATGGATTGGGCCCCTCGGATGGGAATGTTCGGGTCTGGACATGCGCCGTCGCGCCGCCGTTCGGCGCGCCGGCCGGTGGGTTGCGGCCCCTATAGCATCCCCCCGGTCGGGATCAAAGCCGGGGACGCACCTCGCATCAGGGCCGGCTCGTGCCTCATCCCGGCCGGAGCGCCGAGCTGGGATCGACCTGCAGCCGACCGGGATGGCGGATGCGGTTCATCCCTGGTTCCAGCAGGTGCGCAGTTCGGAACGACGGAGCCGCGTCGCGGCCACACCGACGCCTCGTCGAGGCCTCGGTCAGGGCCGGGCATGATGGGTGTCACGCTGCAATGGCGCGACGAGCTGCCATCGCCACCATCTGCGGAGATTCCGGCGTGACTGTCGCCCCGTCCCCCGCGATCGTTCTTGTCGCGCCGCAGCTCGGCGAGAACATCGGCATGGTGGCGCGCGCCATGGCGAATTTCGGCCTCGCCGACCTGCGCCTCGTCAATCCGCGTGACGGCTGGCCGAGCGAGACGGCGCGGGCGGCTGCCTCCGGTGCCGACCGGGTGATCGACGGGGCGCGTCTCTACGACTCCGCGCGCGCGGCGATCGCCGACATCGGCCTGGTGCTCGCCACCACCGCGCGGCCGCGCGAGATGGCGAAGCCGGTGCTCCGCCCCCGCGAGGCGGCGGCCCAGCTTGCCGCCTGCATCGGCGGCGGCGACAGTGCGGCGATCCTGTTCGGTGGCGAGCGGGCCGGCCTAGGCAACGACGACGTGGCACTGGCAGATGCCATCGTCACCTTCCCGACCGATCCGGCCTTCGCCTCGCTCAACCTCGCCCAGTCGGTCCTGCTGATGGGCTACGAATGGTTCCTCACGCGCGGCGGAGAGAGCGGCCGCCCGCGCGCCGCTCTGCCACGGCGCGCCGCCCGCGAGGACGTCATGCGGCTGTTCGAGCATCTCGAGTCGGAACTCGACGCCGCCGGCTACCTGCATCCGCCGGAGAAGCGGCCGGTGATGGTCCGCAACCTCAGGACGATCTTCCTCAAGGCCGGACTGACCGACCAGGAGGTGCGCTCGCTGAGGGGCGTGGTCCGGGCGCTGAGCGAACTCAAGGTCCGGCGGGCACACAAGGCCTGAAGCGATGCCGAGGATCATCGTGTTCGATTCCGGTCTTGGCGGCCTCTCGGTGCTGAGGGAGATCCGCGCCGCCCGCCCCGATGCCGCGATCACCTATGTCGCCGATACGGACCGCTTTCCGTATGGCGATCTTGCCGGGACCGAGGTGATCGCGAGGGCGATCGCCATCTTCCGCCGGCTCGCGGCCGAAAACCCGCCGGATCTCGCCGTGATCGCCTGCAATACCGCCTCGACCCTGGTGCTGCCGCCGCTCAGGGCGGAGTTCGCCTTTCCCTTCGTCGGTACCGTTCCGGCGATCAAGCCGGCCGCTGCACGGACAACCTCGGGACTGGTCAGCGTGCTGGCGACGCCGGGCACGGTGAAGCGCGACTACACGCGCGCGCTGATCGACACCTATGCCTTCCATGTCGACGTGACACTGGTCGGCGCGGCACGGCTCGCACGCCTCGCCGAAGCCGCGCTGCGCGGCGAGCCGGTGCCGGACGACGCCATTGTCGAGGAGATCGCCCCGGCCTTCGTGAAGCAGGGGGCTAAGCGCACCGACACGGTGGTGCTCGCCTGCACCCACTATCCGCTGGTGCTCGACCGACTGGAGCGCCTTGCCCCCTGGCCGGTCGACTGGATCGACCCGGCGCCGGCGATCGCGCGGCGGGCCGCGAGTCTGCTCGGAGGCGTCGCGGAGCGCACGCCGGCGGGACCAGGCGCGGCGCTGTTCACTGCGCTGCCGGACGATGCCGCGAGACTCGGCAGACTGCTCGCCCGTTTCGGACTGTCGGCACCGGAGAAGCTGACGATCGACATTCCGGCGGCCTGAGCCGCCGCGATGACATATCGCGACAGGATGGCGGCGCTCGATCCGGCCACCATGCATGAGGCCGGTTGCGCAGACACATGCCGCCGTCAGGCATGCGGGCGTCGATCGGCGGTTTCAGCCTGCGGTTGCCGCCTGATGGGACCGCGATCGACGACATCTCGCCATCGGCATCCGACCCATGCTGGCCTCTGACACGTTGATCGCGGCGATCATCTGCGCGGCTGGCATGGCATCTCACAGCACGCTGGAGAGGACGTTGACCGTCAGGGCGAGCACGCCGAGATTGAAGAAGAAGGCGAACAGTCCATGCGCCGTGGCGACACGGCGGATGCGGCGCGACGAGATGTCGAGATCGGCTGTCTGGCAGGTCATGCCGATCACCAGGGCGAAATAGACGAAATCCGCAAACACCGGTTCGCCGCCTTCCGGAAAGACGATCCCGCCGGCATCGCCAGCCTCCGCCTGATCGTAGTAGAGATGGGCGTAGTGGTAGGCATAGACGAGATTGGAGAATACCCAGGCGAGCGCCAGCGTGCCGACGACGATGCCGAAGCCCAATGGGGAGAGCCCGCTGCGTTGCAGGATCATGCGGCCGAGCGCGAGCAGGATCGCCGCGAGCACAGCCGCCGCCGTCAGCATCAGCAGCACGCGTCCGCCATCGTCGCGCGCAGCCCGGGCGCGGGCGTCCTCCGGTGCGTCCACCATCCACAGCCGCAGCGCCAGCGCGATGAAGACGGCCGCCGCCGCATCGAAGCCGAGGATGACCGCTTCCTCGATCGGCAGCCATGCCAGCGCCCCGCCGGTCACGATGGCGAAGATCCCGATGAAGGCGAGAAAGCGGGGGTGCTGGATGGTCATTCGACGACGACACCGAACCGGGACACCGGCGCCAGCATCGCCGTCCGCCCCGATCCTGCGTCGGCGACCACGACGGTCAGGCTGACGGCAACGACCATTCCGTCAATCGGCCCCGCCACCGCTGCACGCAGCCGGCCGATCCGATGAACCAGATGGCATTCATCAGTGGGCGTTCGCGGCATCGGCGCTCGCTCCGCGCGGGGCTGTCATGCGGCAGCTTGCAGGCTTTGCATCGGGGCGGCAAGCGACCGGACCCGCGCGGCACCGGTCTGACGCGTCCCCGTGGCACCGGTTTGACACGCCCTCCCCGCGGGTGTATCTGACCTCGCGCGCGGGCCGTTGGGTCCGCGTCTGCATTTCCGCCTCCGCGGCGTACCGGGCGCCTGCCCGATGCGTCTGTCGGCCGTTCGAACGGCAGAGGAGGAGCGGGTCATATTCGAGACGTCACGCATTCGCGGACATATTGAGGTCAGAAGCGATGTCGAAGCGCATACAGGCGAAGCACAAGCTCGATCGCCGCATGGGCGAGAATATCTGGGGCCGCCCGAAGAGCCCCGTGAACCGTCGTGAATACGGCCCCGGCCAGCATGGCCAGCGCCGCAAGGGCAAGCCGTCCGACTTCGGCATCCAGCTGCGCGCCAAGCAGAAGCTGAAGGGCTATTACGGCAACATCACCGAGAAGCAGTTCCGCAAGATCTATGACGAGGCGCTGCGCCTGCGCGGCGACTCGAGCGAGAACCTCATCGGGCTGCTCGAGCGCCGGCTCGATGCAATCGTCTACCGCGCCAAGTTCGTGCCGACCGTCTTCGCCGCACGCCAGTTCGTCAGCCACGGCCACGTCAAGGTCAACGGCCGCCGCGTCAACATCCCGAGCTACCGCTGCAAGGTCGGCGACGTGATCGAGGTGAAGCAATCCTCCAAGCAGCTTGCCGTCGTCATCGAGTCGACCGCCAGCACCGAGCGCGACGTGCCGGATTATCTCGACGTCGACCATAACAAGCTGACGGCGACCCTGACCCGGGTACCGGGCCTGTCCGAGGTCCCCTATCCGGTGATGATGGAGCCGAACCTGGTCATCGAGTTCTATTCGCGCTGACCCGGCCGCGCCGAACCGCTTTCCAGGGCCGCCCTCCGGGCGGCCCGTCTGTTTTGGGAAGGGTCGGATGAGAGGCTGCTAGGTTCGCTGCGTCTCCCACTCGATCAGCCAGGCAGCGGCGATCGACATCATCACGGACAGCGCGAACAGTGAGATTCCGGGCAAGGCGGCGGCGCCAGCCAGACCGGATCGCTTGACCGCAAATACCACCAGCGCCACGACCAGAACATCCAGCATCGACCAGCGGCCGAGATGGTGGATCGAGTACATCGCCGCCGGCATCGGCCGCCGACCGGCGGCAATCGCGGCGGCCGCCACCGACATCGCCGCAAGCTTGAGCGCCGGCAGCACCACCGAGACCGCGCCGAGCACACTGCCGAGGAACCATTCGCCGTCGCGCATCAGCGTCACGACGATGCCGATCAGCGCGTGGCGTTCGGTGAACATCAGGAAGCGGCGCAATTCAACCGCCGGGAGCGCCAGCCCTGTCGCGAGTACGACGGCGGCGGCGACGACAAGCAGCAGCGGCAGAAGCCGGCTGGGGCCGACGACCGGCGCCGGCAGATGCCGCGATGCGTTGTCCATTGGCCGCAGGTCTCCCGTTCGTCGCAGGCTCCGCGGTTCGTGCGGAAACTCCATGACAAGCCGGCGACGATAGGCATATTCGCAGCCCTGTCCATCGCCCGCGCCACCTGGCGCCGCAATTCGGGAGAACTGCCATTTACCGCGTCCGCATCAAGGCCCGCGACGAGGCCGAGGCCGACCTGATCTGCGATGCGCTCGGCCTGGCGCTCGAGCCGGAGACCACGGCCGCCGGTCTGGTCGAGACCGAGCGGGGCTGGTTCGCCGAAGGCTATTACACCGACGAGCCCACCGAAGCAGCTCTGCGGGCAGTACTCGCCCGCGCACTCGCAAGCGATGCCGGCCGACTGGCGATCGAGATCGAGGCACTGGCCGACCGCAACTGGGTGAAGGAGAGCCTCGAGGCGCTTCCCCCCGTACGGGCCGGTCGCTTCGTTGTCCATGGCCGCCACGACCGCGACCGCATCCCGGCCAATGCCATCGGCATCGAGATCGAGGCCGGCCTTGCCTTCGGCACCGGTCATCACGGCACGACGCTCGGCTGCCTGATGGCGATTGGCCGCCTGCTGAAACAGCGCCGAATCCGACGCCCGCTCGACATCGGTACCGGAACCGGCGTGCTGGCGATCGCCGTCGCACGAGCCCTGCGCGTGCCGGTGGTCGCCACCGACATCGATCCGATCGCGGTCGAAACGACGCGCGAGAACCTGGTGAAGAACGGCGCCGCCGGGCTGGTGCGGGTGGTGAGGGCAAACGGTGCCGACTGCGCGCTGGTGCGTGCCGGTCAACCCTACGACCTGGTGATCGCCAATATCCTCGCCAGGCCGCTGGTGGCGTTGGCGCCGCGCCTCAGGCCGCTGATGGCGCCGGGCGCGGCGGTGGTGCTGTCCGGCCTGCTCGTCGGGCAGCGCCGCGAAGTCGAGGCGGCCTACCGGGCGCAGGACTGCGTCGTCCTGTTCCGTATCGTGCGCGACGGCTGGATGACGCTGGGGCTTGAAGCCAGGTAATCGCCGCCCCCGCCCCAAGAAGAACCCGGGCGGCGGAGAGCCGGCCCGGGGCAACAGTCAGGGAGGATGAGAAGATTCAGGGAGGATGAGAAACGGCGAACCGGCCTCTTCGCCTCGATGCCGTCCGCAAGCGGCAGGGACTGCCTCTATTCCTGGTCGGCGGCCCCGGAATGCCAGCGGGCCAGTTCCTCGCGGGTGAGCCCTATGGTCTTCAGGGTCTCGTCACTGTGGGTATAGAGCACGGACGCGACGCGGCGCCGAGCCTCGGCCTCGCGCGCGCGGATCATGTGCTGCAGGATGCGCGTGAAGAGACCGCGGCCGGGAGCCCGTGCCGTGCCGACATGGGCCGGCGAGAAAGTGGTGGTGGTCGCCATGTTCGTCTCCGTTGGCTGGTGGTTCCGTCCAACGCCGTTCTGGAGAGAAAGGTAAGCTATGCTGACCTGTTGTGAAGCGCCGTCAGGACATGACTGCCCTGCTTTTCTGCATGCGCAAATTCTGGGCGATGATGCTCGCGTTTCATGCGCCAACACAGAGCAGGCGTCGGATGGCGAGCCGATGGACCGGTCTTGTCCCGACGACTGTGGCGATTGAACACGGATCGGTGAGCGAATAGGAAACGATGATGTTCCAGAGCTTCGACGCAGACGCAGACCCGTCCCGAGGTGCGCAGCGAGTCGCCATGCTGCGCGCTGAGCTGTCGCGCCGTGGCCTCGATGGGTTCATCATCCCCCGCGCCGACGAACACCAGGGCGAATATGTCGCGCCGTCCTCGGAACGGCTGAAATGGCTGACCGGCTTCGGCGGCTCGGCCGGACTTGCGATCGTGCTGAAGCATTGCGCCGCGATCTTCGTAGACGGCCGCTACACCCTGCAGGTCCGCGATCAGGTCGACACAGAGGTCTTCGAGCCACGCCACCTGATCGAGGACGGCTGGGACAAGTGGCTCGAGGAACATCTCTGGGCCGGCGCCCGGCTCGGCTATGACCCGATGCTGCACACGATGGCTGGTGCCCGCCGCCTCGAGCAGATTGCCCGGACGACCGGCGCCGAGATCGTCGCCACGGAGGACAATCCGCTCGACAGGGTGTGGGCCGACCGGCCCGCGCCGCCGCTCGGCCGCGTCCGCATCCACCCAGAGTCGCTGAGCGGGCGCAGCGCGGCCGCCAAGCTCGCCGATATCCGCGCCGCACTCGCCCGCTCACGCGCCGACGCGACCGTGCTGACCCAGCCCGATGCGATCGCCTGGCTGTTCAACATCCGTGGTGGCGATCTGCCGCACACGCCGGTGCCGCTCGCCTTTGCCGTGGTGCCGCTGAGCGACCGTCCGACCCTGCTCATCGACAGTCGCAAGCTCACCGACGAGACGCGCGCCCATGTCGAAGCGATTGCCGACATCGCCGAGCCGCACGAGATGGACGCAGTGCTGGCGACAATCGCCCGGCATGGCGCCAGTGTCAGGCTCGATCCGCAGACCACCGCCCGGCGCATCGCCGACCGGCTCACCACCGCAGGTGCTCGAATCATCGAAGCCGAGGACCCTTGTCTGATCCTCAAGGCGACGAAGACCGAGGCGGAGATCGCCGGCGCCCGGGCGGCGCATCTGCGCGATGGCGTCGCCATGTGCCGGTTCCTGGCCTGGTTCGACCGCGAGGCACCGGGCGGCCGTCTCGACGAGATCGCCGCGGCGACCGAGCTCGAGCGGTTTCGCATGCAGACCGGGCAGCTCGAGGAGATTTCCTTCGACACCATCGCCGGCGCCGGGCCGAATGGCGCCATCGTCCACTACCGGGTCACCACCGCCAGCAATCGGAGGATCGAGCCGGACAGCCTGTTCCTGATCGATTCCGGCGGCCAGTATGTCGACGGCACCACCGATATCACCCGCACCTTGGCCGTCGGCACGCCGAGCGCCGACATGCGGCGGCATTTCACGCTCGTGCTGAAGGGACATATCGCCATCGCCACCGCCCGCTTTCCCGAGGGCACGACCGGTGCCCAGCTCGATACCCTGGCGCGCTATCCGCTCTGGCAGGCCGGGCTCGACTTCGACCATGGCACAGGCCACGGCGTCGGCAGCTTCCTGTCCGTTCACGAAGGGCCGCAGCGCATTGCCAAGGCCGGTCACGCGGTGCTCAAGCCCGGCATGATCATCTCCAACGAGCCGGGCTACTACCGCACGGGGCAGTACGGCATCCGGATCGAGAATCTCGAACTCGTCCGTGAGCCCGAGCAGGTGCCGGGCGGCGAGCGGCGGCTGCTGTCCTTCGAGACGCTGACGCTCGCCCCGATCGACCGCCGACTGGTCGATTGCAGCCTGATGACCCCGGCGGAGATCGCTTGGCTCGACGCCTATCACGCCCGTGTCGCCACCACGATCGGGCCGCTGCTCGAGGGCAAGGACCGCGACTGGCTGATCGCCGCGACACGGCCGCTGGCAAGGGCCTGACCGCCGGCTGGCCACGCTGGCGGAAACGGCCGACGACCTGCCGGCTCGCGCTAACCCAGCACAGCGCGTAGTCCGACCACGGCGCCGACGCCGATCGCCACGCAGACGAGGCGTGGCAGCTTCAGGCTGCAGATGACCGTGATGACCGCAGCAAGGGTCTCGGCCGGGCCTGTCGCGATCGCCATTGGTGCGATGACGGCAGCGAGCACGGCTCCCGGCACCGCTTCAAGCCCCGCCCGCGCCCGCCCCGTCGGCACCACCCGGCGCACTGCGAGCCATCCGCCGATGCGGGTCGCGTAGGTGGCGATCGCCATGGCGAGGATCGCGACGAGCGTCATCGGATCGAGGCTCATTCGCCTGCCTCCGCGGCGGCCATCGCGATCCGCGGCGAGAACAGCGCGCCGGCCAGCGCACCGGCGATGCCGCCGGCGGCGATGTACCAGGGGCCGTCGACGGTGAGGTAGACCAGCGAGGCGGTTGCGGCGCTGGCGGCGATGGCAATCCCGGTGGAGGGGCCACGCCACAGCCCGACGATGATCGTCAGGAACATCGCGGTGAAGGCGAAGTCGAAGCCGAACGCAGCCGGATCGGTGAACACCGCGCCGAGCGCGGCGCCGAGCCCGGTCCAGCCGACCCAGTTGAGATAGAGCGGGACGGCGACGCCCAGCCAGTAGGCGAACGCGATCGGCCGCTCGCCCGATCTGCGCTCGCACAAGGCCCAGACCTCGTCGGCCATCAGGAACAGGGCGAGATAGCTCGCGCCGGAGCGGAAATGCGCGATCTTCGGCGCGATCGAGGCACCCATCAGCAGATGGCGGGAGTTGATCATCAGCGCCGAGACGGCGACCATCAGCCAGGGCGCCGGATCGGCCCAGATATCGAGGGCGACGAACTGCGAGGCCCCGGCGAACACCAGCCCTGACATCAGCACGACCTCTGGCACCGACAGGCCCTTCTGATGCGCCAGAGCGCCGAGCAGCAGGGCGAACGGCACGACGGCGACGCAGGCGGGAACGACAGCGATCACCCCGTCGCGGAATTCTGTTTGGAGATGCGTTCGGCGATCAGGCTGCACGGGCAGCGGCCTCGCCCCTGACCTCGACACGGAAGCGCCCCGGCGTGGTGCCGACGCGCGCCTTGAACGCGCGGGTGAGATGACTCTGGTCGGCAAAGCCGCAGGCCTGTGCAACATCCGCCGGCGCGATACCCTCGCCGAGCAGGCGCCGCGCGCGGCGCACGCGCAGGTCGGTCAGCCAGGCGTGCGGCGTCAGTCCGGTTTCCTTGCGAAACGCGCGGATCAGATGGAAGCGGCTGAGGCCCGCCACGGCCGCGACGCTGGCGAGGTCCACGTCCTCGGCCATATGCGCCTCGAGCCAGGCCTTCGCCCGCGCCACCGGCCCCGGCTCACGGCCGAGCCGCGCCGGCCCGCCGATGTCGGCATGCCTGATGAGCGCGATGCCGAGCATCGCCACGTAGCGCTGGTCACCGGCGAGCATGTCCTCGCCCGCAAGCGCCGTGTGGGCGGCGACGAACAGCGCCGCCATCTCCGGATCGTAGATGTCGGGCGCCCGGAAGAACGGCGTCGCGGTGACCTTGCGCCCGGTCACTTCCTCGGCGACGGCGCGCACCATCCCGACCGCCGGATAGGTCATCCGGTAGGCATAGCCCTCGCCATAGGGTTCGCCGTCGTGCACCTCGCCCGGATTGATCACGCAGAACGAGCCCGGTCCGGCGAAGCGCCGCGCACCGCGCACGACGAAGGTCTCGCACCCCGAGACGATGGTGCCGATGACGTAGGTCTCGTGGGTGTGCGGCACGTAGCGATGCGTGGTGAAGCGTGCCGCCAGGCACTCCATTCCCTCGCCTGCCCCCAGGCCGCGGCTGCGCGCACGCCAGAAATCGGCACGCTCACCTTCGGTGAGGCCGCCCAGCGACAGCGCCCTTTCCTGTTCGATCGTCTCCATCGCCCCGGACCTTAGCAGCCGCCGGCCATTGCGTCTTGAACGGGATTGCTGCCGCCGCGGCAAGGCATCAGGGCAAGCGAGGTCGGCCCGAAGCTGCCCGGCAGGATGGTGCGGCAGCAGCCGGCCCGGTCCGGCCCTGTCCGGAATCGACGGCGGAATGCCGCCGGCCTTGCCGCTGCGCTGCCGCTAGCGTGACAGCAGCTCCGACAGCGCCCAGGGATATTCCCCGTCCGGCGACGACACCTCGTCGATCTTCCAGGCGCCGTCTTCCCGGACGAAGCCGTAGACGATGCGCTTCGGCTCGCCGAAGTTGCGGAACCGCGCCTCGACCGTGGCCCGGTCGCCCGACACCGCGGCCCTGCCGATCTCGACGTCGGACAGGTCGAAATCCTGGCCGTCGACAAAGATGTCGAAATCGAGGAGACCGATGCCGTCGGTCTCGGCACGCTCGTAGTCCTTCTCCAAGAGCGGCCGCAGCCGTGCCGAGAACATCGCGCGCGGACCGGGATCGGACGGCCACAGCCCGATCTGACCGGGGCCGGAATAGGTGTCGTAAATATCCTTGACGATCGTCTCGGGGCCGGATTGCGCCATCACTGGCAGGGCGTTGAGATAGAAAAGGATCACGACAATAAGTCGGAAGGGTTGCATGCCACATCCCCGCTCGCAGGTTGCGCCACCAGCGGGCGGACTTTGGCATATCCCGCATCCGGACGGAACGGCACCGAGTGCAGCGCGGTCAATGGTCCGTGAGAGCCGTCGCGACAAGTGTCGGTCGGCCGTCAACCCGGCGTTCAGAAGCCGGCAGAGGCTCTATCCCTGCCCGACCCGTGCGAACCACTGGTCCTCGTCGATCACCTCGATGCCGAGCTCCACCGCCTTCTTCAGCTTCGAACCCGCGCCCGGGCCGGCGACCACCAGATCGGTCTTCGACGATACCGATCCGGCCACCTTGGCGCCGAGCCGCTCAGCCATCGCCTTGGCCTCGTCGCGAGTCATCCGCTCGAGCGCGCCGGTGAAGACGACGGTCTTGCCGGCGACCGGCGAGTCGACGCTGCCGGCCTGAGCCGCGGGTTTCGGCCTCACCTCGGCGAGCAGGGCGTCGATCGCCGCCTCGTTGTGCGGCTCGCCGAAGAACTGCACCAGCGCCTCGGCGACCGTCTCGCCGATCCCGTCGATCGCCAGAAGGTCCTGCCAGGCCTCCGACTCCGGGCCCGCACCGGCCGCCTTCATGGCGGTACGGAATGCCTCGAACGTGCCGTAGTGACGGGCAAGCAGCTTCGCATTCGTCTCCCCGACATGGCGGATGCCGAGCGCATAGATGAACCTGTGGAGGTCGATCTCGCGCCGTGCGTCGATCGCCGCGAACAGCTTGGCGGCCGAGGTCGGGCCCCAGCCCTCGCGATCCGCGATCTTCGTTTCGGCCTGCGCGTCGCGGGCCTTGAGCGTGAAGATGTCGGCCGGTGTGCGGATCAGCCCGTCGGCAAAGAACGCGGCGATCTGCTTCTCGCCGAGCCCCTCGATGTCGAAGGCGTTGCGCGAGACGAAATGGCGCAGCTTCTCGACCGCCTGCGCCGGACAGACGAGCCCGCCGGTGCAGCGGCGCACTGCATCCTCCCTGCCCGTGCGGGGATTGACCTCGCGCACCGCATGGCTGCCGCAGGCCGGACAGGTGGTCGGGAAGACGAAGGGCACCGCCCATTCGGGTCGCTTCTCGAGGACGACGCTGAGGATCTGCGGGATGACGTCGCCAGCCCGCTGCACGATCACCGTATCGCCGATGCGCACATCCTTGCGCGCGATCTCGTCCTCGTTGTGCAATGTCGCATTGCGCACCACGACGCCGCCGACCGTTACCGGCTTGAGCTTGGCCACCGGGGTGAGCGCCCCGGTGCGGCCGACCTGGATCTCGATGTCCTCGAGCACGGTCATCGCCTTCTGGGCCGGGAACTTGTGGGCGATCGCCCAGCGCGGCGAGCGCGACCGGAAGCCGAGCCGGCGCTGCCAGTCGAGCCGGTCGACCTTGTAGACGACGCCATCGATGTCGTAGCCGAGGCGGGCCCTGTCGGCCTCGATCTGCCGGTAGAACGCCATGATCTCCGGGACCGAGCGGACGCGCCGCATCAGCGGGTTGGTGGGCAGGCCCCACGACCGGAACGCCTCGTAGACCCCCCACTGGGTGTCGGAGGGCAGCCTGTCCGCCTCGCCCCAGGCATAGGCGAAGAAGCGCAACGGCCGTGCGGCAGTGATCTTCGGATCGAGCTGACGCAGCGAACCGGCAGCCGCGTTGCGCGGATTGGCGAACAATTGCCCACCCTCGGCCTCCTGGCGGGCATTCAGCGCCTCGAAGTCGGCATGGCTCATGTAGACCTCGCCGCGCACCTCGAACACCGCGCCGAAGCCATCGCCCGTCAGCCGCTTCGGTACGTCGGCGATCGTCGCGGCATTGGCGGTGACGTCTTCGCCCTCCTCGCCGTCGCCGCGCGTCGCCGCCTGCACGAAGCGGCCGTTCTCGTAGCGCAGCGCGATCGACAGCCCGTCGATCTTCGGCTCGGCGGTGAACAGGATCTCGGTCTCGGCCGGCAGGTTGAGGAAGCTGCGCACCCGCTCGACGAAGGCCGCCACGTCGTCCTCGTCGAAGGCATTGTCGAGGGACAGCATCGGCACCTTGTGCCGCACCTTGGCGAACTTCTCCGACGGCGCGGCGCCGATCCTGAGGCTTGGCGAATCCGGCCTTACGAGATCGGGAAATGCGGCTTCGATGGCGGCGTTGCGCTGCCTCAGCGCATCATACTCGGCATCGGAGATGATCGGCGCGTCTTCCTGGTAGTAGCGACGGTCGTGCGCGGCGATCTCGTGCGCCAACTGCTCCAGCTCGGCGGCGGCCTCCTCGCGGCTGAGTTCGGCGACGGGCTTGCCCCGGTTCTGGGCAGGCACGCTCATGTCCGCATACCCTCCAGCAGCCTCCCCGCCGCCGCCCGCGCCTCGTCGGTCACGGTCGCGCCGGCAAGCATTCGGGCAATCTCCTCGCGCCGCCGCCCCGGATCGAGAGGGTCGACGCGGGTCACGACATCGCCGCCCTTCACCGGCTCCTTGCGGATCAGCAGGTGGCTCGTGGCGCGCGCCGCGACCTGCGGGGCATGCGTCACGGTCAGCACCTGCACCTTCTCGGCCAGACGCCTGAGCCGGACACCGATCGCATCCGACACCGCCCCGCCGACCGCGGTGTCGATCTCGTCGAAGACCAGCGTCGGGGCGCTGCCCTTCTCCGCAAGCGCCACCTTGAGCGCCAGCAGGAATCGCGACAGCTCGCCGCCGGAGGCGACCTTCAGTATCGGACCGGCATGGCTGCCGGGATTGGTCTGTACCCAGAATTCGACCCTGTCGCGGCCCTCGGGTCCGCCCTGGCCGTCGGCCGTCTCGATCCGCGTCTCGAAGCGGGCGCGCTCGAGCTTCAGCGCAGGCAGCTCGGCCATGACGGCGCGGTCGAGCGCCTTCGCCGCCTTGATGCGCTTCTGGCTGATGAGCGTCGCGGCGCGATCATAGGCCGCAGCGGCTTCGGCCGCAGCCGTCTCCAGGGCCGCCACCCGCTCGCCGCCGAGCTCGAGCGCGGCGAGACGGCCGGCGATCTGCTCGCGCAGAGCCGAAAGCCCGTCGACGGGGACCTGGTGCTTGCGAGCGGCCGCCCGCAAGGCGAACAGCCGCTCTTCCGTCGCCTCCAGCTCACGCGGATCGAAGGCGATCTCTGCGAGTGCCCGGTCCACCGCGAGGCGCGCGTCCTCGAGTGCGTTGAGGCTCGCCTCCAGCCCGGCCACGGTCGGACCAAGCAGCGCCGGAAACTGAGCCGCGCGTCGCTCCAGCCGCCTGAGCGCCGCCGACAGAAGCGGCACCGCCGAGGTGCTGCCGCCGAGCGACTGGGCCGCCTCCGACAGTTCCTCGGCGAGCTTTTCCGACTGCATCATCACCTGGCGGCGGTCGGCAAGATGCGCCTCCTCGCCCGGCTGCGGCGCCAGCGCGTCGAGTTCTTCGAGCGCATGGGCGAGATAATCCCGGTCGCGCGCCGCCGCCTCGTGCTCGGCCTGCGCCGCGGCAAGCTCGGCCTCGGCGCGGCGGCGCCTCTCCCAAAGACCGCCGAGCGCGGCAACATCGGCCTCCAGCCCGCCGAAGCTGTCGAGCAGGCGCCGGTGCACGGCCGGATCGACCAGCGCCCGGTCGTCGTGTTGACCGTGGATCTCGACCAGCAGGGCGCCGAGCGTCCTGAGAAGCTGGACGCTGGCCGGCTGATCGTTGACATAGGCACGGGTTCTGCCGTCAGCAGTCTGGATCCGTCTGAGCACCAGCTCTCCGTCGCTGTCGAGCCCCTGCGCGCGCAACACCTCGAAAGCGGGATGGCCGGGTGGCAGGTCGAACGCCGCAACCACCTGTCCCTGCTCGGCACCGCGCCGCACCAGCGACGCGTCGCCCCGCCCACCCAGCGCCAGCGACAGCGAATCGAGCAGGATCGACTTGCCTGCGCCGGTCTCGCCGGTCAACGCGCTCAGTCCCGGCCCGAACGCGATCTCCAGCCGATCGATGATGACGATGTCGCGGATCGACAGGGCGGCGAGCATCGCCGGTTCACAGCGTGCCCGTGGTCCTGCGCCAGACCCGGCTCAGCCAGGACTCCTTGTTCTCGTTCGGCGAATAGCCGCCAGTGGCGAGCAGGGCATAGGAATCCTTGTACCATTCGCTGTCGGGATAGTTGTGACCGAGAATGGCGGCCGCCGTCTGTGCTTCCGAGACGAGGCCCAGCGCATAGTACGCTTCGGTCAGCCGCAGCAGCGCCTCCTCCACGTGCCGCGTCGTCTGGTAGTCGGTGACGACGGTGCGGAAGCGGTTGATGGCGGCCAGATAGCGGCCCTGGCCGAGATAGTAGCGGCCGACCTCCATCTCCTTTCCGGCAAGCTGGTCGCGGGCGACTTCCAGCTTCTGCCGGGCCTCGGCGGCATATTCGGACTGCGGATACTTCTCGAGCAGTTCGCGGTAGGCGATCGCAGCCTTCTCCGACCGCTCCTGGTCGCGGCCGATGTCGGGGATCTGCGCGTAATAGGATTCGGCGATCAGATATTGCGCGTAGGCGGCATCATCACTGCCGGGATAGAGGGTCACGTAGCGCTGAGCCGAGCGAATCGCCTCCGCATAACGCCGCGCCTCGAAGTTGGAATAGGCCGACATGATCAGCGCCCGCCGCGCCCATTCCGAATAGGGATGCGTCGTCTCGACCTCGTCGAACTTCTTGGCCGCGGCGACGAAGGATCCCGAATTCGCCAGCAGCAGACCCTCATTGTAGAGCGTCTCCGCGGGTTCCTCCTGGATGACCGCGAACTCGTCCTCGTCCTTGGAGAACAGCGTCTTGCAGGCGCCGAGCGACAGGCCGACGGCGAGGAGCACCGTCATCCGAAGCGCCGTGCGCGCGTATCCACCGGTCTTACGCAAACCCTGACTCGCTTCCGATTGCGTGCTGCCACAACCCGAGGCCGGACCCCGGCCACGGCCGCGGACTTTACCCCAAGGCGGGCATCCAGGCCAGTTCAGCTCGCCTCGAAATCGAGCGAATTCATGGCGCCGCCGCGGCGCGACATCAGGCGACGTCCGCGCCGTAGACGGCGGCCGGCAGCAATGCCTCGACATCGGCCTGGACGGCCTCCCGCCGGACCGGCATCTCCACCCATTCCCAGGCACTATCGCGCGACAACAGCGCCTCGACGATGGCGCAGTTCAGCTTGTGGCCGCCGCGATAGGAGCGGTAGAGACCGAGGATCGGACCGCCGGCCAACGTCAGGTCACCGATCGCATCGAGCGCCTTGTGGCGGACGAACTCGTCGGCGAAGCGCAAGCCCTCGGGATTGATCACGACACCGTCGCCGATCACCACCGTGTTGTCCAGCGAGGCGCCAAGCGCATACCCATTCGCCCAGAGCTGCTCGACGCTGTCGACGAAGCCGAAGGTGCGTGCGCGGGCCAACTCGCGGCGGAAATCGCCGGAGTCGAGATCGAAGACATAGGCCTGACGCCCGATGATGGTGTCTGCGAAGTCGATCTCGACCTCGAAACGCCGCCCGTTGAACGGCAACAGCTCGCCGACCGACTCGCCCATCGCCACGCGCACCGGCTCCAGCACGCGGATGTAGCGCCGGCGGGCCGGCTGGCGGCGCAGCCCGACCTGGGCGATCGCCTCGACGAAGGCCTCGGCGCTGCCATCCATGATCGGCACCTCGTGCCCGTCCACTTCGACCAGCACGTTGTCAATGCCCATGCCGCTGATGGTGGCGAGCAGATGCTCTACGGTGGCGATGGATCCGGCCTCGTCACTGCCGAGAACCGTGCTGAGCGACGTGGCCACCACCCAGCGATGCGACGCCGGAACCTCGATGTCGCACACGGAGCTGTCCGAATTCTTCAGGAAGATGATGCCGGTGTCCGGTTCGGCCGGATGCAGCGTGATCGACGAGGGCGTACCGCTATGCACCCCCACTCCGCTCAGCGAAACGCGATCCCCTATCGTCGTCTGCGAGTGCGCCTGCATCTGTTCCGAGCTTCCCTTGGCCGCACCGTCGCGATCCCCATCGCTACGGCAGGCCTGCGTCCATCCGAACGATCCGACATGCACGACCGGCCCCTGCGCCAAGCGCCGCTCGGACGCCTGGCCGGTTCGGGACATGATCGGAAACCTGTTCGCTGGACCCCCGATGTCCACGGGGATTATTAGCGGCGGCGCACAACGTGGCCAAATCACGGTTTTTTACGCACTGTTACGGTTACACGAAGCTTTCGGCCGATACGCTGGCCGGCGTTCCCGGGGCGCCGTTCGCCCCGGGAACAGGGCGGTCGGACCGCCTCGCGTCAGTTCGCCTGACGGCGCAGAAACGCAGGAATTTCATACTGATCGTCGTCGAGTGCGGCCGGCCGCCGCGGCGCGGCGGCAACCTGCGGCGCATGCCGCGGCTGCTGCCCCTCCGGCGCGGCCGGTCGGGCCGGACGGCGCGCATAGTCCGACATCGCCGGTTCAACCTGGCGTGGCGGCGCCACCGGCTGCGCGGCGAGCGACGAATCGTCGGCTTCGTCGCGCCGGCTCAGACCCGAGGCGATTCGCTGCAACAGTCCCGGACGGCGGGTCTCCTGCGGCGCGGCCGACTCGGCTGCGGCCTTGGCGCGCATCTCGTTCTGGGCGATCAGCGGGAAATCCTCGATGCGCGGCATCCGCGGCTGGCGGCGCTCCGGCTGCTCGGCCACCGGCGGAACGAATTCGCTCTCCAGGTGAGGCGCCGACTCGGGTGCCGCCGCCTGCATCGGCGCCGGGATCGGCGGGGCGGCGGGCGGCTCCATGCGGCTCAGCTGCACGCCGCCGGGATGGTTGGCGGGAGTACGGGCGGCGACCGGCTGCGGCGCCGGCGGCTGTACCGGGGGAACCTGCGGCATGGAGCGGATTTCGGTCGCCGGCTGCGGCGCGACCGCCGCAGCGACTGCCGCCACTGCTTCGGGGGCTGGCGTCGCCACCGGCACCTCGGCGGGCCTGCGCACGGTGGTGCGTTCCTTCAGACGCTGGGTGAGCTCGCTGATCGAGGCCTCGGCAGCGCGCTCGGCGACCGAAGCCGACTGGTCGATGCCGGTTGCCACCACCGAAACCCGGATGATGCCCTCGAGGCTTTCGTCGAAGGTGGCCCCGAGGATGATGTTGGCGTCGGGATCGACCTCCTCGCGGATACGGGTGGCCGCCTCGTCGACCTCGAACAGGGTAAGGTCGTTGCCGCCGGTGATCGAGATCAGCAGACCGCGCGCACCCCGCATCGAAGTCTCGTCGAGTAGCGGATTGGCGATCGCGGCCTCGGCCGCCTGGATCGCGCGCTTGTCGCCGGTCGCCTCGCCGGTGCCCATCATCGCCTTGCCCATCGAACGCATCACCGCCCGCACGTCGGCGAAGTCGAGGTTGATCAGGCCCTCCTTGACCATCAGGTCGGTGATGCAGGCGACGCCCGAATACAGCACCTGGTCGGCCATTGCGAAGGCTTCGGCGAAGGTCGTCTTCTCGTTGGCGATGCGGAACAGGTTCTGGTTCGGAATGACGATCAGGGTGTCCACCTGCTTCTGCAGCGCCTCGATGCCCGCTTCGGCAACGCGCATGCGGCGCCTGCCCTCGAAGTCGAAGGGCTTGGTGACCACACCGACCGTAAGGATGCCGTGCTCGCGGGCCGCCTGGGCGATGACCGGAGCCGCGCCGGTGCCGGTGCCGCCGCCCATGCCGGCGGTGATGAAGACCATGTGCGATCCGGACAGATGGTCGTTGATCTCGTCGATGCATTCCTCCGCAGCGGCGCGGCCGACCTCGGGCTGCGACCCGGCGCCGAGCCCCTCGGTGATGGCGACGCCCATCTGGATGATGCGTTCGGCCGACGACATCGTCAGCGCCTGGGCGTCGGTGTTGGCCACCACGAAGTCGACGCCCTTGAGACCGGAGTCGATCATGTTGTTCACGGCATTGCCGCCGGCGCCGCCGACGCCGAACACGGTAATCTTGGGTTTCAGCTCGGTCAGATCCGGCATCTTGAGGTTGATCGTCATGGCAGCACCCTCGCGTCCTCTGTACTCGTCCCGTTGCGCCCGTCGCGGGCATCCTGTCCCAGTCCGGCCGCCCCCCCTGCGGCCTCTGACCCCTTAGAAGCTGTCGCGTATCCAGTTGCCGACACGCGCCAGATAGCCGCCGCCCGGCCGCACCACGCGCGGCCGCGACTGATGGCTTTCGATCGCCGCAAGCTGCGGATAGACCAAAAGCCCGACCGAGGTGGCAAAGGCCGGGCTGCGGCCCGACTCGGGCAGTCCGTCGACGCCGAGCGGGCGCCCGATCCGCACCTTGTAGCCGAGGATGCGCTCGGCCAGGTCGACGAGGCCCGGCAGCTGGCTCGCGCCTCCGGTCAGCACCGCGCGACGGCCGGCGAGCGCGCTGAACGGCGTTGCCGCCAGCCTGTCGCGCACCAGTTCGAGGATTTCCTCGACCCGCGGCCGGATGATTTCGGTCACCTGGCTGCGCGGCACATGGTTGGTGCCGGCGTGGTCGCGCTCGCCAACCAGCGGCACCGAAATCGTGTCGCGATGATCCGATCCCGCACCGATGGCGCTGCCGTAGAGCGTCTTGATCCGCTCCGCCGCCTCCATCGAGGTCGACAGGCCGCGGGCGAGGTCCATGGTGACATGATGGCCGCCCAGCGCCACCGCATCGGCGCAGACGAAGCGGCCATAGGCGAACACGCCGAAGGTGGTGGTGCCGCCGCCGAGATCGATGCAGGCGGACCCGAGTTCCAGCTCGTCGTCGACGAGGGCCGCAAGTCCGGAGGCGTAGGGGCTTGCCACCACCGCCTCGACTGCCAGGTGGCTGCGCTCGACGCACAGCACGAGATTGCGCACCGGCGCCGCCTGGGCGGTCACGACATGCATGTCGATGCCGAGCCGGCCGCCGACCATGCCGCGCGGATCGCGGATGCCGCCCGCCTCGTCGAGCGAGAAGGCGATCGGCAGCGAATGCAGCGCCACCTGGTCGCGCTGCACGGTGTGGGTGCGCCCGGCCTCGAGCACCCGGCCGATGTCGCCGTCGGTCACCGATTCGCCGATGACCTCGACGCTTGCCGAGAAATGTTCGCTGGCCAGGCGCCCGGCCGACACGTTGACGATGACGCTCTCGACCGTGACGCCAGCCATCCGTTCGGCCGCGTCGACGGCCATCCGGATCGAGCGCTCGGCCGACTCCATGTCGACGATGGCGCCGCGCTTCACGCCGACGGCACGTTGATGGCCAACACCGACCACCTCGATGGCGTGGCTGCGGCCGGTGTGCTCGACCGCCTGGCGCTGCGGCCGCAGTCGGGCAATGAGGCAGCAGATCTTGGTCGAGCCGATGTCGAGTACGGCGACCGTCTGCGACCGTCCGGGCGGAACCGGCCGGGCCCTCGGAAGCCAGTCGCTTGTGCGGGCGCTCATGTGTTCGACTCCCGCCGCTTCTGAACATCCTTCGACTTCAATGCCGCCTTGCGCTGCATCGCCGCCTGTTCGGACAGGCGAACCACCAGGCGGTCGGCGAGCCGGAGGTCTACGGCGATGATGTCCCGGGCCAGCAGACCCTGCTGCCTGTCGATGTCGGCCAGCCCGGCGAGCGCCTCCTCGACACCGGTTTCCGGCAGGCGGATCTCGATGCCATTGTCGAGCAGCAGGTTCCACCGCCGGTCGGCGACCCGCACGGCGGCTCGGAACCGGGCGGCGAGTCCGGGATGGCGGTTGACCATATCGATCAGCGCTTCGGCCTGACGGTTGGCGCCGTAGCCCACGACGAGCGGCAGGCCGGCAAAGCGCTCCTCGGTCAGCGGCGCGATGACCTTGCCCTCACGGTCGATCAGCGAGACGATCCCGCCGATCTGCCACAGGGCGAACGGCTCGCGCTCGGCGAGGTCGATGACCAGCGTGCCCGGAAACAGCTTCTGGACGGAGGCATCCTTGATCCAGGTGATCTCGCCGAGTCGGCGTCTCGCCCAGTGCGGATCGAACACCAGCAGCGACGTAGATTCGCCGATCTCGAGCGCGCGCAGCACGTCGCGCTCGTTGACCTCCTTCTGGCCGGTGATCACCACCGAACTGATGGCGAAGCCGCTGCGTGCGGTCAGGTAGTCCACTGCCACGAAGACGCCGTGGCGAACGGCGCTGACATGATCGCCGAGAACGGTGCCGTAAACGCCGGTCGCCAGCAGGAACGCCGCTGCCCCCCAAACGCCCGACCGGGCGGGCGGCCGCCAGCCGCCGAGCCGCGCAGCGAGCCGCCCCAGCGGCGAGATCCAGCGGCGCCGTCGCGGCAGGTTCGCATAGACGATTGTGCGGCGGCCGCCCTGCGACCCCGCTCCACCGTCCGAAATCCGCCGCAGGCCACCGCCTAGCGATTGCAAGATGCGTCCTCCACCATCCATCGCACGAGATCGCCGAAGGAATGACCGGCATGTGCCGCCATTTCCGGAACCAGCGAGGTCTCGGTCATCCCCGGTTGCGTGTTGACTTCAAGGCACACCAGACCCGTCACCCCGTCGGCGCGGTCGTCGTACCGGAAATCCGCTCGACTCACTCCGCGACAGCCGAGCGCTTGATGCGCCCTCAGCGCCAGCTTCTGCACCTCTTGGTAAATTTTCGGTTTAATTCTGGCTGGCAGGATGTGGATCGATCCGCCGGGGGCATATTTGGCGTCGTAGTCATAGAAGCCCTGCGCCGGAACGATGTCGATGACGCCCAGCGCGACATCGCCCATCACCGCACAGGTGAGCTCCTTGCCCGGTACATAGCGCTCCACCAGCACGTGATCGCCATAGGCCCAATCCTCGGCATAGAGCTCCTGTGGCGGGTGCTCCTGGTCCTCGCGAACGATGAACACGCCGACGCTGGAGCCCTGTGCCTCGGGCTTGATCACGTAAGGCGGCGGAAGGACGTGGCTCTCGGCGGCGCGCAGCCGGTGGACCACCTTGCCCTCCGCGATCGGAATCCCGGCCGCCTTGAACACCATCCGCGACTTTTCCTTGTGCATGGCCAGCGCCGAGGCGAGCACGCCCGAATGGGTGTAGGGCAGCCCCATGATCTCGAGCATTCCCTGCACCGTGCCATCCTCACCATAGGGACCATGCAGCGCGTTGAAGACGACGTCGGGTCTGACCTCCGCAAGCCGCGCGGCGAGGTCGCGGCCGACGTCGATGCGCGTGACCCGGTAGCCCTCGGCCTCGAGCGCGTCGGCGCAGGCCTTGCCCGAGGCAAGGCTGACCTGCCGCTCGGCCGACCACCCTCCCATCAGAACCGCAACATGCTTTGCCATGTCCCTCGTCCCCCGATTGCCGATCCGGCGTCGGCGCCCCGCCGGGTTGCTCACGCGCACCGCTCGATGACGCGCCCCCCGCCCCGGCAGGGAGGGGCGAGCACGAGGCCCCGCCGCGCGGCCGCCGGCGCCGGCCCTTATCCCGGAACCCCGATCCGCTTGATCTCCCAGTCGAGTTCGATGCCGCTCGTCTGCTTCACCCGCGCGCGGACCGTCTCGCCGAGCGTCTCGATATCGGCGGCGGTCGCCGCGCCGGTATTGATCAGGAAGTTGCAGTGCTTCTCCGATACCTGGGCGCCGCCAATCGTCAGCCCCCGGCAGCCTGCCGCGTCGATCAGCTGCCAGGCCTTGCCGCCGGGAGGATTCTTGAAGGTCGAGCCGCCGGTCCGGCTCTTGATGGGCTGCGAGGCCTCGCGCCGTTCGGTGATCTGGTCCATCTCGGCGGCAATCTCGGCGGGATCGCCGGCACGACCCTCAAACAGCGCCTCGGTGAAGATCCAGTCGTCGGGCGCACCGGAATGGCGGTAGGTCATGTTGAGGCTTGCCTTCGGCGCGACATGCACACGCCCGGCCCGATCGACGGCCCGCGCCTCGATCAGCGCGTCCACCGTCTCGCCGCCATAGGCGCCGCCGTTCATCCTGAGTGCCCCGCCGATCGAGCCGGGGATGCCGCGGAGGAAGGCGAGCCCGGCAATGCCCGCTTCCGCCGCCGCGCGCGCCACCTTGACGTCCGGGACCGCGGTACCGACACGCAGCCGGTAGCCGTCCTCGATCGCAATGCAGCCGAAGCCGCGGCCGAGACGGATCACGATCCCGGGCACGCCGCCGTCCCGTACGATCAGGTTGGACCCCAGTCCGATGACGACGACCGGCAGGTCGGGATCAATGCAGCCGAGGAAATAGGCAAGGTCCGCCTCGTCCTCGGGCGTGAACAGCACTTGAGCCGGCCCGCCGACGCGGAACCAGGTGATCGGTGCGAGCGGCGCGTTGGCCACGAGTCGTCCGCGCGTCTGCGGCGCCTGCGCTTTCAGCTCGGACACGATATCGGGAAAGCTCATCCCTGCGCCTCCGTCGTCCCCGTCCGCGCGATGGCGGCAAGCTGGCCCGGCAGCGCATGGGCCCACTGCGTGATCGAGCCGGCGCCAAGGAAGATGACAAGATCTCCGGGTCGGGTAATGGCGGCGATCTCGCCGGGGATGGCTTCGGGTCCTGCCAGCGGGCGCACGTCCCGATGACCTGCCGCGCGGATCGCCGCGACCAGCCCGTCGCGATCGGCGCCGGCGATCGGCGTCTCGCCGGCAGCATAGACATCGGCGACGAACACCGTGTCGGCGTCGGAAAAGCAGGTTGCAAAGTCGGCCATCAGGCTCGACAGACGCGTGTAGCGATGCGGCTGCATCAGCGCGATCACCCGGCCATCGGCCGCACCGCGCGCAGCTCTGAGCACCGCAGCGATTTCCACCGGATGGTGTCCATAATCGTCGAAGATCCGCACGCCATTCCATTCGCCCGTCTGGGTGAAGCGGCGCTTGACGCCGGCAAATCCCGCCAGCGCCGCGCGGATCGCGTCGTCGGCGATGCCGAGTCGGCGGGCAACGGCAATGGTTGCGGTGGCATTCAGGGCGTTGTGCGCCCCCGGCATCGGCAGCACGATGTCGCCGATGCGATCCACGATGCTGCGATCGCGCCCGGTCGCCCTGCGGAACTCGACAGCGAACCGGGTGCCGCCGCGCGTCTCGCTCAGGTCGACGAGACGCACCATCGCATCCTCGCTCGTGCCATAGGTGAGGATCTCGCGGTCCCCGACCGAGGCTGCCACCTGGCGCACCACCGGATGGTCGATGCACATCACCGCGCAGCCGTAGAACGGCAGGTGCATGACGAAGGCCCGAAATGCCGCCTGGACGGCGTCGAAGGTGCCGAAATGGTCGAGATGTTCGGGGTCGATGTTGGTGACAATGCCGATCTCTGCCGGCAGCCTGAGGAACGATCCGTCCGACTCGTCGGCCTCGACGACGATCCAGTCGCCTGATCCGAGCCGCGCATTGGTGCCCCAGGCGTTGAGGATGCCGCCGTTGACGACCGTCGGATCAAGCCCGCCCGCCTCCGCCAGCGTCGCCATCAGTGTCGTCGTCGTGGTCTTGCCGTGCGTGCCGGCAATTGCGATGCCGCGGCGCGGGCGCATCAGTTCGGCCAGCATCTCGGAGCGGTGGACGACCGGAATGCGCCGCGCCCGCGCTGCCACGAGCTCGGGATTGTCCGGCTTGATCGCTGTGGAGACGACGACGACCCGGGCCTCGCCGAGATTGTCCGCTGCGTGGCCGACGAAGACGCGCGCCCCCTTCGCCGCGAGCCGACGCAGATTGGCGCCGTCGGCGATGTCGCTGCCCTGCACGGCGTAGCCCAGCGACAGAAGGATTTCGGCGATTCCGCTCATGCCGATACCGCCGATGGCAATGAAGTGGATCGGCCCTGTCTCGGATGGCGGTCTCATGCGGGAACGGCTCCAGTCGCGCTCGCCGGCATCGAGCGGCCGTCGGCGAGCGCCTCCACGACGTCGGCGAGGGTGGCGGCCGCATGCGGATTGCCGACTGCGGCGGCCGCCTCCGCGGCGGCCGCCAGCGCCTCGGGCGACTCCATGCGCGAGGCGAGCTCGTCGGCGAGCCGGTGCGGCGTGAACGAGGGCTGCGGCAGCAGCCAGCCACCCTTCGCCTGAGCGAGCGCGGTGGCGTTGAGCAGCTGGTCATTGTCGATCGCGTGCGGCAGCGGCACCAGGATCGACGGGCGGCCGATCACCGCCAGCTCGGCCACCGTGCTCGCGCCCGACCGGCAGATGACCAGATGCGACCGGGCGATCTGCTCGGGCAGGTCGGCGAAGAACGGCGCCAGCGTCGCCTCGACGCCGATCGCCGCATAGGCCATCCGCACCCGCTCGATATCCTCCTCGCGGCACTGCTGGACGATCGCCAGCCGGGCGCGCTTGGCCTCGTCGAGACGGGCAACGGCGCCCGGCACGACGTCGGAGAAGATGCGCGCCCCCTGACTGCCGCCGAACACCAGCAGCCGGAATTCGCCGCCCGGCACCGGCGGCTCGTAAGGCGAGACGGCCGCGAGCACCGCGGCACGGACCGGGGCCCCGGTGCGCACCGCCTTGGCCGCATTCGCCTCGCCCAGCATGTGGACCTTGGGAAAGCTGGTCGCCACCACGTCCACCCGGTCGGCGAGCATCCGGTTGGCGCGTCCCATCACGGCGTTCTGGTCGTGGATCAGGCACTTCACGCCGCGCAGCGAGGCGGCCAGCACGGGAGCGAGCGTCGGATAGCCGCCGAATCCGGCGACCACCTTCGGCTTCAGTCTGCCTATCAGCAGCATGGCGCGGACGACGCCGAGGCCGAGGATCGCGGCGGTCTTCAGGTAGGTCAGCGGATTGCCGCCCCTCACCGTCGCTGCCGGAATGATGTGGATCGCCTGGGCGGGGAACCTGCCGCCATAGCGGTCGCCGCGCTCGTCGGTGACAAGATCGACACGCCAGCCGCGCGCGATCAGCACTTCTGCCAGCGCCTGCGCGGGAAACAGGTGCCCGCCGGTACCGCCCGCGGCAAGCAGGATGAGTCCCCTGCCGGACAGGCCCGCGGGAGGGGTGACCTCCGCCATCAGCCGCGCCCTCCCCCGGCATAGGCGAAACCGTAGAGCACCGGCTCGGACTGCGGGCGCCGGCGCGTCAGCGCCAGCACCATGCCCATCGCGTAGCCGAGCGAGATGATCGACGAACCGCCATAGGAAATGAACGGCAGCGTCATGCCCTTGGCCGGCATCAGATGCAGGTTCACCGCCATGTTGATCACCGACTGCATGCCGAACAGCACGATCAGGCCGGTCACCGCCAGCCGGATGAAGGGATCCTGCTCCCTGAGGGCATGGAACAGCCCACGCAGCACGATGAAGGCGAATACCGCCACCAGGATCAGGCAGACGATGATGCCGTATTCCTCCGCCGTCACCGCGAAGATGAAGTCTGTGTGGGAGTCGGGAAGGCTGTGCTTGACGGTTCCCTCGCCCGGCCCGCGGCCGAACCACCCGCCGCGCACGAAGGACTGGATCGCCGTATCGACCTGATACGTGTCGCCGGCCTCCGGATCGAGGAAGCGGTCGATGCGCCCGCGTACGTGCGGTATCGTCGCATAGGCCGCGATAATGCCCCCCGCGCCGAGACCGCCGAGGCCGGCGATCCAGATCCAGGACATCCCGGCGGCGAACAGCATCGCGCCCCACACCAGCACGGCCAGCATCGTCTGGCCGAAGTCCGGCTGCGGCACCAGAAGGCCGGCGAAGGCCGCGAGCATCAGGATGGCCAGCAGGTTGCCGGGCATGTCGGGACGCTTCAGCCGCTCCGAGAACGCCCAGGCGACCAGCACGACGAAGGCCGGCTTCACGAATTCGGAGGGCTGGATGGCGATGCCGGCGAACGAGAACCAGCGCCGGGCGCCCTTGACCTCGGCGCCGAACAGGAGGGTCAGCACCAGCAGCACCAGGCCGACCAGGTAAACCACGAGTGCGAGTCGACGGATCTGGCGCGGCGCAAGCAGCGAAACGGAGAACATCACCGCCAGCGCCGGGATCACGTAGACCGCGTGGCGCTTGACGAAGTGGAAGCTGTCCAGTCCGAGCCGCTGCGCCACCGGCGGGCTGGCGGCAAGCGACAGCACCAGGCCACCGACGACCAAGAGCAGCACGGCGCCGAGCAGAACGCGGTCGACCGTCCACCACCAGCGCGCGATCGGCCGCTCATCGGTCCTGGCGAACATCAGACGGCCTCCCGCCCTCGGTCGCCCTCCGGCAGGGCAGCCACCAAACGGCGAAAAGCGTCGCCGCGCGCCTCGAAATCGGGGAACTGATCGAAGGATGCGCAGGCCGGCGCCAGCAGCACGACCGGCTCCGCCGCAGGATCGGCGGCAGCGGCGGCGGCGGCTTCGCCCACGGCGGTCGCCAGGTCGCCGCACTGGCGGTGCGGCACATCGGACCCGAGCGTCCGCGCGAAATCACGAGCCGCCTCGCCGATCAGATAGGCGGCCTGGATCCTGGGGAAGAATGCCCGCAGACTCTCGATGCCGCCGCTCTTCGGACGGCCGCCGACAATCCAGTGGATGGCCTCGAAGCTCGCCAGCGAGCGGGCGGCGGCTTCGGCGTTGGTGGCCTTTGAGTCGTTGACGAACAGCACCCTGCCACGCCGACCGACCAGCTCCATGCGGTGCGCGAGGCCCGGGAAGGTGCCCAGCCCCGCGGCGATGGCAGCATCGCCGACGCCGAGCGCCTGAACCGCCGCGACAGCTGCGACCGCGTTCTGGGCATTGTGACTGCCGCGCAGCGAACCGATGCCGGCAAGATCCGCGACGACCGTTTCGGCGCCGCCTTCGGCGCGCACGATCGCACTGCCACGCGCGAAGACACCATCGCGCAACTTGCGCTCGGCCGAGACACGCACCACCCTGCGCCCTGCGGCGTCCGCCCGATCGGCGATGGCGCGGGTGAATTCGTCGTCTACGGCGATGACCGTCACCCCGCCATGCGCGGCGATCCGCGCCTTCACGTCAGCGTAATGCTCGAGGCTGCCGTGCCGGTCGAGATGGTCTGGCGTGACGTTCAGCAGCACGCCGACCGTCGGTTGCAGCGTCGGCGTCAGGTCGATCTGGTAGGAGGACAGTTCCAGCACGTAGGCCCGACCGGGCGCGAAGGGGGCGAGCCCCAGAACCGCCTTGCCGATATTGCCGCCGACCTCCACGTCGCGGCCTGCCGCACGCAACAGGTGGCCGATCAGGGCGGTCGTCGTCGACTTGCCGTTGGTGCCGGTGATCGCCACCACGGGTGCCGCAGGATCACGCGCGGCGCGCTCGCGGAAGAACAGTTCGGTGTCGCCGATCACCTCGACGCCGGCCTCGCCGGCCCGCCGCACCGTCCAGTGCGGTGCGGGATGGGTCAGCGGAACACCCGGCGACAGCACCAGCGCGTCGAACCCCGACCAGTCGGCCTCGGCGAGATCGGTGATCGGGAAACCCTGCGCGCTCGCCTCCGCTGCGCGCGGCGCGGAATCGTCCGAGCCCGTCACCACGGCGCCGCCGGCCATCAGCGCCCGCATCGCGTCGAGCCCGGAACGGGCCAGCCCGAAGACGGCGACCCGCCTGCCCGCAAAGGTGGTGACCGGGATCATCGGTTCATCTCAGCTTCAGCGTGGACAGCCCGATCAGGGCCAGAACCACGGCGATGATCCAGAACCGGACGACGATCTGCGGCTCCTTCCAGCCGAGCTGCTCGAAGTGATGATGGATCGGCGCCATCTTGAAGACGCGCTTGCCGAACAGCTTGAACGACACCACCTGCACGATCACCGAGACTGCTTCGAGCACGAACAGGCCGCCAACGATGGCCAGCACGATCTCGTGCTTGATGGCGACGCTGATGGCGCCGAGCATGCCGCCCAGTGCCAGCGAACCGGTGTCGCCCATGAAGATCGAGGCGGGCGGGGCGTTGAACCAGAGGAAGCCGAGACCGGCCCCGATCATCGCCCCGCACAGCACCGCCAGTTCGCCGGTGCCGGGAACGAAATGGATCTGCAGGTATTCGGAGAACACCGCGTTGCCGACGAGATAGGAGATCACCCCGAAGCAGCCTGCCGCGATCATCACCGGCACGATGGCGAGCCCGTCGAGCCCGTCGGTCAGGTTCACCGCGTTGCCTGCGCCGACGATGATGAAGACTCCGAACGGCACGAAGAACCAACCGAGCGGAACCACGAATTCCTTGAAGAAGGGGAAGGCGAGCGACGTCGAGAACGGGGGCGTGCCGATCCGTGCGACCGCATAGACGGCGATCGCGGCAATCAGGATCTCGAGCAGGATGCGCTCGCGTGCGCCGAATCCCTTCGACGACGTCCGCTTGATCTTGAGGTAATCGTCGTAGAAACCGATCAGGCCGAAGCCGACCGTGACAAGCAGCACCACCCACACATAGGGGTTGGTCAGGTTGCCCCACAACAGCGTGGCGAACACGAGGCCGGTGAGGATCATCAGACCGCCCATGGTCGGCGTGCCCTGCTTGGACAGATGCCCCTGCGGCCCGTCGGCGCGGATCGGCTGGCCCTTGCCCTGCCGCAAGCGCAGCGTACGGATGATCGCCGGCCCGAACAGGAACACGAAGACGAGCGCCGTCATCATCGCCCCGCCGGTACGAAAGGTGATGTAGCGGAACACGTTGAACAGCGGCACGAGGTCGCCGTAACCGCCCAGGATGTGAAACATCAGCCCGCCCGCCCCCGTATCGCCCCGTCGCCAGTCATGCCGCACCCTGCTCGACGGGGGCAAAGCGCTGCCTGAGCGCCTCCACCAGCGGCCCCATGCGGCTGCCAAGCGAACCCTTGATCATCACCACGTCGCCCGGCCGCACCAGGTCGAGCAGTTCGTCCCGCAGTCCCTCTGACTCGAGCGCCCAGACGTGGCGATGGCGATGATCGACCGCCTCGTAGAGCGCTCGGGTATGCGGCCCTGCCCCCAACAGCAGATCGACACCGGCTTCGGCGAGCGGCACGGCGAGCGCCCGATGCAGATCGTCGGCCGCCGCACCGAGCTCGCGCATGTCGCCGATCACGGCGATGCGCCGGCCGCGCGGCCCCGGCTGCGTCTGGCCGAGCAGCGCCAGGGCCGCGCGCATCGAGGCCGGATTGGCGTTGTAGCTTTCGTCGATGACGGTGATCGTACCCTCCCCGACCTTGAGCCTGAAGCGGGCGCCCCGGCCCTTCGGTGCCCGCAGATCGGCGAGCGCCAGCGCGGCCAGCGCCAGGTCGGCGCCGGCCATATCGACCGCGGCGAGCACCGCCAGGCTGTTGCCTACAAGGTGGCGGCCCGGTGCGCCGAGCTTGTAGGTGACCTCACGGCCGAACAGCTCGGCCGTGACGCAGGAGCAGTCGGGATGCAGCGCGACCCGCACCAGGCGCACGTCCGCCGTCGCGGCCGCGCCGAAGGTGACGACGCGGGCTCCATGCGCCCGCGCCGCATCGGCGAGGCGCGCGAAATGGGGATTGTCGAGATTGAGGATGGCTGTCCCGTCAGCCTCCAGCCCCTCGAAGATCTCCGCCTTGGCGTCGGCGATCTTCTCGACGCTCCCGAAGAATTCCAGATGGACCGGTTCCACGGTGGTGATGATGGCGATCTGCGGCCGAACCATCCGCGTAAGAGCTGAAATCTCGCCGGGCGCGTTCATTCCCATCTCGAACACGCCGAACCGGGTCGCCTCCGGCATCCGCGCCAGCGACAGCGGCACTCCCCAGTGATTGTTGTAGGAGGCCGCCGAGGCATGTGTCCTGCCCGAACGCGACAGGGCAAGGCGCAATGCCTCCTTTGTCCCGGTCTTGCCGACACTGCCGGTGACGCCGATGATCCGCGCGCCGGTCCGCCTCCGCGCCGCCATGCCGAGGCGGCGCAGTGCCTCCAGCACGTCGGGCACGACGACCAGCGCCGCGCCTGCACCTGAAAGGGCTGCGGCATGTTGCTCGTCGATCACGGCGACGACCGCGCCGTGGGCGATTGCCGCGGTCACGAAGTCGTGCCCATCGAACCGGTCGCCGCGGATCGCGAAGAAGGCATCGCCCGGATCGAGCGTCCGGCTGTCGATCGAGATGCCGCGAATGTCGGGCACGCGCCCGACGGTGCGGCCGCCAGTTGCTGCGACAAATGCCTCTGAGGTCCACAATGCGCTCATGCCGAGGTCTCCCGTGCGAGCGCATCGGCCACGACTTCATGGTCCGAAAATGGCAGCACACGGTCGCCGATGATCTGGCCGGTCTCGTGGCCCTTGCCGGCGACCAGCAGGATGTCCCCCGCCCCGAGCCCGGCAATCGCTGTCTCGATCGCCGTCCGCCGGTCGCCGATCTCGATCGCGTCCGGCGCTCCGGCAAGGATTTCGGCACGGATCGCCGCCGGATCCTCGCTGCGCGGATTGTCGTCGGTCACGTAGACGACGTCGGCATTGGCGACGGCGGCCTCGCCCATCAGCGGCCGCTTGCCGCGGTCGCGGTCGCCGCCGGCGCCGAACACCACCAGCAGCCGCCCCCTCGCGAAGGGCCGCAGCGCCTGCAACGCCTGGGCGAGCGCATCGGGCTTGTGGGCGTAGTCGACGAACACCATGGCGCCTCGCGCCGTCGTCCCGACGAGATCCAGCCGCCCCGGCGCGCCCTTGAGCGATTCGAGCGCACCAAGCGCGCTACCGACAGGCGTCCCCGCGGCGATGGCAAGCCCGGCCGCGACCAACGCGTTCGAGACCTGGAAGCCGCCGACCAGCGGCAGCGACACCCTGTGACGCTGGCCGTCGACCTCGACGGTCAGGATCTGCCGGAAGCCGTCCGGTTCGACCGTCACCAGCCGCAGCGTCGCCCCCGCGCGCCCGACCGAGATCAGCGGCAGCCGCCGCCGCGCGGCGATCTCGGCAACGCGCGAGGATTCCGGCCGGTCGGCATCGATGACCGCCGGCGCGCCTTCGGGCAGCAGGTCGGCGAACAGTCTCAGCTTGGCGCGCAGATAGTCCTCGACCGTGGCATGGTAGTCCATGTGGTCGCGGCCGAGATTGGTGAAGGCGGCGGCCGCGAGATCCACACCGTCGAGGCGACGCTGGTCGAGACCATGGCTGGACGCCTCCAGCGCCAGATGCGTCACGCCCTCGCTGGCGAGCCTTGCCAGCAGCCGGTGCAGTTCGACCGGGTCGGGCGTGGTCAGCGATCCGTACACCGAACCCTTCGGCGCGACGACGCCGAGGGTTCCGAGACTTGCAGCGGCCTGTCCGGCGGCCGCGAAGATCTGCCGCGCAAAGGCCGCGACCGAGGTCTTGCCGCTTGTCCCGGTGACGGCGACCACCGTGGCCGGCTGGCCGCGATGGAAGCGGGCTGCGGCACGCGCCAGCGCGCGGCGCGGATCGGCGACCCGCACCACCGGAATGTCGGCTTCGATCCTGGCATCGCGGGCGGCGAGCACCGCGGCCGCACCGCGCCGTGCGGCATCGGCAACGAACCGGGCACCGTCGGTGCGGCTGCCGGCGATCGCGGCAAACAGCCAGCCCGGCTCGACCGCCCGGCTGTCGGCAGTCAGACCGCGGATCGCGAGGCCGCGCGCCGCCTCGGGGATCGCATCGACTTCCTCTAGGACTTCGCGGAGCTCCATGTCTCGTGCCGGCATCTGGTCATGTGCGCAGTCATTGTCGCCGCGGATCTCTTGTCAGTAGGACACCGTCAGCGGCTCCTCGCCGTCGATCGGGGCGAATTCCGGGGGAACGCCGAGGATCGGTGCGACCCGGCCGATGATCCGTCCGGCGGTCGGGGCGGCATTCCAGCCAGCGGTGCGGTAGCCGTGCGTCTCGGTGGTGCCGATCGGCTCGTCGAGCATCACGAACACCACGTATTTCGGATCGGTGGTCGGAAACGTGCTCAGGAACGTCGTCAGCACCTTGTTGCCGGAATAGCGACCGTTGACGACCTTCTCCGCCGTTCCGGTCTTGCCGCCGACGCTGTAGCCTGGCACGTCCGCCTTCTTGGCGGTTCCCTTTACCACATTCAGGCGCATCAGGTAGCGCATCATGTCGCTGGTCTGCGGGGAGATCACCTGGCGGGCCAGCCGGTCGGCGGCTTCGCGGCTGCGCGGCTCGAAGGTCGGCGGGATCAGCTTGCCGCCATTCACCAGCGCCGCCGAGGCGGCGGCGGCCTGCAGCGGAGAGACCGACATGCCGTGGCCGAAGGCGATGGTCATCGTCGAGACCTCACGCCAGACCTTCGGATAGAGCGGCGCCCCGCTCTCCGGCAGCTCGGTCTCCAGCCGGTCGAAGAATCCCAGTTTGCGGAGGAATTCCTTGTGTCCCTCGATGCCGACCGCCAGCGCCATGCGCGCAGTGCCGATATTGGAGGAATGGATGTAGATCTCCTCGATGGTCAGGATGCGGTTCTTGCCGTGGTAGTCGCCGATCGTGTTGCCGCCGACCCGGATCGGCGAGCGTGCGTCGAACGTCGATTTCAGGTCGAACCGCCCGGTGTCGAGGGTCATCGCCGTGGTGAACGCCTTGAAGGCGGAACCGAGCTCGTAGACGCCGGTCGTCATCCGGTTGATCCGGTCAGGCTCCAGCGCCTCGGACGGCCGCTGCGGATCGAAGTCGGGCAGCGACACCATGGCGAGGATCTCGCCGGTATGCACGTCGATCACCGTCGCCGCTGCCGCCTTCGCCTTGAAGGTGTCCATCGCCCGGATGAGCTCGTCGCGCACCGCATGCTGCGCACGCAGGTCGATCGACAGCGTGACGGGCTCGAGCCGCGCCGTATGGGCGAGACCGGCCTGGTGCAGCGCGCCGAGCCAGGCGACGTCGAGATGCTTCTCGTACCCGGCGATGCCCAGATTGTCGACGTTGACCAGCCCGACGACGTGCCCGGTGATCGCTCCGGCAGGATAGACCCGCTTGTTCTCCTCGGTGAAGCCGATACCGGGGATCCCGAGCCGGTGGATCGCCGCCCGTTCGGCGGGCGAGATCTCGCGCTTGATCCAGATGAAGTCGCGGCCGCTGGTAAGCCGGCGCCGCAGGTCGGTCCGGTCGAGATCGGGCAGGACCGTGGTCAGCTTCTCGATGGTCTCGTCGACGTCGACGATGCGCACCGGCTCGGCGTAGACCGAGGGCACCATGATGTCGGTGGCGAGCACATTGCCGACGCGATCGAGGATCTCCGGACGCGCGTGGCTGACCTGCTCGCCCGGGCTCAGATAGTGCACCGGGCTCGCCGGTGTCAGGCTTGCCAGCACCACCAGCCGACCCGCGATCACCGCATAGATCGTCGCAAAGGCGACGATGGCGAGGATCAGACGGACCCGTGCCTGTCTGTCGAGCCGGGCCGTCTCGGCGCCAGCCGGATCGCGGGTGGCGGTGCGGGGCGCCGCGAAGCCGAGGCCGGGAAGATAAGCGGAACTCATTGCACGACCCTGTTCTCGCCACCGGCGAAGCCGCCGAGCGGTCCCTCGACACCGGGACCGAGATCGATCGGGCGCATCGGCAACGCCTCGATCACGGAGATCTGCTGGACGTCGAGGCGCTGGAGATCGAGATAGCGCTCGGCGAGCTGCTGGATGCGGGCCGGCTGATCCAGATAGTTCAATTCAGCTCGCAGCACCGCGATCGTGTCGCGTTCGGCCGCGATCGCGGCGCGCAGACGTTCGATGTGCCGCGCCTGGTCGCGCGCCTCGTCCTTGAAGCGGTAGAGGCCGACGGCGGCGGCGACCACCAGCAGAATGGCGAGTAGTCCGATGATTCGGGTCATTGCAGGCGCTTCCCGCGATGGACCGCAGCGCCGGCAACCGCGATGTCGGGTACGCCCAGATCCGTGGCATTTCCCGGCCGGGCGGCGGCATCGGTCCGCTCGGCGGCGCGCAGCCGCGCCGAGCGTGCCCGCCGATTCACCTCGGTTTCGGCCTCGCCCGGCGTGACAGCGCCGCGCGTTATCAGCCGGAAGGTCGGCGGCGCCGACGGCAGATCGGGCATGTAGCGGGAGGGCCGCGTCGCCTGCGCACGATCGGCCAGGAACCGCTTGACGATGCGGTCCTCCAGCGAATGGAAGGTGACCACGACCAGCCGGCCGCCCGCCCTGAGGATCCGCTCCGCGGCGAACAGGCCCTCGGCCAGCTCCGACAGCTCGCCGTTCACGTAGATGCGCAGCGCCTGGAACGTCCGGGTCGCCGGATTGCGGCCGTCGCGGCTGGGGCCGACGGCACGGGCGACGATCTCGGCGAGTTCGCCGGTCGTCTCGATCGGACGCGTGGAGCGGGCGCGGCCGATGGCGCGTGCGACCGCGCGCGAGCGGCGCTCCTCGCCGAGGACGAAGATCAGCCGGGCCAGATCGGCCTCGTCCATGGAATTGACGATGTCGGCGGCGCTCGGCCCGTCGCCGCCCATGCGCATGTCGAGCGGACCGTCGCGGGTGAACGAGAAGCCACGTTGCGCCTCGTCGAGCTGCATCGAGGAGACGCCGACGTCCAGCGCGACGCCGTCCACCGCGTCGAACCCGGCCGACACCGCGATCTCGTCGAGCCGGGAGAAGCGCCCCTCGACCAGGATCAACCGGTCGGCATGCTGCGCGACGGCTGCCGCGCCCGCCGCGATGGCTGCCGGATCGCGGTCGATCGCCACAACCCGGCAATCGGCCGCCGCGAGAATCGCCCGACTGTAGCCGCCCGCTCCGAAGGTGCCGTCGACATAGACGCCGCCGTCGCGCGGCGCCAATGCCTCGAGCGCCTCCGCGAGCAGGACCGGAACGTGGCGGGCCGGTCCGCCAGCGGCATCTCCAGTCGGTGAGCCGCGGCCCGCCATCATTCCGTTACTCCACTCGATCGACCGCCTCCCGCTGGAGGCATGCCACTCAGCAACTGCTTCAGCTCGCGCACCTTCGTCCTGGCCTCCGACTGGTGGGCGGCGAAGCGGTCCGGCTCCCAGAGCTGGAACTTGTGGCCGAGCCCGACGAACGACACGCGCTCGCCGATACCGGCGCAATCCAGGAGTCGCTGGGGCAGCGCCACCCGCCCCTCCGAGTCCAGCCTGAGGATCTCGCTGTCGCCATAGAGCGCGGCAGCCAGCTGATCGCGTTCGTCCGAATAGGCCGGAAGCCTGTCGAGCAGACCGTTGATCTCCTCGACCAGCCTGTGGCCGCCGGCGTCGACGGCAGGAACGCCGAGCGCCGGATAGGCGTAGAGCCCCTCGAACCCGTCGCGGGCGAGAACCGCCCGAAACGTCGCGGGAACCGAGACTCTCCCCTTGGAGTCGATCCTGTTCGTGAAGGTCGACACGAACCGGTCCATGGGAAGTCTCGACTCCATCCTCTGACCAGTCGCTGGAACAGGTCCGCCGCCTCGGACGGACGCGCGACCCCACGCTCCGATCCGGTGACGTCCGGATGTCCCGACGGACCGGGCCGCCCCAGGGCGACCTGGTCATCCCAGGCGCGATGCTTGGGATGATTTGGGATATCATGGGCACATATGGGGGTCAATGTATCGACGTGGGATCGACAGGGTGTGGACGGTTAACCTTGCCGAAGTCTTACCCAGCCGGATTAAGAACCCGTTGATGAGCGCATCTTGTTGATATTCATGGATTTCAATGGATCCCGCCGCACCTTTCGGCAGCCCGGGCGCGCCGATGACGAAGGCCCGCCGCCGGGAGCGGCAGGCCCTCAAGGATCGAAGGTGCCAGCCGGCCTGTAAGCCGGGTTCTGTATGGCGGAGGCGAAGCCCCGCGTGACGGCCATTCATCTGGGACGCCCGTTGCCGGACGCCTCGTGCAACCAACCCGGACGGCGGCGCGGAGACCCGCCTGGGCGAACCCGTGCCGTCCCTATTCGGTCTTGCTCCCGGTGGGGTTTGCCGTGCCGCTCCCGTTGCCGGTCGCGCGGTGCGCTCTTACCGCACCCTTTCACCCTTGCCGCCGGCCCATGCAGGACCGGGGCGGTCTGCTCTCTGTGGCACTTTCCCTGGGGTCGCCCCCGCCGGGCGTTACCCGGCACCGTGTCTCCGTGGAGCCCGGACTTTCCTCTGCCCGAGGGCAGCGGCCGTCCGGCCGACTGGCCGGCCAAAATAAAGGCATGCGGCGGCACCCGGTCAAGGCCCCGCCGCGCTGCCTGCCGGCGAGCCGCTCAGACGCGCTGCCCCGCCATATGGCGCTTGACCTTGCCGCAATATGCGCTCGCCGCCGCCGTCATGCGCCTGGCGCCGTGCCCGGCCTGGTAGCGCAGGATCGTGCCGCAGGTGTCGCCACCGGCCAGCCGGTAAGCCCCGGCGAGATACTTCATCCCCCACTTCAAGTTCGTGTCCGGATCGTAGAGCGCCGCCGCCGGCCCGGAGAAGCCGAGGCCGCGAGCCGTCTGCGGCTTGATCTGCATGAGGCCGATCTCGCCGGCCCGGCCGCGCGCCCGCGGATCATGGTTCGACTCGATGCGCACGACTGCCATCGCCAGCTCCACCGGCACGCCGGCTGACCGAGCGTGACGGGCAATGTGATCGGCATAGGGTTGGCCGCCGCGCCGTGCCGTCTGCGCGGCAGCGGTTGCCTGCGCGTCGCGGTCGGCCCGGCCGGATCCCGCCTGGGCCGCCTCGTCCGGCAACGCGGCTTCCAGCGGCATCGACGGATCCGCTGCCGTGCGGCCACCGGCCACCTTCGGCATCAGCCCCGACGGTCGCCCGGAGAATCCCGCGGTCGAAGCACCGGGCTGTCCGCGCACCACGACCGTCACCGCCTCGCCCCGCCCGGTCGTTCCGGCCTGGATCGAACCGGCAGGGACCGGCAAGGACGCGTCCTCGTACCGCACGCCCGCTTCGGCGGCCACGACCGGAACTCCCAGCATCAGGACGAGCGCCATCGCACCGCGGCTCGCAGCTTTCGTGGTCGTCATCGTGGAAAGTCTCCTGCTGACGTCTCTCTTCGAAGCAGGCGGGCCGGCTAAGGGTGAAATTTGGCGACAACCCGAAGCAAATCGGGCAGGATCGGGGTCATTTCTGGAAGATTGCCGCCTTCAGTATTGATCGTTGCAGGCCCGATAACGCGAACGGCTTTATTGTTACTTCGATGAAACAGATTTGAACTACCCCGCACACCCGTGCGGCATGCCCATCAATTGGGCAGACGGATGGTGTGAGGCCACTAGCCGGACGGGGTGGCGCGCGTCGAGCAGAGTCGTTGGAGCGTGCGCAGCGTCGAGGCGTCGGCCTGTCCGTCGACCCGCGCCGGGCGGAAATGCCGCTGGAAGGCAGCGACCACCATCTCGGTCGCCGCGTCGTAGAGTTCGCCGGCGGCCAAGCAATAGCCGTAGCCCGCAAGGTCGCGCCGCAGGGCGGCCACCGCCGCGCCGCGATCGCCCGGCCTCAGAACCGGCCCGTCGGTGATCGGTTCCGGCACGACCCAGTGACCGATGCCGGCCCGGTGCAGCCGCTCCCAGGGGAACCGCTCGCCCGGATCGATCTTGCGCGCGGGCGCCACGTCGGAATGGGCCAGCACCCGTTCCGGCGGAATCGGATGTCGGGCGAGAATCTCGCGCGCAAGCGCGATGACCGCGCCGATCTGGGCGTCGGGAAAGTCGCGGTAGCCCAACTCGTGGCCCGGATTGACGATCTCGATGCCCACCGAGCGGGCGTTGATGTCGGTCGCGCCGGCCCAGCATGACACGCCGGCATGCCAGGCGCGGTGCTCCTCGCCGACCAGCCGCACGATCCGGCCGTCCTCGTCGACGAGCCAGTGGCAGCTCACCTTCGCCGACGGATCGCACAGCCGCGCGATCGCCGCCTCGGCCGAGACCATGCCGGTGTAGTGCAGCAGCAGGATGTCCACGGGAAGATCCGTCGGCCGGGCGTCGTGATTGGGGCTCTCGCGGATCTCGACCTGCACCGCCTCGCCCTCCCTCAGGCCGGTCCGCCGAGCTTCGGCGGCCGGTTCGCGCGACCTTCCCGCAAGGTGATGACCAGCACCCCGGTGAGCGTCAGCGCCCCGCCGAGCACCATGCGCCAGGTGATGTCATCACCGAGGAACACGACTCCGCCGGCTGCCCCGAGGATCGGGGCAAGCAGCATGAACGGCGCCGTCCGCCCCACCTCGTGCCGCTGCATGATCCAGAAATAGGCAGCGTGTCCGATCAGGCTGGTGCCGATCACCACCCAGGCGATGCCCGACCAGCCCTTGACGCCTGCCGCCACCAGGTAGGGCCCGGGATTGCCCTCGAGCACCAGTGTCGCGACCAGCAGCGGCGGCCATGCGAAGATCGCGATCCAGGCCTGCATGTCGTAGACCGGCACGCCGCGCACGCGCCGCATGAAGATCGTGCCGATCGCCATCATCAGCGCGGCGAGTGCCACCATGATGAGCGCATCGCGATAGCGGAACACCGCCGGGTCGAAACCGACGATCAGCACACCGCCAAAGGCGATCAGCAGCGCGCTGATCCGCCAGATGCCGAGCCGTTCGTGCAGGACGATCACCGACAGCAGCGTCGAGAACGGCACGCCGAGCTGGATGACGATCGCCACCGGCGCGACGTCGTCGGCCAGCGCGAGGCCGGTGTTCATCAGCCCGAAATGCACCGAGCCGGTGAAGAACGAGATCGCGGCGACGTTCCCCATCTGGCCGGGGTGCCAGCGCAGGAACGGCAGCAGCAGCACCGAGACGATCAGGAATCGGAGGGCGACGAACAGGATCGGCGGTATTTCCTCCATGCCGAGCTTGGTCAGCACGAAGCTGCCGCCCCAAACTGTCTGCATCAGGAGGAGCAGCAGGATGTCGCGCGCGCCGAGCCGGTCATGCACGCGCTCCGGGCGCGGCGCTGGTGTCCCCGTCACCGCCGCTCCCGCTCGATCTGCTCGTAGGCGTCGTTGATACGGGCGAGCTTGTCTGTGGCGATCCGCACGAACTCTTCAGGCAGGCCGCGCGCCACCGCCCGGTCGGGATGATTGTCTGCGACCAGCTTGCGGTAGACGCGGCGGATCTCTTCGCTCGAATCCTCCCGCGAGACGCCGAGGATCAGATACGGGTCCTCCTTGTCCGGCAGGATGTGCCGGGCCCGGATCCGCGCGAAGGCGGCGGCATCGAACCCGAAGGTCGTGGCGACGGCCTCGAGGAAGTCGAGCTCGCGCGCGTGCACCGCCCCGTCTGCCTTGGCGATGTGGAACAGTCCGTCGATGATGTCCTCGAGGATGTCCGGTTCGGCCCTGAACAGTTCGGCGAGCTGGCGGGCATAGGCTTCGTAGCCCTCGGTCGAACCCTTGGCGATGTCGAAGACGCGGGCAACGTTCGCCGCCTCGCTGTCGGGAACCTGGAATACCTTGCGGAAGGCTCGTACCTCGTCCTCGGTGACGATCCCGTCGGCCTTGGCCATCTTCGCCGCCAGCGCGATGACCCCGATGGTGAAGGCGACCTGCAGCTGGCCAGGTACCGGCTGGCGGTTGCGGTCGAAGAACATGTGTCCGGCGATGGCGCCGAGCAGCGCACCAAGCGGCCCGCCGATGGCAAGCCCGGCCGCCGCGCCCCCGATCTTTCCCCAGATGCTCATGGCGCGACTTTATGGGAGTCGGAACGGACTGGCGATCCCGCCCTTGCGCACCCTGCGGCTTGAGCCCCGCGCTGCGTGCATGCCATAGCTGGGCGAGATCCGGAGGCGGGATTCGGCGGAAGGACGGAGCGGATGCTGGCGACGCTGCGGCGCGAACTGCAGGTTCCGGTCGGCTGGATCAGCGTCGGGCTGCTGCTTCTGCTCGGCGAGCGTATCGTTGCTGCGGGGCCGATACTGGAATTCGTCCTGTTCGCCATCCTGTTCCCGATCATCCTGTGGGGAGCCTTCACCGTCGTCCGCCACGCCGAGGAGATCGCCCACCGTCTCGGTGAGCCCTACGGAACTCTGGTACTCACCATGGCTGTGACGGTGATCGAGGTCTCCTTCATCATCGTCGTCATGCTGGACGGGCCGGACAAGAACACCCTCGCCCGCGATACCGTCTTCGCCGTGCTGATGATCACGCTGAACGGCGTTGCCGGCCTGTGCATCCTGCTCGGTGGCCTGCGACACAGCCAGCAGGTCTACAACCTCGAAGGCGCGCGGGCGTTCCTGGCGGTCATCATGCCGGTGTCGATGATCGCGCTCGTCTTGCCGAACTTCACCACCTCGACCGCAGGGCCGACGCTGTCGTCCCTGCAGGCGGGCGTGTTCGCGGTGCTGATCCTGCTGCTCTATATCGTGTTCCTCGGCATCCAGACGATCCGCCACGCGGGCTTCTTCCGCGATCCTGCAGCCAACGAACCCGGCGGGGATGCGGAATTCGACGAGGAGCCGGAATTCGCCGAGCACGAGACCCGGGCGGCCGCGGCACGCTCGACCGGCTATCACGTGCTGCTGCTGCTGCTCGCCATCCTGCCGGTGATCGTGCTGACCGAACAGCTCGCGCACATCGTGCAGGACGGGATCCGGGCTGCCGGAGCGCCGATGGCGCTGGGCGGCGTGGTGGTGGCGATCCTGGTGCTGTCGCCGGAATCGATGGGTGCCCTCAAGGCGGCCGTCGCCAACAGGCTGCAGCGCTCGGTCAACATCGCGCTCGGCTCGGCGCTGGCGACGATCGGGCTCACCATCCCGTCCGTGCTCGCGGCGAGCCTGTATCTCGGCATCCATGTCACGCTCGGCCTGCCGGGCGAGGAGACGATGCTTCTGATCCTGACGCTGATCACCTGCATGCTGACCTTCGGCGGCGGGCGCACCAATGTGCTGCAGGGCGCGGTGCACCTCGTCCTGTTCGCGGTCTACGTCCTGCTGCTGTTCGATCCGTAGCGCCAGCCCTTACAGCGACGCCGCCGAGCGGGCCGCCTGATCATAGTGACCGGACAGCGCGCGAAGCTGCGCCGCGATGTTGCTCAGCGCCGTCTCGTCGAAGCCGACGCTGCCCACCGCACGCACCAGCAGTCCCTCGCGGATCTCGCGGTAGCGCCGGCAGGCGGCAGCGCCACGCTCGGTGATCTCGACGGTCTTCTCCTTGCCTGCCCGGCCGCTGACAACGAGGCCCTGCGCCTCCAGCTTGCGCACCGCGTAGGTAACGAGGTGGGTGTCCTCGACATTCAGGACCAGACATATGTCGGCAAGCTTCTTCGGGCGATCGCGGTGAGCGACGGAATGCAGCACCAGCACGTCGAAGGCGGACAGGCCCTCGACGCCCGCCGCCTGCATGCAGCGAACCATCCAGCGATGGAAGGCATGCGAGGCGAGGATCAGCCCGAACTCGAATTCCGACAGCGACGGCATGGCACCGGCAGCCAGATGCGCGGAGGAAACGATCGGTCCGAGACCACCGGCGGCGGTGTCGTGCGGCGGCATCTCCGGCATCGTCGGATCCTGTCGGTCGGAATCTACATTGACATTTTATCGACGATTCGTCGATGTTTGCAACGTGGCAGGTGATCCGGGGGAGATCGGGGTGACGGCGGCGAAGTGGGATTTCTGGATCGACCGTGGCGGCACCTTCACCGATATCGTGGCGCGCCGCCCGGACGGCCAGATCCTCGCCCACAAGCTGCTGTCCGAGAATCCCGAGGCCTATCGCGACGCCGCGATCCAGGGCATCCGCGACCTGCTCGGCCTTGCCGACGGCGAGCCGATTCCCTCCGGCAGGATCGCCACGGTCAAGATGGGCACGACGGTTGCCACCAACGCCCTGCTGGAGCGCAAGGGCGACCGGACGCTGCTGGTCATCACCCGCGGCTTCCGTGACGCGCTCGAGATCGGCTACCAGGCCCGCCCACGCCTGTTCGATCGTCACATCATAAAGCCGGAACTGCTCTACGAGCGTGTCGTCGAGGTGAACGAGCGGCTGAAGGCGGACGGCGAGGTTCTGGTACCGCTCGATGCCGACGCCGCACGGGTGGAACTGGAGGCGGCCTTCGCCGACGGCATCCGCGCCTGCGCGATCGTGCTGATGCATGGCTACCGCTATCCCGATCACGAACGCGAGCTTGCCGCGCTCGCCCGCGCGATCGGCTTCACACAGGTCTCGGTCTCCCACGAGGTGGCGCCGCTCATCAAGCTGGTCAGCCGCGGCGACACGACTGTCGTCGACGCCTACCTCTCGCCGATCCTGCGGCGCTATGTCGACCAGGTGGCGGCCGAGCTCGGAGCGGGCGAACGGACGACAGGTCGGGCCGCCGGTCTTGCCGGCAAACTCCCTGCTGAGGGGGAAGATGCCTCGCCCCGCCTGATGTTCATGCAGTCGCATGGCGGACTGACGGCGGCCGACCTGTTCCAGGGCAAGGATGCGATCCTGTCCGGCCCGGCCGGCGGCGTCGTCGGTGCGGTCGAGACCAGCCGGATGGCCGGGTTCGACAGGATCATCGGCTTCGACATGGGTGGCACCTCGACCGACGTGTCGCACTTTGACGGCGAATTCGAGCGCAGCTTCGAGACCGAGGTCGCCGGGGTCAGGATGCGGGCGCCGATGATGCACATCCACACCGTCGCGGCCGGCGGTGGCTCGATCCTGCACTTCGACGGCGCGCGCTTCCGCGTGGGGCCGGAGTCTGCCGGCGCCAACCCCGGACCGAAATGCTACCGGCGCGGCGGACCGCTCGCGGTGACCGACGCCAACGTGATGCTCGGCAAGATCAGCCCCGACTTCTTTCCGAGGATCTTCGGACCCGGCCGCGACCAGCCGCTCGACCTCGAGGCGGTGCGTGCGGCCTTCGCGACGCTGGCTGCCGAGATCGGCGACGGCCGCTCGCCCGAGCAGGTCGCCGAAGGCTTCCTGAAGATCGCCGTCGAAAACATGGCGAATGCGATCAAGAAGATCTCGGTCGAACGCGGCTATGACGTCACCGACTATGCGCTGGCCTGCTTCGGTGGCGCCGGCGGCCAGCATGCCTGTCTGATCGCCGACACGCTCGGCATGAAGACGGTGCTGATCCATCCGCTCGCCGGCATCCTGTCCGCCTATGGCATGGGGTTGGCCGATATCCGCGCCAACCGCACCCAGGCGATCGGGCGGGAACTGCCATCGCGCGTCCCCTCCACCGAGTCATTCCGCCCACGGTGCAGCGAAGGGGCTGGATCGGGAGATCGCGAGGATGACCACGGACACCTCCCGATGCCGGAACGGCCCGCGGCCGTCCGCGATGCCGCGCAAGAGACGGAGGAGGCCGCCCAGGATGACGGGGACGGACATCCGACGGGCAGCGTCATGGCCGAAGTGGAGGCCGTCGCCGCCCGGCTGACCGCCGACACGCTTGCCGAACTCGCCTCCCAGGGCATCGCCGCCGACCAGGCCACGACCGTGGCCCGGGCGCATCTGCGTTATGCCGGCACCGACACGCCGCTGGTCGTCGATCTCGCCGACCCGGCGACGATGACCGCCGCCTTCGAGGCCGCCCACCGCCAGCAGTTCGGCTTCGTGACCCCCGGCAAGGCGATCGTGATCGAGGCGGTCGAGGTGGAGAGTGCCGGCGGCGGGGCTCGGCGCGAGGAACCTGACCATCCGGTCAGCTCTGCCCCGGCCGAGCCGGTTGCCGCGACGCGGTTCTTCTCGGGCGGCGCCTGGCACGACGCGCACGTCTATGGTCGGGCAAGGCTTCAGGCCGGCCAGTCGGTGGACGGCCCGGCGCTGATCGTCGAGGCGCACAACACCATCGTCGTGGAGCCAGGCTGGCGGGCAGAGATCACACCCAAGCTGCACCTCGTGATGCGCCGCGTCGTCGCCCTGCCGAAGCGCGTCGCGATCGGCACCGATGCCGATCCGGTGATGCTGGAGGTATTCAACAACCTGTTCATGTCGATTGCCGAACAGATGGGCGTCACCCTGCAGAAGACCGCCTACTCGGTGAACATCAAGGAACGCCTCGACTTTTCCTGCGCGGTCTTCGCCCCGGACGGCGCGCTGATCGCCAACGCCCCGCACATGCCGGTGCATCTGGGTTCGATGGACCGGAGCGTGATGGCGGTCATCGAGCAGAACCCGGTGATCCGGCCCGGCGACGTCTTCGTGCTGAACGCCCCCTACAACGGCGGCACGCATCTGCCCGACATCACCGTCGTGACGCCGGTATTCGCCGACTCCCGCACGAACCGTCCTCCCGGCGCGGGTGAAGCGGCAAGCCGGAATGGCGACGCGGCCGACGCGGAGGAGGAAAGGGAGGGGATGGCGGCGGGCGACATCCTGTTCTGGGTGGCCTCGCGTGGACATCACGCCGATGTCGGCGGCAAGGCGCCGGGGTCGATGACGCCGCGCGCCACCTCGATCGAGGAGGAGGGCGTCGTCATCGACAATTTCCGCCTCGTCGAGCGTGGCGTGTTCCAGGAGGAGGCGCTGCGCGAGCTCCTCACCTCCGGTCCCTGGCCCTGCCGCAACCCCGACCAGAACATTGCGGATCTGCGCGCCCAGATCGCCGCCAACGAGAAGGGCGTGCAGGAGATGCGCCGGATGGTCGCACATTTCGGCCTCGACGTGGTGCAGGCCTACATGCGCCATGTGCAGGACAATGCCGAGGAGAGCGTCCGCCGCTTCATCGACGCGCTGCACGACTGTTCGTTCGCGTACGAGATGGATCAGGGCACGGTGATCCGTGTCGCCATCACCGTCGACAAGGCGGCCCGCTCGGCGACGGTCGACTTTACCGGAACCTCTCCACAGCAGCCGTCCAATTTCAACGCGCCGCAGCCGGTGACGCGGGCGGCGGTGCTCTACGTGTTCCGCTGCATGGTCGACGACGACATCCCGATGAATGCGGGCTGCCTCAAGCCGATCGAGATCATCATACCCGAGGATTGCATGCTCGCACCGAAGTTCCCGGCTGCCGTGGTCGCGGGCAACGTCGAGGTGAGCCAGGCGGTGACCGATACGCTGTTCGGCGCGCTTGGCGCAATGGCGGCTGCGCAGGGGACCATGAACAACCTCAACTTCGGCAACGCCACCTATCAGTATTACGAGACGATCTGCGGCGGCTCAGGGGCAGGTCCCGGCTTCGACGGCACGTCCGCCGTCCATACCCACATGACCAACACTCGCCTGACCGACCCCGAGGTGCTGGAGACCCGCTATCCCGTCATTCTGGAGGATTTCCACATCCGCCGCGGATCGGGCGGCAGGGGAAGGTGGAACGGTGGCGACGGCACGGTGCGCACCATCCGGTTCCTCGAGGAGATGGACGTCTCGCTGCTCACCGGTCACCGCCGGGTGCCGCCCTTCGGGCTCGACGGCGGCTCGCCCGGCGAATGCGGTGCCAACTGGGTCCGCCGCAGGGACGGCATCGTAGAGCCGCTCCAGGGCTGCGACCAGACGGTCTGCGCGGCCGGCGATGCGATCATCATCCAGACCCCCAGCGGCGGGGGTTACGGTCGGGCCCAGACGTGATCAGGTGAAGCCAACTCCGGTTCAGCGGCTCGACGACGACGACGTGTCGGCGGGTTCGACTGGGCGCGGATGCAGGCCGGGCCGCGCATCGCGGGATGCACGGCCCGAAGTCGGAGGTCGGAAGACGCGGCGGCCTGACGGCCGCCACGGCCATCGGAGACGTCAGGCGGTGGCGGGACCGCCGGTCTCGTCGGGGCGCGGGCCATCGGAACGGGCTTCGCGCCGGCGCGCCATGAAGCGGTCGAATTCTTCCCGGTCCTTGGAGCGCTTCAGTTCCTCGAGGAATTCGCCGAAGGCGCGCTGCTCGTCGGCGAGCCGCTGGCGTTCCCTCTCCAACCGCTCGAGCTCGGCGGCCTTGTACTCCTCGAAGGCGGAATTGCCGGTCGAGGCCCGCAGTCCGTCACGGGTTGAACGATGGCGGCGGCCACAGGCCCATGAGAATTCGTGTCCGTGCTCGCGCTTCCACGCCATCGCACGCCCTCCCCACAGCTTGAACACCAGGAACGCCAGGCCGATCGGCCAGAAGATCAGAAAGCCGAGGATGACCGCGGCGATCTCCCAGCCCTTCCAGCGCCGGCCGTCCGGATCCCGCACGAGACCCTTGCCCGCGGTTGCACGCGGCGGCCCGGCGGTCACACCCGGTCCCCACGCGTCAGCCCAACTCGCACCACTCGCCATGGCGGCACCTCCGTCTGGAATGTGAACAAAATTTACATAGTCGGGCGCAAGGCGCCGTTCAAGGGGCAAGCGTCAGACAACCTGCGGTCGCCGGTCCGGGCCGGGTCAGGCCGCAGGGCCGTCGCGCTCGCTCCCGGCCGGCGCCGGGGTGCAGGCGCCCCGTACCAGCGCCTCGACACCGCGCGACAGTACCTCGGCCGCGGTCGGAACACCCGGCCCGTGCGGCAGGCGCCCGGCGGCCGCCAGCGTGGCGACGCCATGCGACAGCGCCCACACCTGCAGCGCCACCAGCCGCGGATCGGTGCCGCCGAAGGCATCGGCGCCATATGCCCGGACGAGACCATCAACGAGGATGCGGAAGGCACCTGCACCGGCGTCATTGTCAGCCCGCACGGCTCCACCCGCATCGAACATGGCAGCGTAGTAGCCGGGCTCCTCGGCGGCGAAGGCAAGATAGGCCTCGCCCAGCCGGTTGAACGCGGTCGCCGGATCGGCTGCCGATGCCGCTGCTGTCCGCAGGCGCTCGGCGAACAGATCGAAGCCCCGATCGGACACGGCGGCGATCAGCGCCGCTCGGTCCTTGAAGTGGCGGTAGGGCGCCGCCGGGCTGACGCCGGCGAGCTTCGCGGCATCCTTCAGGGAGAACCCGGCCGGCCCATGCTCGGCGATCAGCCGGCGCGCCGCCTCGATCAGAGCCTCGGCGAGATTGCCGTGGTGATAGCCGCGACGACGCGCAAGCCACGGGCTGCCGCCCTGCCCCTCGCTGCCCGGAGCGGCGCCCGGTGTAGGTCCGTGTCGCATGTGCTCATCCTGACAGAGCTTGACGCAGACCGGAAGCACCTCTCCCCCGGGACGTCGGCGGGCCGCCGCACCGTAACGGAATGCCGCGATCGGCAGGCCTGCCCGCCGGCAAGCAGTTGTTCCGGGGCCGCCGGTTTGCCGACCCGGCCCGATACGCTAAAACGCCGATACCCTGAAACCCCTGACACCCGCATGTGGACGCGAGAGGGAGCTTGAGGACATGGCGAAGGTCGCATTCATCGGACTCGGCGTGATGGGCTATCCGATGGCGGGACACCTGAAGGCGCGCGGCGGACACGAGCTGACCGTCTACAACCGCACCGCCGCGAAGGCCGAACAGTGGGTGAAGCAGCACGGCGGCACGGCCGCACCGACCCCGAAGGCGGCGGCGGCGGGATGCGATTTCGTGTTCGCCTGCGTCGGTAACGACGACGACCTGCGTGCGGTGACGACCGGCCCGGACGGCGCCTTCCACGGCATGAAGAAGGGCGCGATCTTCATCGACAACACCACAGCCTCGGCCAATGTCGCACGTGAACTGAAGGCGGCCGCCGACAAACTCGGTATCGGCTTCCTCGATGCGCCCGTCTCGGGCGGCCAGGCCGGCGCCGAGAACGGCGCGCTGACGGTGATGGTCGGCGGTGATCCCGAAACCTACGCCAGGGCCGAACCGGTTATCAAGGCCTACGCAAAGATGGTCGGGCTGATGGGCCCCTCTGGCGCCGGCCAGCTCACCAAGATGGTCAACCAGATCTGCATCGCCGGACTCCTCCAGGGCCTCTCCGAAGGCATCCACATGGCGATGAAGGCGGGTCTCGACGTCGAGAAGGTGATCGGCGTCATCTCCAAGGGTGCGGCGCAGTCCTGGCAGATGGAAAACCGCTGGAAGACGATGAGCGAGGGCAAGTTCGACTTCGGCTTCGCGGTCGACTGGATGCGCAAGGACCTATCGATCTGCCTCGACGAGGCCCGCTCCAACGGCGCGCACCTGCCCGTGACCGCGCTGGTCGACCAGTTCTACTCCGACATCCAGAGCATGGGCGGCAACCGCTGGGACACGTCGAGCCTGATCGCGCGGCTGCAGAGGTAGGCGGCTCCGTCGCGCCCGCCGCGGCGCGACATGGCGGTTGCCAGCGCCCCCGGCGCCGGGGACGCACGAGCCTCTTGCCGTCGTGCCCGGCCGCGACCCGGGCGTCGCGACGGCCATCCGGGACGACGGGCCTGCATGGGGGCAGCCGTGGGATCGGGCCCCTGCAACCACAGGGACGAATGGGGCAGTCGGCAGCCTCGGATCAGGCACGCTCGAGGCCGCCTCCCCGAGCCCGGCGCTACGCTTCCGCCGCGAATTCCAGCGGCAGGGCAGTCGTGAACTTGATCTGCTCCATCGCGAAGCTCGACGACACGTCGCTCAGGGCTACCCGGCTGATCAGCTTCTTGTAGAAGGCGTCATAGCGTTCGATATCGGGGACGACGACGCGCAGCAGATAATCCACTTCGCCGCTCATCCGGTAGAACTCGACCACCTCCGGCAAGTCGTTGACCGCCGCAGCGAACTTTGCCAGCCAGTCCTCGGCGTGCTGGTTGGTGCGGATCGCCACGAACACGGTTACGCCGGCGCGCACCTTCTTCGGATCGAGCAGCGCGACCCGACGCTGGATCACCCCCTCTTCCTCGAGCTTCTGGATGCGCCGCCAGCATGGCGTCGTCGACAGCCCGACACGCTTGCCGATCTCGGCGACGGGCATGGTGCAGTCCTCCTGCAGGATCGCCAGGATCTTGCGGTCGATGCGGTCGAGCATGGGGCGCCTTCAGAATGGGTTTCCATTCGGATGAAATTTTCGAGGATCATTTGGATCCAGAATCCCGAATGGCCGAAAGCATAGATTTTTTTTCCAGAATGTCCAGCCTGGCGCCTTGCCGGGCCTGCCGCCTGAGACCCATATTCCGTCCGGCGGCCGGCGTCTGCGCCGGCAATTGGCACGGAGGCGCGACATGCCACGACAGGCGAAGGACCGACCCAGCCGCAACCGTCCGTCGAGCCTGCTGACGCGACTCGTGCAACGCCTCGGCGCGATTGCGCTCCTGTCCGCGCGTCGGCTCGGTCCCGCCGCCCTTGGCTGAGCGGCGGACCCAGCGGTCGCCCAGCCGCTCACGCCGTCAGCCGGACAACCTCCGCCTTCAGCACCGGCAGCACCTCTGCGGCAAACCAGGGATGGCGTTTGAGCCAGCCGGTGTTGCGCCAGGAGGGATGCGGCAGCGGCAGGACGCGCGGCCGGCGCCCGCTGTCCCAGATCGCCCGCCAGTTCCGGACGGTCTCGGTCAGCGACGCGCGACCGCAGCCGAGATGATAGGCCTGGGCGTACTGGCCGATGGCCAGCACCAGCTCGAGCTGCGGCATCGCCGCGAACACCCGGTCGTGCCAGGCTGCCCGGCATTCCGCGCGGGGCGGCAGGTCGGCGCCGCGGCTGTCCTGTCCGGGGAAGCAGAAGCCCATCGGCACCACCGCGACGCGGGAGATGTCGTAGAAGACGTCCCGGCCGATCCCCATCCAGTCGCGCAGCCGTTCGCCCGATGGATCGTTGAACGGAATGCCCGTCGCGTGGACCCGCGTTCCGGGTGCCTGCCCGCAGACAGCAAGCCGCGCTGAGGACGACAGCCGGACGACCGGCCTCGGTTCATGCGGCAGCGGCGGCCCCGCCGGCGCCTCGACACAGATCCGGCAGGCGCGGATCCTCGCGACGAGTTGTTCGAGCTCGCCGTCCGTTGGCACGCGCCGATCTCACACCTCGATCACCATGCCGTCCTCGGCAACGAGGATCGACGGTTCGAATTCGCCGCGCCGTGCAAGCGCCTCCGGTCCCAGATGGGTCAGCATGATGCGTCCGCTCGCGATCCGCCCGAGCGCGGCCCGGATGTCGACATATTCGACGTGATTCGGGATCGGCTTCTCGAAGGCGTAACTTTCGCAAACGAACAGATCGGTGCCACGCGCCACGTCGATCAGGGTTTCAGTCCACCCCGTGTCGCCCGAATAGGCGAAGGTGCGCCCACCGCCGGAAAGCCTGAGGGCGAGCGCCGGCGCTCCGGAGGGATGGCTGACCTCGAAGGTCTCGACGCCGAAGCCGGCCACTTCCGTCCGGCCGCCGACCGGCAGATCGCGGAAGATCAGATCGAAGCCGAGCTCGTTGCGCGAGGAACCCGGATACATCACCTCCTGGGCGGCGCGCACCCGCGCCTCGACCCCCGGCGGCCCGGCGATGACGAGCGGCCGATCCCGGCAGGCGACGAACTGGCTGTGCAGCAGCAGGAACGGCAGACCGCCGAAATGGTCGCCATGCAGATGCGACAGCACGACCGCATCGACGGCGCACGTGTCGAACCCGAGCCGATTGAGGCCATACAGCGAGGTCGCGCCGAAATCGACGAACACGCGAGAGGAACCCGAATCGAGATGGAAGCAGGTGTGCAGCCTGCCTCCCGAGCCGAAGGCGTCGCCGCAACCGACCACCGTGAGGGTCATGCTCATGCAGCCGCACTCGGACGGGCGGAGACCGTGCCATGCCAGCGTCTGACATGCGCGCAGTCGGTCGGGACAGCGAGGCGCGCGACCTTCATGAAGTCGACGGCAACAAGCATCGAGATGTCGGCGATGGTGAACCGGTCGCCCGCGACAAATTCGCGTTCCGCAACTTCCCTGTCCATCAGCCCGAGAAATTCGAGCACCTTCGGCCTGTTCGCCTCGCCCCATTCCCGGATCTGGGGTTGCTCGAGCGGCGCCATCGCCGGATGGACATGCCGGAAGGCGTGGGCGATCGCCGCCAGGAAATTGAGGTCGAGCCGGCGCTGCCACATGTCGACCAGCGCCCGTTCCAGCGCTGTCGTCCCGAATAGCGGCGGTTCGGGATGCAGTTCATCGAGAAATCGGCAGATCGCGACGGATTCGGATATGTGGGTTCCATCGTCGAGTTCGAGCACCGGCAGGCGCTGGATCGGGTTGATCGCCGCAAATTCGGGCGTCTTGTGCTCGAGCGCCATGATGTCGAGCTCGATGCGGGGAATGTCGATCCCCTTCTCGGCCATGAAGATGTTGACGCGGCGCGGGTTCGGCGCCCGACTGCAGGTATAGAGCTTCATCTCATCGCTGTCCCTAAAGCCGCTGCCCTCAGGCTACATACCGGCATCCGCGCCTGCCGTCATGGGTCGGCGCGCTGCCGCCGCCACGCCGCCGGCCGGTCGAACTCGCCCGCCCACAGACCGGCACCCTCCTCCCGCGCCGCCGCCTCCTCAATGGCATAGTCGCCGTTGCTGACGGCAAATCCGCGCGCGACCATCTCGCGGTTGAGTTCACGGTCGCCGACCCGGCAGACCGCCAGCACCCGGTCGTAGTCGTCGCGGCCCGCGCCCTCGCACGCTACCTGCCGGCCGGCGATGAGCTCGCGCAGCACCAGCGTCGCCGCCTCGCCACACGCCCAGCGCTCGCGGTCGCGGACGCAGGTCTGGTCGCGCTCCGGCGCGTCGATGCCCCGCAGCCGGGTCTCCACGACGCCCACCACGAGGCTGTCGCCGTCGAGGACCCGGGCCTGCCCATAGTAGCTGCGCGGCCGATCCGACGGAACGTAGACGACAACAATCAGCAGCAGCGAGACGATCACCGCCGCCGTCATCAGCTCGTCGATCTTCGTCAGGCGGCTTGTCCTGCGGCGTCGCACCGAATCGACCTCCCACGGTTAACGCTCTCTCGCCGGAAGCATGATCTTAAGGATTTTGTCCCAGAACGGTCAGGTCTCGCCGCCACTTTCCCTGCGGCGGATGCGTGCAGTGTGCCAAGGGTTGCGATGTCACCGACCGGAGAGCCGAGGACCGGACCGGAGTCCGATGAGCTCCGCGAGCGCCGGCGGGGCGTCTCCGCGCGGATCCGGCGGGCGCGCGACCAGCTGACCTCTCAGACCGGCATCCATCCCGCCTTCGATCACGAACTGTTGCTCGCCTATGCGCGCAATCAGACCGGCATCGCGCTCGTCGTGCCGCTCGTGGCGATCATCATCGCCGGCATGACGACGCTATGGATTCCATGGTCACAGGGCGCGTTGTGGCTGTCCGGCGTGCTGATCGGCAACGGCATCCTCACCTATCTGTGCCGCCGGTACGAAGGCACCGACAGCCGCAAGGTCCGCGCCCATATGTGGCAGCGTCGGTTCTACGCAGCCGAATTCCTCAACGGCGTGCTGTGGGGCACGATTGCCTTCCTGTCGACGCCGCCCGGAGACACGGCCCCGCTGATCTTCATGTTTGCGGTGCTGATCGTCATCCTGGCGATGCGCACGGTGACGGCCAGCAACCTGCCGCTCGCCTCCATCGTCGGAACCCTGCCGATCACCGGCGCCATCGTGCTGCGCTTTGCGCTGCTGGGCGAGGTTCACTACATGGCGATGGCGGGCCTGGCGGTCGGCGCCCAGGTGTTCTTCATCATTCTCGCCCGCCAGTTCCATACCACCGAACTCGCCATGCTCGGCCTGCGGGCCGAGAAGGACGCGCTGATCGCCGAGCTCGAGCATGCCCGCGCCCTGTCGGACGAGGCGCGCCGGCGCGCCGAGGAAGCCAACCTCGCCAAGTCGCGCTTCCTCGCCACCATGAGCCACGAGCTGCGCACCCCGCTCAACGCCATTCTCGGCTTCTCCGAAGTGCTCAAGGACGAGATCCTCGGGCCACATCAGGTCGCCGCCTACAAGGAATATTCCGGCGACATCCACCGCAGCGGCGAACATCTGCTCAACCTGATCAACGAGATCCTCGATTTGTCGCGCATCGAGGCCGGCCGCTACGAACTGTCGGAAGAGGCGGTGTCGCTGCCCGGCACGGTCGCCGACTGCCATCACCTGCTCAAGCTCAGGGCCGACCAGCGCGGCGTCACCATCGAGGAGAACTTCGAACGCGACCTGCCGAAGATCTGGGCCGACGAGCGCGCGGTGCGGCAGATCGTGCTCAACCTTCTCACCAATGCCATCAAGTTCACGCCGAATGGCGGCAGGGTCGTGCTCACGGTCGGCTGGACGGCCGGCGGCGGGCAATATCTCAGCGTCCGGGACACCGGTCCGGGCATTCCAGAGGAGGAAATCCCGACCGTGCTGCAGACCTTCGGCCGAGGATCGCTGGCCAGCAAGAATGCCGAGGAGGGATCGGGCCTCGGCCTGCCGATCGTCATGAAGCTGGTCGAACTGCATGGGGGGCGCTTCGATATCCGCTCGCGCCTGCGCGAGGGCACCGAGGTCATCGTCACCTTCCCGCGTCACCGGGTCATGAAGCCGCTGCCGCCGATTGCGGACGGCGAGACGCGCGAAGCCGCGAAGGGCCGCGCCGCTGCCTGATGCCGGTTTGAAGCGGCGCCCCGGCGGATGCTACGCTTCGCTCCCGAAATCCACATGGAGACGCGCCCGGCATGCGACGCCGCTATGGCTGGCTCGGCCTCATTCTCCTCGGCGTTGCGGCGGTCATTCTGATCGTGCGGCATTCGGCCGGTTCCGTCGGCAGCCTGACAACCGACGAGTTCGGCCGTCTGGCCTATCTGGCAGCGTTGCTGCTGATCGTCGGTGCCGGCGTCGTCACCAGCCGCGCCTTTGACGCCGGCACCGCGCTGCGGCAGGCCAGCATCTGGATCGCGCTGCTGCTCGGTCTGGTTCTCCTCTACAGCTACCGGATGGAATTCGCCGGCATCGCAGGACGTGTCGTCGGAGAGCTGATTCCCGCTTACCCCGTCACATCGACCGACCCGCTCGGCCGCCAGGTCATCACCCTGCGCCGCGCTTCCAACGGGCATTTCGCGGTGCGCGGCACGGTCGACGGAGCCGCCGCGACCTTCCTGATCGACACCGGCGCGAGCGTGCTGACCCTGTCGGCGCAGACCGCCCGCGCGGCGGGCTTCGATCCGGCCGCGCTGCGCTACACTGCGCCGGTGATGACCGCCAACGGCCAGGCCTTCATGGCGCCGGTGACCATCGCACGTCTGCAGATCGGTCCGGTGGAGTTGCGCAACCTGCGGGCCTATGTCGCGCCGCCCGGCACGCTCGACGACAATCTGCTCGGCGTCAATGTCCTCGACCGGTTCGGCTCCTACGAGGTGCGCGGCGACGAGATGACCTTGCGTATCGGCGGCTGACACGCCGATGCCGGCCGGCGGACGCCCTGAACGGGTCAGGCCGTCCGGCTTCGTCGGCGGGCTCCGCACTTGGATGACCGGCCTCTCCCGGCTAGAACGGCGGCATTCCCTGTCCCAATCGAACGGATCGATCATGTTCCCGAAGCCGATCGCGACCGCCACCGCGAATACCCCCGAGTTCGAACAGACCCCCCTGGTCAAGCCGACCGGCTTCCGCGAGTACGATGCCCGCTGGCTGTTCGGCACCGAGCTCAACCTGATGGGTGCCCAGGCCTTGGGTCTTGGCATCGGCACCTATCTGCACGAGCGCGGCGTCAAGCCGGAGATCGTGGTCGGTCACGACTACCGGTCCTACTCGCAGTCGATCAAGCTGGCGCTGGCCAACGGGCTGATGGCGGCGGGCTGCCGCGTCCACGATATCGGTCTGGCGGTATCGCCGATGGCCTATTTCGCCCAGTTCGCCCTCGACGTGCCGGCGGTCGCGATGGTGACGGCTAGCCACAACGACAATGGCTGGACCGGCGTCAAGATGGGCGCCGAGCGGCCGCTCACCTTCGGCCCGGACGAGATCGGGAGGCTGAAGGAGATCGTCCTGTCCGGCTCCGGCGTCACCCGCGACGGCGGCGGCTACGTCTTTGTCGAGAACTTCGGCGAGCGTTACATCGCCGACCTGATCGGGACGAGGAAGCTCGATCACCCGCTCAAGGTGGTCACCGCCTGCGGCAACGGCACTGCCGCCCTGTTCGCGCCGCAGGTGCTTCGGGCGATCGGCTGCGAGGTGGTCGAGCTCGACTGCACGCTCGACTACACCTTCCCGCGCTACAACCCCAATCCCGAGGACATGGCGATGCTGCACGCCATCGCCGACGCGGTCAGACAGAGCGGCGCGGCCGTGGGGCTCGGCTTCGACGGCGACGGTGACCGGTGCGGCGTCGTCGATGACACCGGCGAGGAGATCTTCGCCGACAAGGTCGGCGTGCTGCTCGCCCGGGACCTGTCGAGCCTCCACCCCGGCTCGACCTTCGTGGTCGACGTGAAGTCCACCGGCCTGTTCATGACCGACCCGGTGCTTCGGCAGAATGGCGTCAAGGTCGACTACTGGAAGACCGGACACTCCTACATCAAGCGCAGGGTGCACGAACTCGGCGCGCGGGCCGGTTTCGAGAAGTCGGGACACTTCTTCTTCAACGCTCCCGTCGGGCGCGGCTACGACGACGGCCTGGTGGCGGCCATCGCGGTATGCGAGATGCTCGACCGCAATCCCGGCAAACGGCTGTCCGACCTGCGCAGATCGCTGCCCCGCACCTGGCAGTCACCGACCATGAGCCCGCACTGCGCCGACGAGGTGAAGTACGAGGTGGTCGAGCGCGCCGTCGCACATTTCACCGCCCGCGCGAGATCGGGCGAACCGATCGCCGGTCAGGCCGTGCGCGACCTGGTCACGGTGAACGGAATCCGCATCGTCCTGGAAGACGGAACCTGGGGCCTTCTGCGCGCCTCCTCCAACAAGCCCGAGCTCGTCGTGGTGGTCGAGAGCCCCACCTCCGAGGCCAACATGCGGGCGATCTTCGCGGAGATCGACGAGTATCTGTCGGCCCAGGCCGAGGTCGGGGCGTACAATCAGAAGATCTGACCGGCCCGGAGGGGCGCGTTCAGATCGCCTCCGCCACGTCGCTGTCGCCCTCCTTCAGCCGGACGAACAGGCCGAGAAGGCGCTCCACCGTGTGCCCGTCCTCGGACAGCGGCAGCAGCAGGCGCTCGAAACTGCGCATGTCGCCCTGCCGGGTGACGATGGTGCGGATCCAGTAGTGGCCCCGCCGTTCGTCCAGCGCGATTCGGTAGGTGCGCTCGATGCCCGGATAGCTGTCGGGCGTCACCATCTCGTCGAGGGCATAGCCCTCGCCGTCCCGGTCGAACGCCTCCGCCAGCACCGCCGTCCGCCCGAAGCGGAAACGCGGCTTGCCGACGTCGCGCCACTCCACCTCGATAATGGCAAGGCCCGGATGATCGCGGAGCGTTTCGTGCGCAAGCATGTCCGACAGGCTTGGCAAACGCCCCGAAGACACGAGGTCGCACCAGCGGCGATAGGCGATGACCAGCGAATCGTCCGCGGAGTCCGGCAGCACTGTGGCCTTGAATTCCGGTCGCATGCGCATTGCCCCCAGCGCTGTGTCGGTCTCTTGGTGCCGGAACGATCGCTCCGGCGCTCACAATATCCGTTCTGACGCGCGCGCAGCATTGCCCCACTTCGCTTTTGGCGCCAAATTGTTTTCCGTAGCGGCAGGATCGAAATGATGAGCGGACCGCTCACGGAGCGACTGCGGGTGGCGACGGGCCTCCTGGCAGGGCTTCCGCCCGTGCTGGCGGAAAAGGGGCTCGACTTTGCCCAGATCGCCCGGGCCGCCGGCCTCGATCCGGTCGCCGCGGTCAGCGAGGACGCCTTCGTCGGCCTCGCCGAATTCGCCCGATTGCTGGAACTGGCCGCGGTGGCGACCGACGACGACTGCTTCGGGCTGCGCCTCGCGGATCGCGTTTCCGGCGAGCTGAGCGGTGCCCTCACCTATGCCATGCGCAACGCGCCGACGCTGCGCGATGCGCTGCTCACGCTGATCCGTTACATCCGCACCCGCATCGACGTGACCGGCTTTCAGCTCACCGTCGAGGATAACCAGGCGACGGTCGAATGGACCTTCTCGCCGCTGATCGTCCATCGCGCCCAGCTCTGCGACTTCTCCGCGGTCCTGCTCGTTCGCTATGTCGGATGGATCGTCGGTCCGAACTGGCGGCCGACCAGTGCGACCATCGAGCGTCCGCCGCCGCGCAGCCAGGATGCGCACCGCCGTCTGTTCGGCCGACGGATCGCCTTCGTCCAGCAGGGCAATTCGATCGCGTTCCCGGCGGATCTGCTGTCGCTGCCGATTGAAGGCGCCGATCCGGTCGTACACAAGATCGCCCGGCAGCTGCTCGACCGACAGCTCGCCGAGCGGGGAGAAGCCACCGATCTGATCACCTGCGCACGCGAGGAGATCGTCTGGTCGCTGCCCAGCGAGGAAGGCATCCAGATCGATCGACTGGCCCGACGTCTCGGCGTCAGCACCCGCACCTTGCAACGCAAACTGGCCGACGCCGGTACCAGCTTCCAGGAGCTGGTCGACGACACCCGCAGGATGCTGGCCAGGCGCTACCTCGAGGACCGCAACCTGCGACTCTCCGAAATCGCCTACAGGCTGGGATTCTCGGCTCCCAGCGCCTTCACGCGAGCCTCCTACCGCTGGTTCGGCAAGAACCCGGCGGAGGTGCGACGCAAGCTGACGACGGACCGGCGCGACGACGATTGAATCGTGGTCAGTCGGTTCCGGCCTTGCAGCCGCGGAGCTCCCGGATAAAAGAATGGCGCACCGGGATAAGGTCCGCGTTTGGTTCATGTGACAAAAGGACGATGACACAGCCGCTTGCGCATGCACGACATTCTCGGTTGGGGAACGGAATGTCGGCATGTTCGGGCCGTTCGGCGTTGGACGGCGCCCACATGTCGTCGCGGGCGGCGGCGGACTCATCACATTCGCTCAGCGGGGGAAGGCGGATCTCACGATCCAGGCGACTGCGTCGCCAGCTGGATCCTTGGCTTTGGAGGCTCGAATTGACTGAAGACTACGGTAACCGCGGCGGCGCGGTCAGACTTCAAGGCGCCACCGACATGGGCTCCGCACCGACAACCGTGCGTACGCACTTCACCATCGGCGAGATCGCGCGCGAATTCGGCTTCACGTTGCGGGCGCTGCGCTTCTACGAGGAAAAGGGTCTCATCCGGCCGCGCCGCACCGGCAACCGCCGCCTCTACTCGGCCGCCGATCGCCAGCGCCTCGAGATCATCGCCAAGTGCAAGAAGGTCGGCATGCCGCTCGACGACATCCGCGACATCCTGGGCGTCGGCAACGATGTGGCGAATGATCCGGCCCGCTCCGAACGCATGCTCGACAAGATGCTGACTCGTCTCGACGCGCTGACCGAAGAGAAGGCGCGCATCCACGACTACACCCAGGAAGCACTGCTCCTGATCGCCGATCTGAAGGCGAAGCTCGGCCGCGCTGCCTGAGACCGGCCGTCGGCAACCGGTCGTCCGTGGCCTGCGCATCGCCCGCCGTCCGGCGGGCGATTGCGTCGAGGCGATCAGATCAGGTCCCAGATGAACCGCGCGGCGACGATCAGCAGGAATATGCCGAATCCGGCCTCGAGCTTGCGCTTGTCCAGGGCGTGGGCAATGCGCACCCCGATCGGCGCGACGATCAACGTGACCGGCATGACCAGCAGCACGCCAAGCACGTTGACATAGCCTGCCGAAAACGGCGGCAGACCCGGATTGCCCCATCCGGCCCAGGCGAAACCGATCGTGCCGGGGATGGCGATGATCACGCCCAGCCCCGAGGACGTCGCCACCGCCTGGTGGATGGTTCGCCCGTAGAGCGTCATCACCGTATTGTTGAGCACGCCGCCACCAACGCCCATCAGCGTCGACAGCACGCCGATCACAACGCCGATGACACTGCGCCAGGGCTGGCCCGGGATGTCGGGTCCCAGTCGCATGCTGCCGATGCCGACGATCAGTCTGAGACCGATCACCACTGCGATGGCGGCAAAGATCCCCTGCAGCGCCGCGCTTGAGACGTAGTTGGCGACCAGCGAGCCGATCACGACGCCGATGACGACCGGCACGACCCAGCTTCGCAGCAGCTCCATGTCGACCGCGCCCCTCGCCTTGTGGGCAAGGTAGGAGCGGATCGACGTCGGCAGGATGATGCCGAGCGAGGTGCCGATGGCGACATGCATGCAGATGCCGGACTCGATGCCGAGCATCAGCAGGAACTGGTAGAGCACCGGCACGATCACCGCGCCGCCGCCGATGCCGAACATGCCGGCGAGAACCCCGGCAATGGCGCCGGAGGCGATCAGGGCCAGGGCGAGTGCGAGCAACTCGCCATTCGACGCGACGATCTGCATGTCGCTGTTCCTCCGAGGCGTGCAATCAGGCGGCGTCCGACCGCGCGGCGGCCGTCACCATCGACAGCGCCTCGTGGAGGAGACGGGTGGAGGCTCCGGGTCGCTGCGCGTCGACGCTTAGCATCCGGCGCCACAGGCGCGCGCCGGGCGCACCGTGAAACAGGCCGAGCAGTGGCCGGGTGAGATGGTGCAGCGGCACGCCGCCGGCATGCATCGCGGCGGCGTATTCGGCATAGGCCTCGACCGCGGTGACCGGATCGCTCTGCGGATCTGCCTCGCCGAACAGGCGGCCATCGACCTCCGCGAGCAGGCCGGGACGCTGATAGGCGGCCCGCCCGAGCATGACACCATCGACATGGGCAAGCTGAACGAGCGCCTCGTCGAGCGAACCGATGCCACCATTGATGACGATAGGCAGACGGGGAAATGCCTGCTTCAGGCGATGCACACGCCCGTAATCGAGCGGTGGGATCTCGCGGTTCTCCTTCGGGCTGAGCCCATGCAGCCATGCCTTGCGCGCATGCACGATGACCAGATCGGCCCCGGCATCGCGGACGGCGGCGACGAACGCATCGAGCGACGCCTCGATGTCCTGATCGTCGATGCCGAGCCGGCACTTCACCGTCACCGGAACCGAAACCGCCGCCTTCATCGCGGCCACGCAGCGCGCCACGAGCAGGGGCTCGGCCATCAGGCAGGCGCCGAACCGCCCGGACTGGACCCGGTCGGACGGGCAGCCGACATTGAGGTTGACCTCGACATAGCCGAACCCCTCGGCAATCCGAGCCGCCTCGGCGAGTTCGGCCGGATCGGAGCCGCCAAGCTGCACGGCGACCGGCTGCTCCGCGCCGCTGAAGGCAAGCAGGCGCCGGGGATCGCCGTGCCGGATCGCTGGCGCCGTCACCATCTCGGTGTAAAGCCGGGCACGCCGCGTCAGCAGCCGGTGGAAGAACCGGCAGTGACGGTCGGTCCAGTCGATCATCGGGGCGACGCAGAAACGCCACTCCTGCGGCGATGCAAAGGTCATCAGCGGTACGGGCCCGGTTGGAGCCCGATCTATTGCGCAAGTGCCGGAGGATGATCAAGCCGCGTGCGATCGTCCTCGTCCGCCCCGAGGACAGGCAGGGTGCGGGCGGCGTCATCGCGCAGGGCCGGCGAGGCGAGGGGCCTGCGAATCTCGCCTCGATTACCAGAGCGCCCTGAGGCGCGCGTCGCGGCCGCAGCGGCTGCGGTAGAACTTGTACTTGAGCGGGTTGGTCCGGTAGTAATCCTGATGATAGTCCTCGGCCGGATAGAACGTTGCCGCAGGGCGGATCGTCGTCGCGACCGGCTTGCCGAACCGCTTGGCAATGCCCTGCCTGGACGCTTCGGCGGCGCGCCGCTGATCGGCGTCGCGCACGAAGATGGCGCTGGCGTACTGGCTGCCCCGGTCGCAGAACTGGCCTCCGGCGTCGAACGGATCGACATTGCGCCAGCACACGTCGAGCAACGTCTCGTAGGAGACGCGGGCCGGGTCATAGACGACCCGTACCGCCTCGACATGGCCCGTCGTACCAGTCGTCACCTGCTGATAGGTCGGGTTGGCGAGATGGCCGCCGATATAGCCGGCGGTGGTCGAGACGACGCCGGGGATACGGTCGAAAGGCTCCTCCATGCACCAGAAGCAGCCGCCGGCGAACACCGCTTCCGCCGCCCGCGCGGCGGGAGGGAGCGCAAGCAGCGCCAGGAGGATCAGGCCCGCGAGACCGGAGAGAAGCCAGCGCGGCAGTTGCATGACAATCAGGCCCCGGCCGGTCGGAACAGCATGGCGACGCCGTTCATGCAGTAGCGCTTGCCCGTCGGCGGCGGGCCGTCGTCGAAGACATGCCCAAGATGCCCGCCGCAGCGACTGCAATGGACTTCCGTGCGCGTGCCGAAGATGCCGGGGTCGGGTTTCGTCCTGACGGCACCGGCAATCGGCGCATAGAAGCTCGGCCAGCCCGTGCCGCTGTCATACTTGGTTTGCGAGGGGAACAGCGCCTGGTCGCAGCCAGCGCAATGATAGGTGCCGGCGCGCCTCTCCTTGCCGAGCGGGCTCGACCAGGCTCGCTCGGTGCCCGCCTGTCGCAGGACACGGTACTGCTCCGGCGTCAGGACGCGGCGCCACTCGGCATCGCTTTTCGTTACCGCAAATGCCGCGGCCGGCCGCACCGCAAGGGCGAGCATGACGAGCCCGCCGAACCCGGTGGCACAGAAATGTCGCCTGCTGATCAACGCTCGCCTCCGATCTCGGGAGACATTACGAAAGCCACGGCCGCCCGGCTTGCCACGTTGCGGTCGCGGCGGATCAAACATTCGTGCGCTGAGCAACCCCGACCGACCGGCCGCGCGGCGCGACGCGGACTCGCAGCCGTCCGCACATTGAGGCCGAGCACTCAGCGAAGCGCCGACCTCAGCGCGGGAGCAAGATCCCCGGTGGTCTCCGCCGCGACGTCCGCTAGACCAAGCCAGGCGGCCATCCCGCGAAGTTCGTCGGCGAGCGGTCCGGCGACCACCTCCGGCACCGCATGGGCCTCGCAATGGGCGGCGTTGACCCGCAGGACACCCGTCGCCCTGTCGGCCTTGAGGCAGACGCGGGCAACCAGGGTCTCGCCCAGCAGGAACGGCAACACGTAGTAGCCGTGCACCCGCTTCTCGGCTGGCGTGTAGATCTCGATGCGGTAGCGGAAGCCGAACAGCCGCTCGGCCCGGTCACGTTCCCATACCAGTGAATCGAACGGCGACAACAGCGCCCGCGCCTCGACCTTGCGTGGAAACCTCGCGGTCGGATCGAGGAATGCCGACTGCTTCCAGCCAGCAACGGTGACCGGCACGAGCGCGCCGGCCTCGACCAGTTCGCCGATCCGCTCGGCGGTGCCGTCCACCGGCAGCCGGAAGTAGTCGCGCAGGTCGCGCTCGGTGGCGATCCCGAGCGAGCGGGCAGCAATGCGGATCAGCTCGCGCCGGGCATCCGCCTCGTCGGGCGTCGGCGCCGCCAGGATGTCGCCAGGCAGGACGCGCTCCGGCAGGTCGTACAGCCGTTCGAAATTGCGCCGCCTCGCCGTCGTCACCAGACCTGCCCAAAACAGCCATTCGAGCGCCAGCTTGCCGTCGCTCCAGCCCCACCAGCCCCCGCTCGACCGGCCCGCAATGCTGATCTCGCCAGCGCCGAGGGGTCCCCGTTCGCCAATCTCGGCAAGCACGGCATCAATGAAGTCGCGCCGCTCCGCGGCGAACCGGGCGAGTCCCTTGTAGATCCCCTCGCCGGCGCGCGCCCGCGCCATGCGCCAGCGCATCAGGGGGTGGAGCGCGACCGGCAGCAGCGACGCCTCATGGCCCCAGTATTCGAACAGCCGTCGCCGGCGGTAGGCGTGCCGGTCGAGCAGGTCGCGGTCGTAGGCGCCGAGCCGCGAGAAGGGCGGCAGGTAATGCGAGCGCACCAGCACGTTGACCGAATCGATCTGGATCAGCCCGATCCGGTCGATCGCCTTTGCCAGATGGTTGGACGCAACGCGCGCTGCCGGCCGCCGTTCGGCGAAGCCTTGCGCAGCCAGCGCGATGCGGCGCGCTGTCTTCGGCGAGATGCGGTCGCGAGCAGCAGGGCTATACGGCATGACAATCGCCTGGCGTGCGGGCACAGCGCGCCGAGCCTAGCGGATTCCCGCCGCCGCCGACCACCTGCTGCAAGATGCTGCGGCCTGTTCAGGCCGCGCGCGGAGGCGTATGGATGAGGCGTGACACATCCAGAGAGAGGTCCGGATGGCCGGCACAACAGTACGTCGCTTCGATCTGCCGGACGCGAGCCCGATCTCCCGCGAGACCTTGCAAGACGAGGTCTACCGCCGCTTGATCGATCTCATCCTCGACGGGGCGATCGCGCCGGGCCAGCTCGTCACCATCCAGGGACTGGCCGACACGTTCGGCACCAGCGCGATGCCCGTGCGCGAGGCGCTGAAGCGACTGGCTGCCGCAAATGTGCTGACCGTCGTCTCCGGTCGGTCGATCGGCATACCGCCGCTTTCCGCCGCCCGCCTCGACGACCTGCATCGCGTGCGCCGCGAGATCGAGCCGCTCGCTGCCGGGTGGGCGGTCGCGGGGATGGATGCGTCACGCCTTGCGGGTCTGCGCGGCCACCTCGCCGAGATGACGCGCGCGGTCGCAGAAGGTGACGCCAAGACGTTCCTGAGGGCAAACCGTGCCTTCCACTTCGGCATCTATTCGGTTGCCGGATCGCCGACGCTGGATCGCATCATCGAGTCGCTTTGGCTCCAGATCAGCCCCTACTTCAACCTGCTTGGCAAGGCGGGTGCCATGCCGGTTACCAACACCGAGCACGAGGCGCTGATGCGCGCGCTGGAAGCCGGCGACGTCGCCGGCGTGCGCGACAGCCTCGTCCGCGACATCGACATCGGCTGCGGCGTGATCCGGAAGCTGCTGCAATGAACTGTCCGAAGAACTCGTGTCATCCCGACCGGAGCCCGGCAAGCACGTAGAGCCAGGATGGAGTTGCCTCCAAACGGCCGCCCTGCCCTGCCGATCCCGGATCGCCGCGACCGCGACGTCGTGGCTGACGCGGGGATGGGGGCGCGAGACCGTCATGATTGGCGCGGTCGCAGCGCCGCCCGTTCAGCCGAATCGGATTTGCGCGACCGCATAGGGGGCGAGGCCGATCGCCCTGGGATCGACCCCGATCTCGGGCAGCGTCGCCGGATCGCGGCAGGCGGCCTCGAAGGTCGATTCGTCGAGGATGCGTGCCGTCGCCTGTCCTGACACCCCCTCGACCGTGACGCGCCTGTCCTGTCCGGTGAGGTTGGCGAGCCATAGCGTCGTTGCGTTGTCGTGGATGACCGCCAGCGCCTGGATGTCGCGCGGCCGGCTCGACATGGTGTCGAGCACCGCGCTGCCCCGCATCGCGGCATGCCCGGCCACCACGAAGTAGGTCGGCATCGCCGGTGGGCGCGCCTCGTCGAACCAGGGCTGGGCGTGGTCCTGCCGTACATAGACGACACCGGCCGGTCCGGCGACCGCCCCGAGCGTCACCGCATCGACGCCCGCCCGCGCCGCATGGGCCAGAAACCCGGCATACCAGGCCGCGCCAAGGAGGCCGCGCTCGCGCGGATCGACTCGATTCATCGCCTGGCGGATGTTGCCCGGGTTTTCGGCCGGCGCTGCACCATACGGGTTGTCGCGCATCGAGATCGCGGTCGGGAACACCCAGTACGGCTTGCCGCCGCCGAAGGCCCTGACCGAGCCGAAGATCGACGGCAGCGACTCCAGCGTCTCGGTCACCGACACGTCGTCGCCGGCATGCACGATCGGCGAGCCGGTATGGCAGATGAAGTCGAGCAGTCCGGCGGGAGGCCGCTTGCGGTTGAGCTCGGTGAAGTAGCTGAACATGCCGCCGCCGACACTGGTGCCGGGAAAGGCGTCGCGCGCTGCCTCGATGAGCTCCGCCCAGCCCGGCGCCGGCGGGAATGTCGAGCCCGGCAGCGTGCATTTGAGATCGCACGCGGGCGATACTGCGACCCGCGCGAACGCCACTCCCGCCGCGGCATCGCGGATCGCGGCGATGTCGCGCCTCAGCACGGCCGGATCGGCGGTCGGCCTGCCTTCGGCGTCGAGGCAGGGGACGACGGCTTCAAGCACCAGCTCCGCCCCGGTCGCCTCCCCGAGCCTGGCGAACGTCGCCATCTCCGCGCGGCCATGGCCCTTGCGGGGATCGAAATGGCAGACGAGAAAGGCCGGTCCGAGCCGGCGGATCATGTCGGCCTTCTCCAACGCGGCCGCCGCGTGCTCGGCCGGAACGGCAAGCCCGATGGCCGGCATCGCCGTGCCGCTGCGTCCGCCGACGGTCACCGTCGCCTGTTCGCCCGACGCCGCAGCGCCTCCGGCGGCCGCCGCGGGTCGTCCCTCCAGCTTCAGCGTGACCTTCTGGTCGATCGGCTCGCCCCTTGCGATCGTGTAGGGCCACGGCAGCGCCAGCGGCCGCACATAGGTCTTGTAGGAGGCATCCATCCAGTTGCGGTGATCCTCCATCTCGAAGGCGTCGCCCTCCATCCGGCAGGTCACCGTCACGCCCGGCATGATCTCGTGGCTGAGCGCACGGATGTCCTGGAACGGGCAGGCCGGGTCGACCTGTTCGGGAAAGCGGCTGTCGACGATCCGGCCATCGGTATGTTCGACCCTGACGGGGTGGCCGACGACACCATCGAGCGGATGCAGGACGACGAAACCTGTCCGGTTGGTCACGAAATCCGTGAGCGCCTCGCCCTTCGCCGCGAAGGTCAGGGTGCCATCCGGCCGGCCGACGATCCGCGCCGAATAGGCGAGCGCCTGCGATGCGTCCTTGCAGACCGCGTCATAGGTCACCTCGAACCCGTCCTGATCCTGGGCGATCGACAGATTGCTGATGTCCGCATTGTAGGTGCCCCAGTTGCGGTCGCGCACCAGGAAGGCGATGGCGCGCAGCGCCTCCTTCCCGGCGACGGTGATGTAGCGCAGGTTGCCCGCTTCAAGGGTCGCACGCAGCGCGCCCGCGCTCAGCACGGTCGTCGCGCCGACGGGCTGCTCGGTGCCGAACAGCTTGATGGATCGGGAAGGTGTCATGGGCATCCGTCCGAGATGTTGCGCTCGTCCCAGTCCGCGTCGCCCCGGACGGCTGACAGGCCGATCCGGGATCGGGCGAAGACGACGGCTACTGCGTTCCAATCCAAGGTCTTGCTCCGCCCGGCCGCGATGACCCGGCAAGTGTGGTCCGGCAAGTCTGCGACGGCCACCATCCTCATCCCGCGATCACCTTCTGCGTCCCGGGGTCGATCAGCACGATGCGCGACATGTCCACGGCCAGCTCGACCCGGGTTCCGGCGCTTTCTACCCAGTGCGAGGGCAATTCCGCCGTGACCTCGACACCGTTCAGGCGGAACTGGGCATAGGTGCGCGTACCGGTCGGCTGAACGAGGTCGATGAGAACAGGAATCCGCGGCTGCGACGCTGTTTCCGAAGCACCATTGCCGCCGCGGCTGATATGCTCCGGGCGGACGCCGAAGATGACGTCGCGGCCCCGCCAGGCATCGTAGGCGGCGGCGCGGGCTCGGTCGAGCGGAAGCCACCGGTCCTCGTCGAAGGCAAGCGACAGCCTGCCATCCCGGGCTTCCAGCTTCGCCGGCACGAAATTCATCTGCGGTGATCCGAGAAAGCCCGCCACGAACCGGCTCACCGGCCGCTCGAACAGATCGAGCGGCGCGCCCTGCTGCTCGATCACCCCGTCGCGCAGCAGCACGATCCGGTCGGCCAGCGTCATCGCCTCGATCTGGTCGTGGGTGACGTAGATCGTCGTCTTGCCGATCTCCTGATGCAGCCGCTTGATCTCCGCGCGCATCCCGTCGCGCAGCTGGGCGTCGAGATTCGACAGCGGCTCGTCGAACAGGAACAGCCGGGCATCGCGCACGACCGCCCGGCCGATCGCAACGCGCTGGCGCTGGCCGCCGGACAGCTGGCGCGGCGTTCGGTCGAGCAGCGCCGTGATGCCCAGCATCTCCGCCGCCTTGCCGACGCGCAGGCGGACCTCGGCGTCCGGTACCTTGCGCGCCCTGAGCCCGAAGGCGATGTTCTCGAAGACATTGAGATAGGGGTAGAGCGCGTAGTTCTGGAACACCATCGCGATGTTGCGGTCGCGTGGTCTGAGGGAGTTGACCACCTCCCCGTCGATGCGGATGGTACCGGCGCTGATGTCCTCCAGTCCGGCGATGGTTCTCAGCAGCGTGGACTTGCCGCATCCGGAGGGGCCGACGAACACGCAGAACTCGCCCTCGGCGATGTCGAGGTCGATGCCCTTCAGCGCCTCGACCTTGCCGTAGTTCTTCCTCAGGCCACGGATTTCCAGACGCGCCATCTATGCCTCGCGATCCATTGACCAGCATCCGCACCCCGTCATTCCGGACGGCCGCAAAGGCCGTGCCGGGATCGGGCGGGCAGAGCCTCGACCGGTTTTCGGCTCCCGGGCCGGGCTCTCCGATCCGCTGCGGCCGGGATGAGGGTGGAGTGCGGCGGGATGCCAGTGCACCATGTTCACCCCTTGACCGCGCCGAGCGAGATGCCCCGCACCAGGAAGCGTTGCAGAAGTGCGACCGCAATGAAGATCGGGATCGTGCCAAGCATGCTCATCGCCGCGATCTTCGCCCAGAAGTTCGACTGCCCGCCGAAATAGTGGGTGACCTGCACCGGAAAGGTCGTCACGTTCGAGCGCGTCAGCACCAGCGCGAAGATGAACTCGTTCCAGGCAAACACGAAGGTGAAGACGGCGGTCGCGAACAGCCCGCCGCGCGCCATCGGCCACACCACCTTGCGGAACACCTGCCAGCGGGTGCAGCCATCGACCAGCGCCGATTCCTCGAGCTCCAGCGGAATGTCCTGGATGTAGCCGCGCATCATCCAGATCACATAGGGCAGGTTGAAGGCCGTGTAGAGCACGATCAGCCCGACATATGTGTCGACCCAGCCGAGCCGCACGTAGAGCAGGAACACCGGGAACACGATGACGATCGGCGGGATCATCCGGTTCGACAGCACCCAGTCCGAGAACAGGTTGCCGCCGGTCCGGAAGCGGGCGATCGAATAGGCGCACATGGTGCCGAGGATCATCGCGCAGACGGTCGAGACCGAGGCGATGACCAGGCTGTTCCAGACGGTCACCGCGTCGCCGTCCATGAACAGCACCGCATAGTTCGCCCACTGGATCGATTCGGGCCACCAGACCGGTGGATAGGCGAAGATCTCGTCGGGCGTCTTGAACGAGATTATCGCCAGCCAGTAGATCGGGAACAGGAAGACGACCGTCACCGCGGTCGCCACCACATAGCGCAGCGCCAGTCCGCCGCCGCGGTCGGCCCGGATCATCGGTCGATCTCCATGCGTCGCAGGATCAGCGTCACGGAGATCGCGAGGATGGCGATGACCATGAAGGCCATCGCCGCCGTGAAGCTCGTCTCGAACTGCTGGAAACCCTTGACATAGGCATAGATCGAGATCGTCTCGGTGCGCGTCCCCGGCCCGCCCCGGGTCAGCGCCCAGACCACGTCGAACAGCCGGAACAGGTCGAGACCGCGGATCAGCACCGCGATAGCCATCACTGGCCAGATCGCCGGCAGCACGATCAGCCGGAACTGCCGCCAGAAGCCGGCACCGTCGAGTTCGGCTGCCTCGAGCTGGCTCTGGTCGACGTTCGACAGCGCCGCGAACAGCAGCAGGAACATGAACGGCGTCCACTGCCAGACCTCGGCGATGAGGATCGCCGGATAGACGAAGTTCGGATCGACCGTCCACAGGATCGTCACCGGCTCGCCGGCAATCCAGCCGAGCACCTGGTTTATCGGACCGAAGCGGTTGTCGAACAACAGCCGCCAGGTCGCCCCGGCGATGATCGGCGAGGTGACGACCGGCAGCACGAGCAGCGCCACGAAGATCTGCCGTCCGGGCATCCGTTCCAGGAACAGGTAAGCGAGCGCGAGGCCGAGGATCAGTTCCAGCGGCAGGGCGATCGCCACGAAGATCATGGTATGGGCCAGCGCCTCCCAGAACCTGAGGTCGGTCAGGACGGCGCGATAATGGACGAGGCCGTGGAACGAGGTGTCCTCGTCCATCATCGTCAGGTTCTGGACACTGATGATCAGCGTGTAGACGACCGGGAACAGTCCGATCAGCAGGATCACCATGACCGCCGGCGCGATCATCAGATACTTGAAGTTGCGGTCGGCGAACCCGCTGGTCCGCACGCCCACGGCGCTGTCGACTGCCGAGGCGCTCATTGCGTCGTCATCCGCTCACCTGCCTGCCTGCCCGCCTCGCAACAAGGGCGGTCGGCCGCCTGCATCGGGCAAGCGGCCGACGAGGTGCGCCGAGGTCACGAGGGGTATGCGTTCGGCTTCGAAGCCCAGGCCTTGTAGGCCTCGCGCTGCTTGTCCACGCCGATCCGTTCGGTGATCTGGTCCCAGGCGGCCGCCGTGTCGTCGAGGATCTTCTGCGGATCCTCACCCGCCCACAGCCGCGAGATCGCCTGCCGGAGACCTTCCTCGTAGCGGTCGGTCTGGATCACCGAGAGGTCGAGCAGGCCGCTGACGGCGCCCGCCTCGAGCGCGGCGAGATATTCGGCCGCGTCCGGCCAGAGCTTCTTGTAATCCTCCGAGGCGAAATGGTTCTCGCGGAACGGATCGCGCAACGCGTAGGGCAGCTTCACGCGTTCCAGGCTGATCTCGGCAGAGTTCAGCCACTGGATGAACAGATAGGCCGGGTCCTTCTTGCGCGACGACGAGGAGACGGCGAGCGCGAAACCGGCGGCGAGCTGCGGATGTCCGCCGGGGGTAAGTGCATAGCCGACCTTCCCGGCGATCTGCGACTTCGGAACCCAGGACAGCGCCTGCTCGTCGGTGCCGTAGCCTGCCGCCCAGCGGCCGTAGGGCGGCCAGGAGATCGTCATCGCCGTGTCGCCCTGGAGGAAGGCCGCGAGGTTCTCGACGAACCCCCACGTCTCCACGCCGGGCGGCATCCACTTGTTCTCCGCCACCCAGTCGGTGAGAACCTTGACGCCAGCAGGCGAGTTGATGGTCGCCTTCATCGTCTCTTCGTCGAAGAACCTGCCGCCCTCGGCACGGAAGCGCTCCTGGAACATGAAATTGCCGTAGGCGGATTCGCGGAAGAACGCCGCCCCGTACGGCTTGCCGCCGGTCACCTCGGTGATCAGCGAGCCGACCTGATCGAATTCCTGCCAGGTCTTCGGCGGCACCGGCAGGTCGGTGCCGTACTTCTCCTTGTAGGCGGCCTGGATCTTCGGATCGCCGAGAATGTCCTTGCGGTAGTAGAGCACGAACACGTCGCCGTCGTCCGGCAGGCCGTAGATCTTGCCATCCACCATCATCTGATTGTCGCGGTAGACCGGCGCGATCGTCTTCAGTTCCTCCCGATAGCCGTACTTGTCCACATACGGATCGAGATCCTCGAGCGCACCGGCACGCACGAGATCGGGCATCCACGACGGGATCACGTTCAGCGCGTCATAGGCGCCCGTGCCGGCCCGGTGCTCCTGCAGGATCTTCGTGAACATCTCGGCCACCGGCACCTCGATGACCTTGACCTTGATGCCGGTCTCCTTCTCCCACAGCGGTCCGGAGAAGTTGAGCGGGTCGAGCGACTGCAGCCCCGCCTCCCAGACGATGCTGATCTCGGTCCCGGCATACTGCTTGGCGGCCTCGACCGCCGTCTTGGCCGCCTCGGCATTGGCGATCCGTGGCAGACCGAATGCCGATACGCCGGCCAGCGCCGAGGCCGATACGAGGAATCTGCGTCTATCCATAGGTTGGTCCTCCCGTGGTTCCGGCCGTGCATCGCGGTCCGGTCGTTCTCGAGACTGCAAGACCCGTGACTAGGCGAAGCGCCTCCCGAACTCGGCCAGACGCTGCTTCCAGGCAGGGGAGTCGACGACGCCGCGATTGACGATGCCGCGCGGCGTCTCGCCCTTCATCACCGCCAGCACGGCGGCGATGTCGGCGGCGCCATTGCCGGCAAAGCATTCATCGGTCCAGCACAGCGAGTGCGGCGTGACGATGACGTTATCGAGCTTGAGGAGCGGCTCGTCGGCCGGAGCCGGCTCGATCTCGAACACGTCGAGCCCGGCGCCGGCGATCGTCCCATCGGTCAGCGCCCGATACAGCGCCTTCTGATCGACGACCGGCCCGCGCGCGGTGTTGATAAGATAGGCGGTCGGCTTCATCAGCTTCAGCCGCGCCGCATTGACGAAGCCGCGCGTCGCCTCGGACAGCGGAATCGACACCGACAGGTAATCCGAGCGGCGGAACACCTCCTCCTCGGAGACGAGCTCGACGCCGAGCTCCCGCGCCAGCGCGACGTTCGCGTAGGGATCATAGGCGATCAGCTTCAGGTCGAACGGCTTCGCCAGCCGACACACTTCCGCCCCGATATTGCCGAGGCCGAGCTGGCCGAGCGTCTTGCCGACCAGGCCCTCGCCCATGTGATCGGACCGCTTCGCCCAGCCCTCCGGCCCTGCGCGGCAGAGGCGATCCTTCACCAGCAGCTTCTGCGACAGGGCGAGTATGTAGGTGATGACCGACACCGCCACCGGCCGACGCACGCCGTCCGGCGTGATCACCGCGGCGATTCCATGCTCGTCGCAGGCGGCGAGATCGACATTGTCGTAACCGACGCCAAAGCGGGCAACGATGGCGAGCGTATTTCCCGAGGGGACCGACTGACGTGCGAAGCGCGGCATCAGCAGGATCAGGGCATGGCAGCCTTCGAGACCCGCGGCGGGGATCACGCCATCGACCGGATCCACCCAGACCGTCTCGATCCGCGGATCGGAGGTCAGCGGCGTCAGATCGAAACTCGGATAGGTCGGACTGCCGTCCGCCCTGCGGAAGTCCCCCGAGAGAGCGACCCGGAAACGCTCCATCGCGCGATCCTCACCCGCGCTTCCCGGTACCGGCCTTGGCGACGCCCTTGCGCCCGGCAGACGCTCGCGCCTTCGCACGCCTGGCGGCAGGCGTGGCCTTGGCCGCCGCCTTCGGCTTCGCGGTCTTCGTCGCCTTTGTCGCTGCCTTCGCAACGCTACCCGCCGCGCCCTTGCCGCAACCGGCCCGGATCTCGTTCACCGCCGACGTCAGTGCCTGCTGCAACACCCAGACATCGCCCGAATAGCAGACGAAATCGAAACCCTCCTTGAACAGCGCGATGCCGGTCGCCGTGTCCGGTACCAGGCGGCCGACGGCCTTCCCGTGCTTGCGCCCCGCGGCGATCGTCCTGGCGATCGCGTCCTTGAATTTCGGATGGTCGAACTGGCCAGGAATGCCGAGCGAGCAGGACAGGTCGAAATGACCGACCCACACGCAGTCCACCCCTTCGGTGGCGGCGATCTCCTCGACATTCTCGACGCCGGCCGCCGTCTCGATCTGCGCGAACAGCACGGTGCGCTCGTTGGCAGCGGCGAGCTTCTCCATCACGGCCCCGCCGGAATAGTGGTCGTGCGCGACCGACAGGGCGACGCCGCGCCTGCCCTTCGGCGTGTACTTCATGCAGTCGAGGATGGCACGACACTCGGCGGCATCGTTGACCATCGGCACCATCAGCCCCTCCGCACCCATATCGAGCGCCCGGGCGATGTGGTGATACTCCTTCGAGGGCACCCGTACGATCGCCGGCACCCGCGCCGCCTCGAAGAAGCGCAGCGCCGTCTTGATCGTCTCGGTGTGGAAGCCGGAATGCTCGGTATCGAACAGCACGAAGTCGCAGCCGGCATTCCTCAGCACATAGCCGATCCCTGGCGTCGCGAACTCGACGACGAAGTGACCGACCTTCAGCGACCGCGTGCGGGCCATCTCCCGCATCGACTCGAATGGCATCCCTGGCGTCTCCCTCGACATCGCCCCGGTTCGGGCCGCGGCGCGCATTTCTTTGTTGTGATCAGATTATACCACTCACGAAGCTGCCGCAAGGACAGCCACTGCCTGGCGCGCCATTACGCCCGAACCTCCGGAAAGGCCCGCTGGTACAGGCTGTTGGCACGATTGAGGTGGTCGAGCATGGCGCGCGCCGCCTGGTCGGGGTCGCGCGCGGCGATCGCCTCGACGATCAGACGGTGTTCGCCGAGGGTCAGCTGCTCGGCGCCTGGCACGCGCACCATGTCGACATGGAAGTGCGACAGCCAGCCGAACAGCGCCTCCGACAGCGCCGCGAAGATCGGATTGCCGCTGATCGCGGCGATCTCGCGATGGAACTGCCCGTCATACTCGATGAAGCGCGGCGGGTCGGAGCGGACCGAGTCGGCGGCCTCGAGAATGCGGGCGAGCCGGGCAAGATCGCCCTCCGACCGGCGCCGGGCGGCGAGCCTGACCATTTCCAGCTCGAAGGTTGCGCGGGCCTCCTTGAGATGCTCCAGCGTCGCCGGCGAATGGGTGAGCAGATGGCGCATCGTCTCGCCCATCTGCTCGACCATGCGCCCGATCGACGGTTCGGCAATCCGCGCCCGGCCACCGTGACGGATCTCCAGCAGCCCGCGGCTCTGCAGGCTCTGCATCGCCTCGCGCACCGCCGGCCGCCCGACGTTGAACGCCTGCATCAGTTCGCGCTCCGACGGCAGTTCGTCGCCGGGCGCCATGGCGCTCGACTGAATGAGCTCCAGCAGTCGCTCCTGCACCTGGTCGGACAGCTTCCGCCGTCGCCTGGGCGCATCCCTGGTCGTCATACCAGTGAGAATGCTCCCCTTTCGGCAAGCGGGCAAGGGGCGCGTCCGCTCGGACGCCCCCTGCGGCGCGGACCCGATGGCGCCTCACCCGATCGAGGCGGCTGGCCTGCGCGCGCCCTGCCGCGGACAAGCCTGCGGAGGTCAGCCCTGCAGCGCCGCCCACATCTCGCGGTCGCGCGCTGCCGTCCAGATGCGCGGCGTGTCGATGCCGAGCGCCTCGTCATAGGCGCGCGCCACGTTGAAGGGCAGGCAGTGCTCGTAGATCGCATAGTCCGCGAACTTCGGATCGCAGGCGGCGCGGCAGGCCTCCCAGGCCTCCTTGAGCGAGCCGCCGCGCGCGGCCACAGCCGCCACCGGCGCGTAGGTCGAGGTGAGGAAGTCGCGGGTCAGCGCGATCGCCTCGGCCACCTTTGCCTCCCCGATCAGCGCGTCGCCGCGACCGGGCGACAGTGCCTTCGGCCTCAGCGCGGCGATCGCATCGAGGGTAGCCGGCCAGTCGCCGAAATGGGCATCGCCGCAATAGCAGGCCGAGCGATACTCGACGATGTCGCCGGAGAACATGACGCCGGCGTCCGGCACCCAGGCAACGATGTCGCCGGCGGTGTGTGCCCGGCCGAGATGCATCAGATCCACCCGCCGGCTGCCGAGATAGACGGTCATCCTGCGCTCGAAGGTCATGGTCGGCCAGGTCAGCCCCGGGATCGAGTCGGCGGCCTCGAACAGCCGGGGAAACCGGCCGTACTCGGACTCCCAATCCTCCTGGCCGCGCTCGTGGATCATGGCCCGGCATTTCTCCGATGCGATGATCTCGCTTGCGCCGTAAGCCGAGGCACCGAGCACCCGCACCGCGTGGTAGTGACTCAGCACCACGTACTTGATCGGCTTGTCGGTTACCGAGCGCACCCGCTCGATCACCTTCTGCGCCATCACCGGTGTCGCCTGTGCGTCGACGATCATCACCGCATCGTCACCGACGATGACGCCGGTGTTCGGATCGCCCTCGGCGGTGAAGGCATGCAGGCCGGGGCCGAGTTCGGTAAAGGAGATCGTCTTCTCGGCGAGATCGCCGACCGAGGCAAAGGTCTTGGCCATAAGGGTTCTCCGCGGTTGATGTTGCGGGCGATGTTCGTCCTACCAGTCCGGCTCCACGACCGCCGGCAGGATCGTGCCCGTGCATTCACCGAAGCCTATCCGGCAGCCATCTGCCTGCGCACGACCGACGAGCGTCACCGTGTCGCCGTCCTCGAGGAAGCTGCGCGTTTCGCCGGTGTCGAGCCTCAGCGGCTCCCGGCCTCCCCAGGAAAGTTCGAGGAGCGAGCCGCGGCTGTCGCGTGTCGGACCCGAGATCGTGCCCGATCCGAGCAGATCGCCGGTGCGCATCAGGCAGCCGCCGACCGCGTGATGGCACAGCTGCTGGGCGGCCGAAAAGTACATCTCGCGGTAATTCGTCCGGCTGATCGTGGTCGCCGCCGGCGCGCCTGCCGGCTGCAGCAGCACCTCGAGCCTGATGTCGTAGAGCATCGGCCCCGGTTCGCGCAGATAGGGCAGGAGCGGCCGCTCGCGCGGCGGGGTCGGAACCCGGAACGGCTCGAGCGCTGCCTTGGTGACCACCCACGGGCCGATCGAGGTGGCGAAGGCCTTGGCCTGGAAGGGTCCGAGCGGCTGATACTCCCAGGCTTGGATGTCACGCGCCGACCAGTCGTTGAGCAGCACGTAGCCGAAGATCATGGAATCGGCCTCAGCCACTGTCACCGGCTGGCCCATCCGGTTCGGCACACCAACGACCGCGCCGAGTTCCAGCTCGAAATCGAGCCGGCGCGACGGACCGAACACCGGCTCGTCGCTCCCGTGCGGCTTCATCTGGCCGAGCGGACGATGGATGCCGGTACCGCTCACCACCACGGTCGACGCGCGACCATTGTAGGCGATCGGAATCGACAGCCAGTTGGGCGGCAGCGCATTCTCCGGCCCGCGGAACATCGAGCCGACATTGAAGGCGTGGTGACGGCTCGAATAGAAGTCCGTGAAGCCGCTGACCTCGAACGGCAGGTGCATCCGGCATGCCGTCATCGGCGATAGTGCCCGGGCGCGCAGATCGCGGTTGTCGCGCACCGCCCGGTCGCCGCCCTCGGCAAGCAGCTCGGTCAGTCGGCCGCGGACGCTGTTCCACACCGCTGGCCCGCGCGCCATGAATGGGTTCAGCCGCCCGCTCGCGAACACCGGGGCTCCTGCCCCGGCCGCCAGGAGCCCGACCCCCTCCAGCACCGCCAGATCGACGATCATGTCGCCGATCGCCGCCCCGCAGCGCGGCTCGTCCGCCTCGCGGCTGAACACGCCGTAGGGAAGGTTCGCAAGCGGGAAATCGCCCTGCGGATCGTTGGCGCTCTCGACCCAGCTTCGCATTCTCGATGGCTTCCTCTCCTTCCGCCATACCGTCGGGCCAGCGGCCGGCCCGGGATCGGGACACAACGAGGGTCGTGCCATCCCGATCCCGGCGCGCACCCTGCTCGGCCCCGATGACGGGGATCCTGCCCCCGAGACCCTACTTCACCCCCGGCGTGCCATCGAACTTCTTCGCGATCCCCTTCCAGCAGTCCAGGTAATCGTCCTGCAGCGTCGGCAGCGACGCGGCAAATTCGGTGAGCTGCTGGGGAAAGCGCGTCTCGAACATGAAGGCCAGCGTGTTGGTCAGCTTCACCGGCTTGAGTTCCGCCGTGCTCGCCTTCTCGAAGGCGTCGGCGTCCGGCCCGTGCGGCAGCATGCAGTTGTGCAGGCTCATGCCACCCGGCACGAAACCGCGCTCCTTGGCGTCGTACTGTCCGTAGATCAGACCCATGAACTCCGACATGATGTTCAGGTGATACCATGGCGGCCGGAACGAATGCTCGGCCACCATCCACCGCTCGGGAAAGATCACGAAGTCGACATTCGCCGTTCCCTCCTCGCCGGAGGGGGCGGTCAGCACCGTGAAGATCGACGGATCGGGGTGGTCGAACAGGATCGCCCCGACCGGAGAGAATGTTCTCAGATCGTACTTGTAGGGAGCATAGTTGCCGTGCCAGGCAACCACGTCGAGGGGCGAGTGGCCGATCTCGGTCGCATGGAAGCCCCCGCACCACTTCACCACCAGCCGATGAGGCGTGTCACGATCCTCGAAGGCGGCGACCGGTGTCTTGAAGTCGCGCGGGTTGGCGAGGCAGTTGGCGCCGATCGGGCCGCGCCCCGGCAGTGTGAACTTGGCGCCGTAGTTCTCGCAGACATAGCCCCGTGACGGGCCGCCGAGCGGCGCGACCTTGACCTTCATGCCGCGCGGCACCACCGCGATATCGCCTGGGCCGATCTCCATCAGACCGAGTTCGGTGAAGAGCGACAGGCGGCCGGTCTGTGGTACGATCATCAGCTCGCCATCTGCGCTGTAGAACACCTCGTCCACCATCGGCGCCGTGACCAGGTAGACGTGTGCCGCCATGCCGACCTGGGTGTAGACGTCGCCGGCCGTGGTGATCGTCCGCATTCCGGTCAGGAAGGTGAGCGGCTCGTCGGGGATCGGCACCGGATCCCAGCGCAGCTGGCCGAGCGGCAGCCCATGATCGACGATGTGCGGCGCCGTCTTCCAGTATGGCAGGTCGATCCGCGCGAACCGCCCGGTGTGCTTGACAGAGGGCCGGATCCGATACAGCCAGGAGCGCTCGTTCGATTCGCGCGGGGCGGTGAACGGCGAGCCGGACAGCTGCTCGGCATAGAGCCCGTAGGCGCAGCGCTGCGGCGAGTTCTGGCCCTGCGGCAGCGCGCCCGGCAGCGCCTCGGTTTCGAAGTCGTTGCCGAAGCCGGGCATGTAGTGAAGCGTCATGGCGTTCTCCCTGCGGCTCTCTCGGGCGGCACAAGCGGAACCGCTCGATCGGGGCGGCATGATCGGGCGGCCGCGGCCGCCGGCCGGGGTACCTGTTCAACTCTGCCGTGCCGGGAGGATTCTGTTTCATTTGCAACAATTGTCAACGACGCGGCCATCATGGCTGGATCTTCGTCGCGGGATCGCGACAGGACCGCGCGTGCAAGCGCAGATGAAGGCGTGCGGGCGCGCGGTCGCCGGCCGGTCCCGCACCGTCGACGGAAGCGATCCCGGACGCATCCATCGCGCCGCGCGGCCGGGCGAGCCGGATCGCTTCGGGCAACGGACAGCGCCGATGAGGCAGCGCCCGTTCAGCATGCGAGCGATGCCACCGCCGATCTGCTCGGCGTCGACTTTCTCTCCCCTGACGGCAATGCCGCGCCTGCATGGCAGCCCTGCCGGGGTTCCGGATGTCACGACGTCATCGTGATGCTAAGCATCGGGGGAGACTGTGGGTGCGGTGGCGAACCCGCCGCGAGCTTTCCGGGATCCGAACGACGTGCCGCCGCTGAAGGTGGAGGACGCCGAACATGCTCCACTGGCCGCGCCGACGCCACGCCCGCGCGCCGATCGCGCCGCCGCCATCTGCCTGACCGTCGCAACCCTGCTGGTGCTGGCCGACGTGATCGGCGGCCTGCCTGTCGCCGCCCTCGCCGCGGTCCCGGTTCTGTGCGTCTACTTCGCGCTGTGCTGGCCCCGGCTGATGGTGAATGCCAAGGTCCTGTTCGGCATCTGCCTCGCCGTCGCGACATGGGCCTGGATCGCGGACAGAGCCTGGGAGATCTATTCGGGCGCGGCCAGCCGAACCGCCTACCTGCCGGCACTGATCGCCATGCTGAGCCTGCTGCGGGCGGCGGCATCGGCGTCGCAGAGCATCGCCATCGCCGGCCGGCATCTGGTCAATCAGCCGCCCAGCCGACGTTATGTGGCGCTCTCCTTCGGCGGCAACGCCTTCGGCGTGCTGTTCAACATCGGCGGTCTGGCGCTGCTGATCGACATGACCAAGCGCGCCAACACGCTCGAAGCTGCTGGCGGCGATGCCCGCATCGTGCACTGGCGCGAGCGGCGCATGACGTCCGCCGTGCTGCGCGGTTTCGCCGCGGTGATCTTCTGGTCGCCGCTCGGCATCTCACTTAACCTGCTGCTGACCCTGCTCCCAGACGTCCGCTGGGCGGACATCCTGCCGATCGGACTTGCCTGCGCGGTCGGGTTCATCGCGCTCGGCTGGCTGTTCGACCAGCTGCAGCGCCCGCCCGCGCCGCGGCCGACCACGCGACCGCGGGAACCCGGCGGCTGGCGCGCGCTCGCCATCGTGGTCGGGCATGTCGTGCTGCTGGCAGCGATCACCTGGGCGGCCGAACTGGCCACGGGTCGGCCGTTCCAGACCGTCCTGCTCGTCATCGTGCCGGTCTATTCGGTCCTCTGGGCGATCGGCTCCCATCTGGCGCAGAAGCATCCGGCACCGGTCACGGCAAGCGCGTCGGTGATCCGTCGCGAAGGCATCGCCCGCTATCCCGACTATGCCAACGAACTCGCCGTCTTCGCCGCCTCTGGCTTTCTCGGCGTGTCGATGGTCGCGCTGGTGCCGCGCGAGGCGACGCAGGCCGTACTGGCGACACTGGCGCTGCCTCCGGGCGTCTTCGCGAGCCTCCTGTCGCTGATCGTCGTCGGGCTGGCGTTCCTCGGTCTCGATCCGCTGGTCACATCCGCGATCCTGGCTGGCGCCGCGGCGAACATCCACATCCCCGGCTTGCCCAGCGAGGCGATCCTCTTTGCCATTGCCACCGGCTGGGCCTGCACGGTGCTGACCTCGCCGATGAACACGAGCCTCGTCATGACCGCCTCCATGATCGGCCGCTCCAGCTTCGAGGTCGGGGTACGCTGGAACGGCGCATTCGCCGCCACGGTGATGATCATCATGACGGCGCTGCTGGTAGGACTTCTGCCCGGATGATCACCGTGCCTCGCCCTGGTGACGCGGGCCGCCGGAGCCGCTATGTCGGGGCCGCCCGCCATGACGCTGGATGACCGAGCGATGACAGACTTCGTGTTTCCGCCCCCCGCCCCCCCGAGCGTCGCCGTCGAGGGGACACGTGAACGGTTCCCGGTGCGCCGGATCCTCTGCGTCGGCCGCAACTACGCTGCCCACGCCCGCGAGCTCGGCAACGATCCCGACCGCGAACCTCCCTTCTTCTTCCTCAAGCCGGCCGACTGCGTCGTCGACAGCGGCGCGACCGTGCCCTATCCCGGCCTGACGACGAATCTTCATCACGAGATCGAGCTTGTCGTCGCTATCGGCCGCGGCGGCTCCGACATCCCCGCAGGCCTCGCACACGAGCATGTCTACGGCTACGCCGCGGGAATCGATTTGACGCGTCGTGACCTCCAGGAGGAGGCCAAGAGGCTGAGGCGTCCCTGGGACTGGAGCAAGGGTTTCGACCAGTCGGCGCCCTGCGGACCGATCCGGCCGGTCGCACGAGCCGGCCATCCCTCCCGCGGCAGGATCACTCTGGCGGTCGGGGACGAGGTGCGGCAGGATGCCGATCTGTCGGAAATGATCTGGGGTGTTGCCGAAATCGTTTCCCTTGCCTCGCAAGCCATGGCCCTGTGTCCCGGTGATCTCATCTTCACAGGCACGCCGGCAGGGGTTGGCCCGATCGAGCGGGGCGACCGGGTCACTGGCGAGATCGAAGGGGTTGGCCGTATCGAGATTTCGATCGGTTGATGCCCGCATCTTCAGGCCGAATGCTTTCCTTCGGGTCAGAGCATCGCTTGCTGGCTGACTTTTGCGCGCCTGCAAGTCTAGCCATATTTTTGCCGCTATTGCAGCCTGAACGATCATCGAAATCGCAACTTCAGCAGAAGTTGTGTAGATTTTTCCAATCGCTTTGGTCTAGACAGGCGGCGAATGGCCGCGCGCCATCCGGCAGGAGTACTTGGGATGAATGACACGAACGACAAGCTCGACGCGGTCGAGCGGACAGCAGAGATCGTCGCTGCCTATGTGAGCAACAATACCGTGGCCGCTGCGGATCTCGGAAATCTTATCCGCGACGTGCACATGGCGTTGTCCGGCCTCGGTAAGCCCGTCGCGGCGCCGGAGCCACTGGTTCCCGCCGTACCGATCAAGAAATCGGTGACCAACGACTACATCATCTGTCTCGAGGATGGAAAGAAGTTCAAGACGCTGAAGCGTCATCTGGCAATCCACTATGGCCTCACCCCGCAGCAGTATCGCGAGAAGTGGGGTCTGCCGGCTGACTATCCGATGGTCGCGCCGGCCTATGCCGAAGCCCGTTCCCAGCTCGCCAAGAGCATCGGGCTCGGCCAGAAGCGCGACGCCGCCGCCGCGCCGAAGACCGGTCGCGGCCGCGCGTCGAAGGCAACCGGCACCGGACGCAGCCGTCGCAAAGCGGCGGGCGAATAGCCGGGCGCACGGACGCCGCAGCAACGTCTCGAGTTGCGGCACGCCGGGCAGGTGGGGCGGCGCCTCAGCGGAGCCGCCCGATGCTCTCGAGCTTCTCTCGGTCGATCACGGTCAGCGTCGAACGTGCGATGTCGATGATGCCCGCCTTGCGCAGCTCGGCCAGCGTCCGGCTGACATGGACCGGCGTGAGTCCGGTCGCATCGGCGACGTCCTGCTGGCGCAGCGGCCAGGGATAGCGTTCGTCGCGGATCACCGATAGCGACGCCAGCCGGGCGATGATCCGCAGCACCAGATGGGCGATCCGCTCCTCTGCCGAGCGGCGGCCGAGATCGACGACCAGGGCCTCGCGCTCCTGCTTTTCTTTGAGGCAGGCACGGGCGAACACGGCCAGCAGCTCCGGCTCCTCGGACACTCGTTGCCTGAGCGCGCGCGCGTCGAGGCGGGTGTAGGCGACGTCGGTCAGCGCCTGGATGGCATGGCCGATCACGATGCCGAACACGGCACTGTCGGCAAACACGTCTCCCGGCGCCAGCAGTCCGACGATCTGTCTCCGGCCGTCCGCCAGTCGGACGAACTGGCTCGCCCAGCCCGCGCACAGCACATACACGTCATGCGCGGTCTCGCGCGCGCTGAGGACAATCCGCTTGGCCCGCGCCTGATGGTAAGACTTGGGCACCGCTCCCGGCCCGCTGCGCCGGCGGTCCATCAGGATGTCCCGGAGTGCCCTGCACGTCCCGACCTCGCTCAGGGGACAGGCATTGCAGGGTGGCAATGGCGATACGTCTCCGGACCCCGACATTTCAGCTGATCTCCAAGCCCGGCACCACGCCGCAGACGGACAGCCAGCGCGGCGTGCCGCGTCGGCATGGTCCACTCGGATTCTGCAGGCTGGAACGAATTCCCCCGGGTAACGGCCTCGGCCTTCCCTCACCTTTCCCTGGTTTCTCGTGTCAGTCGAGCCGGATCGGGCTCTGTCCATGCGCGCCTCACCCACGCCCCGAAGGCATTTGGCCGTCGCACGGTGTCTGGCGACATATTTGCCGAATGCGATGAATGCTGCAATCGGCGTCACGGCTGATTATGGTTAATCTGGATTAACAATGCAGATGCGAATGGCACATCCAAAGTTTAATACTCTGCCGTCAAAATTCTCGGCATGATATCGAATAATGGAAATCTACACTTATAAGTTCCAAAGCGCCGATTCGTTCGCGTGAAAGGTGCGAAACAAGTTCGATATCCGTGAAGCAAGCGGGGGAGGCCTCGATCCTGTCGATGGAGGCACACAATGCAACGAGACTCAAATCAGCCTAGACCGATGCGAGATCACGAAGATCCCTGTCGCATCGCATTCCTGCGACTCGACGATGATGTGCGATCCGCCCTGCAGAAATTCTGGCCGGTTGTCGAACCGGCGCTGCCGAGCATTCTCGATGATTTCTACGCCCACCTTGCCCGTTTTCCGGAAATTGCAACCCTCATAGGGGCGCAGAAGAACCGCCTGAAGCGGGCGCAGATCGAGCATTGGCAACGCTTGTTCTCGGGAAAGTTCGACGAGACCTATGTCGCCGGTGTGCGCGCGATCGGTCAGGCACACCAGCGCATCGGCCTCGAACCACGCTGGTACATCGGCGGCTACTGCTTCGTCCTCGTCGCCCTGCTCGATCTCGCACTGCGGACCAGCTGGCTGCGCCCGGCGCGACGTGCCGACCTGCCGCGCGCGATCGTCACCGCCGTCATGCTCGACATGGACTTCGCCATATCGGTCTACCAGGATGCCGTGCTGGCCGAACGGGCGGCGCGGCAGACGCGCGTGGATACGGCGATTGCGTCCTTCGAGACGAAGATGCAGTCGGCGATCGCGGCGATGCGCGACGCGGCCGAGCGCATGCAGCAGACTGCCCGTCAGATCGAGACCGGCTGCGACCGGACGGCAGGCCTCGCCCGCTCGGTGTCTGCCGCCGCCGAGGAGGCCAACACCAACGTCCGCACCGTTGCCGCTGCAGCGGAGCAGATATCCGCGTCGATTGCCGAAATCTCGCGCCGGGTGGCTGACTCGCGCGCCACCACCGCCGCGACCCGCGCCGATGCCGAACGCGGCTCGCGGCAGATGCGCGGGCTGCAGGAGGCGGCGCAGCGCATCGGCGACGTCGTCGTCCTCATCAACCAGATCGCCGCCCAGACCAATCTGCTCGCCCTCAATGCGACCATCGAAGCGGCGCGGGCGGGAGAGGCGGGCCGGGGCTTTGCCGTCGTCGCCGCCGAGGTCAAGTCGCTTGCCGGGCAGACCGCTCGCGCGACCGAGGAGATCGCCGCACATGTCTCCGGCATCCAGCAGTCGACCGATGAGGCCGCGAGTCTGACCGACTCGATCGCAGGGGCGATCGGCGGCATCGACGAAATCACCGCCGCAATCGCCGCCGTGATGGAACAGCAGGGCAGTGCCGTGGCCGAGATCGTGCGCAGCATGCACGATGCGGCCACCGGCACCAACGAGGTGTCGGAGGGCATAACCGGTGTGTCGCACACCGCGCGCGAGGGAAGCGAGGGCGCGGCGGCGGCACATGCGGCTGCTGGCGACCTCGCCGCGCGCGCCGACGAGATCGGGCTGCATATGGCAGCCTTCTTTCAGGACGTGCGCGCGGCCTGACGGGAAGTCACGGCTCCGACGGACAGCACTGGGATCGAACCGACATGGACATGCCATCGCGGCCAGATGTGGAGGCCTTTCTCGATATCAGCGACGCCGATCGCCGGGAGGCGGCCCGCGCCTGGAAGGTCATCGAACCGTCGCTGGACACGATCCTTGCCACGTTCTACGCCGACATCCGCCGGACCGGCTTCATGCCCAGGCTGTCCGACGCCCAGGTCGCCCGCCTCATCGAAAGCCAGAAGCGCCACTGGAGCCGGGTCTTTGGTGGCGCGCAGGCGGACAACCCCGAGCAGGTGGCGCGTTTGATCGGTCTGCGCCACCGTCAGCATCACGTCTCGCCGTCGGATTTCGTCCTCTCCTACATGCGGCTGCTGACGCTGTTCATCGAGGCACTCAGAGACTGCGAGGCAGGTCGCCTCCGCGCCGCGCGCCATTCGCGGATGGCGCTGCTCAAGTCCGTCGCCGTCGACATGAGCTTCACGCTCGCCGCCTACGATGCGGAGTTGATCGAGTAGTCGTCCGATGCGTGCATGGCCGGTGCGGCACGGTGCCCCCCTTCCGAAGCGACAGGGAGCGGTCACGGTGCGCGGCGCAGAAGCTGTCCATCGACTGCATCGAGGTGAGATGCGAGCCGGTGACCCGGCCCTGCAGACCGAGCGGCGCATGAAACCCTCGGGTGCCGCGCCGCTCATCCCTGCCCTCTCTCGCCCGGAGAAGCGTTGACCAGCGGAGAGGCGAGGCGCGTGCCAAGCCGTGCAACTCCGGAGAGTCCGTGGCCTTCCAACGCGGATCAGCATCATGACGGCACGGCGCGCAGCGCGATCTGCCCACGAGTCGATCAGTGACGTGGGTCTGCCTTGAGGATGGACTGCTTCCCGTCATGCGACGGCGATCTGCCCGGAACCGGAGCCTCGGGCTCGCCCTAAGCAAGGGCTTCCGGCCTGGCAAACGGCATCAGCGATCGGGGTCGTCGTGCGCCGGCGACGTCTTGCGCAGACCCGCGATCAGCGCCTCGCGCAGCCGTCGGTGCACGGCCTCGGCGCTTTCGGGCGTCCACTTGCGGAAGCCCTCGCCGGTCTTCATGCCGAGCCGGCCCGCCTCCACCTGCTCGATGAGATAGGGGTGCGGCCGGTCGGTGCGGTCGAGATCGGGCATCAGCGTCTCGTGGATGTTGCGGGTCAGGTCGAGCCCGACCAGATCCGACTGCTCCATCGGGCCGAGCACACCGAGCCGGCTGCCGAAGCCGTACTTGACGACATCATCGAGGGTCTCGGCGTCGCAGACCCCGGCGGCTACGAGCGCGATCGCCTCACGCTTCAGCGCATGTTGCAGGCGGTTGCCGATGAAGCCGGGAATATCGCGGCGCACGTGCACCGGATGTCTGCCGGCGGCTTTCAGCAGCGCGATGACCGTCTCGACGGCCGCCAGCGTCTCCGGCCCGGATTGCACGACTTCGACGAGGGGCACGAGATGCGGCGGATTCCAGAAGTGCGTGCCCACCACCCGGCTCCGGTCGTGCACCTTCGCCGCGATGGTACCCGTCGGAATGGCCGACGAGTTCGAGCACAGGATGCAGTCCCGGTCCGTCAGGCGTTCGAGGTCGGCGAACAGCTCCTGCTTGAGCGTGACGATCTCGGGAACCGCCTCGAACACGAACCCGGCACCGGCGACCGTCGCCGCAAGATCGGATCCTGGGCTGATCCGCGCGCAGACCGCAGCATCATCGCCGAAGAGATCGGCGATGCCGGCGAGACGGTGCGGCAGCGAGGCCAGCACGGCCGGTGAGCTGTCGTGGACCCTCACCCGGTGGCCCGCCCGCGCGAACAGATAGGCGATGCCGTGCCCCATGAGCCCCGCACCGACCACTGCAATGTCGACCGCCATGCCGGCTCTCCCGATCAACCGCTCCCGCCCCGACGCAATTCGGCCGCGATCGCCCCGCTCAATTGCCGCGTTTGCCGCCGGCGCGCCGGGCGCACCGTCGCCCAAGTTCCGGTCGTCGCCACGTCACGCCAAGCATATGTTGCGCTAAGCATATGAGAAGGCGTGGCTTGCGCGCAGGTCCGGATCGGATAATTTGCAGCCGCGAGCAGGACATAGCATCAGGTTGGCCGAGTCGCCCATGCCGGTATCCAGATCGACTCCCGCGGCCGCGACCGGCGACGAGATCAGGCTTCCGTCGACGCCTGAGGAAGTGCAGGCGTTTGCGGTCCAGGCGCGCAAGGCGAGCGAGTTGCTCAAGGCGCTGTCGCACGAGACCCGACTGCTGATCCTGTGCCTGCTTGCGGATGGCGAACGGTCCGTTTCCGACCTCGAGCGGATGCTGACACTCCCGCAGGCGGCCGTCTCCCAGCAGCTCGCACGCCTGCGCGCCGACAATCTGGTGACGACCCGCCGGAACGGCCGGATGATATTTTACCGGATTGCCGACGCGGAGGTCGCCAAGATCATCACCGCCCTGCACGAACTGTTCTGCTCCCCTGCCCTCGATCGTCGCTGACATGCAGACGCAGGGCCGCCGTTTCGAAGCCATGCTCGGCGCTGTCGCCTGCACCGGATCGCGCCTCGTCCGCCAGCGGAGATTGCGATGACGTCAGACCGGCCAGCCGGGCGCCGACTGCGCTCGCGCATCACCACCGACGGCCTCGACAGGGCGCCGCACCGGGCCTTCATGCGGGGCATGGGTCTTTCCGACGCGGACATCGCCCGGCCCTTCATCGGCATCGTCTCCACCTTCGGCGAGACGACCCCGTGTGTCGGCAATTTGGACATCCAGGCGGCCGACGCCCATGCCGGTGTTTCGGAGGCCGGCGGTACGCCGCGCTCGTTCACGACCATATCCGTTTCCGACGGCATCAGCATGAACCACCAGGGCATGAAATGCTCGCTGGTATCGCGCGAACTGATCGCCGACTCGGTCGAGCTGGTCATGCGGGCCCATGCCTATGACGGGCTCGTGGCGTTTGGCGGCTGCGACAAGAACCTGCCCGCAATGATGATGGCGATGGTCCGCCTCAACGTGCCGTCGGTGTTCGTCTACGGCGGCGCCGCACTGGTCGGTGCGCTGGACGGCAAGGACGTCTCGATCCTGACCGCTTACGAGGCGGTGGGCAGCGCCATGACCGGGACGATCGGTCGCGACGAGGTCGACCGGCTGGAGCGCGCGGCATTGCCGACGGTCGGCGCTTGCCCCGGCCAGTTCACCGCCAACACCATGGCAATGGTCGCCGAGGTGCTGGGCCTTGCACCGATGGGCTCTGCCATGCTGCCCGCCGTCGATGCCGCGCGCCGGGGCCTGAACCGCCGCGCCGGCCGGCTGGTAATGGAAATCCTGACCAATGGCGGCCCGCTGCCGCGCGACATGATCACCCGCGCGAGCCTCGAGAATGCCTGCGCGATCGTCGCGGCGACGGGAGGCTCCACCAACGCCGCGATGCACATTCCGGCGATCGCCAATGAAGCCGGTATCCGTTTCACCTTGGCCGATGCCGCGGCCGTCTTCGAGCGCACGCCGCTGATCGGCAACCTGCAGCCGGGCGGCCGCTACTACGCCCAGCACGTCCATGCGGTCGGCGGTGTCGCCGTCATCGTCAAGGAACTGATCCGCGCCGGCGCGATCGACGGAACGGCGATGACGGTCACCGGCCGCACGCTGGCCGAGGAGGTGGCGGGCGCGCCGCCCCCCGATGGCGAGGTGATCCGGTCCGTCGACAACCCGATTTCGCCGAATGGCGGCGTGATCGTGCTGCGCGGCAACCTCGCTCCGGACGGTGCGCTGATAAAGGTCGCGGGTCTGAAGACCCTTGTCCACGAAGGACCGGCCCGGGTCTTCGAGAGCGAGGAGGAGTGCATGGCCGCCATCCGCAGGCGGGCCTACGCGGAAGGGGATGTCATCATCATCCGCAACGAGGGTCCGAAGGGCGGTCCCGGCATGCGCGAAATGCTCGGTCCGACCGCCGTCATCTACGGCCAGGGCATGGGCGAGAAGGTGGCGCTGGTCACCGATGGACGCTTCTCGGGCGCGACGCGCGGCATGTGCATCGGCTATGTCAGTCCCGAGGCCGCGGCCGGTGGGGTGCTCGCACTGGTCGAGGCCGGCGACCGCATACGCATCGATGCGCTGGCGCGCCGCATCGACCTGCTGGTCGACGACGCCGAGATCGCGCGCCGACGCGCCGCCTGGTCGCCGAGGCCACGCAGGGTGAAGCTGAGTGGCGTCCTGCAGAAATATGCCGCCCAGGTCGGCTCCGCGCATCTCGGCGCGGTCACCCATGACGGTGCCGCAGAATGGCCGATCGAGGAGCCCGAGGCATGAGACCCCGGATCGCCTTCCTCGGACTGGGCCTGATGGGTGCGCCGATGGCGCGGCGGCTGGCCGAGGCCGGAACGGACCTCGTGGTCTGGAACCGCAGCCGCGAGAAGACGGTACCGTTCCGCAACATCGCCCGGATCGCGGAAACCCCGATGGCAGCCGCCCGCGAGACCGATGCGGTGTTTCTCTGCCTGACGGACGCGGACGCAGTGGAGGCCGTCGTGCTGGGTCCGGCGGGCCTGGCGGAGGCCGGACAGCTGAAGCGGATCGTCGATTTCTCCACGATCTCGCCGGACCGGACCCGGATCATCGCCGCCCGCATCGCCGAGGCCACCCGCGCAGCCTGGATCGACGCCCCTGTTTCCGGTGGTGTCCCCGGAGCCGAGCAGGGAACCCTGACGATCATGGCAGGCGGCGTTGCGGCAGATGTGGAGGCCGTTCGCCCGCTGGTGGCGCCGCTTTGTGCCCGTTTCACCCATATGGGACCGGTCGGCGCCGGCCAGGTGACCAAGCTCGTCAATCAGATCATTTCCGGCTGCACCATCGCGGTCGTCGCTGAAGCAATCGCCTTCGCCGAGGCCGCCGGCATCGATGCGACCTGCCTGACCGAGGCGCTGGCCGGCGGGTTCGCCGATTCCGCACCGTTCCGCCTGTTCGCGCCCCGCATGGCGGCCCGCGACTACTCGCGACCGATCGGCTCCTCGCGACTGATGCTGAAGGATCTCGATGCCGTCCTGGAGGCTGGCCGCAAGGTCGATGCCGTGCTGCCGATGTCCTCGCTGGCAGCCGAACTGTATCGTGCGACCGCACGCTATGGACTGGCGGACTCGGACATCGCCGCGCTGATTGAGGTTCTGAGCGGCGACGCAGGCAAACGCAACTGAAACAGCACGGTCTCGCTACGGAAATCCGGAGCGCCTATGATGCGTGTGGTTGTCCGGCTGCGTAGCCGCGGCCTGCGCTGCGACCGGCTCGGACGGCCCCTGGTGCCGGAACGTCTAGGAGATCGAAGATGCGACGTCCCATCGCAACATCGCTGGTCGCTGCCGGCCTTATGGCGGGATCGTGCGCGTCTGCGGCTGCGGTGACGGTCGGAACGATCGTGCGGGTCCAGGGCGAGGTGGAGATCGTGCAGGCCGGAACGATCGCGCCCGCGTTCGTCGGCCAGGCCGTTGACAGTGCGGCGAACATCCGGTCCGGTGCCGACGGCAAGGTGCTGGTCGAGCTCGTCGACGGCTCGACGGTGACACTCGCCGCCGACACCGCGGTGTCGATGGCGGAGCTCGTTCCGGCAAGCCCGGACGGTTTCCTGTCCGGGATCATAGACCTGGTCAGCGGTGCCGTGCGGGTTCTGGCCGCGCCCAGCCCCGAGGCGCGCCGACTCGAGGTCCGCACCGGCATGGGAGTCGCTGCCGTGCGTTCGACCCGGTTCTTCGTCGAGGCCTCCCCGGCCGGGATGGCGGTGTTCGTCTGGGCCGGGCGCGTCGCGGTCTCGCCGGCATCCGCTGCGATGACGGTCGAACTCACCGAAGGCGAAGGCATCGACATCAAGCCGTCACCCGGCAATTCCGCTGTACTGATCATGCCGGACGCGCCGACGAAATGGAGTGCGCCCCGCATCGCCTCGATAGACGAACGCACGAACATGCAATGAAGGCGCGGCATTGACCCCGATACGGGCCGGCCTCGCCTCCGCCGCGCTCGCGATCGCGGCGGCGCTGGCCGCGGTCCTGGCGACCGTCCCGGCCAATGCCCCTCTCGCCGTTCTGGAGGACACAGCACTCGATGCACAGTTTCGGCTTCGCGGACCGCTGCGGCCCGCCGCGCCGATCGTGCTCATCGACATCGACGACAAGACTCTTGAATCCATGGGGGGCTTTCCCCTCGACCGGACCGTCCTCGCCGAGATCATCCGGTCGGCCAAAGCCGCCGGCGCCCGGCTGATCGTGCCTGACATCCTGCTGCCGGCCTCGCGGCTGACCAGCCCCGCCGCCGACGCCAGCCTGTCGCGGGCGATCTCCGAAGCAGGCAATGTGCTTCTGCCGGTCGCCTTTCTGTTTCAGGAGGGTACGACGCCGCCGCCGGAGCTTCCCGCACCCGTCATCGCATCGGCATTCGCCGTGGTCCGGCAGGGGCGGGGCTTGCGGACGGGCGTACCACATCCCTCCGGCGTGGTCCTGCCCGATGCGCCGTTCCTGGATGCGGCGGGATACGGTCATGTCAACGTCGTCCGCTCCGAGACCGGCGGCGTCAGCCACGCCGAGATGGCCGTCCGGTTCGGGGAACACTACTTCCCCTTCCTGCCGGCCGTCGTCGCGGCGCGGGCTCTCGGCGTCCGTCGATCGGACATGGTGCTCTGGCTCGGCGCGTTCCTCGACATCGGCGAGACGCGCCTGCCACTCGACGACCTGGATCGCCTCGTCGTCAATCATTACGGGCCAGCCGACACCTTTGCGCGCATCGCGGCCCGCGATCTGCTCGACGGTTCGTCGCAGACCAACATCCTGCGCGACAGCATCGCCTTCATCAGCGTGACGGCGGCAGGCGTTGGGGATCAGTTCCGCAGTCCATTCGACGTTGCCCTGCCGGGCACCGACCTGCTCGCGACGGTTACAGACAACATTCTCAGCGGACGGGTTCTGTATCAACCGGCCTGGTCGGTCGCCGCCTCGTTTGCAGCCGCCTTTCTGCTCGCATGGCTGTCGTCCTGGCTCGTGCTGGCGAGCGGTCTCGTCGCCGGCATCGCCCTCGCCCTGATCGCAACCGCTGGCTGGCTGGTCATCGTGCAGGCCCTGTTCACCGGCAGCGGCGTCCTGCTGTCGCTGCCTATCCCGCCCCTCGCCGTCGCGCCATCAGTGGCGCTCGCTGCCACCTGGTCGATGGCTTCGACCGGCCGTCGGCGCCAGCAGGAATTGTCGAGCATTCGCGAGACGGCCGCCTTTGCACCGGTCCTCAGCGCGCTCGCCGCCGAACTCGACCAGCATGCCGGTCCAAAGACAATCATCTGCACGGTCGTGTTTGCCGACCTCAAGGGGTTCACCGAGGTCGCGCAATCCGCCGCGCCCGAGGCCGTGCACGCCCTGATGAGCCGTACGCTCGCCCTCCTCGCCGAGGCAGCGGAGCGCCATGGCGGCATTCTCGTCAAGTCGCTCGGCGACGGCGGAATGCTGCTGTTCGGCGCGCCCGGCAGGGACGTGGCCGCCCCGGCGCGGGCCCTGGACTTCGTTCGAGAGACGCTGGCGACCGCGCGCTCGCCCGCTGCCGGCGAGTCGCTCGACATTCGCTTCGGCGCCCATTGCGGCCCGGTGTCGTTCGGTCTGATCGCGGCCGGATCGCGGCGGGAGGTCGACGTTGCCGGCGATACGGTCAATGTGGCGAGCCGCTTGCAGGCCCTGACCCGCAAGCACGATACGACGGCGATCGTCTCGGACCAGCTCATCGAGGCGGGCGTCGCAGCCGCCGGCGAGCGCGCCCGGGCTGGATTCCGCAAGGCGCCCCGTACGCGGCTGCGCGGCCGTGACCGCTCGATTGGCATCTGGCTCTGGCAGGGCGGCAGGGAGCTGTCCGGCAACGCCTGACGGTCCGAATGACCATCGTGACCTGCCCGCCCGCGGCACGACCGACGCGATCGCGAACCATGCAGTTCTGGCGCGGGGCGGCTTGCGATCGCCGCCCTTGTCGGTGCCGAAGGTGCTGGCTCGGCCCGCATCGAGCCGGCCGATCCGCTGCGACGCCAGCCCCTGCTCCCCGGACAGGCCTGGCCGGTATGGCACGCGCGGCATTTCCGAATCCTCATTATCGAAAGTTACTCATCATTCACAAAAACGACTGGACATTTTTGTGAGTGTCTAGCTATAAGATTGACAACGGTTCGCCGTTCGTCGCCTTCGGGCAGCCGAAGTCGACACGGAACCGGAGAGGGGCAGCAATGTCACGTTGGGCGAACGCCGTTCCCGATCGCGAGCAGCAGCTCGAGATCAAGCGCAAGGCGATCATTCGCGAGGCCGCCAGGGTCTTCAACCGGCGCGGCAGCCACGGCACGACGCTCGACGATGTCGCCGAGCGGCTCGGCGTTACCAAGACCGCCCTCTACCGCTACGTCCGCAACAAGAACGAGCTGCTCTACGCCTGTCACGAGGAGGCGATGGAGATCGCCCGCGAGTGCATGGACCGCGGCGAGGCGGAAGGCCGGACGGGCCTCGAGAAGATCCAGATCGGGATGAAGGGCTACCTGCGCGAGATGATCGGCGCGATGGGCGTACCCGTCCTCATCCTCGAGGAGAACGCGCTGACTGGCGACGACGCCAAGCGCATCATCGCGCTGCGTGATGCCTTCGAGAAGCGCATGCGTCGCCTCGTCGAGGAAGGTATCCGCGACGGCAGCATCCTGCCCGTCAATCCGAAGCTGGCGATGTTCATGCTGCTTGGCGCCGTTCACTGGGTCACCAAGTGGTACCACCCCGACGGCCCCTGGACCGCCGACGACGTCGCCGACGCGCTCATCGAGATGGCGACACGCGGTCTCGCCGCCAAGCCCGTCGCCGCGCTCAGCGGCGCGATCCACAAGACCACGGTGCCGTTCGAGCATCCGAAAGACTGACGACCGGAGGACGTCCATGGATTTCGACCTGACCCCCGACCAGAAGGCGCTGCAGGCCAATGTGCGCGATTTCGCCCAGAGCGAGATCGCGCCGAGGGCCGAACAGCTCGATCGGGACGGTGTGTTTCCGACCGACCTGTTCCAGCGTCTGGGCGAGCTCGGAGTCATGTCGATCCCGTTCCCCGAGGAGCTGGGCGGCATGGGCCTCGGGGTCTTCGAGGCCGTGCTCGCCCTCGAGGAGGTCGCCCGTGCCGACCAGTCGCTTGCGGTCTCGGCCATGGTGTCGATGGCCACCGGCCTGACCGTCGCCCGCTTCGGAACCGAGGCGCAGAAGCGCAGATGGCTGCCGGACATTGTCGCGGGCAGGAAGATCTGCTCGATTGCCGGCACCGAGCCCGACGCGGGAAGCTGGACCGCCGGCTTCAAGACGCGCGCCACCGAGGTCGCCGAGGGCCAGTGGTCGATCTCGGGCGAGAAGGCCTACATCACCAATCCCGGCACCGACATCTCCTCCTTCACCCTCGTGCTATGCGTCTCGAGCCCGAAGGAGGAGGCGCGCAAGCAGTACACGCTGTTCCTCGTCCCCAACGACGCTCCCGGCTACACGCGCGGCGAGAAGTACCGGAAGATGGGCTGGAAGTCCTCCGATACCCGGCCGCTGTTCCTTGACGATGTGCGCCTCACCGACGCGGACATCGTCGGCCAGAAACATGGCGGCCGCTGGGTGCTGCACAAGGGCTACCAGGCCGCCCGGCTGTTTCTCGCAGCCTGCTCGCTCGGCCTCGCCCAGGCCAGTCTCGATCATTCCATTGCATATGCAAAGGAACGTCAGGCCTTCGGCGGCAGCATCGGCCGGCTGCAGCTCGTCCAGGACATGATCGCCAGGATGGCGCTCAAGACGGAGAGCGCCCGGCTCGTCACCTATCGCGCCGCCTGGCTGGTCGATCAGGGTCGCGACGACCTGATGGCGCTGTCAATGGCCAAGCTGCATGCCACCGAGACCGGTTCCGAAGTCGCCAACCTGGCGATCCAGGTGCATGGCGGCTGGGGCTTCATGGATGACTGCCCAGTATCGCGATACCTGCGCGACAACCGCATCTGCACGATCGGCGATGGCAGCTCGCAGATCCAGACGCTGCTGATCGCGCGCGAATGCGGACTGGACGTCACGTTCCAGTAGCCGCCCACGACAACAAGAGGCTTTGACGGCGCGCCGCACGGGCGCGCCGTATGGGGGGAAGTGTGCCCATGCAATCAGGCGACGAGCCTGCGGCGGCAGTCTTGGAGGCGGATGCGCTCTGCCTGCGCTTTGGCGCGGTGGAAGCCTTGAAGTCCGTCTCGCTGAGGGTCGCCCCGCGCCAGATCCACGCTGTCATCGGCCCGAACGGGGCCGGCAAGTCGAGCCTGCTCAACTGCCTGTCGGGATTCTACCGGCCCCAGTCCGGCGCGGTGCGCTTCTGTGGCCAAGACATATCCGCGCTCGTCCCTCACAAGCGCGCCGCGCTTGGCATCTCGCGCACCTTCCAGGGCATCCAGACCTATCCCTCGATGACCGCGCGCCAGAACATCCTCACCGGTTATGACGCACGCATGCGGACTGGTCTGTTTTCCGCCCTTCTCTACTGGGGCCGGGTCCGCGCCGAGGAGGAGGCCTTCGCGGCGAAGGCCGAGCGCATCATCGAGTTCCTGGAACTCGAGGAGCTGCGCCACGCCCTCGTCGGCGACATGGCCTACGGGATGCGCAAGCGCGTCGATCTCGGCCGGGCGCTGGCGCTCGATCCGAAGATCCTGATCATGGATGAGCCGATGGCCGGCATGAGCGCCGAGGAAAAGGGTGATCTGGCCCGCTACATCCTCGACATCCGCGACGGCCTCGGCATCCCGGTGGTCCTCGTCGAGCACGACATGGAAGTCGTGATGGACATCTCCGACCGGATCACCGTCATCGACTTCGGCCAGGTTATCGCCTGCGGCACGCCCGCCGAGATCCGCGCCGATGAGCGCGTGATCGCCGCCTATCTCGGCGGAGGCTCCGCATGAGCTTCCATGTCATCCGCGCCGAGCCGGTCGAGACCGCCCGCACCTCGCAGGGCCGCACCCTGCCGCAGCTTCTCGCCGACAATGCCCGAGACTTTCCCGAACGGGCGGCGCTCAAGTCGAAGCGGGCCGGTATCTGGCGCTCGAAGACCTGGCGCCAGGTTCATGACGAGGTGCGCGGTGTCGCGCGCGGCCTTGCCGCCTGCGGCCTGAAGCGCGGCGAGGTGCTTGCCTTCATCTCCGAGAACATCGAGGAGCAGTTCATCTACGAGCTCGCCGCCCAGTCGATCGGCGCCATCACCGTCTCGGTCTATCCGGACGCGACTGTGGACGAGCTCGGCTATGCGCTTGCCCATTCGCGCGCGGCAATGGTGCTCGGCGAGGATCAGGAGCAGGTCGACAAGATCCTCGCGTGCCTGCCTGCGACGCCCGCGATCCGTCGCATCGTCTTCGTGGACGGGCGCGGCCTCTGGGACTACGCCGAGCCCCGGCTGATCGCCGACCGCGACCTGCGCAAGGCCGGGACGGAACATGAGTCCGACGCCTGGGTGGATGCCGAGATCGCCCGAGGCCGCCAGGACGACGTCGCCGTCTACTGCTACACCTCGGGCACCACCGGGCGACCCAAGGCGGCAATGCTGTCGCACGCCTTCGTGCTCGACAACGCCTACCGTCTGATGGGCGCGCTCGATGTCCGGCCCGGCGGCAACTACCTCTCGTATATCTCGCCGGCCTGGGCAGCCGAACAGTTCTTCGGCATTGCCCTGCCGCTGCTCGCACCCATGGTCGTCCACTTTGCCGAGAAGCCCGAGACGATCCAGCGCGACCTGCGCGAGATCGGGCCGCAGTTCCTCATGTTCACGCCGCGCCAGTGGGAGATGCAGGCCTCCGACGTCGAGGCGCGGATGATGGACGCCGGTCCCTGGCGCCGACGCCTCTACCACTGGGGTCTCCGCCAGGGTCTGGCACGGATGCGCGGCGAGGGCGGCGCGATCCATCGTCTTGTCGTCTGGCCGCTGGCGGATCAGCTGGTGCTCAAGGGCATCCGCGACCTGCTCGGGCTGACCCGGGCGCGCGCCGTGCTGTCGGGCGGATCGGGTCTGTCGGCCGAACTGTTCGAGCGCTTCCGCGCCTTCGGCGTACCGCTCGGCAACCTCTACGGATCCTCCGAACTCGGCCTGATCTCGACCCACAGGCCCGGCAGCAACAACCCGGGCACAATGGGCTCGTTCATGCCCTCCGACCCGACCATCACCGGCCCGATGCAGGGCTGGGTCGACGAGAAGGGCCAGCTGCGCCTCAAGGTTCTCGCCTTCTCCGGCTATCTCGACGATGCCGATGCGACGCGCGCGATGGGCCGGGCGGAGGAGGGCTACGAGACGGGCGATGCGGTGCGCGTCGACGAGACTGGCGAACTGATCTTCCTCGACCGGCTGAAGGACCTGCGCCGGCTCAAGGGCGGACAGACCTATCCGCCGCAGTTCATCGAGAACCATCTGCGCGCTGCCTCGATGATCCGCGATGCCATCGTCATCGGCGACGAGACCCGCGACAGGGTCGTGGCGCTCGTCAACATCGACGCCCAGATTGCCGGCCGCTTCGCCGAGATGCAGGGGCTCGCCTTCGGCACGTTCCCCGAGCTGAGCCAGCTGCCGGCCATCCGCGCCGAGGTCGCCAGGGTGATCGAGCGGGTCAACGCGCTGGTCGATCCCGGCGCCCGCGTCACCGCCTTCGCCAACCTGCCCAAGGAGCTCGACGCCGACGAGGCCGAGCTGACCCGTTCCCGCAAGCTGCGCCGCGAGCACATCCATGCCCGCTACGCGGCGATGATCGAGGCCCTGTACCGGGGCGACGACACGCTGACCACCGAGATTGAGGTCAAGTACCAGGACGGCTCGACGAGCCTGCTGAAGGCCGAGGTGGCGCTCAACCGCATCGAGGCAGGACAATGATCAAGCTGATCCAGATCCTCATCGAAGGTGCGCTCGTCGGCCTGGTCTACGGGCTCGTCGCGATCTCCTTCGTCGTCATCTACCGCGCCTCCCGCATCATCAACCTGGCCCAGGGCGAGGTGCTGGTGTTCGGCGCGCTGTTCCTGTGGACCTTCACGCTCGGGCTCAGGTCCATCGGCTACGAGATGCCGCTGCTGGTTGCCATCGCCCTGACCATCGGCGCCTGCGTGGCCTTCGGCGTCGGACTCGAGCGCTTCGTCTTCCGCCCGCTGATCGGCCAGCCGGCCTTCGCGATCTTCATGGCCTCGATCGCATTGCTGATCCTGCTGCGCGGCACCGCACAGCTGATCTGGACCGCCGAGACCCGCTCCTTCCCGGTCATCCTGCCCGAGGGCGCCTTCAATCTTGGCCCGTTCCTGATCAACACGCGGCTCATGATCGGCGGCCTGTTCACCGTCGCGCTGACCATGGCCCTGCATCTGTTCTTCACCCGTTCCAGACGCGGCCTCCGGCTCGCGGCGGTCGCCGAGGACCACAACACCGCGCTGTCGCTCGGCATCTCGGTGCGCGCGGCGATCGCCATCGCCTGGATCCTCGGCGCGATCGTCGCGACCTGCGGCGCGGTGGTGCTGCTGTCCGGCCGCATCGTCTCGCTGGAGGTCGCCCATATCGGCTTCAAGGCCCTGCCCGTCGCCCTGCTGGGCGGGCTCGAGTCGATCCGCGGCGCACCGCTGGCCGGCATCATCATCGGCGTCGGCGAGGCGCTCGCCATGACCTATCTCGACCCCCACACCAACGGCGCGGCCTCCGGCATCCTGCCCTACCTGGTCATGGTCGCCGTCGTGCTGATCCGTCCGCAGGGCCTGTTCGGCTGGAAGAAGATCGAGAGGCTCTGAGCAATGCTGCCGACCGGAATCCATTTCGAGCGCTACGCCGCAGAGGCGCGCATTCTGAAGACCCGCCGCGCGCAGATCTGGGCGGCAGCCCTCGTCGTGCTGCTGCTGGTCATGCCGCAGTTCGCCGGCAACTACCTGCTCGGCGTGTTCACCCACATGTTCATCACGCTGATGGCGGTCTACGGGCTGTTCGCCACCGTCGGCATGGCCGGCCAGATCAACATCGCGCAGTCGGCCTTCGTCGGCATCGGCGCCTTTGCCGCCGCCAAGCTGTCCGGCTACGGGCTCCCGGTCTTCGTGGTGGTGCCGCTCGCCGCCGTCATCACCGGGCTCGTCTCGATCCTGTTCGCGCTGCCGGCCGCGCGGGTGAAGGGCTTCTACCTGGCTCTGACCACGCTTGCCGCCCAGGTGATGTTCCCGATCATCATCCTGGCGCTGCCGTCGAGCTGGCTCGGCGGACTCGTCGGCATGCCGGTCGAGCCGCTGCGCATCGCCGGGATCCGGCTGTCGAGCCCGACGCAGCTCTACTATTTCGCGCTGATCCTCGTCGCCATCCTCACGGTTGCCGCCTTCAACCTGCCGCGCTCGCGCTTCGGCCGCGCGCTGATGGCGGTGCGCGACAACGACATCGTCGCCGAGGTGATGGGCATCCCGGTGCTGAAGATGAAGATCCTCGCCTTCTTCGCCGGATCGCTGTTCGCCGGTGTCGCGGGTGCCTGCACCGCGTATTTCCTCCAGTTCGTGACGGTGGACAGCTTCACCCTGTTCGACTCGGTCTGGTACCTCGGCATGCTGATCGTCGGCGGCATCCACAGCCCGGTCGGTGCCATCCTCGGTGTCGTCTTCATCACGGCTGTGCAGGAGGGCCTGCACTGGGGCGCGACCGCGATCCTGCACGCCGGCGGTGCCGCCAGCGGCGGCATGCTGTTCGCGCTGACCTCGGTGGCGCTCGGCGCCGCCATCCTCATCGCCCTGATCTTCGAGCCGCGCGGCCTCGCACACCGATGGGCGGTGCTGCGGGCCGCGTTCCAGCTCTGGCCGTTCCCCCGCAACTGACGGCGGGGGGCCGGAGCTCAATCGGGCCGCAAAGGCCCATCACCCGGGAGGACTGCAATGACCCTGAGACGAACGGCACTCGCGGCGGCCTTCCTTGCCGCCACCGCCCTGCCGGCGGCATCCGCCGAATACGTGATGAGCGCCAGCGCCGACTATTCCGGCCCCTTCGCCGATGTGATGCCGAACGCCATGTCGGGCATCAACACCATCGTCGACTGGTGGAACAGGGAGGTCGGCGAAGGCCTCGGCGTCAAGGTGAACGTCAAGATCTATGACATGCGCTACGATCCGGCGGTGATCGCGCGCACCTGGCCGTCGATCCTGGCCTCCGACAAGCCGATCCTGCATCTCGGTTTCGGATCGCCCGACCTCACCACGCTGATGAAGCGTCTTCCCGACGACAAGGTGCCGATGCTGATCGGCACGGCGATGGTCGGCCTCGTGTGGACGCCCGACGGCTGGCACTACTCGATCCGACCGACCTACAGCCACGAGTTCGCCGGCCTGTTCGCCCATCTCCAGGAAAGGAAGGGCGACAAGCTCAGGATCGGTGCCGTCTCGACCCAGACGCTGGCCGGCTTCGTCGATCAGGTGAACGGCATCAAGCATCTCGCCGAGACCTATCCGGACCGCTTCGAGCTGGTCGATACCCAGTGGGTCGAAGCCTCCCCCGTTTCGGTGACGAGCAATGTCCGCGCCCTGGCCGAGAAGGAGCCCGACGTGCTGCTGGTCGGCGGCACGACAGCCCAGGTGATCGCGGTCGCCAAGGCGCTGCAGGAGCTGGGCCTCGACATCCCGATCGTCATGTCGACCCACAACGGTCTTGCCGAAGTGTCGAAGGGAATCAGCCTGTCGGAGCTCGAGGGCTCGATGTCGGCGTTCTCGTTCGCCGCGCCCGGAAAGGCCGAGTTGCCGATCCGCGACGTGTTCGAAGCCAACAAGAAGGATGGCGAATGGGGCACCATCACCGCCCAGTCCGCGGCCCAGGCGATCCTCGCGCTGCGCGTCCTCGAGAAGGCGATCGAGACCGTCGGCGCCGACAACGTCACCGGCGAGGCGATGCGTCAGGCGCTGCTGGACGGGACCTTCACCGAGGCCGACCTGCTCGGCGCCCTGCCGACCGTCGACTTCGACACCTCCGCGCCCTTCCCCATCGGCAAGATCAAGTCGACCGCCGAGATCGTGGTCGGCGGCGAGATCAAGCCGCTCGGCGAGGACTGGATGGACGTGCCCGAGCTGACCAAGTGGTGAGCGCGGGATACTGAGCGGGAGCAGGCGATGGGATTGACCCTGAGCAATGTCGACGTGGTCTATGGCGGCGTCATCCAGGTGCTGCGCTCGACCAATCTGGAGGTGCCGGACGGACAGATGGTGGTGCTGCTCGGCTCCAACGGCGCCGGCAAGACCACGACGCTCAAGGCGATCTCCGGCCTGCTCCACGCCGATCTTGGCGAGGTGACCGCCGGGCGGATCAGCTTCGACGGCGAGGACATCACCAATGGCGATCCCTACGAGATCTTCGGTCGCGGGATCGTCCAGGTGCTCGAGGGTCGCAAGGTGCTTGAGCATCTCACGGTCGAGCAGAACCTGATGGTCGGCGCCCATCGCCGCGCCGACCAGAAGGCGGTGAAGGCCGATCTCGACCGGGTCTTCCACTACTTCCCGCGCCTGCCTGCGCTGATGAAGCGGACCGCCGGCTATCTGTCCGGCGGCGAGATGCAGATGCTGCTGATCGGCCGTGCGCTGATGGCCAGGCCGAAGCTCCTGATCCTCGACGAACCGTCGATGGGGCTGGCGCCGATCCTTGTCGAGCAGCTGTTCCAGATCATCGGCCGGATCCGCCGCGAGGAGGGTCTGACCGTGCTCCTTGTCGAGCAGAACGCGCGCGCGGCAATCGCCCAGTGCGACTACGGCTACGTGATGGACGGCGGCCGGATCGTGCTGCACGGTCCACGCGCCCAGCTCGAGTCCAACCAGGACGTCCAGGAATTCTACCTCGGCTTCTCCGGCGAGGACCGCCGCCGGAATTTTCGCGAGGTCAAGCACTACCGCCGGCGCAAGCGGTGGCTGGGATGAAGGGCCTGCCTGCCCGCCCCGCATGGTCGGCTGCAATGTCGAGCGAAAGGGTACCCGATGGCCGTGCTTGAGAGCCGCTGTGACGTCAACGATCCAGCCTTCCGCGAGAACCGGCGGGTCTATGACGGGCTGATCGCCGACCTGCAGGCAAAATACCAATGGGCGCTGGGCGGCGGCGGCGAGAAGATGATCGCCCGCCATCATGCCCGCGGCAAGATCCTGGTGCGCGAGCGCATCGACCTGCTGGTCGATCCGATGACGCCATTCCTCGAACTGTCGCCGCTGGCGGCGTGGGGGCTCTATGACAACTCGCTGCCGTCGGCCGGCATCGTCACCGGCATCGGCACCATCCGGGGCGTCACCTGCGTCATCATCGCCAACGATGCCACGGTGAAGGGCGGATCGTTCTTCAAGGAAACCGTCCGCAAGCACATCCGTGCCCAGGATATTGCCATCGAGAACCGCCTCCCGGTCGTCTATCTGGTCGATTGCGGCGGCGCCAACCTGCAGAACCTCGAGGACGTCTTCCCTGATCAGGAGCATTTCGGCGGCACCTTCTACCGCCAGTGCCGCATGTCCGCCGAGGGCCTGCCGCAGCTTGCCGCGGTGTTCGGCGAATGCACCGCCGGCGGCGCCTACATCCCTGCGCTGGCCGACGAGTTCGTCATGGTCGCCGGCAACGCCTCGGTCCATCTCGGCGGTCCGCAGATCGTCAAGGCGGCGATCAAGGAGATCGTCGACCGCGACCGGCTCGGCGGCGCCTTCATGCACGCGACCGTTTCCGGCGTGTCCGACCACTATGCCGCCGACGAGCGCGAGGCGATCGCAAAGCTGCGCGACATGGTCGGTGCGCTAAGCTTCCCGCAGCGCCTCCATGGCGACATCCGCCCTCCCCGCCCGCCGCTCTATGATCCCGCCGAGATCCCGGGCATCGTCGGCGCCGACCTGTCGCGCCCCTTCGACCAGCGTGAGATCGTCGCCCGCATCGTCGACGGCAGCGAGTTCCACGAGTTCAAGCCGCTCTACGGCGATACCCTGCTGTGCGGCTTCGCCCACATCGAGGGGCTGCCGGTCGGCATCATCGCCAACAACGGCGTGCTGTTCTCGGAAAGCACGCTGAAGGCCGTCCACTTCATCGAGCTGTGTGACCAGCGCCACGTTCCGCTGTTGTTCCTGCAGAACACCACCGGCTTCATGGTCGGCTCGGACGCCGAGCGCGGCGGCATCTCCAAGCATTCGGCCAAGCTCGTCTATGCCGTCTCCAACACCCGGGTGCCGCGCTACACCCTGGTCACCGGCGGCTCCTACGGTGCCGGCAATTACGGCATGAGCGGACGCGGCTTCCGGCCCCGCTTCATGTTCATGTGGCCGAATGCCCGACTCGGCGGGATGAACCCGGATGTCGGCTCCTCGGTGCTGATGGACCTGCGTCGGGCCTCCATCTCGCGCAATCCCGCCACCGAGGAGGAGCTGGCCGCCTACGAGGCGGAGCTGCGCGCGATGTTCGAGACCAAATCCGATCCCTACTACTGCACCGCCCGCATCTGGGACGACGGCATCATCGACCCGCGCGATACCCGCACCGTGCTGGCGCTTTGCCTGGCGGTCGGAGCGATGCAGCCGCCGCAACCGGGCCCGCGCCCCGTCTACAGGATGTGATGCCGGCATGAGTCCGTTCGCCACCGCCCCACGCCCGATCCGCACCGTCCTGATCGCCAATCGCGGCGAAATCGCCTGTCGGATCATTGCCACCTGCCGGCGCCTTGGCCTGCGCACCGTCGCTGTCTACTCCGACGCCGACGCCGGCGCCCTGCATGTCCGCCTCGCCGACGAGGCGCACCGCATTGGGCCGCCGCCCGCCACCGCCAGCTATCTTGCGGGTCCGGCGATCCTCGCCGCCGCCCACGCGGCCGGTGCCGACGCCATCCATCCGGGCTACGGCTTCCTGTCGGAGAATGCCGGCTTCGTCCGTGCCTGCGAGGCGGCCGGGATCGTCTTCGTCGGACCTTCGGCCGACGCCGTTGCCGCGATGGGCTCCAAGATCGAGGCAAAGCGCATCGCCATCGCCGCCGGCGTGCCGACGGTGCCGGGCTATCACGGCGCCGACCAGTCGCCGGACCGTCTCGCCGCCGAGGCAAAGCGGATCGGCTACCCGGTGCTGATCAAGGCCTCGGCCGGCGGCGGCGGGCGCGGCATGCGCCTCGTCGAGCGGCCGGAGGATTTCACCCCCGCGCTGGAGCAGGCCCGGACCGAAGCCCGCTCTGCCTTCGGCGACGATGCGGTCCTGCTCGAGAAGTTCATCGCCCGCCCCCGTCATCTCGAGGTGCAGGTGTTCGGCGACAGCCACGGCAACCTCGTCCACCTGTTCGAGCGCGACTGCTCGGTCCAGCGCAACAACCAGAAGGTGTTCGAGGAGGCACCGGCGCCAAACGTGCCGGACGTCGCGCGCGCCCGGCTGTTCGAGGCGGCGCTCAGGCTCTGCCGGGCGATCGGTTACAGCTCGGCCGGCACCGTCGAGTTCATCATGGAGGCTGGAGGAGACAGTCCGTACTTTCTCGAGATGAACACCCGTCTGCAGGTTGAGCATCCAGTCACCGAGGCGATCTGCGGTGTCGATCTCGTCGAGTGGCAGCTGCTCGTCGCCGCCGGACTGCCGCTGCCGCTGGCCCAGGACCAGATTCGAGCAAGGGGCCATGCCATAGAGGCGCGCATTGCCGCCGAGCGCCCCGATCTCGGCTTTCAGCCGGCGATCGGCCGCTTCGTCGCGGTCTCGGCCCCTGCCGGCATCCGTTTCGACACCGGGATCGCGGCCGGTACCGAGATCGGGCTACACTACGACAGCATGCTCGCCAAGCTGATCGCCCACGGCCCCGACCGGGCGTCTGCGCTCGCGCGGCTTGAACGCGGCCTCGCCGACCTTGCCGTGCTCGGCCCGGCCACCAACCAGGCGTTTCTGAAGGACTGCGCCACGCGTCCGGCATTCGCCGCCGGCCAGGTGACGACCCGCTTCCTGCCCGAGACCTTTCCCGACGGCTGGCGGCCGGACGCCGGCAAGCTGGCGCACCTGCGGGCGATTGCCTGCGCGATCTGGGCGCTGAACCTGCCGGACGGCGGCACGCCATGGACACGGCGCGACGGCTTCCGGGTGATGGGCGCGCGCCGGCCCGCCTGCCTCGAGCTCGTGCTCGAGGACGAGTTCGGCGAGGCGACCCTCGACATGGCCTGCGGGGTCGGGGGATTCACTGCACTGATCGACGGCCGGACGATCGCCCTCGGTCATCTTCCGCGCTCTGGCGACATCGTGATCGATGGCAGGCCGGTGACGGCGGTCGCCGATGGCGACCTGCTGCACGTTGCGCACGATGGCATGGTCATCGCGGCGCGCATCACGCCGGCGATCGACGTCACCGTTCGCTCCGCGGCCGCCGCCGACGCCGACGGGATGCTGATCGCGCCGCTGCCCGGCCTCGTCACCGCCATCCCGGTCCGCACCGGCGACATGGTTGCCGAGGGCGATCCGGTACTGACCATGGAGGCAATGAAGCTGGTCCACACCCTTTCGGCACCCGTCGCCGGCCGGATCGCGGCCATCCATTGCGCGGTCGGCGATACGGTGGCAGCCAAGGCGGTGCTGGTCGAGATCTCCCACCAATCGGAGGAGTAGCAATGGCGGGATTGTGGTTCGAGGAATTCGAGGTCGGGATGGTGTTCAATCACGAGTGGACGCGCACCATCACCGAGACCGACAACAAGTGGTTCTCGCTCCTGACGATGAACACGCAGCCGCTGCACATCGACTCGCACGCGGCGGCGAACAGCGTCTGGGGCAGGCCGCTGGTCAACAGTCTTTTGACGCTGGGCCTGATGGTCGGCATGTCGGTGAACGACACCACCTTCGGGACCACCATTGCCAATCTCGGCATGACGGACGTGAAGTTCACCCATCCGCTGTTCGAAGGCGACACGATCCACGTCCGCACAACCGTTCTCGACAAGCGCGAGAGCAAGACCCGGCCCGGCGAAGGAATCGTCACGCTCCGCCACGAGGTGTTCAACCAGGACGGCGTCAACTGCGGTTCGTGCGATCGCGCGGCACTGATGCGCAAGCGCCCGGTGGCCGAGACCGGGACACAGGTGGCCTGAGGTGGCGGCCCGGGCGCTCTCCGACAGCTCGGCGCTGGTTGTCGGCGGCACGGCGGGCATCGGCCATGCCAGTGCCGCCGCACTGCTTGCCGCCGGCCTGCCGCGGCTGACGATCGTCGGCCGCAACCAGCAACGCGGCGAGGCGGCCCGTGCGGCGCTCGCCGAACGGTTTCCGCAGGCGAGGATCGCCTTCCGCCGCTGCGATGCACGCGACCCTGACGCCGTGCAGGCGATGACCGATGCCGCAGCGGCGGAGATGGACGGTATCGACGTGCTGGTCTCCTCCGGCGGCGGCGAGCCGATGCCGCGGCTGCTGCACCAGATCGACATCGCAGATATCATGCCGACCATCGAGATGATTGTCGCCGGCATCGTGCTGCCGGCCCGCGCGGTGCTGCCGCACATGATGGCACGCGGCGGCGGATCGGTCATCCTGTTCGCCTCCGACGCGGCCAAGATCGCCACGCCGGGCGAAACGGTGATCGGCGCGGCGATGGCCGCAATCGTGATGTTCGGCCGCGGCATGGCCAACGAGGCGAAGCGCTCCGGGATCAGGGTCAACTGCCTGACACCGAGCATCGTGCGCGGCACGCCGCTCTACGACCGTCTGATGGCCGATCCGTTCTGCGGCCGGCTGTTCGGCAAGGCCGAGACCTTGGCAAGCCTCGGCGTGGTCGAACCGGATGATCTGGCGGCGATGGTGGTGCATCTGGCGAGCCCTGCCTCGGCCCGGATGACCGGCCAGACGATCAGCATCAACGGCGGAATCTCGGCGATCTGACGTTCAAGCGGCGGTCGCGATCCGCACCCCACGCACCGTCAAGCCCGTCCGAACGCGAAGCCGCACCACCAGACTTGGGACGCGTTGCCGGCCTGTGCTGCTGCCCTCCCTGTCCCGGATCGGCCTGCCGGCCGTCCGGAATGGCGGTCCTGGCAGGCCGCTCTCGGAGCGGTGCCGGCCAATCGCTTCTCAGAATGGCAGGTTGACCGCGTACCTCTCCGCCAGCGACCGGAAGGCCGCGACCGTATCCGGGTCGAGCGGAATGCCGAGCCTGTCGCGGCGATGTGCCTCGTCCCACTCGCGGTCGCCGGGCGCCATCACCCGGCCGCCCGGCCGCGCCGGCGAGGCGCGCAGCGCATCGCGATAGCGCCGCATCCGGGCCGCCACCTTGTCGCCCTCGATGAAGGCGTCCGGACGCAGCGCCATGACAAAGGCTCCGAGCCCACGCGGCCGCGACATGTCCGGGTCGTTCATCGGCTGCAGCTCGAAGCTGAGCCCGGCCCCGGTCAGCACCGCGCTGAAGATCTCGGCGAGCCCGGCCAGCCCCGCGCCCTTGTATCCGAAGGCTCCGCCGAGGGGGGCCAGCATTTCGGCGCGGCTGGCATCCACGGTGTCCTCCCCGGCAACCGTTGAGGCGACCCCCTCGGGAAGCTCCCGGCCAAGACTGCGGTAGAGCTTGACGCGGTTGTAGGGGATCGCACTCGTCGCCATGTCGAGCAGCCACGGCTCCTCCCCGGCAACGGGCATGGCACAAGCGATCGGATTGGTGCCGTGGAATCGCGCAGCGCCATCGTGAAGCCGCACCAGGCTGTCGGCATTGCAGGTGGCAAGCCCGAGCATTCCCTGCTCGGCCGCGGCGAGGGCATAGGCGCCGGCCGGCCCGAAATGCGAGCTGCGGGTGATCGCGACGGCACCGATGCCCATGGCTTCGGCGATGCGCACCGCATGGTCCATGGCCGTATAGGCCGCCAGCGCGCCATGGCCGTCATCGGCATCGAGGGTCGCCACCGCCCCCCATTCGCGTACGAGCCGCATCGCAGGCCTGCCGTTGACCCGGCCGCCGGCGATCGCAGCGGCATAGTGCGGCAGAAGGCGGACGCCGTGGCTGTCGACCCCGAGCCGCGAGCCGTGCAGCATGGCCCGCGCGGCTGCTTCCGCGCTCGCCGCATCCGCCCCCGCCGCCGCCAGCACCTCGCGGCAGAAGCGCGCGAGGCGCTCCGAACCGGCGCGCAGCTCCACGGGCCCCTCCGGTATGGACGCCGTGTCGATCATGCCGGATCATCCGCAATGGGCGCGGGCACGCACCCCATGGGATTGATGTCGCTGCCGTGCGGACAGTTCGCGCCTGCCGGCATCATGTCCTACTCTCCCGAACAGGCCGCGCGCACCATTCGCGGGCCACCATGGATGTCCAGTGTGTGCAGTATACATAATTTTCGCTCCGGACAATCCGTGCGATGCGTCGGTTCCGGTGGGAGGCGGCGGCTCGGTCCTTTCCCGGACTTTCCCCTTGCCCGAGAAATGCTCTAGAAATCGGGCCGACTCCCGGGGAGAGAAAATGCCGCCCGAACAAACCGATGGCTGACGGTCGACATGACGGCACTGCGTGACGGCATGGCCCATCGGCGTGGTTGCGACGACACGGCGCCGGAGCCGACCGGTCCGTCCGGCGCTGCGCCGCGTCTCTACGAGCGCGCCTTCGGCATTCTCGCCGACCAGATCGCCGATGGCACGATACCGGCCGGCTCGCGTCTCAACGAATCGCTCGTCGCCGCCCAGTTCGGCATCAGCCGGGCGCCTGCCCGCCGTGCTCTGAAGGAACTCGAACGGCGGGGCCGGGTCGCCAAGGCGCAGGGCCGCGGCTACGTGGTCCTGCAGGCTCCGGCCGCCGCGGCCCGTGTCATCGACGCCGCCGATCGGACCGGCGCGACGCCCGCCGGCGACAGCCGCCTGGTCTCGCTGTCGAGCTGGGAGCGGATCTATGGCGAGGTCGAGAACGAGATCATCGCCCGCATCTCGTTCGCCACGTGGCGCGTCAACGAGGCGGAGCTGGCGCGCTTCTATGGTGTCAGCCGCACGGTCGCCCGCGACGTGCTCGGCCGTCTCCAGCAACGCGGCGTCATTCGCAAGGACGAACGCTCGCGCTGGTATGCCCCCGCGCTGTCGCCGGAGCACATCGGCGAACTCTATGAGCTGCGCGCAATTCTCGAGCCGGTGGCGCTGGTCAAGGCGGCGCCGCGGCTGCCGGGGGGCCTGGCGACGCGGCTACGACTCAATCTGGAGGCAGCGATTGCCGAGGCCGAGACCATCAGCGGCGCGACGCTCGATCGACTCGAGGAGGAGCTGCATGTCGAACTGCTCGGCCATTGCGGCAACCGGACACTCATGCAGGCGATCACGCTGCAGCAGTCGCTGCTGATTGCCCACCGGTTCCTGTACCGTTGGACGCCGCGGCTGTTCGAGCGCGAACCGATCCTGCCCGAACATCTCGACATCGTCACCCATCTCGAGGCCGGCCGCATCGACGCGGCCGCCGCCGCCCTCCGCGAACACCTGCGTATCTCGCATATCCGCGCCATCGCCCGCGTCGATGCCGTCGTCAGCCAGGCGAGGCCCGATCCGCTGCCCTATCTCGAACGGCTGGAGCCCTGAGGGCGGAGCCCGACGACAGGCTCCTCAACCGCGCGCGATCGAGCCGATGAAGGCGCGAATGCCGTCCAGCAGGAACGCGGTGATCGCCTCGTCGGCGAGCCGTCCGTCGACGACCTTGGTGTTGGCGTGGGGAACGATGACCTCCTGCCATACGAAGACCCGCGCCAGCGTCCCGGCGAGGATGTATTTCAGATGGCTCTGCGCCCGGACACCGCCGAGCGCGCCGCCGGAAACCGAGGCGACGAACACAGGCTTGTCCTTGAGCACCGAGGCATAGGCGGGCCGCGAGGCCCAGTCGATGGCGTTCTTCAGGACGCCGGGAACGCTGTAATTGTATTCGGGTGTGACGATCACCAGACCGTCTGCCGCGGCGATCTCCGACTTCAGCGCCAGCACCGCCTGCGGCGGTTCCAGATCGGCGTTGTAGTGCGGCAGCGCACCGATATCGAACCGGCTGGTCGTGGCGACGCCGTGCAGCCGCTCGCAGAGTGTCGCCACGACGGCGGACGATGCGGAAGCTGCCCGGAGGCTCCCGGAAAGGCAGAGAAGATGCATCATGTCGGCGAATCCTAGAGCCGTGCCAGCCACACCGCGATCGGCGGGAACGCCACGATGAGTGCGAGCCCGACGACCATCGCCAGGACAAAGGGGGCGGCGCCGCGGAACACCTCGCCCACCCCCAGGCTGCGGTCGCCCAGCGCCGTCTTGATGGTGTAGACCGAGAGCCCGAAGGGCGGTGTCAGCAGCCCGATCTCGACGGCGACCACCGTGAGGACGCCGAACCAGATCAGGTCGAATCCCGCTTCGCGCGCGACCGGCAGCGCGATCGGCAGCAGGATCAGCATGATCGAGATCGAATCGATCAGGAACCCCATGACGATGATCAGCACCAGGAAGATCAGCAGAAAGCCATAGGGTCCGATGGCCTCGCCGAGCAGCGCCTGGGCCAGCGCCGTCGGCAGCCCCGACATCGCCAGCATCCGGCTGAAGAAGGTGGCTGCCATGATCAGGAACAGAACCGAGACCGTCACCTGCCCGGTCTCGACCAGCAGCGCCCAGAAGCGTCCCGGATCGAGCGAGCGGCGCAGGAGCGCGATCACCAGCGCACCGCAGGCGCCGACGGCCCCCGCCTCGGTCGGGTTGAGGAATCCGCCATACAGCCCGCCCAGCACCAGCGTCACCAGGACGAGGATCGGCGTGCCCTTCGACACGAGCGCGGCCACTGGCAGCGGCGCGATGTCGCGCGTATCGGCATCGCGCTCGAACACCGAGCGCCGCGACCAGAGCGCCATCAGCATCACCGTCGCAGAGAACAGCGCGGCCAGCAGCAGTCCCGGACCGATGCCGGCGAGGAACATGCGTCCAACCGATTCCTCGGCGAGCACCGCATAGACAATCATCAGCAGCGAGGGCGGGATCAGCATGCCCAGCACGGAGCTGCCGGCAACCACCCCGGTGGCAAAGCGGCGGGTGTAGCCGTGCCGCGTCATCTCCGGCACCGCAACGCGGGCGAAGACCGACGCCGAGGCGATCGAAATGCCGGTGATGGAGGCGAACACGGCATTGGCGAAGACGGTCGCGATGCCGAGACCGGCCTTCACCCGCCGCAGCAGGCGCTCGAAGACGTCGAAGGTGTCCTTGCCGACGCCCGAGACGGTGACGAGCAGCCCCATCAGCACGAACAGCGGCACCACGGCGTAGAGATATTCCTCCAGGCTGTCGTTGGCGACCGAGCCGATCATCCTGAGCGCGACCGTCTCGTTGCGGATGAAGGCCACCGCCACGAACGAGACGACGATCATGGCGATGCCGATGGGCATCCCGAGCACGATGAAGGCGATGAGTGCGCCAATCGCCGCGACGCCGATCTCGACGCCGCTCATGGTCTGCCCTCCGCCCGCCGGGCAGCCCGCCGGAACGCGCCCGCCGCACTGACCAGAAACTGCGCCATGGCAGCCGTGATGCCGACGAGGATCAGCATCCGGAACGGCCAGGTCGGCAGGGTGAGGACGCCGGTGACGCCGATGAAATCGCCATGCGCGTAGTCGCGCTGGAAGATCCCGAGCGTCGACCAGGCGATGCCGACGCAGACGGCCGCTCCGGCGAGATCCCACAATCCGGACAGGACTGCACCGGCGCGCGGCCGGGTGCGGGCAAGGCCGGTCAGGAACATGTCGGTGCGCGCCATCCGGTCATTGCGCACCGCGGCACCCAGCTGAAGATAGACGATCATTACCAGCGTCAGCGCGCCGAGCTCCGAAATCAGCGGCAGCGAGCCGCCGAGGAGGTTCCGTGCGACAACGTCCGCGCAAATCATGATCATCAGCAGGACGATCATCAGCGTGCCGACGACAGCCAGCCCGTCAACGCCGCGGGTCCACAGCCGGGCGAGGAACGTCTCCCGGCGGCCGGATCCGCCGCCGGGACCGTCAGCGTGCGTCGGCATTGCTGGCGCCGCCGCAGGCCACGACTATTCCGCCGCGCCCCAGTCGCGCAGCGGCTTCTCGCCCCGCGCGCGCAGGCCATCCATGTAGGCGGCGAGAAACGCGTCGCCGGGAAGCCCGCGCGCCTTGGCGTCGGCTGCCCACTCGCCGGCGAGATCGGGCAGTCGGTCGGCCCATTCCTTGCGCATCTCCGGCGACATGACGGTCAGTGTCACCGGCGTGCTCTGGCTGGCGCCGAGCTCCTGGATCTTTTTCAGCGCCATCTCGTGACGGTCCATCAGATCCTGCGCGTGCGCCTTCGAATAGAACGCGCCGGCGGCAAGCAGCGCTTGCTGCACCTCCTCGGGAAGTGCGTCCCAGCTGTCGCGGTTGATGGCAAGACCGCCGGAGAACACCACCCCGACATCGGCGCGGGTGATGTGCGGAGCAACCTCGTAGATCTTGGTCGGCAACACCCCGAGGGCGAGCGACAGGACACCATCCGAAACGCCGGTCTGGATGTCGGTGTAGAAGGTCGTCAGCGCTCCGTCCACGGCGTTGGCGCCGAGGCCGCGCAGCCACGTGCCGAGCACGCCCGGCGCGGAGATCTTCATGCCGTTCAGGTCATCGAGCGAGGCGATCGGCCGCTTGGTGTAGAGGTCGTAGCTGTCGGACCCGGTGGCACCGAGGAAGACGAGATTGTACTGCTCCCACTCGTTCCTGAACTCCGGGAACTTCTCGAACAGCTCGACGATCGTGTCGAGCTGGGCGGGCACGTTGTTGGTGGAGAACGGGGTGTAGGCGGTGATCTGGCTCATCGGCATCTTGGCGCCTTCGAGATAGGAGAACACCCAGCCGATGTCGGTAATGCCTTCCTGTACTGAGGTCAGCGTGGCATTGGCCTTGTAGAGCTGGCCACCGAACGCTTCCTGCCATTCGATCTTGTAGTTGCCGGTCTCGGCGAGACGGCGATCGACCTCGGGCATGAAATGGGTCTGGATCATGCCGATCCACGGAATCGTGGTCGGATGGCTCGAGGCGACGGTGAGCCGGATCGTTTCCTGCCCGTAGGCCATCGACGGAATGGCGAGCGCACTCGCCAGCAGCAGACCGGTCAGTTTCCTCATTCGTGCTCCTCCCTCGTTGGGTGCCCTGATGTTGGCGGGCGTTCGCAGTCGGGCCGGACGGTCATGCCGCCCGTCTTGGTCACACATTCGGTCTATGCGGTCCGACGTTGGGCGAGCTCCGCCCTGATCTGCTCGCCGTGTTCGTCCAGCGTCGGCGGCGGCAGCACCTCGAGATCGGCCTCGCCATCGAAGTTGTAGGGCGGCCTGACGGTCTTGAAGGGGCCCATCGTCGGATGCGTCGCCTCGACCGCGATCTGCAGATGCCGGGCCTGTGGATCCTCCAGCGCCTCGTTCGAATCGTAGGCCGGCGAGTGCGGCACCTCATGTTCGAGCAGGATGTCGCACCATTCCTGGCGCGTCCGCGTCGCGAAGATCGGTGTCAGGATGTCGATCAGGTCCTGCTGGTGCTTGATGCGGTTCAGCCGTTCGGCGAAGCGCTCGTCGGTCAGCAGATCCGGCCGCTCGACGGCCGCGACCAGCCCCTCCCAGAACTTCTGCGGCGAGGACAGATGGATCGCGATCCATTTTCCATCGGCACAGGCGAAGGTGTAGGACTGCGAGACCATCGGCCGGCTGAGCGGCCCCATCACCTCGCCGACACTGAAATAATGGGTGAAACTGTCCAGGTTGAAGTGACACATCGCCTCGAGCATCGAGATGTCGAGACGCCGTCCCTTGCCGGTCTTCGACCGCTCGAGCAGCGCCGCGAGGATGCCCAGCGCCGCATAGTGGCCGGTCACCGCGTCGGCGATTGCAGGACCGATGACGCGCGGGCTGGACGGCGGCGTCAGCAGACGCAGATAGGCGCTCGCCGCCTGGGCGACGGTGTCGTAGGCGGGACGGTCGCGCGCCGGGCCACTCTGGCCGAACCCGGTGATCGCGCAATAGACGAGCCGCGGATTGATCCGCTGCAATTCCTCCGCGCCGGCGCCGAGCCGCTCGGCCACCCCGGGACGGAAGTTCTGGATGAAGACGTCGGCTGTGCGGATCAGGTCGTGGAACACCGCCCGGTCGTCGGGCTTGGCGGTGTCCAGCGCAATCGACCGCTTGTTGCGATTGTAGGTCTGGAAATGCGGCGAATAGAGCCCGCCCTTGAAGGCGCGGAACGGATCTCCCTGACCGGGCCGCTCCACCTTGATCACATCCGCGCCGAGATCGGCCAGATGCATGCCGGCAGCGGGCCCGGTAATGTAGGTGCCCATCTCGATCACGCGGAAATCGGTCAGGATCTTCGTCACGGGCGCTGCCTCATTCGCTGCCGGTAGCGGTCGCCGACGCACCGGCCGGGGGGCCGTCATAGGCGATGGCGGAATCCGCCTGATGGGACATGATGAAGCCAATCGAGCGCTGCGATTCCTCGTACAGATGGGCGACGAGTCCGGCCGCGCGGGCCAGCAGCGGGATTCCCTTCATGGCGTCGACGGGCCATCCCGCGTCAAGCATCAGCGCGGGGATCGCTCCCGACACGTTGATCGGCAACGGCCGGTTCATGATGCCGGGGGCAAGATCGGCGATCGTCCGAAGACAGGCAACGTGCTCGCCGGAGACGCCGAGCCGGTCGGCGAGCGCGAGCAGCGTGTCGGCCCGGGGATCGCCGCTGCTGTGCTGCGGATGTCCGAGGCCCGGCACTTTGCTGCGCGAGGCCTTGAGCGCCTCGAGACTCTCGCGCGCGGCCGTCCTGAGGTCGGACCTGCGGCTCGCCTCGAGGACCTCGACGATGTAGCGGCCGGCCGTCTCCGAGCTGCCGGCGACCACCGTGCCCATGCCGAGCAGACCGGCGGCCATCGCGCCCTGCCACGCCTCCGGCGCCGCGGCGAGCGTCATGCGCGCGGCCTGAACGCTCGGCACCAGACCGTGTTCGGCAATCGCTACCAGACAGGCATTGGTGATCGCCCGCTGCCGCTCGTCGGGCCGCGATCCGATGACCAGCAGCCAGAAATAGTCGGTGAAGTCGATGCGACCGATCAGTTCGGAGCACAGGTCATGGCCGCGAACCGTAATCGTGTGCGCATCCGAGGTCGCGATCGCCGTGAAGGCCAGATCCTGCTTGCCGATCCGCATCGCCTCTCCTGCCCGGGGGTTCTGCCCCGCCCCTGGGGCCTACCCCGCATATTCGTATAGCGAAAATTTTTTCTCTTGTCGGAAACTATGCTCTGAACTACCGTGCTGTCAAGACCGTGGCACTGCCGTTTCGGCGGGCATGCCGGCATGTCGGGACCGGGAGGACGATTCGGATGCGAGACATCAACCAGTTCACGATCACCGAGGCGGTGAAGGCGAGCTTCAAGGCCGAGGAGGGATCCCGCTTCCGGTTCTTGCTCGACAACCTGATCCAGCATCTGCACGACTACACGCGCGAGACGAACCTGACCCACGAGGAGTGGATGCGGGTGCTGACCTTCCTGTATGATTGCGGGAAGATATCCACGCCCGACCGCCACGAGTTCATTCTCCTGTCCGACGTGCTCGGATGGTCTGCGCTGGTCGACATGATCAACACGCGCGGCGGCGCCACCGAGAACAGCAACCTCGGTCCGTTCTATCTGGACGATGCCCCGCGCAAGCCGCTCGGTGCCGATCTGGCCGGATCGCGCGAAGGCGTTACCGTGCTCTGCCACGGTGTCGTCCGCGACACGCTCAAGCACCCCATCGCCGGGGCCATCGTCGACACCTGGCAGGCGGACGGCTCCGGCACCTATCCGATCCAGGAGGCCGGTCAGGACAAGTACGACCTGCGCGGTGTCTTCGAGACCGACGCCGAGGGCCGCTACTACTACACTACGGTGCTGCCGAAGCCTTACACGGTTCCGTATGACGGCCCGGTCGGCGAGCTGTTGCGGGCCGGCAGCCGCCACGCCTGGCGCGCCGCGCATCTGCACTACATGATCCGCGCCGAGCGGATGCGCAGCATCGTCACCGAGGTCTTTTTCGAGAACACCGAATACATCGACAACGACGCGGTGTTCGGCGTTCGCAAGTCGCTGATCGCCCGCATCGAGCCCTACAAGCCGGATCTGGTCGCCGACCTGCCACTGGAGCGCAGGCCGGATGCGATGATAAAATTCGACTTCACCCTCGCCCCTGGCGATTGAGGAAGGTCTGCTGCATGCTCGACCGGAGCACGGAGGACGAACGCCCCGCGGAGTTCGTCGAGGCTCTCGCACGAGGCCTGTCGATCCTCGAGAGCTTCGATTCCGCCCACTCCGAGATGACGCTCAGCGAGGTTGCGCGACGGGTCGGACTCAGCCCCGCGGCCGCCCGGCGCAGCCTCATCACGCTGCAGGCATTGGGCTATGTCGGTCAGACCGGCAAGCGCTTCCACCTGCGCCCGAAGGTGATGAGTCTCGGCTCCGCGTTCTACTTCTCGGCGCGCGTGGACGAGGTGCTGCAGCCCGAGCTGACGCGGCTCGTCGGGATGTTCGGGGACGCCTCGTCGGTCGCCACGCTGGAGGGCCACGATGTGCTCTACATCGCCCACTATTCCGAGCAGCGCGCCCGCCGGCCGACCGCCGTGGTCGGCGCCCGCTACCCGGCCCACGCCACCTCGCTCGGACGCGTTCTGCTCGCCGGCCTGCCGGACGCGGCGTTCCACTGCTACCTGCGCGATGTCGTCCCCGTCGCACTGACCAATCGCACCGTCGTCGACAAGGCGGAGCTGAAGGCGATCATCGAGGACGTGCGCGCCAAGAACTACGCCACCACCGTCGACCAGCTCGACTATGGCATCACCGCGCTGGCGGTTCCGATCCGCGGCACCTCCGGCAGGACCATCGCGGCGCTCAATTCGTCCGGCTACTCCGGCATGGTCACCGCCGAGGATCTCGTGAAGAACCGGCTGCAGGAACTGCGCGCCTCGGCCGCGCGGATCGCCCAGACCCTGTCGCGCTATCCGGTGCTGGAGTCGATCATCGGTGTGCGCTGAGCCGACCGGCACCGCCGGCCCGGTCTGTACCGCCCGTCACTGATTGACTCGCCGGCTGGAACGACGCACGATTGAAGTGAACGAATTTTCGCACAGCGAAATATCGGATCGCTTGTTGCGGTGACCTCGCAACCGGCGCGCCGCGACAGAAGACATCCGACGCCGGCGGCCGAGCGGCACCGGCATCCACCGGGAGGAATGCAGGGATGTGCGGGATCTGCCAGTCGACGATCGTCTCGGCCCCGGGTGAAGGATCGGGTGCGGCCGGCGGCGCCGCTGACGGCCCGGCCGCGCCTCGCGTCCGCTCCGGACCGATGCCGGCCGGTACGGGCGAGCGTGGCCGACGACTGCTGATCCGCGGTGGCCACGTTCTGAGCCTCGACCCGGATGTCGGCGACTTCGCGGTGGGCGACGTCCTCGTGAACGGATCACGCATCGAGGCAGTCGCACCGATGCTCGATGCCGGCGACGCCGAGATCCTCGACGCGGCCGGCATGATCGTCATGCCGGGCTTCGTCGACACTCATCACCACCAGTTCGAGACCGCGCTGCGCGGTTTCCTGGCCGACGGCATCCTCATCAATGATGGCCATCCGCACAGCGCGATAAACTACTACGAGCACGTCCTTCAGAAGTTCTCGCTCGTCTATCGCCCCTCCGACGTCCACATCAACGAGTTGTACGGCTCCCTCGCCCAGCTCGACGCCGGCGTGACGACAGTGATGGACGTCTCGCAGATCCATCACTCGCCCGAACATTCCGATGCGGCTGTCCAGGCCCTGAGGGACGCCGGGCGGCGCGCCGTCCTCGGCTATTTCGAGGGATGGGGAGACCGCACGAAATATCCCGATGACGCGCGCCGGCTCCGATCGGAAGCGTTCGCCTCCGACGATCAGCTCCTGACCATGGCGATGGGCGGCGAGATCTACCTGCCGGGTTACGAGCGCGCCTGGGAGATCGGCCGTGAGCTGGCGCTGCCGATCGCCCTGCATGTCGTCGGCACCTTCGGCATGGCGCCGATATTCGACGAACTGGCCCGGGCCGGCCGGTTCGGCCCCGACAACATCTTCATCCACATGACCGGCATGTCGGACCTCGGCTGGAAGGCGGCCGCCGACGCCGGGGCGCACGTCTCCCTGTCGGTGCCGATCGAGATGGTGATGCGGCACGGCATGCCGCCGATCCAGAAGGCGCTGGATGTCGGACTGCAGCCTTCCCTGTCGTCCGACGTCGAGTGCACCATGACTGCCGACCCCTTCACCCAGATGCGTGCCGCGCTGACGCTGCAGCGCGCCTTCGTCAACGAGGCGGCGCTCGGCGGCGGCGAGAACCTGCCGGACCTGCTGACTGCGCGCGACGTGATCCGTATGGCCACCCTCGAGGGCGCGCGCGGGCTCAAGCTTGACCACAAGGTCGGCAGCCTGACGCCGGGCAAGGAGGCCGACATCGTGCTGCTCGACGCGACTGCCATCAACGTGGCGCCGCTCAACCATGTCCCCGGCGCCGTGGTCACGCTGATGGAGCGCAGCAATGTCGACACGGTGATGGTCGCCGGACGGATCCGCAAATGGCGCGGCACGCTCCTCGATGTGGATCTGGACAGGCTGCGCGGCGAACTGGAGGCGAGCCGCGACTATCTGTTCGAGGCCGCCGGTATCGACCGCGACCTGTTCCGCGCCTGACGAACGATCCATTCGACGCGAGACGAGACGGAAAGAACGAAGAGCATGGCGACGATCGAAACGCTGCTGCCGACCTCCCTGGTCGGTTCCTACGCCCAGCCGGACTGGCTGATCGACCGGGCCAATCTGGCCGGCCGCTTCCCGCCGCGCGTGCGCGTCCGCGAGCTGTGGCGCGTCGCCCCCGAATGGCTCGAACAGGCCCAGGACGACGCCACCCTGCTGGCGATCCGCGACCAGGAGCGTGCCGGGCTCGACATCATCACCGACGGCGAGATGCGCCGCGAAAGCTACTCCAACCGCTTCGCCACTGCGCTCGAGGGCGTCGACATCGACAATCCCGGGACCGCGCTCGACCGCTCCGGCCACCCCAACCCGGTTCCGAGGGTGGTCGGCAGGATCCGCCGCAAGCATGCCGTCCAGGTACGCGACACCGAATTCCTGCGCGCCAACACCGACCGACGGATCAAGATGACGGTTCCGGGGCCCTTCACCATGTCGCAGCAGGCCCAGGACGACTTCTACGACGATCCCGCCGAAATGGCACTCGACTATGCCCGTGCGGTCAACGAGGAGATCCGCGACCTGTTCGCTGCCGGCGCCGACATCGTCCAGATCGACGAGCCCTACATGCAGGCCCGCCCCGAGCAGGCCCGCGACTACGGCCTGGCGGCGCTGAACGCGGCGCTCGACGGCATCACCGGCGAGACCGCCGTCCACATCTGCTTCGGCTATGCAGCGATCATCCACGAACGGCCGGAGGGCTATTCCTTCCTCCCAGAGTTCGCCAACTCGCCGGTCAACGCCGTCTCGATCGAGACCGCACAGTCGAAGCTGGATTGCTCGATCCTCGAGACCCTGCCCGACAAGCGCATCATCCTCGGCGTTCTCGACCTGTCGACGCACGAGATCGAGACGCCCGAGACGGTCGCCGCCCGCATACGCCGGGCACTGCCACATGTCTCGGCTGACCGTATCGTCGTGGCCCCCGATTGCGGGCTGAAGTACCTGCCGCGCAACGTCGCCTACGGCAAGATGGTGGCGATGGTCGAAGGCGCGAGGATCGTTCGCGCCGAACTGACATCGTAGCGATCATTCCGACCGGCGGCCGCCGCCGCTCGCCGCCTGCCCGCACCGGCCAGGCCTGCGCGGCTTCGATGCCAGCAGCACGAGCCGGCGCAAGCGCACTCTCGCGGGAGTCGATCTCGTCGGTCACGGCAGCCTGCCGCCCCTCGGCTCCGTCGCCCGGTGGCGGCGATGTTCATCCGGCGCCCATCCGCCAGGTCGATCATCAGCAAATACGGCGCTGAGGGTCTGGTGCTCGCGCCGTCCGCCTCCTCCGGCCCCGGCAGGGCCGCACACGGGCCGGCAGCAGCGATCAAGCGGATCCGCGTGGCGTGGGTTCCTCGATCGACTGCCTCAGCGGAATTGGTAGCGGAGGAGGGACTTGAACCCCCGACACGCGGATTATGATTCCGCTGCTCTAACCAACTGAGCTACTCCGCCCCGATGCCCGGTCCGCCTCGAACTCGGCGATTCACACGGGTCCGGTTTCCGGACTCGCGCCGGCGGCCGGCAGGCGAGGCCGATATAAGGATCGGCCCCGAAGGGTGTCAAGCCGAACCGGCAGCCGCCGCGCGTGGAATGCGGCGTGCCTGGCCGATCGCATCGGCAAGGGCAACGGCCGGCCGGGCGGCAGCGATCCAGCCGCCGCCGAGAACCCTGCTCTGCGGCTCGCAGCTTTCGTAGAAGACACAGGCCTGACCGGGCGACACGCCGTATTCTCCGGCCAGCAGGTCCACCTCGACTCCACCCTCGGTCACGACCAGCCGGGCCGGCTGCGGCGGCCGAGTCGAGCGCACCTTGGCGAATACCTCGTGGCTGCCTTCGCCGAGTGGCATGTCGCCGAGCCAGTTCACCTGCCGCAACGCGACGCGGCGCGTCTCGAGAGCCTCGCGCGGGCCGACCAGTACCCGGCGTGTCTTCGCATCGAGGTCGATGACGTAGAGAGGTTCACCGATCGCGACGCCGATACCGCGGCGCTGCCCGATCGTGAAATGGACAATGCCGTCGTGCCGGCCCAGCACTCGGCCATCGAGATGCACGATCTCGCCCGGCTCGATCGCGCCCGGCCTGAGTCGCTCGATGATCTGCGTGTAGCGGCCGGTCGGCACGAAGCAGATGTCCTGACTGTCGGCCTTGTCGGCGACCGTCAGCCCGAGGTCGCGCGCGATCTCGCGCGTGCGCCACTTCGGCATGTCACCAAGCGGGAAGCGCAGGAAGTCGATCTGGTCCTGTGTGGTCGCGAACAGGAAATAGCTCTGGTCACGCTCCTCATCGCGTGCGCGATAGAGCGCCCGCCGGCCGCCGGGCAGCGCACGGCTCGCGATGTAGTGGCCCGTCGCCAGCGCCTGCGCGCCGAGATCGCGCGCGGTATCCAGGAGATCGTGGAACTTGATCTGCTGGTTGCAGCCGACACAGGGGATCGGCGTTTCCCCAGCCAGATAGCTGTCGGCGAAGGCGTCGATCACCGCCTCGCGGAACCTGCGCTCGTAATCGAGAACATAATGCGGGATGCCGAGCGTCTCCGCCACCCGCCGGGCATCGTAGATGTCCTGACCGGCACAGCAGGCGCCGGGGCGATGCTCCGCCTCACCATGATCGTAAAGCTGAAGCGTCACGCCAACGACGTCGTAGCCCTCCCTCTTCAGCAGGCCGGCCACCACGGAGGAATCAACACCGCCCGACATGGCAACGACGACGCGGGTATCCTGCGGGCGTCCGGGCAGGTCGAGCGAATTCTGCATGGCGGCAAGCTTCGGTGAACGGATACGGCAGCGACCTCGCGCCGGGGCGAACCGCCCGAATCATAGGACCTCCCCTGCCGATGGCAAGGGCCGGCTGGCCCGGCTCATCGAGATCACCGCCGGGTCGACCGGCAAGGTTCAACCGGGAAGTCGGCAAGACTTGCCGGCCAGATCCCGGCGGCCCGACCCAAATATCTGCAACATATGGATCTTTTTCGTGGCCCGATCCTTGCTTCGCTTAATCCGAGACCTTCGCGTTCGACTAGGGCGTGTATATGGGCGACGCTGCATCTGTCATTGCAACCCAGTTCAAGCCGGGCGCCGATGCGCGCGCGGCAAGCCGACGCGACACAGGACTGCTCGGCATCCTCGGCCAGCCTGTCGCTGGCAACGGATCGGATTTCGCGGCTGTTCTGGCGGCGATGAGCGCATCCCCAACCGCGACGGGCCCGACCGCGACGGGCAAGGACATCGAGGATCCATCGGCGCAATCGGGCCCGCTCGATGCAGTCCCGACCGCAACCGATACGGTCGCGACGCCGGCCATGCCGCTGGGCGAGCCTCTGGCACCTCTGGCACTCCTGGCACCCCTGGCGGCCGATCAGGCCGGCGATCCGGACGCGGCGGCATCACAAGCGGCTGCGTCGGCACAGGCGCCAGCTCTCGCCGGGAAAGTCCCGCCCGCCGACGGTCGATCAGCTGCCCTGAACGAGAATGCCGGCCAGATCACCGGTCCCGTACCCGGAGCGTCGGATCCGGTGCCTGTGCAATCGGCCGGCATGGGTTCGGCCGCAGCGCTTGCGGCACCCGTGCCTCCACGCACAGTCGCCGATGCGGCAGCACAGCTGGCGTCCGCCGCCGATCGGCAAGCCCAGGCGATGTCGATGGCCCAATCGGCGTCGCATACGGCCGGTGGCGCGGCTGACGCTGCCGCGCCGCCCGCAGCCCAGCCGCTCCAGAGCGCCGGGACGGGTACAGACCAGGCACTTGCCGCAGGCGATCCGGCAGGGAACTCAGATGCCGATCCGGCCGGCCGGCCTCGGTCCGCTGGCAACATTTCGTTGCCCTCTCAGGCCACGTCACGGGACGTCGCGCTGCTGCCTCTTGCCGACGACGACAGCGAACTGGCGCGTCTGTTGACGCGGCAGAAGCCGGACAGACAGCCTGTCCCGTCCCGACCGTCGCATGCGTCGGCGCCCGCCTCTCCGGCGGCGTCACCCGAGATGCGCCAGCCCGATGCCGCGCAACCGGCGATCCGGGTGCCAGCCGACATGCTTGCCGCAATGGCCACGGCCGCACCCGCTGACGACGCCAAGGCCGATCCGACGACCTCGCGCCTCTCCACGCTGCACGCCTATGGCGGCGCGGTCTCGCTCGTTCCCGGCCGGGACGGAACGCATCTCGAAACGACCTTGCGTCATCTTGGTGCCGTCGCCGCCCGCCCCGACGTTCAGGCCATCGCGCTGCGCATAGCCCAGAAATCCGCTGACGGGGCGAACCGGTTCGAAATCGAGCTGGATCCGCCCGAGCTCGGCCGTGTCGAGGTCCGCCTGGAATTCGGTCGCGACGGTCAGGTGAGGACACACATGCTGGTTGACCGGCCTGACACTCTGGACGCGCTGCTGCGCGATTCCCGAGGCCTGGAGCGGGCGCTGAATGCGTCGGGGCTCAAGCTTGAGGGCGGCATCCAGTACGAGCTCCGCGACCAGTCGTCCTTCGCACAGTCGCACGGCGGCCGCGACCAGCAGAGCACCGGTGCCACGCCGGCCGAGGCCAGCCCCGACGCGACGGCAGACCCCACCAATCCCGCCCCCCTCCCCCAGCGCCTGTCCTACGCCGGCGGACTGGATCTCAGAATATGAGGTGACGCCATGTACCTGAGTGCCCTGTCGAACATCGGTGGAAGCTACTCCTCGGCGACCGACCGCGCGGCGATCGCTGACAATTTCGATACGTTCCTTTCGCTGCTGACGACGCAGCTGCGCAATCAGAACCCGCTCGATCCGCTTGATACGAACCAGTTCACCCAGCAACTGGTCCAGTTCTCCGGCGTCGAGCAGCAGATCAAGGCCAATGCCAACCTCGAGGCAATGATCCAGCTGTCTGCCGCGCAGACGGCCACCCAGGCGGCGGCCTTCATCGGCAAACGGGTGATGGTCGAATCCACCACTACCGACCTGAAGGGTGGCAAGGCCGAGTGGAGCTATGCGGCAGCCTCCGGCGCGACCCACGCCACTTTCACCGTCCGTGACGCCAACGGCAAGGTGGTCTGGACCGAATCGAAGGAGATCTCAGCCGGACGCCACGACTACGTCTGGACGGGCCGCGACAGCGACGGCAACCAGCTGCCCGATGGCAAGTACACGCTGACCGTCGAAGCCACCAACGACAAGGGCGAGCCTCTGCAGACGGTCGTCGAGGTGGCGGCCATTATCGACGGGGTCGATTTCACCGGCACCGAGCCGATTCTCATCGTCGGCGAGTACGGAATCCGGCTCAGCGATGTCCGGGCCGTGCTCGGCTGACGAGAAGGATTGGTCAATCACTTTGTCTCAAATTGAAGCCAGTCCGTTGAGATTGTTAAGAAAATACCCACCATCCCTTTAGCCAAATCTTAAGTCGACCTGCTTACGCTCTCACACGTGTTGGTCAGTTGAGTGTGTGAGAGTATCGATGACCGATCAGTACCGGCCGCGGGCGAAATACGTGATAGGGCCAGATGGCAGCCCGCTCACGATCGCCGACCTGCCGCCGAAGAACACCAAGCGGTGGGTTATCCGGCGCAAGGCTGAGGTGGTCGCGGCCGTTCGCGGTGGCCTTCTCAGTCTCGAAGAGGCCTGCGAGCGCTACACCTTGACCGTCGAAGAATTCCTGAGCTGGCAACACTCGATCGACAAGTACGGCCTGCCCGGCCTGCGCGCGACCCGCGTCCAGCAGTACCGGAACTGACGCGACCCGACTGCTACGTCTGATCAGATGTGACGACTTCGACGCCGGCCCCCCAGGCCGGCGTCTTCGCATGCGCGTCCGCCACCATCCCTGCCGTTCTGACCCTGCCGCATCTGCTGCCCTCGTTAATCGAAGGCTTACGTTCGCGCCCTCCCGTCCCGCCCCGACTGTGCCATTCCGAACCGGAAGCGAGCTCCCGACGCTGCCGCGTTAATCACTTGTTTAGGAATGCGGTGGGAAATTCTTGCCGGGTCGCGGTCGCGTCGCGTCGGTGCAAGCGCCGATTCCCGGTCAGACAATCGTCAGCGTAACAGGCTACGGCAACGTGCAGGTGGGGCTAGAATTCCTGAAGTCGCTCGGCGCCGCCCGGCTTGCTGCCATGGGGGCTGTCGCCGCTGCACTGATCGGCTTTTTCGCCTTCCTCATCATCCATCTGTCCGCAGTGAAGATGGTGCCGCTCTACACCGACCTCGACTTCGAGGATTCGGGCGCGGTGGTGCGCGAACTCGAGCGGCGCGGCATCGCCTATGAGCTGCGCTACGAAGGCAGCACGGTACTGGTACCCGAGCCGGACGTGCTGAGGTTGCGCATGGATCTCGCCTCATCCGGCCTGCCCTCCGGCGGCGGTGTCGGTTACGAGATCTTCGACCGCGGCGACACGCTCGGCGCAACCAGCTTCGTGCAGGGCATCAACCACTTGCGCGCGCTGGAGGGCGAGCTGGCTCGGACGATACGGGCCCTCGACCGCGTCGCGTCGGCGCGGGTGCATCTGGTCATTCCCGAGCGGCGACTGTTCGCCCGCGACACGGTGCCGCCAAGCGCCTCGATCGTGCTGAAGACACGCGGCGCGCTCAGCGAGACGCAGATCCGGGCGATCCGGCATCTTGTCGCCTCCGCCGTGGAGGGCATGACGCCGGGCCGCGTCGCGATTGTCGATGAGGCCGGTCGGCTGCTTGCCGACGGCGATGGCGACGCGGATGCGGGCTCGCTTCTGGTGCTCGACAATCGCCGACAGGCCATCGAGGCAAAGATGCGCAGCCAGATCGAGGATATCCTGGCCAGCATCGTCGGACCGGACCGTGTCCGGGTGCAGGTTACCGCGGAGCTCGAGCACAATCGCGTCACCCAGACCGTCGACCAGTTCGATCCGGATGGCCGCGTCGTACGCTCCTCGCAGCTGCGCGAGGAGACCTCGAACGTCACCGAGCCGGCCGACAATGGCGGCGTGACAGTCGGCAACGAGCTTCCCGGCGCCAATGCCGAGGCGGCGGGTATGGCCAGCGAGAACACCAGTCGCAGCGAGGAGGTCACCAACTACGAGATCTCCCGCACGACCAAGACCGAGGTGATCGAGCCCGGTCGTATCCGTCGCCTCTCGGTCGCCGTGGTGGTCGACGGCATCTACACCCAGAACGCCAACGGCGAGCTGGTCTACGAACCGCGCCCGCAGGAGCAGCTCGACCGACTGGCGGCGCTGGTGCGGTCGGCGGTCGGCTTCGACCAGGAGCGCGGCGACACCGTTGAGATCGCCAACCTGCGTTTCGCCGAAGGGCCCAGGGGCATTCCCACGGAGGAGGAGACGTCCTTCCTGCCGGCCCTGTCTTCCGCCGAACTGATGCGGCTCGTGGAACTCGGCGTCCTGTTCCTCGTCGCCCTGCTGGTGCTGTTGTTCGTCGCCCGGCCGCTGGTGCGCCGTATCCTCTCGCCGGAGGCCACGGCGCCAATCGCCCTCGAGGCACCGGCGACCGCCAACGCCGAGGCGCCTGGCCTCGTCGCGCAGCTCGAGGGGCCGGCCGGCACCAGCCTGGCACTGCCACCCTCGCCTACCGAGGATGCCATCGATTTTGCCCAGCAGATCGGCGAAGTGCAGCAATCGTCGCTGCGCAAGGTCGGTGAACTGATCGATCAGAATCCGACCGAGGCCCTCAACATCATCCGCAACTGGATCCACGCACCGGCTGCGTCATGAAGGCAATGCTCCGCACCCCCGAACTGCGCGTCCCCAGCTCGGTCGACGACCTCTCCGGAACGGAACGTGCCGCCGTTCTTCTCTTGGCGCTCGGCCGTGAGCATGGCGATGTGATCTGGCGCCAGCTCGATGACGAGGAAATCCGGCTGATCTCGATCGCCATGTCGAAGCTCGGCAAGGTCAGCACCGAGATCGTCGAGAAGCTGATGGTCGAATTCGTGCTCGACATGGGCCACGCCGGGGCCCTGGTCGGCAACTACGATTCGACCGAGCGCCTGCTGCAGCAGTTCCTTCCCGCGGAGCGGGTCTCCTTGATCATGGAGGAAATCCGCGGCCCGGCCGGGCGCAACATGTGGGAGAAACTCTCCAACGTCCAGGAGACGGTGCTCGCCAACTACCTGAAGAACGAATACCCGCAGACCATCGCGGTGGTGCTGTCGAAGATTCGTCCCGAGCATGCCGCGCGCGTCCTCGCGATCCTGCCGGAGGATCTCGCCCTCGAGGTCATCAACCGCATGCTCAAGATGGAATCCGTGCAGAAGGAGATCCTTGATCGTCTCGAGCAGACCCTGCGCATGGAGTTCATGTCGAACCTCGCCAAGACCCAGCGCCGCGACGCCCACGAGCTGATGGCAGAGGTGTTCAACAATTTCGACCGCCAGACCGAGTCCCGCTTCATGACCGCGCTCGAGGAGATCAATCGCGACTCCGCCGAACGCATCAAGACGCTGATGTTCACCTTCGAGGACCTGGCCCGGCTCGACAACGCCAGTGCCCAGACACTGCTGCGGCACGTCGACAAGGACAAGCTTGCCATCGCGATGAAGGGCGCGAACGAGACGGTCCGCAACTTCTTCCTGTCGAACATGTCGCAGCGCGCCGCCAGCATCCTCAAGGAGGACATGGAGGTGATGGGCCCCGTCCGCCTGCGCGACGTCGACGAGGCGCAGGCGCGCATGGTCAACCTCGCCAAGGACCTCGCCGCGAAGGGAGAGATCATGATCTCCAAGAATCGCGGCGAGGACGAGCTCATCTACTGAGGCATTCGGGAAGATGCAGCGCCAGACCGCCGTGAAGCCCGCCCCCTACCTCTTCGACGAGATCTTTGCGCTCGACGTCGAGCCTGTGCGACCGACCGCTCCGGCGATCGACCGGGCGATGCTCGACGCCGCCGTCGAGCGGGCCCGCGCCGAGGGCCATGCCGCAGGGCTCGCCGAGGGCCGCCGGGCCGCGAGCGAGGCGATCGCCGCGCAGACCGCCCGGGCTGCCGAGACGCTCGTCGCCGAACTTGACCGTTTGATCAGCTCGGCCGCAGCCGAGCGCGCCCGCATCGAGTCCGCCGCCGTGGAGCTGGCGCTCACCGCCGCCGGCCGCCTCGCCCGGACGCTTGTGGCCGCGATGCCGCATGCGGAGGTCGAGAGGATGCTGCGCGACAGCCTGTCCGACCTTCGCGATGTGCCGCATGTCGTCGTTCGTGTCAGCGAGACGATTGCCGACGACCTGCGCCAGCGGATCGGGACAATTGCCACCCAGTCGGGATTTGAAGGCCGCATCGTCGTGCTCGCCGATCCCGAGATCGCCGAGGGCGACGGCCGGATCGACTGGGCCGACGGCGGCATAGTCCGCGACAGCGCCGCGATTTCCAAGGCCATCGAGCAGGCGGCAGCACGCTACCTCGCCCGAAGTGCCGCCCGCGATCAGGATGAAAACCGATGAGCAACGATCCCGACAGCCCCTTCGACGACATCGACAACGCCGAACCTCCCGTCGAGCCGGATGGCGATCTGCCGCAGGACGAGGCGACACAGCATTCGGCCGCCGACCTCGAGGCGGTGTTCGACGTCCCCGTCAAGGTGTCAGCCGTGCTCGGGCGCTCGCGGCTCGAGGTCTCGGAACTGCTCAAGCTCAAGTCCGGCGCGGTCATCGAGCTCGACCGCAAGGTCGGCGAGGCGATCGACATCTATGTCAACGACCGCCTGGTAGCCCGCGGCGAGGTAGTCCTCGTTGACGAGCGGCTCGGCGTGACCATGACCGAGATCATCAAGAATGACCGCGGCTGAGCGTCGGGGGGCAGTGTAGGAAAGGGAGGATGCGATGAGGCTGATGATCATCGGCTCGCTGCGCGGCCAGCTCACGACGGCCAGTCGGATCGCGATGGATCGCGGCGCCAAGGTCCTGCATGCGAACACCATCGAGGAGGCGATGCGGGCCCTGCGGGCCGGGCGCGGCGCCGACCTGCTGATGGTCGAGGTTTCGATGGACATCGCCCAGCTCATCCAGCAGCTGGAGCACGAGCGCATCTGCGTCCCGATCGTTGCCTGCGGCACCGAGAACGATGCGCGCGCGGCGGTGGCTGCGATTCGGGCCGGCGCCAAGGAATACATCCCGCTGCCGCCCGACCCCGAGTTGATCGCAGCGGTGCTCGCGGCCGTCGCCGATGATTCGAAGGCGCTCGTCTACCGTGACGACGCGATGGCCGCGGTCGTCAAGCTGGCCGAACAGATCGCGCCTTCCGACGCGAGCGTGCTGATCACGGGCGAGTCCGGCACCGGCAAGGAGGTGTTGGCCCAGCATGTCCATCGCAAGTCGAAACGGTCCGACAAGCCGTTCATCTCGATCAATTGTGCGGCGATCCCAGAGTCGCTCCTCGAATCGGAGCTGTTCGGACACGAGAAGGGGGCTTTCACCGGCGCGGTGGCGCGCCGCATCGGCAAGTTCGAGGAAGCCGACGGCGGCACGCTGCTGCTCGACGAGATCAGCGAGATGGACGTGCGCCTACAGGCCAAGCTGCTGCGCGCGATCCAGGAACGGATCATCGACCGGGTCGGCGGCGGACGGCCGGTGCCCGTCAACATCCGCATCATCGCCACATCCAACCGCGATCTGGCCGAGGCCGTGCGCCAGGGTGCGTTCCGCGAGGATCTGCTCTACCGGCTCAACGTGGTCAACCTGAAGATCCCGCCGCTGCGCGAGCGGCCGGCCGACATCCTAGCCCTCGCCGAGCATTTCGCCCGCCGCTATGCCGAAGCCAACGGCCTGCCACTGCGACCGCTCGCCGAGGATGCGCGGCGCCAGCTCGTCCTCAACCGCTGGCCGGGCAACGTCCGCGAGCTGGAGAACACCATCCATCGGGCGGTGCTGCTCGCCACCGGCCTCGAGATCGGTGCCGACGCGCTCAGGCTTCCGGACGGATCGCGGCTCGATGCGATGATCGGCAGGCCCGATGGCGGCCCCGCCGCCCACGCGGCACGCGCGGCGGAAGCCGTCACCCGCGACCTTGTCGGGCGGACGGTCGCCGAGGTCGAGCGCGATCTCATCCTCGACACCCTCGACCATTGCCTGGGCAACCGGACACACGCCGCCAACATTCTCGGCATTTCGATCCGTACCCTGCGCAACAAGCTACATCTGTATTCGGATGAGGGCTACCGGATCCCCGGGCCCGGCGAGACCAGGATGGCGATGCGCTGAAGATCCGGTGCGGAGGCGCAACACGGGCGAAGGACCGCCGCCGTTAACCACTCGCTAACCATACGACCGGCAGATTTTGCCGGGGTGAGCTTCTGGCCGCAGGGGAGCACATGACCGACACCACTGCCGGCGTCGAGACGCCGCGACGCGTGCTGGGACTTCCGTCCGTTTCAGCGGTCATCGAGGCTCTCAAGCGCGGCGATCTGGCACTCGCCTTCGGCGTCATCGCGATCCTCGTCGTGCTGATCCTGCCGATGCCGCCGGTGATTCTCGACATCGCCCTGGCGATCTCGATCACCTTCTCCGTCCTGATCCTGATGACGGCGCTGTTCATCCATGCGCCGCTGGAATTCTCGTCATTTCCGACGGTGCTGCTGATCGCCACGATGCTGCGGCTGGCGTTGAACCTCGCCTCGACCCGACTGATCCTGGCGCGAGGCCACGAAGGGACCGACGCCGCAGGCCACGTGATCGAGGCGTTCGGCAACTTCGTGATGCGCGGCAACTTCGTCATCGGGATCATCGTCTTCGCGATCCTGGTGATCGTGAATTTCGTGGTCATCACCAAGGGATCCGGCCGCATCGCCGAGGTCGCCGCCCGATTCACCCTCGACGCCATGCCCGGCAAGCAGATGGCGATCGATGCGGACCTGTCGGCCGGCCTCATCGACGAGAACGAGGCCCGCATCCGCCGCAAGAAGCTAGAAGACGAGTCAACCTTCTTCGGCGCCATGGACGGCGCCTCGAAATTCGTGCGCGGCGACGCAATCGCCGGCCTGCTGATCACCTTCATCAACGTCATCGCCGGGATGATCGTCGGCGTCGCCCAGAACGGGCTCGGCCTGGCCGAGGCGGCGACCACCTATACGCTGCTCACCGTCGGCGACGGCCTTGTCTCGCAGATCCCGGCGCTGATCGTCTCGACGGCCGCCGGCCTGCTGGTGTCCAAGGCCGGCGTCACCGGGTCGGCCGACAAGGCGCTGATGGACCAGCTGTCCGGCTATCCGAAGGCGTTGGGCATGTCGTCCTTCGTCATGGTGGTGATGGCGCTGCTGCCCGGCATGCCGATGCTGCCGTTCCTGGCGCTCGCCGCTAGCACCGGCTTCCTCGCCTGGCACATGACCCGCAAGAAGCGTCGCGAGGCAGATGCCGCGAGCGCGGCCGCCCGTCCGGACGCCGACGCCAGCAAGGCCGGCGCATCCGATGAGCCCATCGCAAGCGCGCTCGCCATCGACGATGTCAAGATCGAGATCGGCTATGCGCTGCTGCCGCTGATCAACGGGGCCGACGGCGAGGACCGGCTGACCGGCCAGATCAAGGCGCTGCGCCGCCAGCTCGCCGCAGACATGGGCTTCGTGATGCCGCCGGTGCGTCTGCTCGACAACATGCATCTCGAGCCGAACGCCTATGTCGTGAAGATCAAGGAGGTGGAGGCCGGACGCGGAACCGTCTATCCGGGCCAGTTCATGGTGATGGACCCCGAAGGCGGCCAGGTCCAGCTGCCCGGCATCCACACCACCGAGCCGACCTTCGGGCTGCCGGCGACCTGGATCGACCAGGCGCTGCGCGGCGAAGCGGAACTGAAGGGCTACACCGTCGTCGATCCGGCGACGGTCGTCTCGACACATCTGACCGAACTGGTGCGCAGCAACATGGCCGAGCTGCTCTCCTATGGCGAGGTCTCCAAGCTGCTCAAGGAGCTGCCCAAGGAACAGCAGAAGCTGGTCGACGACATCGTGCCCTCGCAGATCACCATCACCGGCATACAGCGCGTGCTTCAGACGCTTCTGGAGGAGCGCGTCTCGATCCGCGATCTTCCGACGATCCTCGAAGGCATCGCCGAAGTCGCGGGAACGCTGCGCAGCACGCGACTCATCACCGAGCACGTCCGCTCGCGACTCGCCCGACAGCTCTGCGCCCAGCACCAGGCGCCCGGCGGCTACATTCCGATCATCGCGCTCTCGCCCGAATGGGAACGGGCCTTCCTGGAATCGCTGCATGGCGACGGCGAGGACAAGCAGCTCGCCATGGCGCCCTCCAGGCTGCAGTCCTTCATCTCGACCGTCCGCGACCGCTTCGAGGAGGCGGCCCGCAAGGGCGAGATCCCGGTTCTGCTGACCAGCCCCGGCTCGCGGCCCTATGTTCGCTCCATCATCGAGCGGTTCCGCGCCCAGACTACCGTCATGTCCCAGAACGAGGTGCATCCGCGCGCCAAGCTGAAGACGATCGGCGCGGTCTAGCGGATGAGGCACGGTGGCGACCAATCCACGGACGTCGGGATTTCGTAGTGACGGGGCGACCGAATGCGGACTATCGTCCGCCCGAACGAAGCTCCTGGGGACGACGAGCCACATGTCGATCCGCTTGGCAATGACGGCGGCGCTTGCCGGCGCCCTGTTCTTGGAGGCCGCCTCTGCCCAGGAGGCGCCCCTGGCCGGGTCGGCGCCGGGCACCGACCTGTCGGTCCGGCTCGGCATCGGCGGCATCGTGCAGCCCGAGTGGGAGGGCTCCGACAGCTACAATGTCGTGCCCTGGCCGATCGTCTCGCTGGAATATCTCCGGCTGCCGGGGATCGGCGAGTTCGGCGGCCAGCGGCTCGGTTTCTCCATCGGCCCGTCGTTCAATGTCGTGTCCAAGCGAGAGCAGTTCGACGATCCGGTACTGGTCGGCCTCGGCGATGTCGATGCGGCGGTCGAGCTCGGACTGAAGGGCGCCTATGAAATGGAGCACTGGGGCGCCCTTCTGGCCGTCCGGCGCGGCTTCGGCGGCCACGACGGCATTGTCGGCGAGGCGGTGGCGTATGGCATCCTGCGTCCCACCGACCGGCTGGAACTGCGCGGTGGGCCGGAGATCACCTTTGCGGATTCCGAGTATTTCGACACCTATTTCTCGGTCACTCCGGCACAGGCCTTGCTGTCCGGCCTGCCGGTCTACGACGCCGGCAGCGGCTTCAAGAGCGTCGGGATCACCGGCCAGGCGACCTACTCGCTGACCGACAAGGTCGATCTGCACGCTCGGGCGAGCTACACCTACCTTCTGTCAGACGCAGGCGAATCGCCCATCATCGAGATCGGGGGCAGCCGCAACCAGGTCACGGTCGGCGCCGGCATCAGCTATCGCATCGATCTCGATCTGTTCGACTGAGTCTTCAGATCCGCGCCGGCACCAGTACCGTTCCCGTCAATTGCGGATGCGGCGCGTCGGCGCTGCGCAGCCGGACCACCTCGACCTCGTGCGGGACGCCCGCAAGGCGGAAGGCCCCCATCGCCTCGCCGGCATCGCCGACGGCTGCGAGTTCCGCGGTCTGCGCGCTCATCAGGATGGTGACATCCTCGCCCGCGTCGAGCATGTGACCCAGCGACTCGAGCCGTTGCGCCACGTTCACCGTCGGGCCGACGATGGTGTAGTTGACGCGGCCCGGCGCGCCGATATTGCCGACGACCGCCGGCCCGGAATGCAGGCCGATGCGGACCCGCACCGGCTTCAGACCCTTGTGGGCCCGGCGGCGGTTGTCGGCAGTGATCGCCGCGGCGATCGCCCGGGCAGCGGCAACCGCGCGGGCGGCGTGATCGTCCATCCGATCCGGGGCACCCCAGAAGGCCATCACCGCATCGCCGATATACTTGTCGATCGTGCCGCCCTCGCGGGTGATGCAGTCGGCCAGGATGCCGAAATGCCGGTTGAGGAATTCCGCCGTTTCCTCCGCCCCCATCCGCTCGGCGATCTCGGTGAAACGGGCAATGTCGGTGAACATCACCGTCAGTTCGCGCGACTGCGAGGCCATTTGGCGGTGATTGCCGATGGCGATCAGGCGCTGGACGAGCTGCCGCGGCACATAGGTCTCGAACACCCTGAGCCCATCGAGCATCATGTTGAAGGCGCGCGCCTGGTCGTGCACCTCGGCGATCGGGCTGGACTGAGCCGGCTCCACGCTGGCAAGATCGAGCCTGGCGACCGCCGCTGCCGTCCCGGCCAGGCGACGGATCGGACGGGCGATGAAGCCGCCGATGACGATCGCCGCGATCACGGATAGCACCACGACGACCAGCCCGGCGATACCGGACATCAGCAGGCGCTGGACAGTGTCGGCGAACTCCTGGCTCGGATAGTAGGCTCCGACGGCGATCGGCTGCGGTCCGTAGCCGAACAGCCAGCGGTACATGACGACATACTCCGCGCCCGCCGCCTCCACCCGGCGCACCTGCACGCCCTGTTCGCGTGCGGTGACGGCCAGGCGCCCACTCTCGGTTCCGTTGTCGAGATTGGCGATGACGGGATCATTGGCCTCGGATCGGGGAATGATGCCGCGCCGAAGCCGGCCGCGATCGCCCTCCGAGACGATTCCGGGATGCGCCAGCAGATGTTGCTCGCCGTACAGCATGAACGCGGTCGCACCATACCGCTCCCCGATTTCCGCAACGAATCGCGAGAAGTGCTCGAGCGACACCGCCGCCCCGATGAACGCGATATCGGACCGCGGGGTCGCCAGACGTGTCACCACATTGACATAGGTGATCCCATTCTCGTTGACCGGATCGCCCCAGGTGGGAGGTTCGCCGGGCTCGAGCGCCGCCAGGTCATTGCGCAGTCTCGAGTCGCTCTCGATGAGGACGGGGATGGTGACGATGCGGCCCGCGGCCGCACGGGCGACGCCATGGCGGACCAGATTGCGGTCCCAGTACAGCAGCACCTCGATCTCCGGCGACGTGGCGAGCACGACCTTCATCGTGTCCGTCCATTGGCCAGCATCCGTCGCAAGATCGACCTCGGCCGCCTGAAGGGCGAGCCCATCCACGACCGCGCTCGCGCCATCCAGCTTGTTGCGCACCTCGGTCTCGATGCCGTCGAGAACGAGTGTGACGCGCTGGTTCAGAAGCTCGAACGTGTTCGTACTGCTCGCCTGCAGGGCGATCACCAGCACCGTCATCGTCGCCACCAGGACGAGTCCGCCGGTGGACAGCGCCAGCAATGTGCGAATGGAAATCTTGCGCATCCGTCAGCCGCTCCGGGCGCCGCAGCCCGTCCCGGCCGTCCCGCCTCGTCGGCCGATCATATCGCAATGGTCATGGAGATTCTCCAATGTCCCGGAATCCGTTGCCAATCTGACCTGACCAATATATCGCGTGGCGCATGCCCGAGCTCGTCCTCGACGGATACACCGACCTGCCCGGCGATCATGTCGCGGCGGTGGCCACCTTTCTGGAGATGCGCGAACCGGCCGCCCCGCGCGCGCCCACACTTGCCGATCCGCCGGTGCTGCGGCGCGTCACCGCACCCGATCCGGACGTCTACCGGAACCTGTTCCGCCGCGTCGGGGCCGACTGGCTGTGGAATTCCCGCCTGCGGCTCGACGATGACCGGCTGCGCGCCACGCTCGCCGATCCGGCCGTCGAGCTCTACATCCCGATGCGGGGCGGTGAACCCGTCGGTATCCTCGAACTGGATTTCCGCGACCTGCCGTCGGTGGAGCTTGCCTTCTTCGGGGTGGTCCCCGAGGTGATGGGAGGCGGGGTCGGCCGCTGGTTGATGGATCGCGCCATCGAGCTCGCCTTCCGTCCCGGCGTCGCCCGGTTCTGGCTGCACACCTGCACCTTCGATCATCCTGCCGCCCTGCCGTTCTATCTGCGCTCCGGCTTCGTGCCCTATGCGCGCAAGATCGAGATGTTTCCCGATCCCAGACTGACAGGCGTGCTGCCGCGCGAGGTGGCCCCGCATGTGCCGGTGATCGGCTGACCGGTCAGTCCGGGATGACGGCGGACGCGGTCCTTCGCAGGGGCCAGGGTCGGCGCCGCTGATATGGGACCCCGTGAGGTCGGATCCCTATCCCCGCCCTGCAACGACCTCGCTGACCGCCTGGTCGAGCATCTCGAGGCCGAGGTCGATCTCCTGCGTCGTGGCGGTCAGCGGCGGGGCGATCCGCCAGACGGCGGACATCGTGCTGCCCGGCACGGAGACGATGTTCATCGACAGGCCGAGTTCCATGCACCGGCGGGTGATCGCCTGACCGAGCTCCGGGTCCGGTTCGCGCGAATGGCGGTCCTTCACCAGTTCGACGCCATAGAGCATGCCCATGCCGCGCACATCGCCGATCACCTCGTGCTTCTGCATCAGCGACTCGAGACCGGCCTTCAGATGGGCGCCTGTCTCCCGCGCCCGCTCGTTGAGGTTCTCCTCCTCGAGCACCTCCAGCACGGCCAGACCGACCTCAGCCGGCAGCGGGTCGGACACGTGCGAGGTCACATGCAGGAACCGCTTGGAATGGCAATCGTCTTCGATTTCCGGCGTGGTACAGGCGGCCGCCAGCGGCAGCCCGCCGCCGAGCGTCTTGGAAACGGTCAGGATGTCCGGCTCGACGTTGAAGATATCCGAGGCAAAGTCGGCGCCGAGCCGTCCGAACGCGGTCTGCGCCTCGTCGAGGATCAGCAGCATGCCGCGCTCCTCGCACTTCTGCTTGAGCTTTGGCAGATAGCCCTGCGGCGGCACGATCACACCGCCCGAGGACTGCACCGGCTCGGCCAGAACCGCGGCCGGCGCGCCGGTCGTCTGCGCGTCCACCATGTCGAAGCCGACGTCGAGGCAGGTGGTGTCGCAGGTGCCCTTGCAGTGGCGGATCGGGCAGCGGAACGCGTTCGGCGCGGGGATCGCCATGTTGCCCGGCGTCGCCGGCCCGTAGCCACGCCGGCCGGCGACATAGGTCGAGGCCGCCGCCGCGCCCGTCATGCCGTGCCAGGAACCGGTCAGTCCGATCACCTCGAAGCCGCCGGTATGCAGCTTCGCCATCCTCAGCGCCGCCTCGTTGGCCTCGCCGCCGGTCGACAGGAAGATCGAACGCGACAGCCTGCCCGGCAGCATCTCGGCGAGCCGCGCCGCCAGCTTGACCACCGGCGGACTCAGCATCCCCGAGAACAGGTGGATCGCCCCGTCGCAGGCCTTCTTCACCGCCTCGACGATCTTCGGATGGTTGTGACCGAGCGTCGAGCACATCTGGCCGGAGGTGAAGTCGAGGATCGCCCGCCCCTCGGTGTCATAGACATATGAACCGCGTGCCTTCTCGATCAGCCACGGGCTGAACGCGGAACCATAGCGGATCAGGTTCTCGTCGATGCGGGGTTCGGCCATGCTCTTCTCCGGTGTCGGGGTAACGACACACTAGGACATCTCACCGCATCCGGGGAAGCCGGACGGTGGCATGCCGGGAGTCCGGCCACGGCAGTCCTAAAGCCGCACGACGCACCCGTCGTCAGCCCCCTCATGAGGCGGGTGCGGCCGACGGCGGCACAACGCCCGCCCTCGGGTAACCGCCAGCCGCGCGCAGGACGCACCAGCATGTTCCGGTGGCGGCGCGGGTGCAGGCGCGGCAACGCACGCCGTCGATGCCTGCGACGGCCGGTAGTGGCCGCTTCTGCCACGCTCGGGAGGAAGAGGCGTTGTCATTCTCCCCCCCGCGGCCTACCTTCCCGGCCCGATCCTCTCGGGCACCCGTCCATGACCCACGACTACGCAGACGATCCCCGCAACGCCTCGATCCTGATATCGGTCAACGGCCAACTGGTTCCGCGCGAGCAGGCCGTGGTCTCGGTGTTCGACTCCGGCTTCATCCTGGGCGACGGCATCTGGGAGGGGCTCAGGGTCGTCGATGGCGGGATCGCGTTTCTCGATGCCCATCTGGCGCGGCTCTACGAGGGCGCGAAGGCGATCGACATGGATATCGGACTCTCCCGTGAGGCGCTGGCGGCACGCATCTTTGATTGCCTTGCCGCCAACGGCATGACGGATGGCGTGCATATCCGGCTGATGGTGACCCGGGGGATCAAGAAGACCCCCTACCAGGACCCGCGCGTCACCATCGGGCCTGCGACAATCGTGATCATTCCCGAATACAAGATCGCTTCGGAGGCGAAGAAGCGGGCCGGCATAGACCTGTTCACCGTCCATGTCCGACGCACCGCGCCGGACATGCAGGACCAGAAGCTGAACAGCCACTCCAAGCTGAACTGCATCCTCGCCTGCATCCAGGCGGCCAAGGCCGGCGCTGACGAAGCCTTGATGCTCGATCCGGACGGGGCGGTCGCAACCTGCAACTCGACTCACTTCTTCATCGTGCGCGGCGGCGAAGTGTGGACGTCCGACGGGCTCTATTGCCTTGGCGGCATCACCCGAGCCAACGTGATCCGGCTGTGCCGCGAGCACCGCATCGTCGTCCGCGAGAAGCGCTTTTCGCTGACCGACGTCTATGGCGCCGACGAAGCCTTCGTTACCGGCACATTCGCCGGCCTGACCGCCGTGCATCGGGTTGACGGGCGGATCATCGGAACGCCGCCGGACGACGGCGACAGGGCAGGCCCCGTCACCCGCCGCCTCTCGGCACTGTACAAGGACCTGGCGCGGCGCGAATCGGTGCGCCGCGCCTGAGCGCGAAAGGCACGAGCATGGCCGACTCCCCCGTGATCACGCTCGAGGACGGCGCGACCAACGGTCGCCATGTCGCCCGCGTCGTCGAGGACGCGCGCACAAAGGGGTTCCGGATCGTCGCGCTGTGCCCATTCGCCAAGGCCACGTTCGAGCGCAATCCCCGACGGCGCGACGTCCTCGCCTGACCGCCCGACCGAACGGCATGACCGGCCTGTCGATCCTGTCGCGCCTGAAGGCCGTTGACCCTCGACAGGTCGCGGTCGCCGTCCTCACCGTCGCGATCGCTGGCGTCGCGGTCTGGATCCTGCGCGATCAGCTCGAGGAGGTGCATGTCTCCGAGATCCGGGCAGCCGTCTATGCCGTGCCACCGGCCGCCGTGCCGTTATCGCTGCTGCTCGTCGCGGCAGCCTATCTGTGCCTTGCCAGCTACGACTGGATGGCACTCCGGGTGATCCGAAGGCACCTGCCGACGGCGCAGGTTCTGCTCACCGGTTTCACCTCCTATGCCTTCTCCAACAATCTCGGCTTCGCGCTGCTGACCGGCGGCTCGATCCGCTACCGCGCCTATTCCGCGCTCGGACTGCCGATTTCCGACATCGCGCTGATCACGGTCTATTCGCACGTGCCCTTCTTCCTCGGGGCCGGCGGCGTGCTGGCGATCGCCGGCCTGGCGCGGCCGGACGAACTCGCTGCGGCGATCGGCGTCTCGCGACATCTGGTCGAGACGGTCGGCATCCTGTCGGCAGCCGCGATCACGATCTATCTCGCCCTTGCCTGGTGGTGGGGCAAGCCGGTCACCCTGTGGCGCTTCGCGATCCCCGTGCCACGCCTGCCGATCGCGCTGGCCCAGCTCGCGATTGCCACGATCGACGTGTTCATCACCTCGGCGGCGCTCTACCTGCTCATTCCGGTCGATCTGCCCTACGGCTTTCTCGCCTTTGCGGCGCTGACGGTGGCCGCCTTTGCTGCGGGGGTGGCGAGCCACGTACCGGGCGGACTCGGCGTCATCGAGGCCGTCCTGCTGCTCAGCGTTCCCAACGAGAGCAAGGCCGGGCTGCTCGCCGCACTGCTGCTGTTCCGGATCCTGTACTACCTGCTGCCGTTGGCGATATCCGGGGGGCTCGTCGTGTTCGGCGCAGTGCGGTCGGGGGCGAGCCGACTGCTGCGGATCGGCGAGGCGAGCGGATTGGCGCTGCGTTCGATCGCCCCGACGGTGCTCGCCGCCGGCACGTTTCTGGCTGGCGCCGTGCTGGTCTTCTCGGCCGCAGCGCCGGTGCCGGCCGACCGAGCCTGGCTGCTGCGCCATGTCGTGCCGCTGCCATTGGCAGAGCTGTCGCACCTGACCGCCTCGATTGCCGGTCTGGTGCTGATCCTGGTATCGCGCGGCCTCGCCCGCCGTCTCGCCATCGCCTGGCGGATGGCGGTGGCGATGCTGGCTGTCGCCATCGTCGCGGTCCTGCTCAAGGGGTTTGCCTGGGAGGAAGCGATCCTGCTGGCGGTGGCGCTGGCCGTGCTGGCCGCTGCGAAGCCTGCGTTTCGCCGCCCTTCCGGCTTTGCGGCCGGCAGCTACACGCCGGCCTGGGTCGCCGCGATCGGCGCGATCCTGGTGATCGCGGCCTGGTTCGGCTTCTTCTCCTACCGCCATCAGGATTATGGCGCCGAGGCGACCTGGGCATTCGCCTGGGACGGCGATGCACCCCGTTTCCTCCGCGCCATGGCGTTGCTGGCAGCGGCTGCGCTGCTGTTCCTGGTCTGGCGCCTACTGACGCCGACGACGCCGCCGGGATCGCCGGTCTCGCCGGTCACACCCGCCGTGCGCAGACTGATCGCTTTGTCGGACGATCCCGGTGTCAACGCGGTGCTGCTCGGCGACAAGCGGATCCTGCTCACCCCGGACGAACAGGCCTTCGTCATGTATCAGGTGCGGGGTCGCAGCTGGATCGCGCTCGGCGCGCCGGTCGGTACGCCGGACGGGCGGATGGAGGCAGCCTGGCAGTTTCGCGAGCTGGTCGAATCCTGTGCCGGCCTGCCGGTCTTCTACAGCGTGCGCCCGGACGACATCCCGATGCTGCTCGATCTCGGCCTGACCGTTACGAAGTATGGCGAGGAGGCCCGCGTCCGGCTCGCCGACTTCTCGCTCGACCAGCCCCGCTACCGGGACTTCCGCCATGCGGTACGCCGTGCTGCCCGCGCCGGAGCATCCTTCGAGATCGTGCCGCGCGACGCCGTGCCGGCACTCCTGCCCGAGCTGCGCGAGGTCTCCGACGAATGGCTCGCCAACAAGCCCGGCGCCGAGAAGGGCTTTTCACTGGGTCGCTTCGACGAGCACTACCTTCGCGAGTTCGACATCGCCCTCGTCCGCGCCGGATCACGCATCGTCGCCTTCGCCAACATCTGGCGCTCCGGCATCGCCGGCGTCGAACTGTCCGTGGACCTGATGCGTCACCGCCGCTCCTCGCCTTACGGCACCATGGACTATCTGTTTGCGGAGCTGATGCTTGCGGCCAAGGCTGAGGGCTACCAGTGGTTCGGGCTCGGCATGGCGCCGCTCGCCGGCTTCGAGCAGCACCGGCTGGCGCCGACCTGGCACAAGGTCGGCAACTTCATCTTCACGCACGGCGCGAGCCTCTATAACTTTACCGGCCTCAGGGCCTACAAGGACAAGTTCCACCCGATCTGGACGCCACGCTACATTGCACTGCCCGGCGGCTTTGCCCTGCCGCACGTACTGTTAGACTGCGCGCTGCTGATCTCCCGGGGCCACATCGGTGCGGCGCAGCGTGCTCGCCGCGCTGAACGGTCCAACGCAACCGAGGAGCAAGGCCAATGAAGGTCGCGTCGCTGCAGATGAACAGCCAGGACGACAAGGCCGCCAACATCGCCCAGGCGATCTCCCTGATCGAGCAGGCGGTCAGGCACGATCGGCCGGACCTCGTGCTGCTGCCGGAAACCTTCGCCTACATGGGCGGCAATGCCGAGAGCCGCCGCGCCAATGCCGAGACCTTTCCGGACGGGGAGGCCTACCGCGCCATGCAGGAGCAGGCGCGCCGGCACGGCATCTGGATCCACGCCGGCAGCATGGCCGAGGCTGCCGGCGAGAAGAGCTACAACACCACCGTCGTGTTCGACCGGGCCGGCAACGAGGTCGCCCGCTACCGCAAGATCCACCTCTTCGACGTTGAAGTTCCCGGCGGCATGACCTACCGCGAATCCGACACGATGCGCGGCGGCAGCGAGATCGTCACCTACGACTGCGAGGGGGTCAGGATCGGCTGTTCGATCTGCTACGACCTGCGCTTCCCCGAGCTGTATCAGAAGCTCGCCGCCGCAGGAGCTCAGGTCATGATGGTGCCCGCCGCGTTCACGTTGCAGACCGGCAAGGACCACTGGGAGATCCTGCTGCGCGCCCGCGCCATCGAGACCCAGAGCTATGTCGTCGCCTGCGGCCAGGTGTTTTCGCACGACGGCGGTCGCCGCCAGTGCTATGGGCACTCGATGGTGGTGGATCCTTGGGGTGCCAAGATCGCCGAGTGTTCCGACGTGATCGGCTGGTGTGCGGCCCGGCTCGATTTCGATTATCTCGCCCGGGTGCGCGCCGGCATTCCCGTGGCGCGCCACAAGGTGCTGGTCTGAGAGTCCGGCGGCGGGCGGATTCGCCCGCACTGCCAACCGGCATCCACCGCATGGGTCAGGCCGATGCACCGGCCTCCAGCTTGCGGGCGGCCTGGGTAACCGCGCGCTGGACCTTCTCGAAGGCCCTCACCTCGATCTGGCGGACACGCTCGCGCGAGACGCCGAACTCCTCGGACAGCTGCTCGAGCGTCAGCGGCTCCTCCTCGAGACGGCGCGCAGTGAAGATCCGGCGCTCGCGCTCGTTCAGGACATTCATGGCCTCGGCCAGCATCCGCTTGCGGTTGTCGAGTTCCTCCGACCTGACGAGCTCGGACTCCTGGTTCGCGGCCTCGTCGACCAGCCAGTCCTGCCATTCGCTGGTGGTGTCACCGTCGGCGCGCACCGGCGAGTTCAACGAGGCGTCACCCGACAGACGGCGGTTCATCGACACCACGTCCTCCTCGGTGACGCCAAGGCGGGTCGCGATCTCCGACACCTGGTCGGGCCGCAGGTCGCCCTCGTCAACGGCCGCGATCTGGCCCTTCACCTTGCGGAGGTTGAAGAACAGCTTCTTCTGGTTCGCCGTGGTGCCCATCTTCACCAGGCTCCAGGAGCGCAGGATGTACTCCTGGATCGCGGCGCGGATCCACCACATCGCATAGGTGGCGAGGCGGAAGCCCTTGTCGGGATCGAAGCGCTTGACGGCCTGCATCAGGCCGACGTTGCCCTCCGACACGATCTCGCCGATCGGCAGACCGTAGCCGCGATAGCCCATGGCGATCTTGGCGACCAGCCTGAGGTGACTGGTCACGAGCCGATGCGCCGCCTCGCGGTCGCCATGCTCGCGCCAGCGCTTGGCGAGCATGAACTCCTCGTCGGGCTCCAGCATCGGGAAGCGGCGGATTTCCTCCAGATACCTGGAAAGCCCGCCCTCCGCGGAAACTGCGGGAAGTGCGATATTGGCCATCATTCCTCCTCGTGCGGCCCCTGCGGTCGGCCCCCGATCCGGGCGGCAAGCTCCGCAGGTCCCATGGAATCAGGTCCACAGGGCCATCATTCGAGACGCCGATTATGTCTGAAAAACGTCCCCCGGCCCTCAAGTTTCCGTCAGCGCGTCGACCAGGGACCGCATCTCGCCGGGCAGGTCGCTCTCGAAACGCAGGATCTCGTCGCGCGACGGATGCCTCAACGCCAATAGATAGGCATGCAGGGCCTGCCGTCCAAGACCCGCCAGTGCCTGCCGCTGGCGCTCGCTCATCAACCGCTCCTTGGACCGGAAGCCGCCGCCATACACCGGGTCTCCGAGCAGCGGATGGCCGATATGGGCCAGATGTACCCTGATCTGGTGGGTGCGGCCCGTTTCCAGTCGACATTCGATCAGGCTCGCCAGCGGCCGCCCCTCCGGGTCGGAGTATGTGTCGAGGACCTCGAAATGGGTGATCGCTTCGCGCCCGCCGCGCCGCACGGCCATCTTCTCCGGGTTCTGCGGCGAGCGCGCGAGCGGCGCGTCGATGGTACCGCGTCGCCTCTCCGGCGCGCCCCAGATGATCGCCAGATAGCCGCGCTCGAGGTCGCCCGTGCGGCCGTGGTCGGCGAACTGCGCCGACAGATGGCGGTGCGCCGCATCCGTCTTGGCGACCACCATCAGGCCGGAAGTATCCTTGTCGAGCCGATGGACGATACCGGGCCGCTCGATCCCGCCGATGCCGGACAGGCTGCCGGCGCAGTGGTGCAACAGCGCATTGACCAGCGTCCCGGATGGCGTGCCGGCGCCGGGATGCACGGTCAGTCCCGCCGGCTTGCTGATCACGATGAGATCGGCATCCTCGTGGACGATCTCGAGGGCGATCGGCTCCGGCTGCAGGATTGCCGGCTGCGTCGGGGGGATGCGCAGATGGACGAGGTCACCCGCGTTGACCCTGTATCTGGGCTCGACTATCGTCCGCCCGCCGACGGAAACCTGCCCGTCCCTGATCAGTGTCTGGAGGCGCGCCCTGCTCATGTCGGCGACGAGCCCGGCGAGCACCCGGTCGATCCGATCGCCGGATCTTGAGTCCGGAACCCTCAGCGAGATTTCCTCAACATCCTGAGCCATGCCGTCTCCCGATCCCACCACTTCCGATCCCGCCGGCAACCTGTCCGATCTGCCACCAATGTGGTCTCAAAGGAATGTGCGCTTCCTGAAGATCGCGGTGGCAGGCATGGGCGCCCTCATCGTCGTCGGTCTGGTGGTGGTGCTCGTCACCATCATAGGTCGCATTTCGGCAGGCCCCGCGCCCGAGCCGGCCACGGTAGCGACGGTGCTGCCGGTCGACGTGGCACAGCTGTTCGGTGCCGACAGCGAGGTGGTGTCGACATGGGCCGATGGCAACCGCCTCGCACTCGTCCTGAAGCGCCCGGAGGGACTTGCCGTCGTCGTGGTCGATCTCAGGTCGGGGCGGATCCTCAACGTTATCTCCGGCGAATAGCCTTCGGCGGCCGGCGACCACGTCCGGCTACCCGCGGACCGTCGGTGGACCCGGCAGGGCTATCCCTTCGGCGCACCACCGCCCTTGCGGGCCCCTCGCTTCCGGTCTATATCGTGCCACCACGCGATCGTCGCGAGCGTCGCCCCCTTCGTCTAGCGGTCCAGGACGCCGCCCTCTCACGGCGGAAACAGGGGTTCGAGTCCCCTAGGGGGCGCCAGCGAAACCGAGAAATTCGGTGCGGGCCATTCCCAGCCGCCGCCAGGGTCCGGCGCCGCCCCGCATGTTCATCACGACACCGGAAAGCACGACATGAACTATTCGAGCGCCCAGAGCATCGCCGTGGCGGCCCCGAACTCGGCCGAGGAAATCCGCGCTTCTATCATCAGATCCTTCAGGGACTCCGATCGACGTCTGACCCCCTACCGTCACTGGGTGCTGACCGACACGATGCCGGAACCGACCGCCCGTGCCGTGGCGCGGCTGCCGTTTCCAGCGCCCATCATCGACGATACCGGCGGCAAGCGCGATACCCATAATTCGACGCGCATCTTCTTCTCGCAGGAGAACCAGGCCGCCCATCCCCTGTGCGCGGCCATTGCCGAGGCGCTGCAGCATCCCGAAACGGTCGCGGCGATCGCCGAGGTAACCGGCGCCAATCTTGCCGGCTCCTCGCTGCGCATCGAGTACGCCCAGGACCGCGACGGCTTCTGGCTCGAGCCGCACACCGACATCGGCCCCAAGCGCATCACCTTCCTGCACTACCTGATCGACCTGCCCGGTGCCGAAACGCTCGGCACGGACATCTACGAGGATGATCCCGGACACACCCATGTCGGCAGCTCGCCGGCAGCCTTCAACCAGTCAATGGTGTTCGTGCCTGCCAGCAACACGTGGCACGGTTTCGAAAAGCGGCCGATTCCCGGCATCCGGCGTTCGCTGATCATCAATTATGTCGGGCCGGAATGGCGGAACCGGCACGAACTGGCCTTTCCGGACCAGCCCGTCTGATCGGCACACCCGTGGCCGGCGATCGCGACCGCGCGAGGCAAATCGTTAACTACGCCGCTTAAGCCAATCTAAGGCGCGGTCTGTCATACCTGCCGATGGTTCAAGCCGGCCCGGCGGAGGCAGGCCGAATGGGCAGATATCACTGGTTGCGCCCTGTAGCCGACGCCGTCATGGGCGTCTATGGCGCGGCGCGCCAACTGTCGATTGCCGACGCATTGTTCATGACGGTCGCGCTGGCGGTCGCCTGCCTGCTGCTCGTCATCGCGCTCGGTCATGCGATCCCACCCGGCGCGGCGCTGGTGCTGGCGACGCTGGTGGTCGTCGGCATGCTCGTCTACCTGCCGACCAACCTCTACCGGTCCCGTCTCGTGCGCTTCTTCCGGGAGGCGATCGAGAGCACGCCGTCCGCCTTCGCGCTTTACGACGAAAAGGACCGACTGATCGCGTGCAACAAGTCCTATCAGGACGCCCACGCCGGCGCCTTCGCGAAGCTCAAGGCTCCGATCCGCTACGCCGAACTCGTCCGCGCGACGCTCGAAACGACGATGTCCGGCGAAGAGCTCGAGCGCGAGCTGCGTGAGCGGTTGCGCCGCCACCATGAGGCGACGGGCGAGGCGTCCGACCGTCTCTACCCGAACGGGCGTTGGCTGCGGGTACAGAAGATCCGCACCGTCAGCGGCGCCAATGTCGGCGTCGCCATAGACGTGACCGCCCTGCATGAAGCCAACGCGGCGGCCGAACGCGAGCGGGCGCGGTTCCGCAGTGTCGCCGAGACGCTGCCGGTGGGCATCTGGCACTTCGACGGTAACGGCAGGACCCTGTTCGTCAACGGCAAGCTCCTGGAACTGTTCGGGCTCGATGACGTGACCGCCCTCGTTGGTGTCGATGCGCGCAGCTTCATTTCCGAACGGGTGCAGGGCTTCGGCCCGTTCGACCGCCAGCGGCTCGACGACGGGCTCGGCAACCTGACGATCTCCGGCAGCGACGGCCGGGCCTGCCATGTGCTGGTCAGGACATCCGAAACGTCGGGCCCCCTCACGGCCGCCGGCGAGACGATCCTGACCTTCATCGACGTCACCCAGCTCAAGGAAGCCGAACGCCGGATCGACTTCCTCGCCCGCCGCGACCTGCTGACCGGCGCACGCAATCGTGCCGCGTTCGTCGACGCGATCGAGACGGCGGAGCGGACGGCGTCCGACGGCAAGCCCTGCTGGCTGATGGCAATGGATCTCGACGGCTTCAAGCCGATCAACGACCAGTACGGCCATGCCGCCGGCGACACGGTGCTGAGGCAGCTGGTCCAGCGGATCGACGCGTTGCGCCCCGATGGCTGCCAGCTCTACCGGCTCGGCGGCGACGAGTTCGCGATCGTTGCGTCCGGCCTCGCAGTCGTCGAGGTGACGTTGCTTGCCGAGGCCATCCTTGCCGCCATCGAACAGCCGTTCAACATCGGCACCACCGAGGTGCATGTGTGGATCAGCATCGGCATCGCCGGGCTGCCCCGCGACACGACCGACGCAGAGACGGCGCTGCGCTATGCCGACCTCGCTCTCTATTCGGTCAAGAACGCCGGCGGGCGCGGCTATGCCTTCTTCACGCGGGCCCTCGCCGAGCGCGATCTCGACGAGCGCGTCCTTGCGCTCGACATCAACCGGGCGATCGCCGGAGACGAGTTCGAACTGGCGCTGCAGCCGCTGTTTGCAAGTGCGGGGCAGCGAATTGTCGCGGCCGAGGCACTGCTCAGATGGCGCAACCTGCGCACCCGCCGCGACATTCCCCCGTCCGAGTTCATCCCCGTCGCCGAGCGCCGCGGCCTGATCGCGCGCATCGACATGTGGGTGATCGCGAGGGTCGGCGAAATCCTGACCCGCTGGACTGGCGCGGATCTGGCGGTGCCGCGGGTGATGGTCAACACCTCGCCGATCACCATCGACAGCCGCGACTACCTCGACGGCATAGACCGCCTGCTGGCGCGATACCCCGTGCTGCGGAACCGCCTGGTGATCGAGATCACCGAAGGTGTCGCGGTCCGCGATCCGCAGCGGCTGCGGGCGATCTTCGCCGAACTGCGGGCCCGTGAGATCGGTACCGCGATCGACGACTTCGGCGTTGGGCAGACCTCCGTGGCGCTCCTGCGCGACCTTCCCATCGATTTCATCAGGATCGATCGGAGCTTCGTCGACGGCATCGACCGCGATCCCCAGACGCTCGCCATCATCCGCACCGTCATCCGGCTCGGCGGCGAACTGGGCGTTCAGGTCGTGGCCAAGGGCGTTGAGACGCCGGCGCAGCTCGAGGCGCTCGCAAGATCCGGGTGCGCGCTTGTCCAGGGGTTTCTGCTGGCCCGGCCCGAAACCGTCGAGACATTCGCAGCGCGCCTCAAGGCTTCGGCGGCGGAAGCGTCGGCGATCTGAGCCGGGTCCACCGCCTGACGTTTCCCGCTACTCTCCCGGTGTCAGGTCGGCTTCCTTCACCCGGGTGGCAACCGGCACGCGCCCGGCCGTCGTGCGGCCGCGCCGCGACGGACCCTTGCCGCCGCCGGGGGCCTCGGTCTCCTGGAGCGGCTCGGCACCCGTCTCGACCATCGTGCGGATCCCCTCGTTGCCGGACTGCATGGCGAGCCGCGTGATGCGGGCGGCAAGATCGTTGATGTTGTCGCGCAATTGCGCCTGCGCAGCGGCGCGCGCCGCCGTCGCTTCGCCACCGTCCTTGACCTTGAGCCGGGCGAGTTCGCGGTCGCGGTATTCGAGCTTCGCCTCGAGATCGGCGATGCGGCTCTTCAGCTCGCTGCGCTCGCGGCCCAGCCTGGCGATCTCCTCCTCGAGCTGCATCCGCTTGAGCTCCGCCGCCGAGAGCGCGGAGGTCTTCTCAGCCACACGCTCGCGTTGGGCCGCCAGCAGGCCGGCCAGCTCCATCGCCCGCCGCCGCCGTTCGCGCGACAGGTCCCTGCGCCGGGACACGCGCCGCTTGAGGGCGCTGATGAGCCGGTCGCGCTGTTTCAGAATCCCGGTGAGCTCGTCGACCTCCGACGCGTTTCCTTCGGATTCGACCGACTTGGTCGCGAGCGCCGCGCGCAGTTCGCCAACGCGACCCTCCGCCGTCTCGAGCGCACGCTTCAGGCTGGCGATCTCCTCGCGCGCCGCCTGGCCCGCCGCGCGGGCTTCCTCGAGCTCCGCTGCCTTGGCGCGAAAATTGTCGTTGGCCACCGAGATCGCCTGCTGCTTCTCCTTCAGCGCGACCGTCTGCTCGGCGATATGCTTCTCGAGCGCCAGGATCGTCGAGGACATGTCCTCGATACGGTTCTCGAGCTCCTCGACGAGCTGGCGGCGGTCCTGCAGCTCGGTCTGAAGCTCGCGCACCTCCGCCTCGCGGCGGCCGAGCTCGATCTGACCGGCGACGGCAGCACGCTTCAGCCGGTCGAGCTGGATCTCGACCTTGCGCAGCGCGACAGCATGATCGGCCCGGATCAGATCCTGTTCGGCCCGGATCTCGGCCATCGTCAGCGGGGCGGTGGCCCGCACCCGTCGCTCGGCGAGCCGCGCTGTCCGACGGAACAGCGTCGGCGCGATGAGCAGAACGACCAGCAGTGCGACCAGCGCACCGAGTGTGAAGACGACGAGGTTCTCGATCATCGTGCCGACCTGCGCGCCAGCCCGGCGCGCATCACATCACTGTCACCGTGGCCGCACGCCACAGGCGGACGCGGCGAAATCTAACTGTTTGTCCGGCAACATACCAGCGTCGAGTGCGTCAGAACGGATTCCAGGTCGGCTCCCGCGTCAACTTCAGGTAGCCGATGTTCAGGCCAAGTCGCGCTCCGACGCCGCTGCGGATGGGGGCGACGTAGATATTACGGTTCGAATAGAGCGATACGCCCAATCCGGCGACGAGATAGGCCGAGCCGTTGACGCCGCCATAGTAGCGGTAGAGATCGTCCACCGATTCGAGGTTGTAGACGAGCATCATCGTCCGGGCGCCGTCTCCGCCGATGTCCCACCCGATCGATGGTCCCTGCCAGTAGACCTTGTGAGTTCCGGCATTCTTGGTGTTCAGCCTGCCCTCGCCGTAGCGCAGGCCGGCGATGAAGGCGCCGCCGCCCTCCTCGCCGAGGACGTAGCCATTCGGCCGTCCCTGCCGGCTGAACAGGTATTCCACCGCCTGGGCAAGCCCCTGCGAGACCGATCCGAAGAACGAATGCCCCTCCTCGATGATCTCGTCGATGGTATAGGAGCTGGGAGCGTTCGGATTCCCGGCCTGGGCGATCAGCCGGACGGGCGCCAGCGAGCCGGCGGCCAGCGCCGCAACTCCGATGATCAGCGAACGTCGTGTCTGGGTCATGGATAGTCCCTCCGTCGACAAGCGGCCGGCGACCCCCGACGACGTTTCGCGTGCGTTAACGACCGCGCGCGAAACTCGCCTCGCCCTAGGCCCGGATACTTGCGAACCGATGGTTAAAATTGTGTCTTCATGGGGTCGACGCAGCCTCGGCGCGATTCTGCTGACCTTGGCGATGGCCTTCGCGCCGGCCACAGCACAACCTGTCGTCACCGATGCGGTCACCGGCTTTGCGATCTTCGGCTACGATCCTGTCGCCTATTTCGCCGACGGCCAACCGCGCGAGGGCCGCGACTACGAGGCGGACTGGGCGGGCGTGACCTGGCGCTTCGCCAATGACGGCAACCGCCAGGCGTTCCTCGAGGCGCCCACGGTCTACGCGCCGCTGTTCGGCGGGTATTGCGCGGTCGCTCTGGCGCGCGGATATGCCGCCGAGGGTGATCCGAACTTCTGGATCATCTACCGCAATCGCCTGGTGCTGTTTCACACGGAGGCAAACCGCCAGCTGTTCACGACCGATCCGGATACCTTCCTCGCGCAGGCGGCGCAGACGAGCGCAAGCATATTCCGACATTGACCGGTGTTCACGCGGCGGGGGGACGGCCCCACGCGACGAAATGCGGATTGTCGAAGCCGCGTTCGCGCTTGGCGTATCCGAGCGGAGCCCCATCGAGGGTCAGCACGATACCGCCGGCCGCCTCCAGCACCGCCTGCCCGGCCGCCGTATCCCATTCCATCGTCCGCCCGAGACGGGGATAGAGATCGGCCACGCCGCGTGCGACCAGCACGAACTTCAGGGATGATCCGGCGCTGGTGGTATCGACCACGCCATGCCGGGCAAGAAATGCCTCTGTCTCCTCGCCGCGGTGCGATCGGCTGGCGACCGCCACCGGTCCGGCGGCGGGAACGTCGCGCGTCCGCAACGGCCGCCATCGCACCTGCCGAACGTCCGTATCCGGCGTCAGAGTCGCCTCGAAAGCGCCGTGCTGCCGGTCGCCTACCGCCATCATGCCCAATGCCGGTGCATAAACGACTCCCGCCACCGGCACGCCCGCCTCGATCAGCGCGATGTTGACGGTGAATTCGCCGTTGCGGCGGACGAATTCCTTGGTTCCATCGAGCGGATCGACCAGGAAGAAGCGGTCGCCGACAGCCGGCACCTGCCCGGCCGATGCCGCTTCCTCCGCAATCACCGGCACATCCGGCTGATACTCCGCCAGCCGCTTCAGGATGATCGCCTCCGCCCGCGCGTCGGCCTCGGTGACGGGACTTGCATCGTCCTTGTGCCCGACCGCGAAGTCGCTTGCGTACACGTCGAGGATCGCCGCACCGGCCTCTAGCGCGATTGCCGCAAGCGCAAGCGCCCGCGTGGTCGGCAGCGCAGCCGCCCTTCCGGTCATCTGATCCTGCATCCGTCCGCCTGCCGTGCCTGTTGCCGATGTGCGATCGGTCGCGACTTACCAGATCGGCCGTGCTGCGGACAGTCCGCCGCATCGCAAGACCTCGAGCTGCCGGGGGCGCGCCGGAGGGAGCCGGTAGGATCGCGACGCCGCCCTGCGCGTCGGCAAGCCTTTGCTCGTCCTCGCCTCGGTTGTCGCCCCCCGCCTCAGGATGTATCACTCGCCCGCAGGGTGGACTCTGCCGATTCGCATACCGGACTGCCGGGGCATCATCCGATGACTGAACGAGCCGTGACCGAACAGGACCTGACCGACGAGGCTGTGCCGAGCGACCTCGAGCTCGGCGCGCTGATGTGCAGCCGCCTGTGCCACGACATCATCAGTCCGGTCGGGGCGATCGCCAACGGCTTCGAGGTGCTGGACGACGAGAAGGATGAGTCGATGCGTCAGATGGCGCTCGACATCATCCGTAACAATGCCGACAAGGCATCGGCACGCCTGCAGTTCGCCCGGCTCGCCTTCGGCGCGATGGGGGCCGCTGGCGACCGCTTCCCGCTCGAGGACGCACGCCGTCTGACCGAGAACCTCTACAAGGGCGAGAAGGCACGCATCCAGTGGGATTTGCCACCGGCGGCGCTGCCGAAGGACCAGGTGAAGCTGTTGGTCAACCTGGTGATGGTCGCCGTCGCCACCATCCCGCGCGGCGGCGAGGTGAGCGTGGGCATGGCCGCCGACGGCGACAGGGTGACGTTCTCGCTGGCGGCGACCGGCATCAATGCCAGCATCCCCGAGACCGCGCGGCAGGTGTTCGGCGGCCGGGTGCCGCACGGGCGCCTCGATGCCCATTCGATCCAACCCTACTACACCTACCGGCTGGCCCGTTCGATCGGCATGGACGTCCGGCTCGAACCGGGTGACGGCATCGTTCGCATCGAGGCCGGACCTGCGGCCTGACGGCCGGCTCGAGCGGTGACCGGACCGGGCCGATCGAGGGCCGGATAAGCACTCCCGTCCATTTCAGCCAAAATTAACGGTCCCTGTCGCAAAGTGCGCCCTGGTGGCAGGACGGCACCACTGCGACGACTGGGAACCAGGAAGGGCTGGCAATGGACGACCTCGTCAGCGAGTTTCTGACCGAGACGAACGAGAGCCTCGAGATCATCGACGTCGAGCTCGTGAAGTTCGAGCAGGAACCGAACAACGCCCGAATTCTCGACAATATCTTCCGCCTCGTTCATACCATCAAGGGAACCTGTGGCTTTCTCGGCCTGCCGCGCCTCGAGGCGCTGGCGCACGCTGCGGAAACGGTCATGGGGCGGTTCCGCGACGGCGTTCCGGTCACCCCGGAAGCGGTCACGCTGATCCTTGAGTCCATCGACAGGATCAAGGAGATCATCGCTGGTCTGGCCGAGTCCGGCCAGGAACCGCCGGGCTCGGACACCGACGTCATCAGCCGCCTCGAAGCGATGGCGGTCGGCGACACCGCCGAGACCCCAGCCGCGCCGCCCGCCGCCGCCATCGAGGCCGCGGCGACACCCGCCACGACAAGCGGCTCGCTGATCTACCAGGTGCTCGAGCGCGAGCTTAGGCCGGGTGAGGTCTCGCTGGACGAGCTGGAGCGGGCGTTTCGCGAGACGCCGGTGGAGGCACCGCTGCCCGTGGTGCCCGAGGCGGTCGCCGAGGCGAGTGCGGCCGCGCCTGACCCTCAGCCGACCGCCTCACCCGCAACCGCAGACAATGTCGTGTCGATCAGCGAGGCATCCGACGGCGCTGCCTCGGCCGTTGCCGGCCGCCGGCCGCGCGAGGATGCCGAGAGCGGACGCGGCGACGCCGCGGTCAAGTCGCAGACCATCCGTGTTGCCGTCGACACCCTGGAGCACCTCATCACCACGGTCAGCGAACTGGTGCTGACCCGCAACCAGCTCCTGGAGATCGTCCGGCGGCACGAGGATTCCGAGTTCAAGGTTCCGCTGCAGAGGCTGTCCAACGTCACCGCCGAGCTGCAGGAGGGCGTCATGAAGACGCGGATGCAGCCGATCGGCAACGCCTGGCAGAAGCTGCCGCGCATTGTCCGCGACCTGGCGATCGAACTGAACAAGCAGATCGAGCTCGAGATGGTCGGCGCCGAGACCGAGCTCGACCGTCAGGTGCTCGAGCTGATCAAGGATCCGCTCACCCATATGGTGCGCAACTCGGCCGATCACGGGCTCGAGACCCCGGCGGTCCGCAAGGCGTCGGGCAAGCCGGAAACGGGCAAGATCCGACTGTCCGCCTATCACGAAGGCGGTCACATCATCATCGAGATCGCCGACGACGGCCGCGGCCTCGATGGTGCCAAGATCCGCCAGAAGGTTCTCGAACGTGGTCTGGCGACCGAGGCCGAACTGGAGAAGATGAGCGAGGCGCAGCTGCACCGCTTCATCTTCAACGCCGGCTTCTCCACCGCCGAGAAGGTGACCTCCGTCTCCGGCCGCGGCGTCGGCATGGACGTCGTGAAGACCAATATCGAGCTGATCGGCGGCACGGTCGACGTGAAGTCGGTGCAGGGCGAAGGCTCGGTCTTCACCATCAAGATCCCGCTGACGCTGGCGATCGTTTCGGCGCTGATCGTCGAGTCGTCCGGACAGCGCTTCGCCATCCCGCAGCTGGCGGTCGTCGAACTGGTCCACACCGGCTCGGGATCGGTCACCAAGATCGAGCGGATCAAGGATACACCCGTCCTCAGATTGCGCGATGAATTGCTGCCGCTGGTCGGGCTGTCGGACGTGCTCGGCCTCCCCGGCAAGGGCGAAACCGGCGACGCCGAGGGCTTCATCGTTGTCGTCCAGGTCGGATCGCAACGTTTCGGCATCGTCGTCGACGCGGTGTTCCACACCGAGGAAATCGTGGTGAAGCCGATGTCAAGCAAGCTGCGCGGCATCTCGGCCTTCTCCGGCAACACCATTCTCGGCGACGGCTCGGTGATCATGATCGTCGATCCGAACGGCATCGCGCGCCAGGTCCGCACCGACGTCGCCAGCGAGGCCAAGGACCAGGAGCAAGGTGACCAGGCCGCCTCGCGCGAAGAGGTCATCTCGCTGCTGCTGTTCCGCGCCGGCTCCCAGACGCCGAAGGCGGTGCCGCTCTCGCTCATCACCCGTCTCGAGGAGATCGATGTCGAGCGTATCGAGCACACGAACGGCCGCAGCCTGGTGCAGTATCGCGGCCGGCTGATGCCGCTCGTCTACGTCAACGATGCCGTCGAGCGCCGCACCGAGGGCTCCCAGCCGATGATCGTGTTTACCGACGGCGGACGCTCGATGGGCCTCGTCATCGACGAGGTGGTCGACATCGTCGATGACCGGCTCGATATCGAGATCTCATCGGAATCCAACGGTGTGCTCGGTTCGGCGGTGATCCGCGGCGCGGCGACGGAGATCCTCGACGTGGCGCACTACCTGCCACTCGCCTTCGCCGACTGGTTCCACCGCAAGGAGATGGGCTTCGCCAGGCACGACATGAAGATCATGCTCGTCGACGACAGTGCCTTCTTCCGCAACATGCTCACGCCGGTACTGAAGTCCGCCGGCTACGTGACGATTGTCTGCGAGAGCGCGGTCGAGGCGATGCGCCGCCTCGAGGCGGGCGAGCACGTCGATGTCGTCGTCAGCGACATCGAGATGCCGGAGATGAACGGCTACGAGTTCGCCCAGCGCCTGACCTCGAGCAACCGCTGGAAGCACGTGCCGGTCATCGCCCTGTCCTCGCACGCCACGCCCGAGGCGATCGAGCGCGGCCGCCAGGCGGGCTTCCATGACTATGTTGCGAAGTTCGATCGGGCCGGGCTGCTGGCTGCCCTCAAGGAGCTGGCCCGCCCGATGGGAGAGGCTGCATGACACATCCGAGCAATACCAGATCCCTGCGACCGGCCCGCGAGCACGGCGAGGAGCGCGACGCCAGCGTCGATCTCGGAGACACGGCGACACGCGACTACATTACCGTGACGATCGGCAATCAGCTGTTCGGACTGCCAATCGAGCGTGTCCACGACGTGTTCCGCCTCACCGGCATGACGCCGGTGCCGCTGGCGCGCCGCGAGATCGCCGGCGTACTCAACATGCGCGGCAGGATCGTCACCGCGATCGACATGCGCCGGCGTCTCGACATCCCGGGTGGCGAACGCACCCAGTCGCCGATGGCGGTCGGCATCGAACATGGCGGCGAGTCCTACGGTCTTGTCATCGACGAGGTCGGCGACGTGTTGCGACTGCCGATCTCCGGAATCGAACCCAACCCGGTGAATCTCGATCCGCGCTGGGTCCGGGTTTCGGCTGGTGTCCAGCGGCTGGAGGGCCGCCTGCTGGTGATCCTCGATGTGGAGCGCATTCTCGAGATGGAGTCGGATTCACTCGCCGCGTAACCCTTTCACAGGCAACCGCGAATAGAGTGTCGGCAGGACGTGAAGCCGGAGAAAGACCCATGAAGCAATGTCTTGTGGTCGATGACTCGAGTGTCATCCGGAAGGTCGCGCGGCGGATTCTAGAGGACATGGGGTTCGCCGTCGGCGAGGCTGAGGACGGCGCCGTGGCGATGGAGGCCTGCCGCCGTCACATGCCGGAAGCCATCCTGCTCGACTGGAACATGCCGGTCATGGATGGCTTCGAGTTTCTCTCGAAGCTCCGACAGATGCCGGGCGGCGATCAGCCGAAGGTGGTGTTCTGCACCACCGAGAACGACATCGCCCAGATCGCCAAGGCGCTGAAGGCCGGGGCGAACGAATACATCATGAAGCCGTTCGACCGTGACATCGTCGAGGCGAAGTTCATCGAGGCCGGACTGATCTGAGGGTGCGTCACCGTCACTCGGAGCGGCGGCTTCTGGTTTGTGAGTGAGTGGTTCCCGTGGCCGGTGGTCGGGCCCGGGCGACCGTGCAGTGAGTGACCATATGCCAAATCCCGCGCCGAGCGCGCCGCACATATCGGGAACAACCTCGGCGCCGATACGGGTCATGGTCGTCGATGACTCCGCCGTGGTGCGCGGACTTGTCAGTCGCTGGCTCGCCGAGGCGCCCGACATCGAGGTCGTGTCCCTGCAACGCAACGGCCGCGCCGCGGTCGAGGCAATCGACGAGACAAATCCCGACATCGTCATTCTCGATATCGAGATGCCGGAGATGGACGGGATGACGGCGCTGCCGCTGATCCTGCGCAAGAAGCCGGGCATCCCGGTGGTGGTGGCCTCCACCCTCACACGCCGCAATGCCGAGATCAGCCTGAAGGCGCTGTCGTTGGGCGCCCGCGACTACCTGCCGAAGCCGGAAGGCCAGCACGGCTTGGTCTCGGCCGACGACTTCCGCCAGCAGCTGCTCGCCAAGATCCGCGCACTGGGCATGCCGCGGCCGGGGCTGGCACGCAAGACTCAGGCTGCACAGGTCAGTGTTCCGACGCCGGTCAGGCCGGATGTGGCGATCACGCTGCGCCCGGCCTCGTCGGTACGGCCGCGCGTGCTGGTGATCGGCAGTTCGACCGGCGGCCCGCCCGCCCTGACCCGGCTCATGGAAGAACTCGGCGGCAAGCTCGGCGGCATTCCGGTTCTCATCACCCAGCACATGCCGCCGACCTTTACCGGCATCCTGGCCGAGCATATCGCCAAGGCATCGGGACGGCCGGCCGCAGAAGGCAGGGACGGCGAGCCGATCGTTGCCGGTCGCATATATGTCGCGCCGGGGGGACATCACATGCTGGTCCAGGGAGGGGCGGAACCACGGATCCGCCTCGACGACGGACCTCCGGTCAACTTTTGCCGTCCAGCCGTCGATCCGCTGTTCTCGTCGGCGGCTGCCGTCTACGGCCCGGCGACGCTCGCCCTGGTCCTCACCGGCATGGGACAGGACGGAGCCAATGGCGCGCGGTCCATCGCCACGGCCGGCGGCACCGTGCTTGCCCAGGACGAGGCCACCAGTGTCGTCTGGGGCATGCCGGGCGCCACGGCGAGAGCCGGCGTCTGCAGCGCGGTGCTGCCGCTCGACCAGATTGCCGGCCGTGTATCGCAACTGCTCATGGGACTCCGCACATGACGCCCCAGGATTTCAGTTTCCTCCGGGATTTCCTGCGCAGCCAGTCCGGTCTCGATCTCGCCGACGACAAGCGCTACCTGGTCGAGGCACGGCTGACGCCGATTGCGCGGCGCGCGGGCCTGGCCGACCTGACGGCGCTGATTAACGCAATCCGGACGTCCGCTGATGCCAGGCTGAAATATGCGGTCGTCGAGGCGATGACGACCAATGAATCCTCGTTCTTCCGGGATCGGGTTCCGTTCGAGAACTTCCGCGACGTCATGGTGCCGCGCATGCTGCAGGCGCGCGCTGCGCGACGCGAATTGCGGATCTGGTGCGCCGCGGCCTCGACCGGCCAGGAGCCCTACTCGCTGGCGCTGATGGTTCGCGAGGATTCGCGGCTCAACGGATGGCGCGTCGACATCCTCGCCACCGACATCGCGGAAAGCGTGATGGAGCGGGGCAAGGCCGGTACGTACAGCCAGTTCGAGGTGCAGCGCGGCCTGCCGATCCAGCTCCTGGTCAAGTACTTCAGTCAGAAGGGCGATGTCTGGGAGCTCGACCCCACGATCCGCCGCATGGTGCGCTGGCAGAAGTTCAACCTCCTGTCCAGCTTCGCCGGCCTCGGCCGTTTCGACATCGTGTTCTGCCGCAATGTCCTGATCTATTTCGATCGGCAGACCAAGGCGGAAGTTCTTGGCCGCATCGCCGGCATACTCGAGCCGGACGGGTATCTCGTGCTTGGCGCGGCCGAGACCGTAGTCGGCCTCACCGACCGCTTCCAGCCGGTGCCGGACAAGCGCGGCCTCTACCAGATCGCGGCCCCCGGGGCCCAGGTCGTGCCGATCGCCCCCCTCGCCGCCACCATGCGCAGCGCCTGATCGGCGTTCTGGCAGCATCCACGCCCTTGGCGCGAGCGCGGACGCGGCCTGCGTGCGTCATCCCGGACGGCGAAGCCGATCCGCGAAGACGCCGGACAGGTCGCAGATCGTGCCAGCCAGGGGTTTGGACGGGCAAGCGCGAAATGCGTCGGTCACGAAACAGCGAGCCGCCGCACCGTGCGGGGCTATCGTCGGGTGCTGCTGCCGAAGCGCAGCACCGGGAAAGGGGGGGCTAGTCTCGTCAGGCGACTTCCGGATCGCGCAGCACGTAGCCGCGACCCCAGACCGTCTCGATGTAGTTCTTGCCGCCGGTCGCCGCGGACAGCTTCTTGCGCAGCTTGCAGATGAAGACGTCGATGATCTTCAGCTCCGGCTCGTCCATGCCGCCATAGAGATGGTTGAGGAACATTTCCTTGGTCAGCGTCGTGCCCTTGCGCAGCGAGAGGAGCTCCAGCATCTGGTATTCCTTGCCGGTCAGATGCACGCGCTGGCCGTTCACCTCGACGGTCTTGGTATCGAGATTGACCCTGAGGTCACCCGTCTCGATCACGGATTCCGCATGTCCCTTGGAGCGGCGCACGATGGCATGGATGCGCGCGACCAGTTCGTCCTTGTGGAACGGCTTGGTCAGATAGTCGTCGGCGCCGAAGCCGAGGCCGCGCACCTTGTCCTCGATGCCGGCGAGCCCGGACAGGATCAGGATCGGCGTCTTCACCTTCGACACGCGCAGGGTCTTGAGGACCTCGTAACCGCTCATGTCGGGCAGGTTCAGATCGAGCAGGATGATGTCGTAGTCGTACAGCTTGCCGAGGTCGATGCCTTCCTCGCCGAGGTCCGTCGTATAGACGTTGAAGTTCTCGGACTTGAGCATCAGCTCGATGCTCTGCGCGGTCGCGCTGTCGTCCTCGATCAGCAGAACTCGCATGCCAATCCCCTTCCGCATGCCTTTCTGGGCAGGGCGCCCCGCGATCGCGGGCGACCGGTACGCAACCTACTGGTTGCCGCGAATCGCAGCCTATGCCCCATTGGTTAACAAAACCTCTTTTCCGTCAACCATGCCCCATGAGCCGTCTTCGGATTTCAGTCCATATACCTGAGATTCCCAACGAAAATTGGATCATAGGTCTTAAGATCTGAAATGAAGAAACTCCGTCAAGCGACTCTATCGACTCGCCGCTCGACCGACCTGCCCCGCGCGGGGTTGGTTTACGTGCCCTTAAGGGGTTTACCGAAATTATTGTCGGGAGCCGTAAACGAATCGTTAGCAGACGGCTCGAAGGGGGTGGGGACGTGAGGGCGCTGATCGACGAGATCGCCGCGCTGCAGGACACCGAGATGTTTGGCCGCGTCACGACCGTGCGTGGCCTGCTGATCGAGATCGCCGGGCCGCTGCAGGCCATGCGCATAGGCTCGCGCATCAGGATCGACGATGCCGGCGACCGACCGGTGCTGTGCGAGGTCGTCGGCTTCAGTGACAACCGGGCGATCTGCATGGCTTTCGGACCACTCGAAGGGGTCCGCATGGGCTGCCGGGCCGTGTTGGTCAGTGAGGACGCCGTGGTGCGGCCCGGGCCGGGCTGGCTCGGCCGCGTCATCAATGCCCACGGCGAGCCCATCGACGGCAAGGGACCGATCCCTGCCGGTCCCGCCCCTGCGCCGCTGCGGGCCTTGCCGCCGCCGGCCCATGCCCGCTCCCGCGTGGGCGCGCCGATCGATCTTGGCGTGCGCGCGATCAACACCTTCCTGACCTGTTGCCGTGGCCAGCGAATGGGCATCTTCGCGGGGTCCGGCGTCGGCAAGTCGGTGCTGTTCTCCATGCTGGCGCGCCAGGCCGCCGCCGACGTGACGGTGATCGGCCTGATCGGCGAGCGCGGTCGGGAGGTACAGGAATTCATCGAGGATGATCTCGGGCCCGAAGGACTGGCGAACGCCGTGGTGGTCGTGGCGACGTCGGACGAAACGGCGTTGATGCGGCGTCAGGCTGCCTGGCTGACGATGACCATAGCCGAGTACTTCCGCGACGAGGGCCGCGATGTGCTGTGCCTGATCGACTCGCTCACCCGTTTCGCGATGGCACAGCGCGAGATCGGTCTGGCCGGCGGCGAGCCGCCGACCGCCAAGGGCTACACGCCAACCGTCTTCACCGAACTGCCCCGCCTGCTCGAGCGGGCGGGCCCCGGTGCCGGTCGGGGATCGATCACCGGGCTGTTCACCGTGCTGGTGGAGGGCGACGACCACAACGAGCCGATCGCCGACGCGGTCCGCGGCATTGTCGATGGCCACATCGTCATGGAGCGCGCGATCGCCGAACGTGGGCGGTTTCCTGCCATAAACGTCTCGAAGTCGGTCTCGCGCACGATGCCCGGCTCGGCCGATCCCGACTACCTGCCGGCAATCCGAAAGGCGCGCCAGCTCATGGCGACCTACAGCGACATGGAGGAACTGATCCGGCTCGGCGCCTATCGCCGCGGTGCAGATGCTGCCGTCGACGAGGCGATCGCACGGCACGACGCACTCGAGGAATTCCTTGCCCAGGCCAAGGGCGAGACGACCACCATCGCCGAGGGCTACGCGCGGCTGGCACGGATCGTGTTTGGATCAGGTGAGGACGACGCCAATGTTCGCGGGAGTATCCAGAAATGAAATCGCGTGACAACCTCATCCGTCTCAAGCGGTTCCAAGTTGACGAGAAGCGCCGGAAGGTGGCCCAGATCGAGACGATGGTCGCCGACTTCCAGCGGATGGCCGACGAGCTCGACCGGCAGATCGCCGAGGAAGAGCGCCGGGTCGGCATCACCGACGTCACCCATTTCGCCTATCCGACCTTCGCCAAGGCGGCGATGCAGCGCCGCGACAACCTGCGCGGTTCGGTGGCTGGCCTGCAGCAGCAGCTCGAGGAGGCCCGCGAAGAATTGGCGGAGGCCTTCCAGGAGCTGAAGAAGGTCGAGCTCCTGGAGGAGCGCAATCAGGAGCGTGACCGCCAGGCCGAGATCAAACGGTCCCAGTCCGAGATGGATGGCATCGGCCTGACACTGCACATGCGCGGCGCCTGAGCGCCGCGCGCCTCACGCTGCCGCGTCGCGACCGCGGATCCTGTAGCGTGCCAGGCTTTCGTAGATCGGACGTGCCTTCTCGGCGATCGGCAGCAGGTGTGGCGGCAGATCGGCGATCTCCGGCCCCGGCGGCGCAAATCCCGTCGAGGCCGCGACCGCCTCGTACCAATGGGCGCCCCAGACCCCGTCAGTGGTCCGGAAGCCGCGCGGCCAGGACAGCATCGCCTCGCTGAACGCCACGCCGAGCCGTTCGCACAGCACCGACAGCACTCCGCGCGGGTCGCACAGGATGTCGTGGGCATCGACCACCGGTGGCGCCGCGCCGAGCCGGTCCGCAACCCGGTCGAACAGCTCGCCCTGCCGCGCGAAGCCGATGTCATCGAACGTAACTGCCTCGCGCTTGCGGACATAAGAAGCGAGGACGTTCTCCGGCCGGCGGATCAGGAACGCGTTCACCATCGCGTCGAGCCAGTCGGTGCCGATCTCCGGCAGCATGTGGTGCGTCATGTGCTTCTGGTAGAGCACGGTCCGGCCGTCAGGAAGCGGGCCGGTCAGCTGCTCCACCACCTTGCGCCAGTCCGTCTCGCCGGCGGCGATGACCTCCTCGCGCATCGGATGGTCGATCCCGGTCATCGCCAGATAGGCGGCATAGAACGGCTCGTCCACCACATGCGTGTCCGGCCGGTTGCCGAACGAGCGCATCATCGCCGTCGAGATGTTGCGCGGCCCGGACCACATCGCGATCCGTACCGGTTCGGGTCCCTGTGCCCTCATGCGTCCGCAAGGTCCGGGTTGGGAATGATGGTCGACTTCACCGTGCGCATCGCCATCGCGTCGGCGACGGCGCGCGTCACGCCGTCCTCGTCGAAGGGATAGAGCGTCTGCATCCTGCGCCAGGGATAGCGGTCGCGCGCCTTGTCGAGCATGGCGACGCCGAGCGCCAGGTCGTTGGCGGTGAAGGCCCACGAGCCGAGCACGTTGAGATCCTTGGTACAGATGCGGTGCCAGTTGGTCTCGATCGAGCCGGCGTCGGTGAACTGGCCCATCTCGACATAGGTACCGCCGTCGCGCAGGAACTCGATGCCCTCCGGCCCGGCGCTCGGATGGCCCGAGCAGTCCATCACCAGATCGGCGCCGAATCCCCCGACGATGTCGCGCACCGCCGCGATCCGTTCGTCCGGTGTCTTGAACTTCTCGATATCGACCGTCGCCTCGGCGCCGAACTCGCGGGCGAGTCTGAGACGCGGGTCCTCCGGCGCGCCGACCGCGATCACGCGGCCCGCGCCCATCTCGAGTGCCGCGGCAATCGCCAGAATGCCGATCGGCCCCGTGCCCTGGATGACGACGGTCGCTCCCCACGGGAAGGCGCCGATCCGCTGTGCGCGCGAGAAGGCTCGGATGCAGGAGGTCAGCGGCTCGGACAGCGAGCCGAGCAGATAGGGCATGTCATCGGGCAGCCGGTATATCTTGGTGCCGGGCAATTCGCCGAGATCGACATAGACCATCTCCGCGAAGCCGCCCCACAGGTGCGGTGGCTTGTCGAAGCCGAGGTAGCGCCCGTAATAGACCGGCGTCAGGCACTTGTTGGCGGTCTCGGGATAGTGGACGCAGTAGTAGCACGAGCCGCACGGCATCAGCGGCGGCAGCATCACCCGCGAGCCGACTGTCAACGGCTTGCCCATGAAATCCTCGGTCAGCTCCTCGCCGATCTCGACGATCTCGCCGGCAAGCTCGTGACCCAGCGTGAACGGCCAGGGCAGCGGCTTTGGCCAGTGGCCCTTGAGGATGTGCTGGTCGGTGCCGCAGACGCCACACGCGCCGATCCTTATCAGCGCGCCCTTCGGCGGTACCTTCGGCCGCGGCACCGTGCGGATGATCGGGGGTTCGCCCGGCCCCGCAAACGTCGCCACGCGAATCTCGTCCATGCCGCACCCTCCCCGCCGCGGTAGCTGTCGCTGCCGCATGTTCCTGTCGACCGTGAGATTGGCGCCCCCGCGCCGATATCGCAAGCGGCGAGGATGCACAGCCGCCTTGCGCGCGGCCCGCTGCGGACCGGCCTGCTCGGCCGCTGCGCCACAGTGTCGCTCCCCATCCGGCCTCGCGTGCACTACAATGGATCCGTGTTGTTGCGTGGCGCCATAGACCCGATCTTCCGCGAACGCCGCCCGCTGGCGATGCTGGCGGTGCTTGCGCTGATGCTGCCGAGCCTGTTCGCGCTCGCCGGCCTGCACCCGCCGCTCGCAACGACCCGCCTCGCCGACGGTACGGTGATCATCTGCACCGACGAGGGCTTCGCGCGCGTCGCCGCGGATGATCCGGCAACCGAACGGCATGACCTGCCGTGCTGCATTGTCTGCGCGCACCCGCAGGCACCGGCCGTGCTCGTTGGCGCCGGCCCGGCGGCCGATCTCGGTCCAGGCGATGGGCGCCGCGGCGATCCGATTCCGCCGGACCAGTTTGCGGGCAGCGGTATCCGGCACGGGCCGGGCGCGATACGGGCTCCTCCCGCACAGCCGGTCTGAACCAGCCTGCCGGGGCACCCGGCACTTGTTCGGATCGCGGACCCGACGTCCGCTTCAGGCTAAAGGGAAGTCCACATGCGTATTGCAACGCTCGCCGCCGCGCTCGTCATCGCCGTGACGTCCGCGGCCATCGCCCATGACTACAGGATCGGTTCGATCGAAATCGAAGCCCCCTGGACCCGCGCCATGCCGCCCGGCGCCAAGGTCGGTGGCGGTTTCATGGTCATCACCAATACCGGCAACGAAGCGGACCGGCTGATTGCCCTCACCTCACCGCGCGCCGCCCGCGGCGAGATCCACGAGATGACCATGCAGGAGGGCATCATGAAGATGCGTGAAGTCGCAGGCGGTCTCGAAATTGCACCGGGCGAAAGCGTCGAACTGAAGCCCGGCGGCTATCATGTCATGTTCATGGACGTCACCGAGGGCTTCAGGGAAGGCGAGAGGATTCCGGCAACGCTCATGTTCGAGAAGGCCGGCGAAATCACCGTCGAGTTCGTTGCCACCGGCGTCGGGGCCAAGCAGGCCCCGGCCCACATGCACTGACACACGGAGGGCCGCCGCATGAAGGTCGTACGCTGGACCGCCTGGATCGCCGTGCTGCTGGTCGCGGCGGCCACTCTCTACCTGCTAGTGTCCGGTCAGTTCCGTGACGAGCTGTTGGGCACCCGCGACGGCGGCGGCATCGCCTCCGTCGGCGGGCCGTTCACGCTGGTCGACACCCGCGGCGCGACGGTCACGGAGAAGGATTTCCTCGGCAAGCCGACCGCCTACTTCTTCGGCTTCACCCACTGCCCCGACGTCTGCCCGACGACCCTGTACGAGATGACCACCTGGCTCGCCGAGCTCGGTGCCGATGCCGACCGGCTCAACGTCGTCTTTGTCAGCGTCGATCCCGCCCGTGACACGCCCGACGCGCTGGCCGAGTACATGTCGGCCTTCGACGAGCGGATGATCGGGCTGACCGGCAGCCAGGAGCAGATCGACGCCATAGCCAAGGCGTTCCGGGTCTATGTCCGCAAGGTCGAGCAGGACGGCGGCTATACGCTCGACCACACGGCGACGGTCTATCTCATGGACGCGACCGGCCGGTTCGTCGGAACGATCGCCTATGGCGAGAGCGACGAGATGGCGCTCGGCAAGCTCAAGCGTCTCATCGGCGACGGCTGAGCGTACACGGTGCGGCCGGCGCGAGGTCCCGCCCTCGCACCGGGCTCGGCACGGCCCGGGACAGGGCGACACGGGTCCCCGCCCGCCGCCCTCGATCGCGAGGACTGCAGGTGGACAGGCCTGCGCGTTTCACTGCCTCGCGGATGCGATGAACCGCTCCCATCCGTCAGGTTCGTCGCAATTCCAGAGGGATAGCCAGTATCCGAACTCCGGGACTCGCTCTATCGACGCGACAGCATCTCGGTGCCGGCGCCGTCCTGGCCGGTAATCGTCCACGCGCCTTCGAGCACGCTGTCTCCCTTCACCCGGTAGACGGCGAGCCCGATCTCGTCGTTGAGGATGTAGCTTGCCGCGAAGGTGTCGTCGAACAGCATGCAGATGCCCTCCGACACCGTGTCCCCGGTCTCCCACTCGATGATGCAGGTCGTTTCGCTGGCCAGCGTGATCGTCGCGGTGCCGCTGTAGCTCGAGCCATCCGGATTGGTGCCGTAGACGTTGTAGGTGCCTTCCCGCACAGTCTGCGCCGAGGACGGCCCGGCGAGCATGATGGCAAGAACGAGACAGGCCCCGAAACCCAGCCGAGAACATGCGCGTGTCATGAAATCCCCCCGCTGTCGCCGGAATCGACGACAGCGGCGACTGTACGCGAATTTCGCCCGGCTGCCATCGGAATTGCGGCTGCGACCGAGCGGGCAGGCAGCGCCCGTCACCCGGCCCGCTTGCGCTCAGAACGCCAGGGGCTTCGCCTGCTTCACATGGGGCAGCCGCCGGACCTGCTCGAGCACTGCCTCGCTCAACGGCTCGTCGATCTCCACCAGCGCGATCGCATCGCCGCCGCGCGTCTGTCGGCCGAGGTTGAAGGTGGCGATGTTGACGTTGGCCTGGCCGAGCGTCATGCCGAGCGCGCCGATGAAGCCGGGCTTGTCCTCGTTGGTCACGTAGAGCATGTGCGGACCGAGTTCGGCCTCCATGTTGATGCCCTTGATCTGGATGAGCCGCGGCCGGCCGTCCGAGAACACGGTGCCGGCCACCGACCGCTCCTGGCGCTCGGTCTTCACGGTCAGACGGATGTAGTTCTCGTAAGCGCCCTGCTGCTCGCGGCGCACCTCTTCGATTGCTATGCCGCGCTCTCGGGCGATGGCCGGCGCCGAGACCATGTTGACATCCTGCAACAGCGGCCTCAGCAGTCCGGCTACAGCCGCCGCCGTCAGCGCCCGCGTGTTCATCTCGGCGACGTCCCCGGCAAATTCGAGGCGGATCGCCTCGATCGCGGTTTCGGTAAGCTGGCCGGCGAAGGAGCCGAGCTGTTCTGCCAGCGTCACGAACGGCCGCATGCGGGGCGCTTCCTCGGCGCTGATGGAGGGCATGTTCACCGCGTTGGTCACTGCCCCGGTGAGCAGATAGTCAGCCATCTGCTCGGCCACCTGCAGGGCGACATTCTCCTGCGCCTCGGTCGTCGAGGCGCCCAGATGCGGCGTGCAGACGACGTTGGGCAGGCCGAACAGCGGATTCTCCGTGGCGGGTTCCACCGAGAACACGTCGAACGCCGCGCCCGCGACATGGCCAGACAGGATCGCCTCGCGCAGCGCGACCTCGTCGACGAGGCCGCCGCGCGCGCAGTTGATGATCCTCACGCCCCTGCGGGTCTTCTTAAGCGTCTCGGCCGAGAGGATGTTGCGGGTCTTGTCGGTGAGCGGCGTGTGCAGGGTGATGAAGTCGGAGCGGGCAAGCAGCTCGTCGAGTTCGACCTTCTCGACGCCGAGTTCCATGGCACGTTCGGGCGCCAGGAACGGATCGAAGGCGATTACCTTCATCCTGAGGCCCTGCGCCCGGTCGGCGACGATCGAGCCGATATTGCCACAGCCGATCACGCCGAGCGTCTTGCCAGTCACCTCCACGCCCATGAAGCGGTTCTTCTCCCACTTGCCGGCCTGCGTGGACGCGTCGGCCGCCGGGATCTGCCGGGCAAGCGACAGCATCAGCGATATGGCATGTTCGGCCGTGGTGATCGAATTGCCGAACGGCGTGTTCATCACGATGATGCCCTTGCGGGTGGCGGCAGGAATGTCGACATTGTCGACGCCAATGCCGGCCCGGCCGATCACCTTCAACCGGTCGGCAGCGGCGATCACCTTCTCGGTGACCTTAGAGGCCGAGCGGATGGCGAGGCCGTCATAGGCCCCGATGCGCTCGGCGAGCGCCTGCTTGTCGGCGCCGAGCTCGGGCTCGTAATCCACCTCGATGCCGCGATCCCTGAAGATCTGCACGGCGGCGGTGGACAGCTTGTCGGAGATCAGTACGCGGGGAGCCATGGGCCGATATCCATTGCATTGCGTGTGTGAGAGATGGAAAGGGATGGGCTCGACCAGTCGTGCCTCCCGTCAACGGGCCGCAGCGCCGGGATCGGAACCGCGCGACCGTCGCTGTGTCCCGCTCCCGGATAGCCGCCTCGCGGCTTCCGCGATGACGCGGAGGGGATGGCCGATGAACCCTCAGGCCGCCTTGGCCAGTTCGCCCCTTGCGATGGCAAATGCCCAGTCGAGCCAGCCGGTGAGAGCCTCGATGTCGGTGGTCTCAACCGTCGCACCGCACCAGATCCTCAGCCCTGCCGGCGCATCGCGATAGTGGGCGATGTCGAAGGCGACGCCCTCCTCCTCGAGAAGCCCGGCGAGGCGCTTGGCGAAGGCGGACTGCGCGTCGGCGGACAGCGCCGCGATCACCGGATCGGCGAACACCAGACAGACCGAGGTGTTGGAGCGTGTGGCGGGAACAGCCGCGAGATGGGCGACCCAAGGCGTGCGCCGAACCCAGGCATCGAGCGCCGCCGCGTTGGCGTCGGCGCGGCCGACGAGCCCGTCGAGCCCTCCAACCGACTTCGCCCAGGCGAGCGCGTCGATGTAGTCCTCGACGCACAGCATCGACGGTGTGTTGATGGTCTCGCCCTTGAACACGCCCTCGATCAGCTTGCCGCCCTTGGTGAGCCGGAAGATCTTCGGCAGCGGCCAGGCCGGCGTGTAGCTCTCCAGCCGCTCGACCGCGCGCGGTGACAGGATCAGCATGCCATGCGCCGCCTCCCCGCCCAGCACCTTCTGCCAGGAGAAGGTGACGACATCGAGCTTGGCGAAGTCCAGCCGCTGGGCAAAGGCGGCCGACGTCGCGTCGCAGATGGTCAGGCCGGCGCGGCCGGCCGGAATCCATTCCGCATCGGGCACCCGCACCCCGGATGTGGTGCCGTTCCACGTGAAGACCACATCGCGGTCGAAATCGACCTGCGTCAGGTCCGGGAGGTCGCCATAGGCCGCCTTGAGGACACGCGCATCGGCGAGCTTCAATTGCTTGACCACGTCGCTGACCCAGCCCTCGCCGAAGCTCTCCCAGGCGAGCATGTCGACGCCACGGGCGCCGAGCATCGACCACAGCGCCATTTCCACGGCCCCGGTATCGGAGGCCGGCACGATGCCGATGCGGTAGTCAGCGGGAACCTCGAGGATCTCGCGCGTCAGGTCGATCGCAGCCTGGAGGCGGGCCTTGCTGGGCTTCGAGCGGTGCGACCGCCCGACCAGCGCAGCCGCCAGCACGTCGGGCGACCAGCCGGGCCGCTTCGCGCAGGGACCAGAGGAGAAATGGGGAGTGACCGGCCGCGCGGCCGGCTTCTGCGGTGTGGTCATCAGCCTACCCTTCCAGATAGAAGCCCCTCGTTGGGGAGGGGTGTCCCACGAACGGGCTTAGCGAAAACGTGGAGACCGCGCAAGTTCTTGTCGTTCGATGCGCCCCCGGCAGGACGGCCGGCATCGCCGGCGTGGCGCACGCCGCATGGTGCAGGCGGACACAGAGCCAATATCCTAGACGGTCGCGGCGGGCCGCGCACCGATGGGCCGGGCGCGGGGGCCGACCGATGCCCGTCGTGTCACCATGCGCGCCCTCCCGGACGAGATGGCAACCGGCGTACCCGATCAGGGCCAGATCAGATAGACGTAGCCTGCATAGGCGGCCAGCAGGGCCGCTCCCTCGACGCGGCTGATGCGCATGCCCGTCCAGGCGACCAGCAGCAGGACGGCGCTGACGGCAGTCATCGCGATATTGTCAAACGTCACGATGTCCTGCGGCACCGTGAGAGGCGAGATGGCGGCAGTGGCACCGCCGATCCCGAGAATGTTGTAGATGTTGGACCCGACGATGTTGCCGAACGCGACATCCGCCTCCCTGCGGAACGCCGCCACCAGCGAGGTGACGAGCTCCGGCAGCGAGGTTCCCACCGCAACGATCGTCAGCCCGATCACCGTTTCCGATATCCCGAGCCCGCGCGCCAGGTCGACAGCGCCGTCAACCAGCAGATGCCCGCCTGCGACGAGAAGCGCGAGTCCGATCAGGCACAGGCCGAGCGAGACCAGCGGGGAATGCGGCTGCGGCCGTTCGGGATCGAGCTCGGGATCGACTTCCTCGAGCGCCCGCGCCTTGTCGAAGATCGCCCCGTGCTCGCTCCGCGCGTCCCTCATCTCGATACGCACGATGACGGCCACATAGACGACGAGGGCCGCGAGAAGCGCCAGCCCGATGCCCCTGCCAAGCGGCATGACCGCCGACAGCACCGCGAACACGACGGCGACCGCCAGCATGATCGCGCCGTCGCGCTTGAGGCCGCGCGAATCGATCGCGATCGGATAGACGAGGGACGACAGTCCGACGATCAGCAGGATGTTGGCGATGTTCGAACCAACGATGTTGCCGATCGCGATGCCCGGGGTATCCCGCAGCGCCGCCTGCACGGAGGTCACCAGTTCCGGGGTCGAGGTCCCGAAGCCGACCACGGTGAGACCGATGACCAATGGCGAGATGCCAAGACCGACGGCCAGACGGACCGATCCGCGCACGAGAAGTTCACCGCCGGCGAACAGCAGTACGAGGCCACCGGCCAGGAGAAGGATGCTGAGAATCAAGGGACGGAATCTCGCAGGCAGAACATGATCGGAACTCGAGCGAAGGCTGGAGGAGAACCGTCCGCGGCCGGGTAGCGCAAGAGGTGGGATGCCGATCGCCGCAATGCAATGGCGTCACCCGGCCGGAGACGGATGTCGGTGTCGTCGGCGCGGAGCGCGTTGTCGGTGCGGCGCGTCAGCAGACACCCCACGGCAGGTGCGAACCAGACCGCACCGGCGTACGGCTTCCGTCACGGCTGGCCACGACCAGCCCGTCGGGATGGCAAGGCCTTTGCGCGGAGATTCGGATGCGGTTCAGGCCGCCACCGCCAGCGGCCGTCCCCCGCAGATCGCGGCGCGGCGCCGCCTCAGTCGATCCAGAACCGCACACCCAGGCGCACTTCGTGCGCGGCGATGTCCTTGATGTCGATCAGGCCGCCGACCTGATCGGTGGTCTGGACATCGCCGAGCGACAGGTAGCGGTAGTTGAGATCGAGCGTCCAGTTCGGGGTGACGTCATAGCTGACGCCCGCCATCGCCGCCCAGGCGAGGTTCCACTTCGATTCCGTCGCGCCCATGGTCGCGATCGGGAACACGAGTGGCGGATTGAGCCCGACATAGTCGGCCACCTTGACGTAGGATCCGCCGATGCCGGCGCCGACATAGGGAGTGATGCCCTGCCAGGTGCCGAGATCGAGATAGGCATTGGCGAGCACCGTCCAGGCCGAGATCTTGGCGGACTCGGTGGAATAGCCCGGGAATCCGCAGACGAAGCACGGCGCCTTGCCGGTGAAGTCGGACGGGAACTCGTAGTCGACGGTGAGGTCCGTACGGAACCACGGGTTGAACCGGTAGCCGAAGCCCGCGCCGATCAGCCAGCTGTCGTCGAGGCTGGTGTCGTAGAAGCCGATGAGCCCGGTTCCGAGCGACGAATAGCTGCCCGAGGGGTCGGTATAGGCCTTGTAGCCGATGTCGCCGCGCAGGTACCAGTTGGAGCCGTATTCCACCGGCATAAGCGGCTCGATCATCGGCGGCTCGAACATGTCTGCCGCCCGCGCGCTGCCGGCGGTCACGGTCAGCGCCACCACGGCGGCGCCCAGGAGGATTTTCGGATAGTCCATGGCCGTGCTCCGAAGACTGCCCGCCGGAGAGACTCACGCAGCAGGCGATTACGTTCGGGACGGACTATGCGGAGCCATTCGTTAAACGTCGCTTAACCACGTTCCTTAACCACGAATATTTACCTGTTACCGCCCGGATGCTTGCGATCCGCCACCGGCCGTTGCGCAGGCGCAACATCGCGGCGCAACGCTCCGCACGGCGGCATCGCCGCGCCCTACCCGGCCGGCCACGACCTGCATCGCTTGGACTGATGGCCAGGTCAGGTCCGCGACAGGCTTTCACCCGCCCGGCGAGGCGGCGATGAAGAGCGCGCGTTGTGCCTCGAAGGCGCGCCCGAATGCGGGTCGCGCCTCACCACGGGCGACATAGGCGGTGAGGTTGGGGAACTCGCCCAGCAGGTCTGATCCGCCGAGCCTGCGCAGCACGTCGACCATCATCAGGTCGCCGGCGCTGAACGCGCCATCGAGCCAGGCGGTATCGCCCAGCCTGCGGGAGAGATCGCCCAGGCGCAGGCGGACCCGATCGTCGGCGAGCGCGATGCGCCTCGCGTTCCCGCCCTCCTCGCGCTCGAAGTACCCGATCATCTCGCGATCGACGATCGGCGGTTCCACCGTGCTGAGCGCCGCGAACATCCACACGATCGCGCGTGACCGTGCGCTCGCATCTCCCGGCAGCAGCCCGACATGCCGTTCCGCGATATGCAGAACGATCGCGCCCGACTCGAACAGGACCAGATCGCCGTCCTGGTAGGTCGGGATCTGTCCGAAGGGTTGCAGCGCCCGATAGGCGGGTTCCCTCATCTGGCTGAACGAAACAGGCTGGACATCGTAAGGCTGCCCCACCTCCTCGAGCACCCAGCGGACCCGCATGTCGCGCGCCAAGCCCCGACCGCGATCGGGTGACCGCTCGAAGACAGTGATGGTGGAGCGATTGTCGGATGTCGTCGACATGCCTGCCTCCTCCGTTTCGGCGCGGGACTGCTCCATGGTTCGCCTCCACCCCCGCCTCCGAAGGCTCCTATTGCTACCGTCGCTGCGAAGCGGGCGGAAGCACCGCCGACATGCAGGCAAACGCCTGCGCTTGACATGCAGGTATTTGCCTGCATATCTAGACCACGAGCATGCGAACGAGCCCGATGGACGACGACAGGATATTCAAGGCGCTGGCCGACCCGACGCGCAGGAAGCTGCTCGACCTACTGTACGAGCGGAACGGCCAGACGCTCGGGCAGCTCTGCGAGAACCTGGAGATGGCCCGCCAGTCTGTCACCCAGCACCTCGGCATCCTGGAGACGGCCAACCTGGTGAGCACCGTCAGGCGCGGTCGCGAGAAGTTGCATTTCATCAACCCGGTCCCGCTTCACGAGGTCTACGAGCGGTGGGTGCGCAAGTTCGAACATCAGCGGCTCGGCCTGCTGCATGACCTCAAGAAGGACCTCGAAGGAGACAAGCAATGACCAAGTCGACCACCAGCTTCGTCTACGTGACCTACATCGCCTCGACACCCGAGAAAGTCTTCGAGGCAATCACCAGACCCGATCTCGCCAGGCGCTACTGGGGCCACGAGAACGTCTCCGACTGGAAACCCGGATCGACGTGGCAGCACGTCCGCGCCAACGACGAGCGCACGGTCCAGCTCGTCGGCAATGTCATCGAGACCTCTCCGCCGACCCGTCTCGTCATCAGCTGGGCAAGCCCGGCTGAGGCCGACGACCCGGCCGCCCACAGCCGGGTGACGTTCGCGATCGAGGCCTACGAGGACATGGTCCGCCTGACCGTCAGCCACGATGAACTCGAGGCCGGAAGCGCCATGGCGAGCGGCATCTCCAGAGGCTGGCCGGTGGTCCTCTCCAGCCTCAAGTCCTTCCTGGAGACCGGCCGCGGCCTCGACGTCTTCGCCAAGCCGAAGACGGGTTGAGCCAGGCAGGAACCGCGACACGAACCGACGGAGCACAACGATGACCAAGCTCTACAGCGGCGCATGCGCCTGCGGCGCGATCCGCTACGAGACCCGCAGCGAACCGATCTTCGAGAACCACTGCCAGTGCCTCGACTGCCAGAAGCGAAGCGGCACGGGCCATGGATCCTACCTGACCTTCCCGCGGCGCGCCGACGTGACGCTCACGGGCGAGGCGAAGACCTGGGACATCATCGCCGACAGCGGCAACGTCAAGTCCCATGCCTTCTGCCCGACCTGCGGCACGCCGGTCTACCTGACCTTCGCCGCGATGCCGGACCTGTTCACGGTCCACGCCTCGAGCCTCGACGACCCGGCCATGTTCAAACCGCAGGTGGTCACCTACGGCATGCGCGCACACGCATGGGACCGGCTGGATCCCTCACTGGCGACGTTCGAGAAGATGCCGGCCGGTTGAGGCCCGCCGGCGCTGCCGCCTCCGGCCGGAGTTCCCGCAGGTTCAGCGCCAATGCGCCCCGCAGCGGCTCCTGGATCGGGCACGTCGCCGCCTCCGCTCCGACGTCGCCCCCGATCGGGCACGTCGTCTCCCCCTTAACGTCATTGCCGGGCTCGACCCGGCAATCTCGCGGCGGGGCAGGAGATGCCCGGGACAGGCCCGGGCATGAAGAGGGTGGGATGGCGAGGACAATGCCCCTGACAGCACCGCGCCGCGACGCCGCGGCGCGCCCCGGAGGGGCGGACTTCGCCCTCGCACCATCCGAGCGAAAGACGAAGCGGCCGCCGGCCGGCCCCTGCCTCGGTTGCCCCTGACTCAGTTGAACGCGTAGCGCACGCCCAGATAGACGTCGTGCGAGGTGATGTCCTTGAAATACATCGGATTGTAGATGACGTTGGTACCGTCGGAGGCGATCAGGTCGCCGCTCTGGGCGTCGCCGAGATTGATGTAGCGATAGCCGAGATCGACGGTGAAGGCGGGCGTCACCTCGTAGCCGACGCCCGCGTGCAGCGCCCAGGCGAAGTCCCACTTGGAACTGTCACCGGCATAGGCAACCGCGTTGTTGGGTACATTGACGTCCTGGAAGTGGCTGATCGTGTTGCGCGAGGTGCCGATGCCGGCGCCGACATAGGGCGTGATGCCGTACCAGGTGCCGAGATCGACATAGGCGTTGGCCAGGAACAGCCACTCGCTCTTCGAGGCGCTGTAGTCGTTGGTGCCGTCCCAGATGCCGTCGCCGGTGATGTCATAGCGGTCGAGCGCGCGGAAAGCGGCCTTGCCGCGATACTCGCCGGTGACGTCGACGCGGATCCAGTCGTTGAACCGGTAGCCCACACCGGCGCCGAACAACGGCGAGGAATCGAAGCCGCCGGAATCGAGGAACTGGAACACCGCTGGCGCGGCGAACAGAACATTGTCGATCTTGTCGACCGACTGGTTGGTCATGCCGATATAGCCGCGCAGGTACCAGCCGCCGACCACCGCCTCCGGCAGCGGCTCGAAATAGGGGGCCGGCATGTCGGCGGCCAGGGCGGACGCACCACCGAGCAGCGTTGTGGCAGAAAGGCCGAGGATCAGAGGACGAACTGCGCGCATGGGTCGATAGCTCCCGAACTGGCGCCGCCGCGTGACAACGACGCGATGATGACTAGGCTCGTCGGGAGAATGCCGGGCGAATCGTTAAATGCGGCTTAACCACGTCGCTTAACCAGTCCCGGTAACCATTTGTGATCGCTGAGTCCCGCTTCGGCACAGTCTCACGATCCAGACCTGCCGGACACACCGCACTGGATACCCGGATGACCGCCCCCTCCCCGATCGACTGCCAGCGCAGCCTGTTCGACCTGCCGCGCCAAATTGCCTGGCTGAATTGCGCCTACATGTCGCCGCTGATGACTGCCGCTGTCGCCGCCGGCGAGGCCGGCCTTCGTCGCAAGGCACGGCCGTGGCAGCTGACGCCGCGCGACTTCTTCTCCGACTCCGAGCGCGCCCGCGCCCTGTTCGCGCGCCTTGTCGGCGCCTCACCGGGCGACATCGCGATCGTCCCGTCCGCCTCCTACGGCATCGCCGTCGCGGCCGCGAATCTGCGCGTCGAACCGGGTCAGGAGATTGTCGTGCTGGAGGACCAGTTCCCGTCCAACGTCTACGCCTGGCAGCGCAAGGCGGCCGACAGCGGGGCGAGCCTGCGCATCGTCCGGCGTGCGGAAGCCGTGGCCGGTCCGGGTATCGACTGGACATCGGCGATCGCGGCAGCGATCGGCGGGCAGACGGCAATCCTTGCACTGCCCCATTGCCTGTGGACAGACGGCTCGCTCGTCGATCTGGTGCGCGTCGGCGCCTTGGCCCGCGCCCACGGCGCCGCCCTGGTGCTCGACCTCACCCAGTCCGCCGGCGCCCTGGCTTTCGATGTGGCAGCGGTGCAGCCCGACTTCATGGTCGCGGCGGCCTACAAGTGGCTGCTCGGCCCCTATTCACTGGGCTTCCTCTACGCCGCGCCGCACCGGCAGAATGGCAGGCCGATCGAGGAGAACTGGATCATCCGGACCGGCTCTGAGGATTTCGCCCGCCTCGTCGAGTATGCCGACGACTATCAGCCCGGCGCGCGCCGCTACGACATGGGCGAGCGATCGTCCTTCCACCTGATGCCGGTCGCGGTCGCCGCGCTCGAGCAGATCCTCGGCTGGGACGTGCGGCGCATCGCCGCGACGCTGGCCGCGCGCAACCGTACGATCGCCGCGCGCGCCGCCGGCCTCGGCTTCACCGCGCTTCCCGACGACTGCCGCGCCGGACACTTCCTGGGGATCAGGCGACCCGGCGGCGTGCCCGAAGGCCTGCTGGCGAAGCTCGCGGCGCAGCAGGTCTTCGTCAGCGTCCGCGGCGATTCGATCCGCGTCACGCCGCACCTCTACAATGACGACGAGGACGTCGAGCGCTTCTTCGACGCGCTGGTCCGGGCGCTGTAGGGGAACCCTACGCCGCGCCCTGCAGCGCCTCGACGATGTCGCCGACGACCGCCTCGACCAGCCGCTGATCCTCGCCCTCGGCCATGACGCGGATCACCGGCTCGGTGCCGGAGGGACGGATGACGAGACGTCCGGCACCGGCCAGCCGATCCCTGGCCTCCTCGATCGCCGCAAGCACGTCTTTCGACTCCAGCGGCCGGCCGCCACGGTACCGCACATTGCGCAGCACCTGTGGCAACGGTTCGAAGCGGTGGCAGACCTCGCTGACCGGCTTGCCCGACCTGGCAACCACGGCGAGGAGCTGCAGCGCCGCCACCAGCCCGTCGCCGGTCGTGGTGAAATCCGACAGGATGATGTGGCCGGACTGCTCGCCGCCGACGTTGAACCCCTGATCGCGCATCGCCTCGAGCACGTTGCGGTCGCCGACCGGCGTGCGCACCAGCTCGAGGCCGATCGAGCCGAGATACCGTTCGAGACCCAGGTTCGACATCACCGTGGCAACGATGCCCGGCTTCGACAGCCGGCCGTCCTCGTGCCACGACTGCGCGACAACAGCCATCAGCTGGTCACCGTCGACGATCCGTCCGCGCTCGTCGACGATGATGACGCGGTCGGCATCGCCGTCGAGCGCAATGCCGATGTCAGCACGCACCTCGTGCACCTTGCGACACAGCGCGTCGGGTGCGGTCGAGCCGCAACCCTTGTTGATGTTGAAGCCGTTCGGCTCCACGCCGAGCGTCACCACCTCGGCGCCCAGCTCCCACAGCGCGTCGGGGGCGACCTTGTAGGCGGCGCCGTTGGCACAATCCAGCGCCACCCTGAGCCCGTCGAGCCGCAGGTCGCGCGGCAGCGTGCGCTTGGCAAACTCGATGTATCGGGCGTGTGCACCCTCGATCCGCTTGGCCCTCCCCAGTGCGGCGGAGGCGGCAAGGTATTCGCTCATGTCGGAGTCGATAAGGGTCTCGATCTGATCCTCCGTGCCGTTCGACAGCTTGTAGCCTTCCGGGTCGAACAGCTTGATGCCGTTGTCATGATAGGGGTTGTGCGAGGCCGAGATCATCACGCCGAGATCGGCCCGCAGCGACCGGGTCAGCATCGCGACCGCCGGCGTCGGCATCGGCCCCAGCAGGAACACGTCCATCCCGACCGACGTGAAACCGGCGACCAGCGCGGATTCGATCATGTAGCCCGACAGGCGCGTGTCCTTGCCGATCACCACCCGGTGCCGGTGGGTGCCGCGCCGGAAGGCGATACCGGCGGCCATACCGGCCTTGAGCGCGATCTCCGGCGTGATCGGATAGCGGTTCGCGAGGCCGCGAATCCCGTCGGTCCCGAAATAGCTGTTGCTCATCGGCGCACTCCCCGTCTCACGAGACCTCCACGACGGCCCGCAGCGACTCGACGCCTCGGGCCGTGCGGCACTGGCGGCGTCGATCCGGGCGGCATTATGGCCGCACCCTACGGCAGAAAGGTTCAAAATTGATGAGCGAATGTTGCAGTCCCGGATCCGGAGGAAAGTCTACCGCCAGGCGCCGGCATTGCCGCGCGGCGGCATGAACGCCAAGGGGGCGACCGGGAACAGGTGGTGGCCGATCCATCGAGCTTTCTGCAAATTGCAACGGCGCGCGAAAAGCCCGCTTATGCTGACATGGCTAGTCTGGCGCCGTATCGGGTCACATCGGCATCCCCGGATCAGCGCTCCGGGGCTGTCGGCTCGCGGGAAACGTCGTGTTCGATCGCAAGACCGCCCCGCTGCGACCGCTGGCCGAACTCAGGAACACCTCGATCGGCCTCGTCGACAGCTATCCCTCGATCGCGCCGCTACTGCGCGACGTGCTGGCGATATGGGAGATGCGCCGCATGGGCATCGTGGGCGAGGCCTGCGATCCGATGACGCTGGCGCAGCTGTCCGCCAGCCAGCCCGACATCCTCATCATCAACGCGATCGGTCGCCTGTCGTCCTCGCTGGCGCTGGCCGCGGCGGTGCGCAACCGCCATTCCTTCCCAGATCCGTTCCTGCCGATGATCATCGTCATGGCGAACGTCACCCGCGAGCGTGTGCTGCGTGCCCGCGACACCGGCATCGACGAGTTCCTCGCCTTCCCGTTCAGTGCCAAGGCCCTCTACCAGCGCATCGAAAGCATCGTCTTCGACCGCCGCGGCTTCGTTGCAACCCCGTCCTATTTCGGCCCGGACCGGCGCCGCGGCGCAATGGCAACCTATCTGGGCGCCGACCGCCGCAGCGGCAGCAGCCTCCTCATCAACGCGAGAACCCGGCAGACCTACCTCGAGATCGGCTGAGACGGCTGACGCCGCCCCGCAACAGGCGAACGGCCCCCGAACGGGCCGTCCCTGAAGCGTGATCTGGTGACATGGAGTCCGGTTCACCGGTTTGATCGCAGCCAGACGAGACGCCGGCGTCGGATCGCTTCGGTCCGGTGCGAACCGCCTCCGGCGGTGATCCCGGCGTCCGCCTCAGGCCTGTGGCTGCGGTTCCATGCCGCCCGCCTCCGACTCGCCGCCGGAGCGCTTCGGCTTGCCGGCGGTCGGCACCGCGGAGGCCTTTGGCCGCGACCCGGTGTCGACCTCGGCATCGCGGATCGGCGGCTTGCCGTCGAGCAGGTTGCGGATCTCCTCGCCCGACAGCGTCTCGTATTCCAGCAGGCCGTTGGCGATCGTGTGCAGATCCTCGAGATTCTCGGTCAGCACCTTCTTCGCAGTCTCGTAGCCCGTGTTGACGAAGTTCCTGATCTCCTGATCGACCAGCTTCTGAGTCTCGTCTGAGACGTGCTGCTGGCGGGCAATCGAATGGCCGAGGAACACTTCTTCCTCGTTCTCGCCATACATCAGCGGCCCGAGCTTGTCGGACATGCCGAACTGGGTCGCCATTGCCCGGGCGAGCTTGGTCGCCATGCGGATGTCGGCGGAAGCGCCCGAGGTGACCTTATCGTGGCCGAAGATCAGTTCCTCGGCGACGCGGCCGCCCATTGCCACGGCGAGATCGGCGTAGCACTTGGCCCGGGTCAGCGACACCTGGTCGCGCTCCGGCAGCCGCATCACCATGCCGAGCGCGCGGCCGCGCGGAATGATCGTCGCCTTGTGGATCGGATCGGAGGCCGGCATGTGCAGCGCGACCAGCGCGTGGCCGGCCTCGTGGTAGGCGGTGAGGCGCTTCTCCTCCTCGCTCATCACCAGGGTCCGGCGCTCGGCGCCCATCATCACCTTGTCCTTGGCATCCTCGAATTCGGCAGCCGTCACCAGCCGCTTCGAGCGGCGGGCGGCCAGCAGCGCCGCCTCATTGACCAGATTGGCAAGGTCGGCACCGGAAAAGCCGGGGGTGCCGCGCGCGATCACCTTTATGTCGACATCCGGTGCGGTCGGGACCTTGCGGATATGCACCTTGAGGATCTTCTCGCGACCGATGACGTCGGGGTTGGGCACCACAACCTGGCGGTCGAAGCGGCCCGGCCGCAGCAGCGCCGGATCGAGCACGTCCGGCCGGTTCGTCGCGGCGATCAGGATGATCCCCTCGTTCGCCTCGAAACCGTCCATCTCGACAAGCAGCTGGTTCAGCGTCTGCTCGCGCTCGTCGTTGCCGCCGCCGAGCCCCGCGCCGCGATGGCGGCCGACGGCGTCGATCTCGTCGATGAAGATGATGCAGGGCGCGTTCTTCTTGGCCTGCTCGAACATGTCGCGCACACGGCTGGCGCCGACGCCGACGAACATCTCGACAAAGTCAGAGCCGGAGATGGTGAAGAACGGCACGTTCGCCTCGCCGGCGATGGCGCGGGCAAGCAGCGTCTTGCCGGTACCGGGAGGTCCGACGAGCAGGACGCCGCGCGGGATTCGGCCGCCGAGCCGCTGGAACTTCTGCGGATCGCGCAGGAACTCGACGATCTCCTCGAGATCTTCCTTGGCCTCGTCGACACCGGCGACGTCCTCGAAGGTGACGCGCCCGTGCGCTTCGGTCAGCAGCTTCGCCTTGGACTTGCCGAATCCCATCGCCTTGCCGCCGGCGCCCTGCATCTGCCGCATGAAGAAGATCCACACCGCGATCAGCAGCAGCATCGGGAACCACGAGACGAACACGCCCAAGAGCGAGGGCACGTCGTCGGTCGGCGGCCTGGCGCTGATCGCCACGCCCTTGTCCTCGAGCCGGGTTATGAAGTTGGGATCGTCGGGCAGATAGGTCTGGAAGGTGCGGCCATCGTTGAAGACGCCGCTGACCTGCGGCCCGGCGATGGTAACGGACCGCACCCGCCCCTGATCGACCTCGGACAGCAGCTGCGAATAGCTGATCTCGTTCGTTGCCGCGCGCTGGCTCGGGCTCTGGAACAGGTTGAACAGGGCGATCAACAGGAGACCGATGATCACCCACAGGGCGAAGTTCCGGAAATTGGCGTTCATTCGTGTCCTGACTGACCGGTGAGGCCTCGGAGCGGCCGGGCGGACCTGGTCCGCCGGGACGTTTCGACTGTTAAGATAGGCAGCTGCGGCAACCTTGCCAATGAGCCACGTCACTTTATCGCAGCGAGGCGTAAACGCTCCGTGTCCCGGCTGGGTTGCCTCTGCTGCTCAATGCCCTCCCCCGGCAAACCGCGTCGCGCCAAGGAAGGAGACCTCGAGCCAGGCCGGCGCAAAGGGGCCACCGGTTGCCGCCAGCGGCGCGGCGACGAGCCGCTCTCCGTCGTAGAGCGCTGGTGTCGTTCGGGCGGCAAGCGCCGGGATCGGGCGCATGAGGCCCTCCGCCTTCAGCACCGCCAGGCCGGCGCGGCCGAGCGGCTTCACCAGCACCGATGTCACCGGTACGGGGCAACTTGACGCAGCGATCCGGAACCGACGGTCCCAGACAAGTGCGGCCGCCTGTCCGAGCGCCACCTCTGGCAGCCCCGTGCGCCCTTCCTCGCGCATCACCAGCACATGCGCCCCCGCGCGCACGAATCGGCAGCCGGCGAGCGTCGCGCCTCGCTGCGCGCCGCCCGCCGCAAGCCAGCCATGCAGCCGCTCGAGCCGATCGAGCCGCGGCGGATAGTCGGCACCGCCGATCGCCATCACCAACCGCGCGAGCACCCGCAGCGCGATCTCCTCCGGCGCTGCGCCGAGCCGGTCCACGACGATCCGGCAGAAGCCTGCCCGATCGACGCTGACAGATTCCCTGGTCAGCGCGGCGGCTGCCGATTCAAGGGCTTCGCGGGCCCGGCGCATCCGCCGGGCGGTGTCGGCGAGACGGCGTGGGGTCAGGCCCTCGGCGGCGAGCGCCGGCGCCAGCGCGCGCAACCGCGCCCGCGCAAAGGCGGGATCGGTGTTGGACGGATCCTCGCTCCAGGCGACGCCAGCTGCCGCGAGCGTCGCGACGAGGCGCGACTTGGGCACATCGAGCAGCGGCCGGTGAATCGTCAGTCCCTCGCGAATCGAGCGGAAGGCCATGGCGGCGAGTCCGTCGACGCCGGAGCCCCTGGCGAGCCGCAGCAGCAGCGTCTCGGCCTGATCGTCGAGATGATGGGCCGTCGCCAGATCGCCGATCCCGAGCTGATGGCATCGTTCGGCCATCAGCCGATATCTTGCCGCACGGGCCGCCGACTGGATGTCGCGACGCGGCCTATCGCCCTCCCAGGTCAGGATTTCGTGGCGCAGCCCTGCCGCCTGCGCCATCAGCTGGACCCGCTCGGCCTCGGCGCGCGACTCCGCCCTGAGACCATGATCGACGGTAAGCACCAGAACCCGAGGCTTCGCGCGGCCGGCCCGCCAGCCCGCGACGAGCCGCATCAACGCCAGGCTGTCGGGGCCACCGGACACGGCGAGCGCCAGCGCCGGCAGTTCGGCGAGCGGCGCGAGCAGTTGTTCCGCCTCGGCCGGACAGATCGGACTGAAGTCCCGCCGGAAGCCATCGGATCCGGGTTCAGCAGCCACTTTTCTGCATTTCGCTGCGGGCGCGCTCCTGCACCGCCTGCGGCGCCCGAGGATAGCGACGCGGCAGCTCGGCGAAGGTGGAGCAGGCCGCATCGGTCTGGCCGAGTTCCTTCAGCGACATGCCGAGCTTGTAGAGGCTGTCGGGCGCCTTGGCGCTATCGGGATAGTTGTTGAAGCCCTTCAGGAACGCGTCCGCCGCATCGCGATAGTTGCCGCGCGCGTAGAGCGACTCGCCCAGCCAGTACTGGGCATTCCCGGCCAGTTCGTCGCCCGGGAAGCGTGTCAGGAAGTCACGGAAGCTCGCCTCGGCCAAGTCGAACTCACCGCGCAGGATATAGCCATAGGACAGATCGTAGGCGTCCTTCGGGCTGTCGGTCGGAGCTGCGACGAGCTGTGCACCGAGCGGCTGTGGCGGCGCGCCGAGGATCTGGCCCTGCTGGCCGGGCTGGCCGAGCCCGAGCGTGCCCGGCTGACCGAGCGCCTGCGACAGGTCGAGCGGCTGTCCCGCGCCCTGGACCGGAGCACCCGTCGGCGCCTGCCCAAGTCCCTGACCGAGCATCTGCGGCTGGCCGGACGGCTGCTGCGGATACTGCATGACATGCGGCTGGCCGGCGACCGACGGTGCGTTCGCCGGAACGCCGCCATGGCCCATTTCCTGGAACCGGTACTCGGTGTCCTCCGACATCCGCCGCATCATGTCCTGCATCTGCCGGAGCTGGAAGGTGAGCTGCTCGACCTGCCCGTTGAGCTGGCGGATCTGGTCCTCGAGCGTGGTGATCCTGAGCGACATGTTGGCGGCGCTCGCCGGATCGTAGCCGGATTGGGCGAGCGCAGCGGGCGGCAAGGCGATCATCGCGAGCGCTACTGCCGCCGCACAGGTCAGGCGGTCGGAAAGGATGAACGACATGGTGATCGGACCGGTCCGGGTCGGATGTTGCTGAAATCGGCCGATACCATAGCCGCAACTGGGACCAAAGTTTGGCGCATCCGCAAGGAATTCGGCCCGCCACCAGGGGCGGGCCGACCATCCGTCACGAGGCAGCGCCGGGCCGCCGCGCCAGCGCGCCGATCAGCTCCCCGGCGCGTTGTTGACCACCGTGACGGCGCGACGATTCTGCGACCAGCAGGATTCGTTGTCGCAGACAGCGACCGGCCGCTCCTTGCCGTAGGAGACGGTGCGGATGCGCATCGGCTGGACGCCCTGGGCGACCAGGAAGTCGCGCGCCACCTGCGCGCGCCGGGCGCTGAGTGCCAGATTGTATTCGCGCGTGCCTCGCTCGTCGGCATGACCTTCCACGGTGATCGTATAGGATGGATACAGCGCCAACCATTGCGCCTGACGGCGGAGCGTGTCCTGCGCCTGGGCGGTCAGCGTGACGGAGTCCGTCTCGAAGAACACGCGGTCGCCGACATTGACGACGAAATCCTGCGCGCTGCCCGGGGTAACGTTACCGACCCCCGGCTGCTGCTGCTTCTGGGCGCAGGCCGCAACCACAAGCGCCAGGACAAGCAAGGCCATCAGGCGCACGCCCCGGCCCATCACCATGAAACTTGACATTCCGGCAAACTCCCTCGACTGGACCGGATACACGTACGGTTTACCTAGGCGGTTTTCCTTAACCGCTCGTTCCGAAACGTGGTTAACGCCCCCTCGCCCCCAGTCCGGACGGCAGGTCCGACGCACCTGCAGTGCCCGGCGCGATACCTTGTTGTCAAGGTTCGACACGCCGTGCACCTGCTCCGGAGAAGCTGCACGACCTGGAGACTCCGAACATCTAGCGCAGCAGGCCGTCGAGCAAAGGCAGGCTGCTGACCGCGGCCGTGGCAATGATCGCATAGGCGAGCCTGCGATAGCCGCGCTCGCTCGCCCGCCGGAACATCCGAGCCCCGAGGAACAGCGCGATGCCGTAGGCCGGGGCCAGCATCAGCGTCTGGCGCATCGCCTCGACCGTGAAGAAGCCGTTCCAGGCATAGGCTGCGAACGAGGAGGCGCTGACGATTGTGAAGAAGCTGATCAGGTTGGCGCGCACCGTGACCGACGTGTTGGGGCCGCTCATCCAGAACACGATGACCGGCGGCCCGGCGATCTGGGCGAGGCCACCGAGCAGCCCCGAAACGCCGCCGACGCCGGTCGCGACCACCGGTCCGGGCTGACCGGCATAGCGCCAGCCGGACATCATCAGCGCGAGAAGTCCGAGCACTACCGCGCTGATCGCCCAGCGGATGGCCACCGGGTCGCCGATCGCCAGCACCGCCGCCCCCAGCGGTACGGTAAGCGTCGCGCCGATCGAGGCGGGCAGTACGGTGCGCCATGCGCAGATGCGCATCGCGCTCCAGACCAGCGGCATCATAAGTACGGTGCTGGTCACCAGGAATGAGGCGGCGGCCACACGCGGTTCGATCAGCGCACTCGCCACCGGCATGAAGATCATCGCGCCACCGAAGCCGGCGAAGCCGCCGACGAAGCCGGCCAGTGCGACCGCCACGATCGCCACCAGGGTTGCGGAATCAGGAAGCATGCGGATAGCGCGGAGCACGGATCAGGTGAGGCGCCAGCATAGCGCATCCGAGCGCCTGCCGCGCTGGTCTTGCCGGCATGCATGGGGCTAGATCGGCGCATGGCAGCGTCCACGATTCGCATCATCGGCATCGACCCCGGCCTGCGACGCACCGGCTGGGGCGTACTCGACCTGACAGGAAATGCGCTGGCCTTCGTCGGCGCCGGGTGCGTGACCTCCGACGAGCGGCTCGGCCTCGCCGAGCGGCTGCTGCAGATCCATGCGGGGCTGTGTGCGGTCCTCGACGCGCAGGCGCCGCATGAGGCCGCCGTCGAGCAGACCTTCGTCAACCGCGACGCCGCCGCAACCCTGAAGCTCGGCCAGGCGCGCGGCATCGCCCTGCTGGTTCCGGCCTCGCGCGGACTCCCGGTCGCAGAATACGCACCGAACCTCGTCAAGAAGACGGTGATCGGCACCGGCCACGGCGACAAGAAGCAGATCCGGATGATGATCCAGGTTCTCCTGCCGAAGGCGCGGGTCGATAGCGACGACGCGGCCGACGCGCTCGCGATCGCCGTCACACACGCTCATCACCGGGCGTCAAGGGTGCTGGCCAAGGCGCTGGCCGGATGAGATGTTCTTGACTTGTTCACGCCATCGCGCCTAGGAATCCCTGCAGGGAATTGTAGCCATGCAAGTGTCGACAATAGGCCGTGTGACGATCCCGGAATGCGTGCGCGCCGGCTGCGGGTTCACGTCCGGCATCGGAGTTGACGTCACCGTGACGGAGAGCCCGACAGCCATCATGATGAACAGGCCGGCCGACGAAGCCCCGACGACATCCGGAGACGAGTCCTCGTCCATGCGAGCGCGACGGTGATCGGCAAGCTGAAGGGCACCGTCGACTCGCTCGGCGAGGACTGGGCGATCATTGATGTCGGTGGGGTCGGCTACGTGACGACCTGCTCGACGCGCACGCTCGCCGCGCTTCATCCCGGCGAGGCGGCCACGCTGTTCATCGAGACCTTCATCCGCGAGGATCACATCCGCCTCTACGGCTTCCTGAGCGAGGCGGAGCGGCAGTGGTTCCGGCTGCTGATCACCGTGCAGGGAGTCGGGTCGCGGGTGGCGCTGGCAGTGCTCGGAACGCTGTCGGTCGCGGATCTCGGCAATGCCATCGCCATGCAGGACAAGGCGATGATCGCCCGCGCCCCCGGCGTCGGGCCGAAGGTGGCGGGTCGCATCATCACGGAACTGCGCGACAAGGCGCCGACAGTCGGCGGCTTCGATGCCGCGTTCGCGAAGGTTGCCAACGAGATCGGCGACCAGCGCCTGCCCAGCGCATCGCGCGACGCGGTGTCGGCGCTTGTCAATCTCGGTTATGGTCAGGCGCAGGCGGGCGCGGCCGTCGCCATCGCGCTTAAGACGGCCGGCGCGGACGCCACCGCCGAAACGCTGATCCGGCTCGGGCTGAAGGAACTGGCGCGGTGAGCGATCGCCTGATCGATGCGGGAGAGCGGATCGAGGATGAGGCAGATGCCTCGCTCCGGCCGCAGACGCTCGACAGTTTCGTCGGCCAGGCCCAGGCGCGGCACAATCTCCGCATCTTCATCGAGGCGGCGCGCGCACGCGGCGAGGCGCTCGACCATGTGCTGTTCGCCGGCCCGCCCGGACTCGGCAAGACCACGCTCGCCCAGATCGTCGCGCGCGAACTCGGCGTGAACTTCCGCGCCACCTCTGGGCCGGTAATCGCGAGGGCAGGCGATCTCGCCGCGCTGCTCACCAATCTCGAGGAGCGCGATGTCCTGTTCATCGACGAGATCCACCGGCTCAACCCGGCGGTCGAGGAGATCCTCTATCCGGCGATGGAGGACTTCCAGCTCGATCTCATCATCGGCGAGGGGCCCGCGGCACGGTCGGTCAGGATCGATCTCGCCCGATTCACGCTGATCGGGGCGACGACCCGCTCCGGGCTGCTGACGACCCCGCTGCGTGATCGGTTCGGCATTCCGGTGCGGCTGGATTTCTACAATCAGGCGGAACTGGAACTGATCGTGCGACGCGGCGCCCGCGTGCTCGGCATCGACATCGCTGACGACGGGGCGATGGAGATCGCCCGCCGCGCGCGGGGAACGCCGCGGGTGGCGGGCCGTCTGCTGCGGCGTGTGCGCGACTTCGCCATGATCGTCGGCAGTGGCAGGATCGACCGGGCGATCGCCGACCGGGCGCTGATCGAGCTCGAGGTCGACGCGCTCGGCCTCGATGGCCTCGACCGGCGCTATCTGTCGACCATCGCGATGAAGTTCGGCGGCGGCCCGGTTGGCATCGAGACGATCGCGGCCGCACTGTCCGAGCCGCGCGACGCGATTGAGGAGATCATCGAGCCCTATCTGATCCAGCAAGGCTTCGTGCAGCGCACGCCGCGCGGCCGCCTGCTCACCCCGCATGCCTTCCGCCACATGGGCCTTGCCGTGCCGAGCGAATTCGCCCCGCAGATGGGGCTGTTCGCCGACGACGCCGAGCCGTGAGGGGCGGCAGCCTGCGCGAGGATCGGACGCGGATGTGATCGGCAACCGCGGTCGCACCGCAGCGCCGGACGGTGGCGCGCCAGCGCAGGAAGGCCTGGACGGGGCAGTCGACAGGCGTCCCGCTCCCGTCGCATAAGGGCGCCATGAACAGCACTGCCGACACAGCCTGGCCCGACCTTGCGGGCCGCATCGTCCAGGGCCGGCACATCCTGCCGGTGCGGGTCTATTTCGAGGACACCGACTTCTCCGGTGTCGTCTACCACGCCAGCTACCTCCGCTTCATGGAGCGCGGCAGGTCGGACTTCATGCGGCTGTCCGGCGCCGATCACGCCGAGCTGTTCGAGGGCAGGGATCCGGTAGCCTTCGCCGTCCGGCGCATGACGATCTCCTTCGAGCGGCCGGCCAGGATCGACGACGTGGTCGAGGTGGTGACCCGTGTGAAGGAGATGCGCGGCGCCTCGATGATCCTCGCCCAGGAGATCCGCCGGGGCGATACCTTGCTCGTCTCAGCCGATGTGCAGGTGGCACTGGTGACGCGCGACGGGCGCGCGAGGCGGATCCCGCCCGAGCTGCGCCGGGTGCTCGGCGAGAGCCGCGGGGATGTCGCCGACAACAGCCCGTAACGGAGCCTTAACCATAGCGAATGCTTGGTGTAGGAGGGGTCGGGCCGATGTCCGGCCCTTGATTTGACATATTCGGCCGCGACCAGATGTTGCTTTGCAACACGTTTTCGCAGCTGCCCGCCGGCATCATCCCGGACAGGGAGTCTGCGTCCGCGGCCGGGCAGGCGCGGATCATGTCCACGAGACCGGATCGGAAGAGGGTCAGCTAATGACGCCGCTGGAGTCGACAGGCCTGCATGCGCCGGGCGAATTGTCGATGCTGTCGCTGTTCCTGCAGGCGGACATCGTCGTCAAGCTGGTAATGATCGGATTGGTCATGGCCTCGATCTGGTGCTGGGCCATCATCATCGAGAAGACCTTTGCCTATCGTCGGGCGCGGGCTCGGATGGACCAGTTCGAGAAGGTGTTCTGGTCGGGCCACTCGCTGGACGAGCTCTACCGCACGCTGGCGACCCGTCCCAACCACGCGATGGCCGCACTGTTCGTCGCCGCGATGCGCGAATGGAAGCGCAGCCACGAGACCGGCGCCCTGTCGCTGCTCGGCCTGCAGTCGCGCATCGAGAAGGTGATGGACGTCACCATCTCGCGCGAGTCGACTCGGCTCGAGAGCCGGCTGCTGTTCCTCGCCACAGTCGGTTCGGCCGCGCCGTTCATCGGCCTGTTCGGCACGGTGTGGGGGATCATGAACGCGTTCACCTCGATCGCGGCATCGGAATCGACCAGTCTGGCGGTGGTCGCGCCGGGCATCGCCGAGGCGCTGTTCGCCACCGCGCTCGGTCTGCTGGCGGCGATACCGGCGGTGATCGGCTACAACAAGTTCTCCAATGACGTCAGCAAGCTGATCGCTCGTCTGGAGGGCTTCGCCGACGAGTTCGGCGCCATACTTTCGCGGCAATTGGACGAGAGAAGCTGAGCCATGGGTGCGAGCCTCGCGGGGAACGGTGGCGCCGGTCGCCGGCGCGGTCGCCGATACCGGCCGATGAGCGAGATCAACGTCACGCCGTTCGTGGACGTGATGCTCGTCCTGCTCATCGTTTTCATGGTCACGGCGCCGCTGCTGACCGTCGGCGTACCGATCGATCTGCCCGAGACCCAGGCCAAGCCGCTGGAGGGCCAGAAGGAACCGTTGACCGTCAGCGTGGACAACCAGGGGCGGGTGTTCCTGCAGGACACCGAGATCACGGTCGAGGAACTGGTGCCGAAGCTGACGGCGATCGCCGAACGAGGCGTCGAGGAGAGGGTCTTCGTGCGCGGCGACCGCACGGTCGACTACGGGACGGTGATGCGCGTCATGGGACGGCTCAACCAGGCCGGCTTCCGGCGCATCGCGCTCGTCACCGACATCGAGCAGGGGCAACGCTGAGGCCGTCGGATGCGCGCCGCACTCTCCGTTTCCACTGCCGGACATGCGCTGATCATCGGCTGGGGGCTGATCGCCTTCGGGACAAGCCCGTTCGAGACCAGATCCCAGCCGGCGATCCCGATCGAGATCCTCACCGTCGCCGAGTTCACCGAGCTGACCGCCGGCACGAAGGACGGCGACCGCGAGGCGCCGCCGGCCGCCGCCGAGATGCCGGAGGCTGACAAGGTGGTGGAGAAGCCGAAGCCCGCACCGCCGAAGGAGACCGCTGCCGCTCCGGAACCGGCGCCAGCGCCGGACCCCGAGCCGGCACCGTTGCGCACGGCGGCAGTGCCAGACGCCGCCGAGACGCCGCCGCTGCCTGAGCCCGCTCCGAAGGCGGCCGAGGAGCCCGCGCCGCAGCCGCTGGCCGATGCGCCGATCCCGAAGGTCAAGCCGAAGGTCGCCGCCAAGCCGAAGCCGCCGACGCCGCAGCCGGCCAGGCCCGAGCGCAAGTTCGACGCCGACAACATCGCCGCGCTGCTCAACAAGATCCCCGATTCCGGTGGCGGCGCTCCGGTACGGACCGCCTCTGTGAACCCCGCCTACGGGGTCGCCTCCGGCGGCACCGGCACTTTGTCGATCAGCGAGATCGACGCGCTGCGTCAGCAGATCGCCCGCTGCTGGAGCCCGCCGGTGGGCGTGCTCGAGGCCGGGCAGCTGCAGGTGCGCATCGGCATGGAGCTCAATATCGACGGTTCGCTGGCAATGCCGCCGCGGCTGCTGAACCCGTCCGGCGATCACATCTTCATGATTGCCGCCGAGGCCGCGATGCGCGCCGTCAACCGGTGCCAGCCCTACTATCTGCCACCCGAAAAGTACGATACGTGGCGTCAGATCAACCTGACCTTCGATCCGAGGGAGCTGATGGGCGGGTAGTTGCGAGTGTCCCGTCTGTCCCGAACCTTCCCAGCCGAGCGGAGCCCATGAGAGCTTTCCTCTGTGCCATTGCAGTGACCGTCTCCGCACTCGCTGCGCCTGCAGCGCATGCGCAGATCGAGATCGACATCACGCAAGCCAACATCCAGCCGTTACCGATCGCCATACCGGACTTCGGTGGCGATCCCGAGTTCGCCAGGCAGATCTCCGACGTGATCTCGGCGAATCTGCGCCGCTCGGGCCTGTTTGCGCCCGTCGATCCCGCCGCCTTCATCGAACGGCCAGACTTCGACGCGATGCCCAATTTCGGCAGCTGGCGGGTGATCAACGCGCAGGCGCTGGTCACCGGCCGCGTGACACGCCAGCCGGACGGGCGGCTGCGGGCGGAATTCCGCCTTTGGGACGTGTTCGGCGGCCAGCAGATGACTGGCCAGCAGTTCTTCACCACGCCGGAGAACTGGCGGCGGGTCGCCCATATCATCTCCGATGCGATCTACGAGCGGCTCACCGGCGAGAAGGGCTATTTCGACACACGCATCGTGTTCGTCGACGAGACCGGGCCGAAGACCAACCGCGTCCGGCGACTGGCGATCATGGACCAGGACGGCGCCAATGTGCGCTATCTGACCAACTCGCCCGACGAGATCATCCGCAATCCGCGCTTCAGCCCGTCGCGTCAGGAGATCACCTACGTTTCGCAGCCCTACGGCCAGGTGCCGCGTGTCTACCTGCTCAACATCGAAACCGGCCAGCGCGAAGTGGTCGGCGACTTTCCGGGCATGACCTTCGCGCCGCGATTCTCGCCGGACGGGCAGCGCGTGGTGCTCAGCCTCGAGCAGGGCGGCAATGCCAACATCTACGTGATGGACCTGAGGAGCCGGCGCACGACGCGGCTGACCAACACGCCATCGATCGACACGAGCCCCTCGTTTTCTCCCGACGGACGCCAGATCGTGTTCGAGTCCGACCGTGGCGGCAGCCAGCAGCTGTATGTCATGAATGCAGATGGCTCCAACCCGCAGCGCATCAGCTTCGGCCAGGGCGCCTACGCAACGCCGGTCTGGTCGCCGCGCGGCGACCTGATCGCCTTCACCAAGCGGCTTGGCGGCCAGTTTGCCATCGGCGTGATGCGTCCGGACGGGTCGGGCGAGCGCATCCTGACCTCCGGATTCCACAACGAGGGTCCGACCTGGGCGCCGAACGGGCGCGTACTGATGTTCTTCCGCGAAACGCCGGGGGCCGCAGGCGGTCCGCAGATCTGGTCGGTGGACCTTACCGGCTACAACGAGATCCGCGTGCCGACACCTTCCTTTGCGTCGGATCCGGCCTGGTCGCCCTTGCTCAACTGACCGCGGTTCAACTGACTGGCGCTCAACTGACCGGGCGGGCTGGCCAGGACATCTTCAGCTTTCCCGGATCGGACCCGGCAGACGACATTGCCGCATCTCACAGCCTCCCCGCCTTCGTCATCCCGGACGCCGACACGATCCGGGATCCGGATAGCAGGACATCGGTGCACGGGCATCCCGCTATGGGCCCCGCGCGGCCGTGCGCGCTATGACCGGAGTGATGCGGCCTGGGTCGGCAGCGAACAGGGACAGCGGACCGCAGCGCCTCAGGCCGCCGTCAGCCGGCCAAGCACCTCCTCCGAGACCTCGAAGTTGGCGTATACGTTCTGCACGTCGTCGTCGTCCTCGAGGACGTTTATGAGCTTCATCAGCGAGCTCGCCTTCTCCTCGTCGAGCGAGGTCAGCGTCTTCGGCTTCCAGGTCGGCTTCACCGAGTCCGCTGCGCCGAGCCGCTCCTCGAGCGCTTTCGCCACTTCACCGAGATCCTCGAAGGCGCAGGTGACAACGTGGCCGGAAGAGTCGCTCTGGACGTCCAGGGCGCCCGCCTCGATCGCCGCCTCCAGAACCGTGTCCGGATCACCGACCGCAGCCGGATAGACGATCTCGCCGACCCGGTCGAACATGAAGGCGACGCTGTTGGTCTCGCCGAGTGCCCCGCCATGCTTGGTGAAGGCGGCGCGCACAACGCTGGCGGTGCGGTTGCGGTTGTCGGTCAGCGCCTCGACGATGATGGCGACGCCACCCGGTCCGTAGCCCTCGTAGCGCACCTCCTCGTAGTTCTCGGACTCGCCGCCCTCGGCCTTCCTGATCGCCCGCTCGATGTTGTCCTTCGGCATGTTTTCGGCGCGGGCGTTCTGGATCGCCAGCCGCAGGCGCGGGTTCATGTTGGGATCGGGCAGGCCGGACTTCGCCGCCACCGTGATCTCGCGGGCGAGCTTGGAGAACAGCTTGGAGCGCTTCGCGTCCTGCGCCCCCTTCCGGTACATGATGTTCTTGAACTGTGAATGTCCTGCCATGGCATTCCTCGATAGTCTCGCGCGACGGCGGGTTGCGCGTCGGGCGAACCCGCTGGAATGCTGCGCTTATAGGCGCGGGAAGCGCGGAAATCCACTGCCGCCGGGCGGCTGCGTCAGATCTGCGGCCAGGTCTCCGCGAGTTGGCCACCGAGCCTCAGCGGTGCGATGGCAGTGGCAAGCCCCGTCCGGTCATCCGTGGTCACCACCACCCCCGAGAGTGTCGCCTCGCCCAGCGCCGGCTCGAAACGTCCGCCCGGAATCTGGGTCAGGAAGCGCCTGAGCGGCTCATCCTTCTCCATGCCGATGATCGAGTCGTAGTCGCCGCACATGCCGATATCGGAGATGAAGGCGGTCCCCCCGCTCAGCACCCGGTGGTCGGCGGTCGGCACATGGGTATGGGTGCCCACCACGAGACTTGCCCGGCCATCCACGAAATGGCCCACCGCCTGTTTCTCGGACGTCGCTTCCGCATGCACGTCGAGAATGACCGCATCGGCAGCCTCGCCGAGGGGACAGGCAGAGAGCTCGCGCTCGATCGCGGCGAACGGATCGTCCATCGCGTTCATGAAGATCCGGCCCATGACGCTGATGACGAGCACCCGGCCCCCGCCGCGCGCCTCGAACAGGCCGGCACCGGCTCCGGGTGTGCCGGGCGGAAAGTTGACCGGCCGCAGCAGCCGCGGCGCCCGTTCGATGAATACCAGCGCCTCGCGCTGGTCCCAGACGTGGTTGCCGGTCGTGATCGCGTCCGCCCCCGCGCCGATCAACTCGTCATGGATCGCCTCGGTAATGCCGAAGCCACCGGCCGCGTTCTCGCCATTGACGACGGTGAAGTCGATCGACAGCCGGTCGATCAGCTCGGGCAGACGGGCGCAGACCGCCTCACGGCCGGCACGGCCGACGACGTCACCGAGGAACAGGAGCCGCACGGTACCGTCCAATCGCTTGCACCAGTCCTGCCTCCGTCAGGATCATGTCCACCGGCTGATCGTAGCGGTCCGTCGGCACGCGGGCCACCTCCTGGCAGGCGAAGCCGAGCCCGATCGCCAGGATCTTGCGCTCGGCGCGTGCCGCGGCCAGCGTCCGGTCGTAGAAGCCGCCACCGTAGCCGATGCGGAAGCCGCGCTGATCGAAGGCCAGCAGCGGCACCAGCAGCAGCCCGGGCTGCTCCTCCGGCGCGGTATCGAGCGGCTGGCGGATGCCAAACGGTCCGGTGCCAACCGGATCGCCGGGACGCCAGCGCCGGAAGGTGAGCGGTCTGCCCCGCCCGACGACGACCGGCAGCGCCAGCCGGCAGCCCTGCCGCACAAGGGCCGCGGTCAGCGGCGCCGTATCGAGTTCGTCGCCGAAGGCGGCAAAGGTGGACACGGTGCGCCGCTGCGCCAGCATCGCGATAAGGCCCGCATAGCCCGCCACCTCGGCAGCGGCGCGGCGGCGGGCCTGTTGTGACAGCCTGCTCCGTCGGGCCCGCCCGACAAGCCGCAGCCGCCGCTTCAGCGAGGTCGGGTCGATCATCTGCCGGATCCGGGAGCAGCGAGGAAACAGCGCCGAGGGTCTGGCGGAGCCGCCGCGGCCGATGGAGAACTTCGATCCCGGGAACCTACACAAGTAGGTGGGCGCCGTATGAAAGAGCCCACGGGCTCAACCAGGGACAGCTCCCTTCGAGATCGATAAGGCCCCGGGGAATTTGAGTCTCCTGTCGGGCCGGGCAGCCCCGCTGGGGGAAATCTAATGATCGAATCTGCCGCTGACCAGAGGCGATCGCGCAAGATCCCCGACGGACGAACCTACCCCGCGCGGGAGCCGAACAGGCTGCCACTGCTGCCAGGCACCTTGGTGCGCAGGCGCGCCAGGCCGTCCTTGGCCGGCTGATAGCCCGGGTTGATCGACAATGCGCGGTTGTAGGCATCCACCGCCTGGCGGTAATCGCCCTTTGCCTCGAGGGCGATGCCGCGATTGGTCCAGGCTTCGAAATAGCGCACGTTCAAGTTGAGCGCACGCCCGTAATCCTCGAGTGCGGCGTCGTAGTTGCCGAGCGCGGCATTCGAGATGCCGCGGCCGTGATAGGGTTCCGGCGCGTTCGGATTGAGGCCGATGGCGGTGGTGAAATCCTCGACCGCGAAATTGTGCAGGCCGCGGCTCTGATAGATCAGCGCGCGGTTGTGATAGCCCTGCGGATCGTCCGGCTGCAGGCGGATGGCGCGGTCGAAGTCGGCAAGCGCCAGCGATATCTGGCCGTTGTGGCGATAGACGTTGCCACGGCCGATATAGGCCGGCGCATAGCGCGGATCGTTGGCGATGGCCCGGTCGTAATCCTTGAGCGCCTGGTCGAACTGGCCAAGCTGGCGATAGACCAGCGCGCGGTTGGCATAGGCCTGGTGGAAGCGCGGATCGAGCTCGATCGCCTTGTCGAAGTCGCGGATCGCCTCCTGATAGCGCCCGGACGCACCATAGGCGGTGCCACGAACATTGTAGGCGCTGGCGTCATTCGGATTGCGGGCGATCACCTCGGACAGCGAGGCGATGTTCACCGAGGCACCGGCAAAGGTGCCGGGATCCGCCGAGGCGAAGGATTCTCCGGGCATGGTCTGACAGCCACCGCCGGCAAGCGCCAGAGCTGCTGCGCCGAGCAGGATCAGACGAGGGATCGCCGAGGAGATCGGATGCATGGGGCGCGCGGTTGGCATCATCTGTACCGGAATGCCGACCCGGCTAGCCGCGCTTTGCGGCAACAATAGGATGCAAGGCGCCATCGGGGCGGCTTTGATCCGCCCGCGGAACGCCTGCTCAGCGCTTGCGCTTGCCGGGGATCAACCCTTCGCGCTGGGCGCGCTTGCGGGCCAGCTTGCGTGCGCGGCGGATCGACTCGGCCTTCTCGCGTGCCTTCTTCTCCGACGGCTTCTCGTAGAAGTTCCGGAGCTTCATCTCGCGGAAGATGCCCTCGCGCTGCATCTTCTTCTTGAGCGCCTTGAGCGCCTGATCCACGTTGTTTTCGCGAACGATGACCTGCACGCGTCGACCTTTCCTCTGACCTGACGAGCTTTGCTGTCGCCTGTCGCTGCCCCGCCACGCCGGGCCAGCGGACAGATCAAGCTCGCGACCCGGACCGGGCGCGAGCGGAATCGGCGGTGCAGATACCAGAGAATTCAGGCCGAGTCCACTTCGCCGACCGTCAACGGACGGGTGGGATCGGCCGTCGGACCGAGCCGCGTCACATGGCCCATCTTGCGCCCCGGACGGGCCTCGCGCTTGCCGTAGAGGTGGAGGGCCGCACCGGGCTCCGCCGCGAGTTCGGCCCACGCCTCGGCATCGGCGCCGATCAGATTGGTCATCCGGGCGTCGGCCACGCGGCGCGTCGATGGCAATGGCCAGCCGGCGACAGCCCGCACATGCGCCTCGAACTGGCTCGCCGGACAGGCCTCGATCGTCCAGTGACCGGTGTTGTGGACGCGCGGGGCAATCTCGTTGACCAGGAGGCTCTCGCAATTGCCCTCGCGCAGGACGAACATCTCGACTCCGAGCACGCCGACATGGCCGAGCGCATCGGCGATGCGGCGGGCAATGGCGCGCGCCGCCGCCGCGGTCTCCTCACCGATGCGGGCCGGCACGCGGCTGGTGCGCAGGATACCGGCCTCGTGCTCGTTCTCGGTGACGTCATAGGCCGCAAACGCGCCATCTGCGGCGCGCACGCCGATGACCGAGACCTCGCAGGCGAAGGGCACCCTCGCCTCCAGCACCGAGACCGCCCCGCCGATCGCGGCAAAGGCGTCCTCCGCAGCCTCAGGTCCGTCCACGCACGCCTGGCCCTTGCCGTCATAGCCGAGCCTGCGGGTCTTCAGGATCGCTGGCCGGGCGAGCGTCGCCGCCGCCGCACGCGCGCCCTCCGCATCATCGACGGGCAGCCAGTCCGCGGTGGCGATCCCGAGCGCGGCGCACAGCCGCTTTTCCTCGAGCCTGTCCTGGCAAACAGCAAGCGAGCGCGCCCCAGGCCGAGTCGGCAACCGCGCCGACAGCACCTCGACCGTGCGGGCAGGCACGTTCTCGAACTCGAATGTCACAGCGTCGCAGCCGGCCGCAAAGGCCGTGAGCGCGGTCTCGTCCGTGTAGGCGGCAACCGTCCGCGCCGCGGCCACGTCAAAGGCGGGACTGTCGGGATCGGGGCAATAGACATGCGTCCTCAGCCCGAGCCGTGCTGCGGCCATTGCCAGCATCCGGCCAAGCTGGCCGCCACCGAGAATTCCGATCGTGGAGCCGGGAGGAAGGGGGTCGGCGGTCATCGGCTGGTCCGTGCGCTGCGCTGTAGACGGATCCGGCACCGCATGGATGCGGTACCTTGCAGCAGGTTCGTAGCAAGCCCCGGCCCGGCACCGCAACGGGCCGGCGCCGATGGCTGTGCGTCAGCGGGAAGCGGCGCTCACCGTCGCCCCGGCCGCCGACGTCGCCAGCCTGAGACTCACCAGTTCGTCCGGCGTGAAATAGAACAACGTGTGCTTGGGCGTCTCCATCGCATGCACCCAGACCTGCGGATCGACTCCCATCCTCGCCAGGTAGCGCTGGCACTCGGCGGAAATGCGCTGCGCCTGAGCCATGCCATCGGCCATCGTCGCCCGGCGCGCCGCCGGGTCGTCGGCCCAGCTGAACACCTGATGCACGCCAACGGCCGCCGACGCGCCGACGCGCCGCTCGGTCCCCGCCGCCAGCACCAGCGGACAGGACGAGGCGCAGTAGGTACCCGCCTCGACTTCGGTTGCATAGCCCTTCTCGCGGATCAGCCGACCCATCGCCAGCGCATCCGCCACCGAGCCGCCGGGCGAGGCCAGCACGACGGTCTTCACGTAGGAACCGCGTTTGCCGATCTCGGCGGCGAACGCTTCGGCCGTACCGGCCACGATGCTGCCGGTTGCCATCAGCCGCCCGTCGCCGAGCAGCTCGAACGTCATCGCCACGGCCGCTGCACCATCCGGCGCATCGGGCAGATTCGGGCCCTGGTTCGGGCGGGCGGGCGGCAGCGGCCCGGACGGCAGGTCGGCACGACGCTCGACAGGCGGCGCTTCCGTGGCGGCCTGCTCGCGCAGTTCGCGGTAGTCGAGCCCCAGCACCAGCACCGTTGCAGCCAGCAGCACCAGAAAGGCATAACGCAGCACCGCGGCATCGGCGCGAACGGGAGGCTTGCCCGAATCCCGGCCCGCGGTTTCATCCGCATCGCCCGACAGGGACCGGAGTTCCCGTGATCCGGTCATCGGCTCAGTCCTTCGCGATGCCGCGCGCGCTCGCCAGCGGCGTGACGTTCGGTTCAGAGGACTTCGACTGGACGGCGGCATCTGCGGACATGTCGGCGACTGCCTTGCCCTCAGCGGCTCCCGGTCCGGACACACGGGCCGACTCCGCAGCCGGGGCGTCTGCCGGCGCATCCCTCGCGACCCCTGCCGCGCTGGCAACCGACGGCGTGTCCGGCGCCAGCGGCATGGTGGCCGCCTGCTCGCGCTCCAGCTCCCGGACGAACCGCAGCGCGGCCATCATCTCGGCCGCCGTCATGGTGGTGGCGTCGGGCAGCTGCACCCCGTCGCGGCGGATCACCGCATAGACGACGCAGAGTATCAGCACCAGCACAGCCGGCATCAGGTCGATCGAGATTGCGCCGGCCCAGCTCGGAATGAAATCGCCGCCGTAGAGCAACACGGCCTCGGCGGTGGACAGCGGCTGGAACTGGGTCGGCTCGATCTGCGGCGCGGTCAGGATCTCGTCGGCAGCCTCGGCGAGCGCCCGCGATTGCGCGGCGACTGCCTCCTCCACCCGACTCACCACGGCGGTCTGGCGCTCTGCGAGATCGGCGCTGCGGCCGCCCGCCACCGGCGCGATGAAGCCGGCGGCGAGATCCTGCGCCGCACGCTTCACCGACGCCGCGACCGAGGTCTGCTGCAGCGCCGCGATGATGCCGAGCAGTGCGGTCGCCTCGGTGGCGAAGGCATCGGAGCGCCGGCTGACCGGCCCTTCCCCCGAAACCAGCTCGCGCATCTTCGCAAGGCGGGCACCGCCTTCGGCATAGAGCTCCTTGACGTTCTCGCCCGACTCCACGACCTGCTGACGCAGGCCGTCGAGTTGCACCGACATCTGGCTGAGCAGCTGGACCACGGTGCCCGAGCCGGCGGTCCCGGTGAGCGAGCCCTCCCGCTCGGCCTCGGCCAGGCGGGCGAAGCGGGTCGAGGCCATCTGGATGTCGGGCAACAGGCTCTGCGTCGCCAGCGCCGCGTTGTGGGCGCGGTCGAGATCGCGGGTATAGGCCTTGAGCGTCGTCGCCAGATGCTGCTCCAGCGCCGCCGAGCCGGCGAGCGCCGCGGCGTTCAGCCACGATGACATCGCGATGATCATCCCCGAGCCGAGCAGCATCGCGGCAAACAGCATGACGCGGCTCTTCATGTCGCGCACATGCGGCGTGAAGCGCATCAGGAATGTCCAGAACGCATATATGCCGACCGACACCGCCGCGGAGTAGATGATCGCGGCGAAGAACACGATCGCGGCATTGCCATCGAGCAGGTCGCGGACACCCAGATAGGTATAGACGCCGCTCGCCAGCGCCAGCACACCGAGCGTGAGCTGGGTGGTCAGCTCGAGGGATTCGACGCCGTCGCGCAGGGGGTTCGACATGGACGAGCACTCCGATGGCGCGGAGGCCGAACATCGGCCACCCGGCGAGCAAGAAGAATCTTTTACACAATCGGGCCGGAATGTGACCCCGGCGGACCGGCCTCAGTCCTCGCTCGGTCGTTCGGCGACGGCAGCGGTCTGTGCCGCACGCCAGGCGTCCAGCCGCTTCGCCAGCGCCGGATCACCCAGTGCCAGTACCGCGGCGGCCAGCAGCGCTGCGTTGATCGCGCCGGGCTTGCCGATCGCCAGCGTTCCGACCGGAATACCGCCCGGCATCTGCACGATCGACAGCAGGCTGTCCTGGCCCGAGAGCGCCTTCGATTCGACGGGGACGCCGAACACCGGCAGCGGCGTCATCGCCGCCGTCATGCCCGGCAGATGTGCCGCTCCGCCGGCCCCGGCGATGATCACCTTGAAACCGGCGTCGCGCGCACCGCGGGCGAAGGCGTAGAGCCGCTCCGGGGTACGGTGCGCCGAGACGATCCGCGCGTCGTAGGCGATGCCGAGCGCCTCGAGCGTCTCCGCCGCATGCCGCATCGTCGCCCAGTCCGACTGGCTGCCCATGATGATCGCGACGGGCGTTGCGGCCGATTCCATCTGATCCCTCGGGAAAGCGCCGGAGTATAGCGAGGGCACAGCCGGGAGCAAGACGAACGGTCCGTCGCGTCCCGCCGCCGAAATGATTCGGATTGATGTGGAAACCGGGGACTGCCGACCCCCTCGCCGTTCAGGCGATGATGTCGGGTGTCAGGCGGTCCTCCAGATGGGTGATGCGATCCTTCAGCGCCAGCTTGCGCTTCTTCAGCCGCTTGATCTGCAGGTGATCCCGGACAACCGAAGCTTCCAGTGCGGCAATGGCCGCGTCGAGGTCTCGATGCTCCTGTCGCAGGTTTGCGAGCTGATCGCGTATGGCGGCCTCGTCGTCGTCCGTCATCTCGTTCCGGGCCTGCAGTCAGAATGGGGAAGCTGCGCAAGAATAGCACGGCTGACGCGCCGCGGCGAGGCGCACCGTCCCGTATCGCGACTACCCCGGACCGATCCAGCGATTCGTTAGCATCGCCGTGCGGATCCCCCCTGGAAGTTCGACAAGGGTCTGCCCATGTGTCACACTGTCGACGTCCTGGTTGCGGCATCAGGGGAGATTGGCGATGTCCGTCGCTGCACATCTGGCAGAGCTTGTCGAGAAGCATCGGGCGCTGGAGCGGTCGATCGAGGAAGAGATGGCCCGGCCATATGCAGACACGGTCCGTGTCTCGGAACTGAAGAAGAAGAAGCTGCGTCTGAAGGAGGAGATCGAGCGGATCCGTCTGGAGCGCGTCTCGCTGCACTAGCCGCGACGCCCCCTCGCGGAGGTTGCCACCGGCCCGGTCGGGCCCGGTGGCCGAGGGGTTCGACCCGCGGGACCGCCTGTCTCCGCCCGTCGCCTCGGCGAGGTCGGGACATCTTGCTGTTGTCGCCAGGCGTCGCAACTCGCGGTGAAGCAGGCTATGCTTTGCGAGGGCTCCGGCTGGGTGCGGTCTCCTCGCGCCGGGCGGGCCCCGCGGGGCGCCATGCGGCGATCGGTGGCCTGACTGGAGGCTACCCTGATACATCTGTCCTGGCAGGATTTCGTCACCAACCTGGCGACGCTATGGGTCGTTCTCGACCCGGTCAGCACCGTCCCGATCTTCCTTGCCCTCACTCCCGGCATGGCGGCCGCACGCCGCAGGAAACTCGCCACGATCGCGGTGCTGATCGCCGCCGCCGTGCTGATGTTCTTCATCATCGCAGGCCAGCTTCTGCTCGGCGCGCTCGGCATTCCGCTCTACTCGTTCCAGATCGCCGGCGGCATCGTCCTGTTCCTGTTCGCGCTCAACATGGTGTTCGGCCAGACCAAGCCGCAGCAAGCGCAGGAGATGAGCGCCCCGGCGGACCCCGACGCATCGGTCGCCGTCTACCCGCTGGCGATCCCCGCAATTGCCGGTCCCGGGGCGATGCTCGCCGTGGTCCTGCTCACCGACAATGACCGCTATTCACCGATGCAGCAGGCCGACACCGTGGCGATGCTGCTCGCCGTGCTGTTCGTGCTGTGGCTGGCGCTGCTGGCGGCGAACCCGATCAGCCGGGTCATCGGCGCCGCCGGCGCCAACATCCTCGGCCGCGTCATGGGCCTGATCCTGGCGGCCGTCGCGGTCGACAACGTGCTGAAGGCGGCGGCGGTCTATGTTCGGGCGGCGATGGGGTAGCGACGCGGAACTGCGACCTCAAACCCCCTTTGCCATCTCTCTCAGCACGAACTTCTGCACCTTGCCGGTCGAGGTCTTGGGCAGTTCGGCGAACACGACATGGCGCGGACATTTGAAATGGGCGAGCCGCGCGCGGCACCAGGCGATGATGTCCTCGGCCGTCACCTCGTGGCCAGGTCGCACCTCGACGAAGGCGCACGGCGTCTCGCCCCACTTTTCGTCGGGCTTGGCGACGACGGCGACGGCCTGGACCGCCGGATGCTTGTAGATCGCATCCTCCACCTCGATCGACGAGATGTTCTCGCCGCCCGAGATGATGATGTCCTTCGAGCGGTCCTTGAGCTGGATGTAGCCATCGGGATGCATCACGCCGAGGTCGCCGGAATGGAACCAGCCGCCGGCGAAGGCCTCTTCTGTCGCCTTGCGGTTCTTGAGATACCCCTTCATCACGACGTTGCCACGGAACATCACCTCGCCGATCGTCTCGCCGTCGGCCGGTACCTCCCGCATGGTGTCCGGATCGCGGACGCTCAGCGCCTCCAGCGGCAGGTAACGCACCCCCTGCCGCGCCTTGCGCGCGGCACGGGTCGGGCCGTCGAGCGCATCCCACTCGCGCTTCCACTCGTTGACGACGGCCGGACCATAGGTCTCGGTCAGGCCGTAGAGATGGGTGACGTTGAAGCCGTTCTCGGCCATCGCCGCCAGCACCGCCTCAGGCGGCGGCGCGGCGGCGGTGAAGAATTCGACCGTGTGGTCGAGCCGGCGCTTGTCCTCGTCGGCGGCGTTCAGGATGGTGGCCATGACGATCGGCGCGCCACACAGATGCGTGACGCGGTGGTCGGCGAGCGCGTCCCATATCGCCTTCTGCCGCACCTGCCTGAGGCACACATGGGTGCCGGCGATGACTGACAGAGTCCAGGGAAAGCACCAGCCGTTGCAGTGGAACATCGGCAGCGTCCACAGATAGACCGCGTGCTTCGGCATCGAGCCTGTGATGACGTTGCCCTGCGCGAGCAGATAGGCGCCGCGGTGATGGTAGACGACACCCTTGGGGTTGCCGGTGGTGCCGGAAGTGTAGTTGAGGCTGATCGCGTCCCACTCGTCGTCCGGCATCTGCCAGGGATAGGCAGGATCGCCCTCCACCAGGAACGCCTCATAGTCGATCGTCCCGAGCCGCGCACCGGACTGCGGAAACGCCGGGTCGTCGTAGTCGATCACCAGTGGACGTACCTTTGCGAGCTTGAGGGCCTCCGCCACGGTCGGCGCGAATTCCCGGTCGGTGATCAGCACCTTGGTCTCGGCATGATCGAGCGTGAAGGCGATGACGGCTGCATCGAGCCGCGTGTTGAGCGTGTTCAGCACCGCCTTCGTCATCGGCACGCCGTAGTGTGCCTCCAGCATCGGCGGCGTGTTGGCGAGCATCACCGAGACGGTGTCCCCCTTGCCGATGCCGCGTTGCGCCAGCGCCGAGGCGAGCCTGCGGGCACGCGCATAGAACGCCGCGTAGGAGGTCCGGCTGTCGCCGTGGATGATCGCCGTGTGGTCGGGAAACACCGACGCCGCCCGCTCGAGGAAGCTGAGCGGGGTCAGCGGCTGGTAGTTGGCGGCATTCTTGTCGAGGCCGATGTCGTAGGCGCTCATGATGTTTCCCCCGAAGCGACATTGCCGTGACGCTAACGCCAGCTCCGGGTATCGGCAACGGAGTCGCCGCCTGCTCGATCGGCCCCACATTCTGCTGGCCCCCGGACCCGCCGTTCGTCGTCACCTTGGTGTCGGCGGCCTCAAACCGCCGGTTCGTCGACTTCATGATCATGGTGTCGAACACCATGGTCGGCTTCCTTGAGGCGAAGAGGATCGTGACGCCGCCAGACGTGCAGCGCCGGAATGCGGCTGGTCGTTGGGAAGGAGCGATCATCGGCGAATGAGGCCGCGAGAGATTTGTTCGAGAATCGCTGCGCGCCCCGTCTGACCCTTGTGCGCATGAATTTCGACGAATCCGGGGTTGCCCGCACCCCTTCCTGAACGATGTCGTTCGCGCCCGTCGCGTGTCAGACCAACACCCTCAGGCCGTCCCCGATCAGCTTCAGCCCGATCGCGAACAGCACCATGTAGGTGATGCCGTAGAACATCTCCGGCCGGATGCGCCGGACCAGCACGACCCCGGCAAGTGTCGCCAACGGTGCCAGCGGCAGCAGCGCTGCCGAGGTCCAGAGGTTTTCCGTCGAGAACTGGCCGAGAAAGAAGTAGGGAACGACCTTGACCGCGTTGACGACGGAGAACACGAGGATGGCGGTTCCGGCGAACAGCTTCGGATCGAGCCTGAGCGGCAGCATGTACATCTGGAACGGCGGCCCACCGGCATGGCTGACAAAGCTGGTGAAGCCGGACACCACCCCCCAGAACCAGCCCTTGAGGCGGTTGTGCGACCGCGGCTCGCGGCCCGCTGCACCGCCGTACCAGTGGTTGAGGGTAAACAGCACCACCACGATGCCGACGATCAACCGGACATGCGCTTCCGTCACCCAGGCCGCGGTAGCCCATCCGACGGCCACCCCGACGAGCGCCGCCGGCAGCACGATCGCGACCGCGCGCCGGTCGAAGGTGCCGCGCCAGGCAATCAATCCCACCAGGTCCATGACGATCAGGATCGGCAGCATGATCGCCGCCGCCTGCACCGGAGGGATGACCAGCGCCATCAGCGGCACGGCGAGCATGCCGAGCGCGCCGCCAAATCCGCCCTTGGCCATGCCGGCCAGCAGAATCCCCGGCACCGCGGCAACATAGAACCATGGATCGGTGATCATCAGCCCGGCCCGCCCGCCGCCTCGCGCGGCCCCGCGCTTATAAGGTCCCGGCCGTTCTGACGAAAGTAGCGTGTCGCGGCGCTTGCATTGCGATGGCACAAGGACAGAATGCCCGGCATCGGACAAGACGCGCCGGATAGCGCGCACGACGGCAGGGAGGCCGTGGAATGTCGAGCCGGTATTACGAGGTGTACGAGGCATGGCGCCGCGACCCGGAGGGATTCTGGGCCGAAGCCGCCCGCGATCTCGTCTGGACGAAACCCTGGGACCGGGCGTTCGATCCCGATCTGGGCGTCTATGGCCGCTGGTTCGTCGGCGCCGAGTGCAACACCGCCTACAATTGCCTCGACCGCCATGTCGCCGAGGGCCGCGGCAGCCAGACGGCGCTGATCTACGACAGCCCCGTCACCGGACAGACGGCCCGCTTCAGCTACGAGGAGCTGACAGCCGAGGTCGCGACCCTGGCTGCGGTTCTCCTGAAGCATGGGGTCGGCAAGGGCGATCGCGTCATCGTCTACATGCCGATGGTCCCCGAAGCCGCCGTCGCGATGCTGGCCTGCGCGCGGATCGGCGCGATTCACTCGGTCGTGTTCGGCGGGTTCGCGGCACGCGAGCTCGCAACCCGTATCGACGACGCCAAGCCGAAGATGATCCTGACGGCCTCTTGCGGCATCGAGCCGGGCCGCATCGTCAGGTACAAGCCGCTGCTCGACGAGGCCATCGCACTGTCGGCCAGCAAGCCGGACGCATGTCTGATCCTGCAGCGCCCGATGGAGGCCGCCCCGCTCATCGAGGGCCGCGACTTCGACTGGGCGGCGTCGGTCGCCGCGGCGAAGGCAACCGGTGAACGCGCCGAGTGCGTCCCCGTTGCCGCCACCGATCCGCTCTACGTGCTCTATACCTCGGGCACGACCGGCCAGCCCAAGGGGGTGGTGCGCGACAATGGCGGCCATATGGTCGCGCTGAAATGGTCGATGCATGCCCTGTATGGCATCAGGCCCGGCGAGGTGTTCTGGGCGGCCTCGGATGTCGGCTGGGTCGTCGGCCATTCCTACATCGTCTACGGCCCGCTGCTGCACGGCTGCACCACCATCCTGTTTGAAGGCAAGCCGGTCGGTACGCCCGATGCCGGGACCTTCTGGCGCGTCATCGCCGAGCACGGCGTCGCCGCCCTGTTCACGGCACCGACCGCCTTCCGCGCCATCAAGAAGGAGGACCCCCAGGGCAAGCTGATCGGCAAGTACGATCTCTCCGGCTTCCGCACCCTGTTCCTCGCCGGCGAACGGGCCGACCCCGACACCGTCCAGTGGGCCGAACGGATGCTGAACGTGCCGGTGATCGACCATTGGTGGCAAACCGAGACCGGTTGGGCGATTGCCGGCAATCCGGTCGGGCTCGGCACCCTGCCGGTGAAGTACGGCTCTCCGACCGTGCCGATGCCCGGCTACGAGATCCATGTCCTCGACGAGGCGCACAACGAGGTGGCGCCCGGCAGGATGGGCGCGATCTGCGTGAAGCTGCCGCTGCCCCCCGGCTGCCTGCCGACGCTGTGGGGCAACGACCAGCGCTTCCGCGACAGCTATCTGAAGGAATTTCCCGGCTATTACGCCACCGCCGATGCGGGTTACCGGGACGAGGACGGCTACCTCTACATCATGGCCCGCACCGACGACATCATCAATGTCGCCGGCCACCGTCTGTCCACCGGCGCCATGGAGGAAGTGCTGGCGAGCCATCCCGATGTCGCCGAATGTGCGGTGATCGGCATCAGCGACGCGATGAAGGGCCAGGTGCCGGCGGGGTTCATCGTGCTGAAGGCCGGCGTCAACCGTGACGTAGCCGAGATCGAGAAGGAGGTTGTGCAGCTCGTGCGCGACAAGATCGGACCGGTCGCCGCGTTCAAGATCGTCATCACCGTTGGCCGCCTGCCGAAGACCCGCTCCGGCAAGATCCTGCGCGGGACGATGCGTTCGATCGCCGACGGCGAGGACTACCGGCTGCCCGCCACCATCGACGACCCGGCGATCCTCGACGAGATCGGCGCGGCGCTGAAGGCGCGCGGCATCGCCAGGGCGGTGTGACAGCGGCAGTCGATCTGTACGGTGCAACGGCGGCCGTGTCGTGGCGAGAGTCCCGCCCGGCGCCTGATCGCTGGCGTCATCCCGGTCGGCCGCCAGGCCGATCCGGGATCGCATGGCGACGGGGGAAGACCGCGTAGGCGCCCAGATCCCGGTGCCCGGCGTTGCGATTGGGCTGAAGGACGGGCTCTGATGGCCGCCGGTTCAGATGGAACACGTGGCGGTGTGGATGTGGCAGGCGGCGTGCCGGTCTCGAGCTGTGGGCGCGCCGCCTCTCCGACCAACTCAGTCCTCTGACGAGACGTTCTCGCCCCTCATCGACTTCAGCTTGGCGAAGATCGCGTCGGGATCGAGTTCGTCGCCGGCCGGATCGGTCGGCGCGGTGTAGCCGACGCTCTCCTCCGGCGACAGCAGGCGCGGCCCCTCGGCGAGTTCCGGCGGCCGATCCTTCGCGGCTGCCTGAACTTCCATGTCGAGGTCGATCTGGGAGCACAGCCCGAGCGTCACCGGGTCCATCGGCGTCAGGTTCGCGGCGTTCCAGTGGGTGCGCTCGCGGATCGACGCGATCGTCGCCTTGGTCGTGCCGACCAGCCGCATGATCGCGGCGTCCTTCAGTTCGGGATGGTTGCGCACCAGCCAGAGGATCGCGTTCGGGCGATCCTGGCGGCGCGACACCGGCGTGTAGCGCGGCCCCTTGCGCTTCTTGGCGACAGGGATGCGCACCTTCGGTTCGGCAAGCCTCAGCTTGTGATTCGGATCCTTCTGCGCTCGCTCGATCTCCTCGCGGGTGAGCTGGCCGGTAAGCACCGGATCGACACCCTTGATGCCCTGGGCCGCCTCGCCATCGGCGATCGCGCTGACCTCGAGCTCGTGCAGCCCGCAGAACTCGGCGATCTGCTTGAAGGACAGCGAAGTGTTGTCGACCAGCCAGATCGCGGTCGCCTTGGGCATCAGCAATGTGTTCGCCATAAATCTCTCCCTTGCGCTCCACCGCCATATGGCGGGGAGCCCCGGACGCTTCCAACATTGTACGGGGATGCCGTCTATATAGGGGCGTTCGCGACGCGACGCAAACGGGTTGCGCGGCTTTCCGGCCGGCTCCAGAGCAATTCCCGCAGATGCCGACGCCGCTTCCCTGTCAACGATTGCGACGAACCTGGCCGTTCGGGGGGATCACCGCGTCCGCGCAGCGACGACCCGCTCACAGCCCGGTCTGCAGGACGATCTTGCCGATGTGTTGGCCGCCATCCATGCGAGCCTGCGCCGCGGCCGCATCACGCAGGGAAAAGATTGAATCGATCACCGGCTTCACCGTTCCGGACTCGATCAGCGGCCAGACCCTTTCCTCCAGCGCGCGGGCGATCGCGGCCTTGAACGCAACTGACCGCGGCCGCAGCGTCGAGCCTGTATGGACGAGCCGCTTGCGCATCAGCGCATTCAGATCTACCGTCGGCTTCGCCCCGCGCAGGAAGGCGATCTGAACGATGCGGCCGTCCTCGGCGGCGGCGTCGTAGTTGCGCGCGACGTAGTCGCCGCCGACCATGTCGAGAATTACATTGACGCCGCGTCCGCCGGTCATCTGCTTGACGACCTCGACGAAGTCGCTTTGACGGTAGTCGATCACATGATCGGCGCCGAGGCGCGCGCAGGCGGCGCACTTGTCGGGGCTGCCGGCTGTCGTGAACACGGTCGCACCGAACGCTCTGGCGAGCTGGATCGCTGTCGTGCCGATGCCGCTCGAGCCGCCGTGGACAAGGAACGTCTCGCCCGCTTCGAGCCCGGCCCTGTCGAAGACGTTGGTCCATACCGTGAAGAAGGTTTCGGGAATCGCCGCGGCCTCCACCATCGACAGGCCGGCCGGTACCGGCAGGGCGTTGGTCTCGTGAACCGTGCAGTATTCCGCATAGCCACCGCCGGCGACGAGCGCGCAGACCGCCTCGCCAACCCCGAAACGCGACACGCCCTCCCCCATCGCGACGACGGTTCCGGCGATCTCCAGCCCGGGTATGTCGGAGGCTCCCGGCGGCGGCGGATAGACGCCCTGGCGCTGCAGCACGTCGGGACGGTTGACGCCGGCGGCAGCCACGCGGACCAGAAGTTCGCCGGGACCGGGTCGCGGCACCGGGCGGTCGACCGGGATGAGCACCTCCGGGCCGCCGGGCGCGGCGATCTGTATGGCGGTCATGGTGTCCGGCATGTCGGTCATCGCGGCCTCCCTGTGGCTGCCGGGACATAGCCGCAGGCCAGCGTCGTGACAACCGCCACGAGGCCGGACTAGAGTCCCGGCATGACCCGGACACAGGGAGAAGCACCATGTTCGAGGAGGAACCGCGCCCCAGGCGGCCGGTGGCACACGAGATCGGCTGCGACCTGACCGCCCTGTCGCTGCATGAGCTGCGCGAGCGCATCGAACTGCTACGCGCGGAGATCATCCGGATCGAGGCGGAGATCTCCGCAAAGGATTCGACCCGCTCGGCGGCCGAGAACCTGTTCTCCCGACCCTGATGCACAGGCACCCGTCGCGGTTAACCATTCGTTAGGCTTTTCACGGTAAATGTCGTGTTATCCAGTCTTCTGGATTTCGAGTGGCTCCTGTCCACTCTGTTTGACGCCTCCCTGTTAACCAACTGAGCCGCCCCACGGCGGCTCTTTTTCTTTTTCGGCATTGCTCGGGACCGTCTCTGCCGTCACAATATCGGCCCTCGGTTGGCGGCCGTGCGGGGCGTGTGGCGTTTGGCACCGCGCATGCAAGGTCGGACCCGCACCGGGCAGCACTGTCTCGGCACGGCATGGATCGGTCCATCCCGGCACGAGCGGCGGCCCCGAACGGAACGACAGGGACAGGCATGACCGAAGAGCATTCCACTATGGCGAACACCGGCGCAGAGCCCGGCGACCCCGTTTCCTTTGCCGAGCGAATGGCGACCTCGCAGAATTTCCTCGCACTGTTCCGCGAGGGCATGGGGCTGCTCGAGGAAACGGCCGACTATCTCGACGGGCCCGGCCGCGCGGAATCGCGCGCACTCAGCCGCGCCGGCGGCCTCGCCTATGCCACCGAGAGCATGAAGCTCACCACCCGGCTGATGCAGATGGCCTCCTGGCTGCTGCTGCAGCGCGCGGTGAACGAGGGCGAGCTCACCTTCGAGCAGGCGGCTGAGGAAAAGAACAAGGTCCGCCTCGATCACGCCGAGGACCACGAGCGCACCGCGGGCTTCGACGAACTGCCGGAAGGCCTGAAGGTCCTGCTCGAGCGCAGCCTGCGCCTGCAGGCACGCGTCCGTCACCTCGACCGGCAGCTTCAGGGACGCCACCGCGCCGCGGAAAGCAACAGCCCTGCGCTCAGCCAGATCGACCGGCTGCGTTCGGCCTTCGGCCAGGTGGAGAGCTGATCGGCGGGCCGCTCCGGCGCCCCCGGACGCACCTCCGGAACGCATTGGCGCAGAACGCGACAGGCTCCCGGCCGGCGGTCGGGAGCCTGTTCATGTCTGCTGCTGCCCGCGAGAGGCGGAAACCGCAGGCGTCCAGCTTCAGATGAAGCCTTCGAACTTCTTCTTGAAGCGGCTCACGCGCCCGCCGCGATCGACCAGGTGCTGCCCGCCCCCGGTCCATGCCGGATGCGTGGTCGGATCGATGTCGAGATTGAGCACCGTGCCCTCCTCGCCATAGGTCGAGCGGGTCATGTATTCGGTACCGTCGGTCATCACCACCTTGATGAAGTGGTAGTCGGGGTGGATGCCCTTCTTCATGGCTCGAAACCTTTCGTGCCGACGCCGATCACGGCGCCGCATGTCGTCATGCCGATGACGGTGAAGTCGGCCCGCCTATATCGCGGATCGCCGTGCGACTCAAGCGCGCGCATGCTGCGGGTTGTTCGCCCCGCCCCACTGGGGCATGTTCCGCCGACGAACCTGTCGGGAGCGGATATCCGCATGCGCGCAGAGGATCCGGCCATCTTCGCGGACGACGCGCCGGCGTCGCGACGGCGGCGCCGGTCGCTGGCGCCGCTGCGCATGCTGTTGCCCTTCGTCGCGCGCTATCGCGGCACGGTGGTCCTGGCCCTGATCGCGCTGGTCATCGCCGCCGGCGCGACGCTCGCGGTGCCGCAGGCCGTGCGCAGGATGATCGACTACGGCTTCACCAGCGACTCCAGCCTCATGGTCAACCAGTACTTTGCCATGCTGGTGGTGATCGCCCTGCTGCTCGCCGCAGCGAGTGCGGCGCGCTACTACCTGGTCACCTGGCTGGGCGAACGGGTCGTCGCTGATGTGCGGACGGCCGTGTTCGACCGGATCATCGGATTGAGCGCCGACTACTTCGACCGCGCCCGCAGCGGCGAGCTCGTCTCCCGGCTGACCGCAGATGCCACACAGATAAAGGCGACGGTCGGCTCGAGCGTATCGGTCGCGCTGCGCAACCTGGTGCTCGGGGTCGGGGCAGCGACGCTGATGGTTGTCACCAGCCCGCGACTGTCCGCGCTGGTGCTGTTGGCGATCCCGGTGATCGTCCTGCCGCTCGTCGGCTTCGGGCGGGCGGTCAGACGGCGCCAGCGCGCGGCGCAGGACACGCTCGCCGAAGCGAGCGCCTTCGCAGCCGAGAACATCGGCGGAATTCGCATCCTGCAGGCCTTCACCAACGAGCCGTTCGCGTCGCGCCGCTTCCGAGCCGCCGTGGAGGACGCCTTCCAGGCCGCCTGCGTCAGCGCGGCCGCGCGCGCCGCGCTGACCTTCGTCGCACTGTTCCTGATCTTCGGCAGCGTCGTGGCGGTGCTATGGTACGGCGCCAACGAGGTTCTGGCCGGGCGCATGACGCCGGGCACACTCGGCCAGTTCGTGCTTTACGCGGTGTTTGCCGCCGGTGCGCTCGGACAGATCTCGGAGGTCTGGGGCGAGGTGCAGCAGGCGGCTGGCGCGGCCGAGCGGCTGGCCGAACTGCTCGACGAACAACCTGCCATCGCAGCACCGGCAGCGCCCGTGCCGCTGCCGGAACCCGCCCGCGGGGCCGTAGCCTTCGAGAACGTGACGTTCAGCTACCCGGCCCGGCCGGCCGAGCCGGCTCTCGCCGATTTCAACCTGCAGGTCGAACCGGGCGAGACAGTTGCCGTCGTCGGGCCCTCCGGCGCCGGCAAGAGCACCCTGTTCCACCTGCTTCTGCGCGCCTATGATCCCCAGGCCGGGACGATACGGATTGACGGCATCGCCCTCCCGGACGCCGATCCGCGCGCGATCCGCCAGCGCATCGCCGTGGTCCCGCAGGATACACTGATCTTCACCGGCACCATCGCCGAGAACATCCGCTACGGCAGGCCAGAGGCGAGCGACGACGAGGTTCGCGCGGCCGCGGCGGCGGCACGCGTCGCGGAGTTCGTCACCGCGATGCCGGACGGCTACCTGACCCGCGTCGGCGAGCGCGGCGTGACACTGTCCGGCGGCCAGCGCCAGCGCATCGCCATCGCGCGCGCCATTCTGCGCGACGCGCCGATACTCCTCCTCGACGAGGCGACCAGCTCGCTCGACGCCGAGAGCGAGACGCTCGTCCAGCAGGCGCTGGAAGGCCTGATGCGTGGCCGCACGACCCTGGTGATCGCCCATCGGCTGTCAACCATCCTGTCGGCCGACCGGATTGTCGTCTTGGACCGCGGCCGGATTGTCGAACAGGGAACCCATCGAAGCCTGACGGCCGAAGACGGCCTCTATGCGCGCCTCGCCCGCCTGCAGTTCGAGGTCGATGCCGAACTCAGGGCAGGCCACCGGGCCGCCGTCGGCCGCGGCGCGGCGGGCGGCTGAAGGCGGCCAGCCCCGGTCTTGCCGCAATCGGCACATACGGGTACGAGATTATTTACCAGCTTTGCAGCATGCTGCGTCGATGGTCGACACCCGTACCCGCCTGTTTCTTGTCACCCCGACGGATCTCCTCCCCGCGGCCTTCGCGTCCGTGCTCAGCGATGCGCTCGCCGGCGGTGACGTGGCGGCCGTGATGCTCGATCTTGCGACGCAGGATCCCGCCGTCTGGCGCCAGGCGGCGAACGTTTTGTGTCCGATCGTCCAGGAGCGGGGTGCGGCCTTCCTGCTGCGCAACCAGGTCGACCTCGCCCGCGAGACCGGCGCCGACGGCGTGCATGTCACGGAGGGTCCGGAGGCGTTGGAACGTGCGCTGCGGCGGCTGAAGCCCGATATGATCGTCGGTGCGGGCGACTGCATAACCCGGCACGCCGCCATGGTGCTCGGCGAGAAGAACCCCGACTACGTGTTCCTCGGCCGGCTCGACCCGGTCGAGGACATTCCGGCTTCACACACCCTGGTCGACTGGTGGGCGGAATTGTTCGAACTGCCCTGCGTCGCCCTGGCAGGCGACGACTGGACGCAGGCCGCCGAAGCAGTCGAGGCTGGCGCCGACTTCCTCGCGCTGCGCGACCTCGTCTGGAGCGATCCCCGCGGGGCGGCCGACGCGCTGCGGCGCGCGCAGGCCCTGTGCACACGGGCGCGCGAGGTCGCCGCATGAGGCTGATTGCGCTCGGCGCGATCGGTTGTCTGGTGCTGCTTGGCCCGGCGAGCGCCGCCGAGCCGGACATCCCCTACGGGGCCTACCAGCGCGGCTACTATCTGACCGCCTTCCGCGAGGCGCTGGACCGGGCGCAGAAGGGCGACTCGGCTGCCCAGACACTGCTCGGCGAACTGTATTCGCGAGGGCTCGGCGTGCCGCGCGACCTGCACCAGGCGCTGTGGTGGTACAGTCAGGCCGCGGTCGCCGGCAATCGCGAGGCACAGTTCGCGCTGGCGCTGATGATCGCGCGCGGGGAAGGCACAAAGAAGGACGAGGAAAAGGCGGCCGGCTGGTTCGAGGCGGCCGCCGCCAAGGGCCATGTCGAGGCCCATTACAACCTCGCGCTGATCTACATTGCCGGGCGCTCACGGCCGCGCGACCTCGCCAAGGCGGCGGAGCTGTTGCGCTTCGCGGCCGAGCACGACCATGTTCCCTCGCAGTACAACCTCGCCCTGCTCTACGCCCAGGGCGAAGGTGTGCCACGCGATCCCGCCGAGGCGCTGCGCTGGATGCAGCGGGCGGCGGAAGCGGGAATGGCGCTCGCCGAGGTAGAGCTCGCCATCATGCTGTTTCGCGGCGAAGGCGTGGCGGCGAACGAAGCCGAGGCGATCAAGTGGTTCAAGCGCGCCGCCGACAAGGGCAATCCGGTGGCACAGAACCGGCTCGCCCGGCTCTACGCCAATGGTCTCGGCGTCGAGGCCGACCCGGTCGAGGCGACGAAGTGGCATCTGCTCGCCCGCTCCGCCGGAGCGAGCGATGCCTGGCTCGACGGTTTCATCGCGTCGATCAGCCCCGAGCAGCGCAAGGAGGCGGAGGAGCGCATTCGCCAGTGGGCCGCGCGCTTGCATTACTCCGCCGGCGGCGCGATTTTCTGATGCTTCCCGCCTGAAGGTCTGATACACCCGCGCCGTTCAATCCCTTCGGTGCGACGCTCGGTCCGGACGGTGCACAAACACCTCCGATGACGGCGGGTACGCGACCGGAAGAGCCACGCAAGAGCCACTCACCCATGAAGATCAACGGCAACGAAATCCGCCCCGGCAACGTGATCGAGCACAAGGGCAGCCTCTGGGCGGCCGTCAAGACGCAGGCGGTAAAGCCCGGCAAGGGCGGCGCCTTCAACCAGGTCGAGCTGAAGAACCTCATCGACGGCACCAAGCTCAACGAGCGCTTCCGCTCCGACGAGACCGTCGAACGGGTCCGCCTCGACCAGAAGGACTTCCAGTTTCTCTATGCCCAGGATGACATGCTGATCTTCATGGACTCCGACACCTACGAGCAGCTTGAACTGCCTCAGGATTTCGTCGGCGAGCGGGCCGCGTTCCTCCAGGACGGGATGACCGTCACCTTGGAAATGTATGACGGCCGCCCGATCGGCATCACCCTGCCGCAGCACGTCACGCTGGAGGTCGTCGAGGCGGATCCAGTGGTCAAGGGCCAGACTGCCGCCTCCTCCTACAAGCCGGCCCGGCTGGAGAATGGCGTGCGCGTGCTGGTGCCGCCGTTCATCACCGCCGGCGAGAAGATCGTCGTCGATACGTCAGAACTGACCTACGTCCGCCGCGCCGACTGATCGCCTGCGATGCCTCGTTCGGCACTCCTCAACGTCATGGTGCAGGCGGCGATGAAGGCCGGCCGCAGCCTGGCGCGCGATTTCGGCGAGGTCGAAAACCTTCAGGTTTCCCTGAAGGGCCCGGGCGACTTCGTATCCGCAGCCGACCATCGCGCCGAGAAGATCCTGCACCAGGAGCTGTCGCGGGTGCGGCCCGGATACGGCTTCCTGATGGAGGAATCCGGCGCCATCGAGGGCACCGATCCGAACCACCGCTGGCTGGTGGACCCCCTCGACGGCACGACCAACTTCCTACACGCCATCCCGCTGTTTGCCGTCTCGATCGGGCTTGAGCGCAATGGCGAGGTGATCGCCGGCGTGGTCTTCAACCCGGTCATGAACGAACTCTACACGGCCGAGAAGGGCGTCGGCGCCTATCTGAACGACCGGCGCATCCGCGTCGCCCAGCGCCGCAGCCTCGACCAGGCGGTCATCACCTGCGGCATTCCGCACCAGGGCCGCGGCGAGCATGCGCGTTTCCTGCGCGAACTTGGTCAGGTCATGGCCGGCAGCGCCGGTATACGGCGCTCCGGTGCCGCCTCGATCGACCTCGCCTGGGTAGCCGCGGGTCGCTTCGACGGCTATTTCGAGTGCGGCCTCAGCCCCTGGGACATCGCCGCAGGCATGCTGATCGTCTCGGAGGCGGGCGGCTATGTCAGCGACATTTCCGGCAAGGGGTCGCCGATCGACACAGGTTCGGTGCTGGCCGCCAATCCCGACATCCACCGCCTTCTCGCGGATCGTCTCGCCGCCGCCTGATTCGTCCTTTACGTCATGCTTGGACATGACGGCGAGGGAACGGTAACGTTCAGTCCGCATTCGCGTTGGACAGGCGGCGCGATTCGTCGCCGTGATCATCCGGGAGCCGATGGCGCGCAGACACGACCCCCACAAGCTGGCCAGCCCGCAGGTCTTCCTGCTGCGGATGATCGTGTTCCTGGTGATCGTCGGCTTCATCGTCGCGATCCTGTTCCCGCAGGCCTACGCGGCATTCCGGTCCAACCCTGGCCTCAACGGCCTGATCCTCGGCGTCTTGCTGATCGGCATCGTGCTGGCCATCGGCCAGGTATTCCGCCTGTTCCGTGAGGTCGCCTGGGTCAACGACTTCCGCCTCGCCGATCCCGGCCTCGAGGTCTCGCGTCCGCCGGTGCTGCTTGCCCCGATGGCGGCACTGCTGCGCGACCGGGTCGGCCGCATGGCGATCTCGGCGGCGACCATGCGCTCGATCCTGGATTCGATCGCCATGCGTCTCGACGAGTCGCGCGACATCCTGCGCTACCTGACCGGGCTTCTGGTGTTCCTCGGCCTGCTCGGCACCTTCTGGGGCCTGCTGCAGACCGTCAGCTCGGTCGCCGTGACGATCCAGTCGCTCGACGTGGGGTCGGGCGACACCGGCGTCATCTTCGAAGACCTCAAGGCCGGCCTGCAGGCGCCGCTGTCGGGCATGGGCACCGCGTTCTCGTCCTCCTTGTTCGGCCTCGCCGGATCGCTGGTGCTGGGCTTCCTCGATCTGCAGGCCGGGCAGGCGCAGAACCGCTTCTACAACGATCTCGAGGACTGGCTGTCCTCGGTGACCGAGATCACCGAGGGCGAGGTACGGGCCGAGCCGGCGCGCGAGATCGCGGCCTATGTCCCGCCCACCGTTGCGGCGACAGCCCCTCCGCCAGTCCCGGCCCTGTCGGAGGCCGCATTACGCGAACTGCAGAAATCCATGGACAGGCTCGCCCAGGCCATGAGCGAAGGCGGCTCGAGCCGGGCGGCGACGGCCGCCATGGCCGATCTCGCCGAAGGAATCCAGGGCCTTGTCCAGCACATGCGCTCGGAGCAGAAGATGATCCGCGAATGGGTCGAGGCACAGGCTGACCGCCAGAACGAGATCCATGACCTGCTGGCCCGTCTCGCCGACCGCGAGAAGGCTTGAGGCGATCGTGACGCGCCGCGGAGGCTGTTGATGGCACTTGCGAGAACCGGACGCCGGCGCGGCGGCATCGACTACTGGCCGAGCTTCGTCGACGTCCTGACGAATGTGCTGCTGGTCTTCATCTTCCTGCTGTCGGTGTTCGTGCTGTCCCAGTTCTTCCTGAGCCAGGAGATCTCCGGCCGCGACTCTGTCCTCAACCGCCTCAACAGCCAGATCGCCGAGCTGACCGAGCTTCTGGCCATGGAGCGGGCGACCAAGCGTTCGATCGAGGATCAGCTGGCGATGCTCCAGTCGAGCCTGATGGCCTCGGAAAGCGAGCGCGAGCGGCTCTCCGGCCTTCTTGCCGAACAGGCCGGCGATGCCGAGAGCGCCGGGGGGCGCATCGGCGAACTTGCGAGCGAGCTCGACGCGGAGAAGCGCATCAGCCAGCGTGCGCTCGCCCAGGTCGAGATCCTCAACCAGCAGATCTCCGCGCTGCGCCGCCAGATCGCCGCGCTCGAGGATGCTCTCGAAGCCTCGGAATCGCGGGACCGCGAGAGCCAGGCGCGTATCGCCGACCTCGGCCGGCGGCTCAACGTGGCGCTGGCCCAACGGGTGCAGGAACTGTCGCGCTACCGCTCCGACTTCTTTGGGCGGCTGCGCGAGATCCTCAGCCAGCGCTCCGACATCCGCGTCGTCGGCGACCGCTTCGTCTTCCAGTCCGAGGTGCTGTTTCCCTCCGGTTCGGACGAGATCAATCCGGCGGGCCGCGCCGAGCTCGACAAGCTGGCAGCCGCGATCCTCGAGCTCGAGAAGGAGATCCCACCGGAGATCAGCTGGGTCATCCGCGTCGACGGGCACACCGATTCACGCCCGATCAACTCGCCGCGGTTCCGCTCGAACTGGGAGCTGTCGGCCGCGCGGGCCATCTCGGTCGTGCGCTACCTGATCGACAAGGGCGTCAACCCGCAGCATCTCGTCGCCGCCGGATTCGCCGACAACTATCCGCTCGAGGCCGGCGATAACGAGGCCGCCTGGCAGGCCAACCGCCGCATCGAGCTGAAGCTAACCGAACGCTGAAGGCAGCGGCAGCCGCCGGTCATCCCGTTGCCGGATCCCGTCACTCCGGACGACCCCCAGAGCGGTCCGGGGTCCGCAGGCAACGCCGGCCACGGTCGAAGCGCCCTGACCCCGGCGCGGCTGCCGGTTTGACCGGGATGACGCGCCCGGGAAGGCAAACTGCGGGGACATGGGCAGCAGCCGGCCGCCCCCCTTGACCTCAGGCGGCCGTCTCGAGGTCGGCGCGCCACAGGCCCTTGGCCGCCAGTCCGTTCATCCTGGCGCGATGATCGAAGGCGCGCTGGGCGGCAGCGACGTTCTCCCGCTTGCCGCCCCACGCCTTCAGCGCAGCAGCCTGCAACGCCCGACCGTAGGAGAAGGTGAGCTTCCACGGCAGCGGCCCCATCGCATTCATCAGCGACAGATTCTCGGTCGCCTGCTCGTCCGACTGACCACCCGACAGGAAGGCAATGCCGGGAACCGCGGCGGGAACCGTCGACTTCAGGCAGCGCACGGTCTTCTCGGCCACCTCCGCAGCACTCGCCTGCTTGGGGGCATTCTTGCCGGCGATCACCATGTTCGGCTTCAGCACCATGCCCTCCAGCATGACGCGGGCTTCGAACAGCTCATCGAACACCGTGTTGAGGGTCCACTCGGTGACCTCGTAGCAGCGGTCGATGTCGTGGCTCGCAGTCGGGCCGTCCATAAGCACCTCCGGCTCGACGATCGGCACGAGTCCGGCCTCCTGGCACAGCGCCGCATAGCGGGCGAGCGCGTGCGCATTGGCCTTGACGCAGCCCCAGGTCGGAATGCCGTCCGCGATATCGATCACCGCCCTCCACTTCGCAAAGCGGGCGCCGAGCTTGTGGTATTCCTCGAGCCGTCCGCGCAGGCCGTCGAGTCCCTCGGTGATCTTCTCGCCCGGAAAGCCGGGCATCGGCTGGGCGCCCTTGTCGACCTTGATGCCCGGCACCGCACCGGCGGCCTTGATGAGATCGACGAGCGGCGTGCCGTCGGCAGCCTTCTGGCGCAGCGTCTCGTCATAGAGGATGACGCCGGAGATCGCCGTCTTCATCGCCGGCGACCGGAACAGCATCTCGCGATAGTCGCGCCGGTTCTCCTCGGTCGAGTCCAGCGCGATCGAATCGAACCGCTTCTTGATCGTGCCCGAGCTCTCGTCGGCGGCGAGAATGCCCTTCCCGTCCGCCACCAAGGCCTGGGCGATATCCTCGAGACGTTCGCTCATGTCAGCACCTTCGTTCCCTACCTTGTCGTTTGCACTCGATCGGTTACCGCGCCTGACGCGGCCGCAGCGCCTCGACGCCGGGAAGCGGCTTGCCCTCGAGCCATTCGAGGAAGGCGCCACCGGCGGTCGAGACGAACGAGAAGTCGTCCGCGACAGCCGCCGCGTTGAGGGCGGCCACCGTGTCGCCGCCGCCGGCCACCGAAAGCAGTCGCCCGGCCGCCGTCAGCCGTGCCACGATCCGGGCGACTGCATTGGTCCCCGCGTCGAACGGTTCCAGCTCGAAGGCGCCAAACGGCCCGTTCCAGACCACCGTCCGCGCCCTGTCCAGGCGGCGCTCCAGGTCGGCGACCGTGCGCGGACCGATGTCGAGGATCATCTCGTCGTCGGCCACCTCGTCGAGCCCGCACACCCGGTGTGGCGCATGCGCCTCGAACGCCTTGGCGGCGACCACATCGACCGGCAGCACGATCTCGCAGCCGGCCCTGCGCGCGGCGCCTTCGATGTTGCGGGCGGTCTCGAGCTTGTCAGCCTCGCACAGCGACTTGCCAATCCTGTGGCCCCGCGCGGCAAGGAATGTATTGGCCATGCCGCCGCCGATGACGAGCTGGTCGACCCTCGTCGAAAGATTCTCGAGAAGGTCGATCTTTGTCGAGACCTTGGCGCCGCCGACGATCGCGATCACCGGTCGCTCGGGCGCGACCAGCGCCTTTTCCAGCGCCGCCAGTTCAGCGGCCATCGTCAGGCCGGCGACGGCCGGCAGATGCCGCGCTATCCCCTCGGTCGAAGCGTGGGCACGATGCGCGGCAGAGAAGGCATCGTTGACGAACAGCTCGCCGAGGGCGGCGAGTTGCGCGGCGAAGGCGTCGTCGTTGTCCTCCTCACCGGGGTGGAAGCGGGTATTCTCGAACAGCAGCACATCGCCGGGCTTCGCCGCCGCTGCGGCGGCGGCCGCACGGCCGTCACGCCAGTCGGTGTCGACGAATCGCACTGGCCGGCCGACGACCTTCTCGAGCTCCGCCGCGATCGGTCTCAGTGACATCCCGGGCACGACCTTGCCCTTCGGCCGGTCAAAGTGCGACAGCACCAGCACCGCCGCCCCCTTGTCGAGGAGCGCGCGGATCGTCTCCGCGGCTCGCTGGATGCGGGTCGGGTCGCCGACCTTGCCGTCGCGGACCGGCACATTGAGATCCGCCCGGACGACGACCTTGCGGCCGGCCGGGTCGATATCGCCGAGCGTCCGGAACGAGGCCACGGCCGGATCAGCCCAGCCGGCCGAGCGCTACAGCGGTGTCGGCCATCCGGTTCGAGAAGCCCCACTCGTTGTCGTACCATGACAGAACGCGGACGAAATTGCCGTCCATCACCTTGGTCTGGTCGAGCGCGAAGGTCGATGAGGCAGGGTTGTGGTTGAGGTCGATCGAGACCAGCGGCTCGTCGGTAACGGCGAGGATGCCCTTCAGGGTGTTCGACGAGGCCGCCGCCTTGATCGCCGCATTGACCTCCTCGACGCTGGTCTGGCGCCGGGCGACGAACTTGAAGTCGATCATCGACACATTCGGCGTCGGCACCCGCACCGAGACGCCGTCGAGCTTGCCGTTCAGCTCCGGCAGCACCAGGCCAACGGCCTTGGCCGCACCGGTCGAGGTCGGAATCATCGACATGGCGGCGGCGCGGGCGCGGTAGAGATCCTTGTGCAGGGTGTCGAGCACCGGCTGGTCGCCCGTATAGGCGTGCACCGTGGTCATGAAGCCCTTCTCGATGCCGATCGCATCATTCAGCACCTTGGCCACAGGAGCGAGGCAGTTGGTGGTGCAGGAGGCGTTGGAGACGACCTTGTGGCCTGGCTCCAGCTTGTCGTTGTTCACCCCGTAGACGACGGTCAGATCGGCATTGGTGGCGGGCGCCGAGACCAGCACGCGCCTGGCGCCGGCCTCAAGGTGCATCGCCGCCTTGTCACGGTCGGTGAAGACGCCGGTGCACTCCAGCGCGACATCGACGTTCAGCTCCTTCCAGGGCAGTTGCTTCGGGTCGCGGATCGCCGTGACCTTGATCGGTCCCTGGCCGACATCCATGGTGTCGCCGGACACCCTGACCTCGCCGGGGAAGCGGCCGTGCACGCTGTCGTAGCGCAGCAGGTGTGCGTTGGTCTCGACCGGTCCGAGGTCGTTGACGCCGACCACAACGACGTCCTTGCGGCCGGACTCGATGATTCCGCGCAGGACCAGCCTGCCGATGCGTCCGAAGCCGTTGATCGCCACCCGTACAGCCATGTCGTCGTCTCCCGTCCTGTCCTGCCGATCCGTCGCCGCCCGTCAGCGGCTCAGGGCTCGATCGCCTGATCGAGTGCCGCCAGCCGCCGGCGCGCTTCCGCCACAACGGCATCGGCGGTGATCCCGAAATGCTCGTAGAGCTGCTTGTAGGGTGCGCTCGCCCCGAAGCCGGTCATCCCGACAAATCCGCCATCGCGACCCAGGAACCGCTCCCATCCGAACCCCACCGCCGCCTCGACCGCGACGCGCACCGGCGTGCCCTCGAGGATTGCCCTGCGGTATTCCGGCGGCTGCGCCTCGAACAGCTCGAAGCACGGCACCGACACCACCCGGGTCGGTACGCCCTCGCGCTCCAGCACGCTGCGCGCCGCGATCGCGATCGAAACCTCCGAACCAGACGCGAACACCGTGACCATGGCGTTGCCCGAGGCCGGAACCAGCTCGTAGGCGCCGCGCGCGCAGAGGTTCTCGTCGGAATATGCATGCCGCACGGCCGGCAGGTTCTGGCGCGTCAGCGCGATCACGCTCGGTGTTGCGCGCGATTCGAGCGCCAGCTGCCAGCATTCGGCGGTCTCCATGGCGTCGGCGGGACGCATCACCAGCAGGTTGGGCATTGCCCTGAGACTGGCCAGATGCTCGACCGGTTGATGGGTCGGTCCGTCCTCACCGAGCCCGATCGAATCGTGCGTCATCACGTGGATGACGCGGATGCCCATCAGGGCGGCGAGCCGGATCGCCGGGCGGCTGTAGTCGGAGAACACGAGAAACGTGCCGCCGTACGGGATGACGCCGCCGTGCAGCGCCATGCCGTTCATCGCCGCCGCCATGCCGTGCTCGCGAACCCCGTAGTGGATGTAGCGACCGGCGTAGTTCTTCGCTGAGAAAATGCCGAGACCGGGCGTCAGCGTGTTGTTGGATCCGGTCAGATCCGCCGACCCGCCGACGGTGTCCGGAACCACCGGATTGATCGCGCTCAGCACCATTTCGGACGCCTTGCGCGAGGCGTGATCGGGCCGTTCGGCGGCAAAACGCTCCTTGATCTCGCGGATCGCGGTGGCCAGGTCCACCGGCAGTTCGCCACGCAGGCGACGTTCGAATTCGCCGCGCCGTTCGCGGTCGACGGCCGCCAGCCGCTTCTCCCAGGCCCGCCGCGCCTGTCCGCTGCGCAGTCCGGCGATCCGCCATGCGTCGCGGACAGCGGACGGTATCTCGAAGGGCGGATAGGGCCAGTCGAGCGCCTTGCGGGCACCGGCAACCTCCTCCGCACCCAGCGGCGCGCCATGCGTCGCCGCCGTGCCCTGCTTGTTCGGTGCGCCGTAGCCGATGATCGTGCGGCAGGCGATCAGCGACGGACGGTCGGACTCCTGCGCGGCCTCGATGGCGGCGGCAATCGCCTCGGGATCGTGCCCGTCGATGCGCACCGCATGCCAACCGGCCGCCTCGAAGCGCTTCAGCGCGTCACCGGATTCCGCCAGATCGAGTGCTCCGTCGATCGAGATCGAATTGTCATCGTAGAGCACGATCAACCGTGAGAGCTTCAGATGGCCGGCCAGTCCGATCGCCTCGTGGCTCACGCCCTCCATCAGGTCGCCGTCGCCGGCCAGCACGTAGGTTCGGTGATCGACCAGGTCGTCGCTGAACTCGGCATTGAGGTGGCGCTCGGCGATGGCCATTCCGACAGCCGTGGCCAGCCCTTGGCCGAGTGGCCCGGTCGTCGTCTCCACACCCGGCGCGTGACCATACTCCGGATGACCGGGGGTGCGGCTGCCGAGCTGGCGGAACCGCTTGAGCTCCTCGATGGTCATCTGCTCGTAGCCGAGCAGATGCAGAACCGCGTAGAGCAGCATCGACCCGTGCCCCGCCGACAGCACGAAGCGGTCGCGGTCGGCCCAGTCGGGCGCCTTCGGATCGAACTTCAGAAATCGGGAGAAGAGCACCGTCGCAATATCGGCGGCACCCATCGGCATACCGGGATGCCCGGACTTGGCGGCCTCGACGGCGTCCATGGCGAGCGCGCGGATCGCATTGGCCATCGCGCGGTGATCGACCTGTGCGGATTTCTCTGTCATCCGGATCCGATGGGCCAGCCGGCACCTTTGCTGTGTGTCATGGAGGCGGTGGATCGGGATTTCGCTGCCCGCGATGAAGTGCCTCCCGGCGATGTCCGACGGGACGGGGCGAGCCCCCGTTCCGCGAAGCGCGGCGATGAATAGCACCTCGCCGCCACGAGTCAATCAAGCTGCGGCGCCGTCGCCACCGATGCGGCAGCCCGTTGGATGGCCGCCGCAGACCGGCCGCGCGGCGGTCAGGCGCGCCGGCGCGCGGCGTGGCACGGATGCACGGTTGACCGGTGCTTGCACCGAAGCCTAATGTCTTGCTGCTAATCCGTTGACCCTTTGGGATTTCTGTTCGGCTGATCGGTATGCGACTGGGGAACCGGTCGGCTTTGGCCGAACGGTGACCAACCTGGCGCGGCGGACGGGGAGGCCGTGTATGAATGTCGACTCCAACCCGTTGGAGCGGGCGCAGCGGCGTCTCGCCCTGGCACTCGACGCTCTGGAAGCCGCCGTGCGGCGGCGCCAGGAGACTGATCGCAGCCTCGCCGCCCTCGAAGCGGAGCTCAGCGTGCTCGCGGATGACCGCTCCCGCCTCGCCCAGGAGCTCGACCGGGCGCAGGCGCGCGTCGCCAGGCTGGAGGCAACGACCGGTGCAGTCTCGAAACGGCTCGACTTCGCCGTCGACACGATCCGGGCCATTCTCGATACGGACGGGGCCTGAGGTGCGGGCGGTCCTGGCGCTGGCGGAGAGCTGGTTACGATGCCTCAGGTGACCATTTCGATCAACAGTCGCGTCTATCGGATGGGCTGCGACGAGGGCCAGGAGCAGATCCTGATCGACCTCGCGCGCGACATCGACGCCCGCATCGAGCGCTACAAGACCAGCTTCGGCGAAGTTGGCGACATGCGTCTGCTGCTGATGGCGGCGATGGAGATGGGCGACGAGCTCGGCGAGCTGCGCCGTCGCTTCGATGCACTCGAAGCTGAGGTGGAGACCCTGCGCCAGGCGAGGGCGGCTGCCGCCGATCAGTTCGCCGACTCCCAGGAGCGGATGGCCGCCACCCTGGACGAGACCGCTAGCCGCATCGAACGGCTCGCCGCTGCGCTCAACGGAGCGCCCGCCGAGGACTGAGCCGCCGTCCCGCTCAACATCCGGCCAGCACCTCGCTCCCATCGAGATGCCATGGCACGGCGTCGGCCGCGAGGCGAGACGTCACCGCCCGGCGATAGTCAGGATCGGCGATCATCGCCGCAACGAATGCCTCCAGCGGTCCCTGCCATTCCATCAGGCGCCGCGCCCGGTTCAGCATCTCGATCTGGCTGGCGGCCGGTCGCGCCCCGGCACCCCCGTCGAGCTCGACCAGCCGCACCGGCCGGCCGTCGATCGTCAGGGCGCCGCGCCGCGAGACATAGGCGAGCGGCCGCGCGATGCGGTGCCCGCCAACATCCGCCGAAACCCCTGTGGGCGCCGCCAGGACATAGTTGATGCCGAGCGATTCGGTCGCGTTCATGGGCGCGAGCTCGGTCACCGGCATCACCAGCACGTGCAGCCCGTTCTTCCCCGCGGGATCGGGATGAAGCGTCGCGGCAATCGACCCGTAAGCGGTCACATGGGCCGAATAGACGCTGCAGGCCCCATGTACGATGGCGGGCATCACGAGCATCGGGCGCGCATCCGCCCGACCGGCATACTTGCGCTGGAGCTGGTGCGGCGACGCGTTCGATCCGGCCGCGATCACAACCACCGCATTCTCGATCACGACGATCCGCGCACCGATTCGAACCGTCGCGGCGTGCACAGGTATCGGGCGAGCCAGGCCCTCGAGCACGGCCTCGCCCTGCTCGCCGAGCCTGATCAGTTCGGCAGGATGCGTTCCCCTGGCCGGATCGAAAAGGACCGGGCAGAGGTGCCGGGAATAGGGATAGCCGGTCGCCCGGGCGAAGAAGTCCGTCTGCTCGGGGGGCCCGACCCGATTCTGGTCCGCGCTCAACGCCTTGCCGCGCCGCCGGCCGGCGCGGCGCCGACGGCAGCATGAAGAACAACCCTAGTGCGCCGCCTTCTTCGGAGGAACGATGGCGTTGATGATGAGCGTAACGCGCTTCGGATTGAACACCGTGTAGTCTGACGCTTGGTTGCAGTTGTCGTCCCAGCCGAACCCGTAGGCTTGATTCCTGTAGGCATACTTGTGAATGATCTTCGAATACCAGTTGATGGGATTGTTGACGTAGTAGGCCTTCACGCCCGGGCAGGAGCTGACGTCGGGCACTGTCAGCATGGTCGAGCGCAAGAGCGCAGCCTGGACGTAGGTGGCAAGCTGTGCGGCCTGTGCCTGCAGGGTGGGACCGGCTCCGACCGGAACCGTTCCGAGATATCCCTCGTAGGCCATCTGGCTGGTCGGCTTGGCGAAAGTGACGGTCTGTCCGGCAACCGCCGGAATGCTGAACACCAGATTGCCGTCCTGGATGCGTCCGGTGAAGATTGCTTTGACGCCGGTGGCGTTCGTGGTGGCCGTGAGGCCGGGTTTCACGTATCGGCTCCAGACCTTGGCGATGTAGGGCGCGAGCTGGTTCTGCGGGAAGGTTCCGAAGTTGATACCATTGTAGGGGGAGATCACCCGGACCGGGAACCCGCCAGCGTTCCTCACCACCAGATTGCGCCAGGGCGTCGGCGCCCTGGCCATCGCCGTCACGATGCTGCGGCGCGCGTCGGGCGTGCTGAAGCCCGCCGCCGTCGTCTGCGGCTTGTTGTTGGGATCGACACCGGTCATCCGGATCATCATCGGCAGCCCGAACATGTCGACCTGCGTCGCATTGGTATTGAGGCTGGTCGAGTTGGCCGGAAGCGCCGGAAGCGAACCGGGAGCGACATCCGCCCAGGTGTATTCGAACCAGTCGAACAGCGTGTCGAGGTTGGGGTCCGACTTGGACCAGCCGATCGGCGTCGACGGCGCCCCTGCGGCCGACACCAGGACCTGCATCGGCTTGTCATAGGAAATCGTCACGCGGGCCGCTGACAGCTGAGGCAGTTGTACCACGAAGCGCTTCGCAGTCCCGGCATTGATCCCGAAACTGGCGAACCTGCCTTTCGTCGACCTGAACTGCGTCATGTCGCCTTGGACGTTCGAGATATAGTAGTACTTGTTGTCGTACTGAGCCCAGATATAGACATACATGTCCTGGGCCAGTCCGGAATTGTTGACGATGGTCAACGGGAACGTCTTCAGGCCGAGATTGTTGGCCGCTTCGGCCTCATTCTGGCCGGCAACTGCGACGATTGCCGCCAGGATTGCCGCCGCGAACCAGCGCAGCGCTTCGAGCCCGGACATGCTGCCCCCCTTGCAAGGACACCATGCCCCATGCACAGCGCCGCATCGAGGGCGCAATATATGCGGGGAAGCATAAGTTTCCGTTACCGGATCCGGCCGTATCGGGACATCCGCCCGTCAGCGCCCCAGCCCTGCCCCCGGATCTCGGCAGCGTGCCGGCGACCGAAATCCCGGCCGCCGGCCGCAACGTGCCTCACAACGCCTTGACGATCTCTTCGACCATCTTCTTGGCGTCGCCGAACAGCATCATCGTGTTGTCCTTGTAGAACAGGGTATTGTCGATGCCGGCATATCCCGAGGCGAGCGAGCGCTTGACGAACAGCACGGTCTTCGCCTTGTCGACGTCGAGAATTGGCATGCCGTAGATCGGCGAGGACGGATCGTCTCGCGCCGACGGGTTGGTCACGTCGTTGGCGCCGATCACGAACGCGACGTCGGCCTGGGCGAACTCGGAATTGATGTCCTCGAGTTCGAACACCTCGTCATATGGGACATTCGCCTCGGCGAGCAGCACGTTCATGTGACCGGGCATGCGCCCGGCGACCGGGTGGATGGCATAGCGTACGTCGACGCCTTCCGCCTTCAGCTTGTCGGCCATCTCGCGCAGCGCGTGCTGCGCCTGGGCGACCGCCATGCCGTAGCCCGGCACGATGATCACCTTGCTGGCGTTCTTCATCAGGAAGGCCGCGTCTTCGGCCGATCCCTGCTTCACCGGTCGCTGCTCGGCGCCACCGGCCGGGCCGGCCGACTCGCCGCCAAATCCGCCGAGGATCACGGAGATGAACGACCGGTTCATCCCCTTGCACATGATGTAGCTGAGAATGGCGCCCGACGAGCCTACCAGCGCGCCGGTGATGATCAGCGCGGTGTTGCCGAGCGTGAAGCCGATGCCGGCCGCCGCCCACCCCGAATAGGAGTTGAGCATCGACACCACCACCGGCATGTCGGCCCCGCCGATCGGGATGATCAGCAGGATGCCGAAGGCGAGCGCGATCAGCGTGATTACCCAGAATGCCGCGTGGCTCTCCGTGCGTGTGAAGGCGATCACCAGCACGACCATCGCGACCGCCAGGGCGATGTTGATCAGGTGCCGGGCCGGCAGCATGATCGGTTTTCCGCTCATCCGTCCGTCGAGCTTCAGGAAGGCGATGATCGAGCCGGTGAAGGTGATCGCGCCGATCGCGGTACCGATCGACATTTCGACGAGGCTCGCCCCGTGGATGGCTCCCGGCGTGCCGATGCCGAAGGCTTGCGGCGCATACAGCGCCGCCGCGGCGACCATCACCGCGGCCAGGCCAACCAGTGAATGGAAGGCCGCGACGAGCTGAGGCATCGCCGTCATCGGGATGCGCCGGGCGATGGTGGCGCCGACGCCGCCGCCGGCCGCGATGCCGACGACGATCAGCGCCCACGTGCCGAAACCCGTCGGCCTGGCCAGGAACAGCGTGGTGAGGATGGCGATCGCCATGCCGACCATGCCGAAGATGTTGCCCTGCCTGGAGGTCTCCGGGTTCGACAGGCCCCGCAGCGCCAGGATGAACAGGACCGCGGAGACCAGGTAGAGGATGGCGGTGATATCTGCGCTCATCGCCCTGTCCTCACCTGCTCTTCTTCTTGTACATACCGAGCATCCGCTGGGTGACGAGGAAACCGCCGAAGATGTTCACCGACGCGAGTACCAGCGCGATGAAGCCGAGCGTCTTGGCCCACAGTGGACCACTGCTGTCGAGGGCACCGGCGGCGGAGACGCCGACCGCCAGCAGCGCGCCGACGACGATCACCGAGGAAATCGCGTTGGTCACCGACATCAGCGGCGTGTGCAGCGCCGGCGTCACCGACCACACCACGTAGTAGCCGACGAACACGGCGAGCACGAAGATCGACAGCTGGAAGACGAAGGGATCTATCCCCGCCCCGGTCGTCACATGCGCGGCCGCAGCGACCGACTGGGCCACCGCCTCGGCATGCCGTTCGGCCGCTTCCGCGGCCTTGCGGGCTATATCGGCGAGCTTCTCGGCGCGCTCGACAGCCTGTTCCGGCGTCATCTCGGACTACTCCCCCTTGGCAATGAAGGACGGATGCACAACGGCGCCGTCGCGCGTCAGCGCCGTCGCCTTGACCAGTTCGTCGTCCCAGTTGATGGCGAGCGCCTTCTTCTCCCTGTCGATCAGCGTCTCGACGAAGGCGAACAGGTTGCGGGCATAGAGGCTCGACGCCGTCGTCGCGATCCGCCCGGCCATATTGAGATGGCCAACGATCTTCACACCATTGACGGTCACCACCTCGCCGGGCACGACGCCCTCGATGTTGCCGCCCCGCTCGACGGCCAGATCGACCAGTACGGAACCCGGCCTCATCGACGCGACCATCGCCGACGACACCAGTCGCGGCGCCGGCCGACCGGGGATCAGCGCCGTGGTAATGACAATGTCCTGCTTGGCAATGTGCGAGGCGATCAGTTCGGCCTGTTTGGCCTGATACTCCTTCGACATCTCCTTGGCATAGCCGCCGGCGGTCTCGGCCTGGCGGAACTCGTCGTCCTCGACGGCGATGAACTTGGCCCCCAGCGACTCGACCTGTTCCTTCGCCGCGGGGCGCACGTCCGTCGCGGTCACCACCGCGCCGAGCCGGCGGGCGGTGGCGATGGCCTGCAGGCCGGCAACGCCGGCGCCCATCACGAACACGCGTGCGGCCGGCACGGTGCCTGCCGCGGTCATCATCATCGGCAACGCCCGGTCGAATTCGGCGGCGGCGTCGATCACCGCGCGGTAGCCGGCGAGATTGGCCTGGCTCGACAGTACGTCCATGACCTGCGCACGGGTGATGCGCGGCATCAGCTCCATCGCGAAGGCGACCACCCCGGTCGCGGCGATTTCGGCGAGCGCAGCCTCGTTGCCGTAAGGATCCATCATCCCGATCACGGCAGCCCCGGGCTTGAGCTTCTTCAGCTCGGCTGCGACGGGGCGACGGACCTTCAGGACGACATCCGCATCCTTGAGAACCGCGTCCAGTGTCTTGGCAACGGTGGCGCCGGCCTCCTTGTAGGCCTCGTCCGGGATGCTCGAGCGTACGCCGGCACCGGCCTGAACCGAAACGTCAGCGCCCAGGCCGACGAACTTCCTGACCGTCTCCGGCGTCGCCGCGACGCGCGGCTCCGACGTGTCGGTCTCGCTGACGACGGCAATCTTCATGCGCCCCTCCACCTGGGCTCGTCCGACACCGCTCACCCGTGCGCTGGACACGGGCACCACGACCGTTTCGTCAGTGGCCTAGCCGAGCAGGAGTTTGAGAACGAGGATAAGAAGCGTGGTCGCGACGAGCGGAATCACCGAGCCATTCGCCATCGCGCCAACCGCCGTGGCAATGATCGCCAGCACGATGCCGAGCGCGGCCAGCCCCCAAGAACCACCGACGCCGCCGATGGCCAGCATGATCACCACCACGGCGCAGAAGGCCGTGCCGAGAACCGTGAGATGGACGAAGCCGGCATAGGTCTCCCGATGTGCCTCGTAATCCATGCTCGATTCGGTTTGGCTCGCCATTCTCGTCCCCCGCGTATGGAGAGGTTTTCGGATCAGGCGCTCTTATAGCAGAGCAGCGGGCGAGGGCAATGCGGCGCGATCGCAGGCGTTGCGTCCTGCCAAGGAAGCTGCCGACCGCGAGGCTGCGGCCGCGGCAACCAGGGCGGGCCAGACCGGGCGCAGGCCGACCGATCGCCGCAGGCATGGGAAGACAAGTGCTGCGATGAACCGGCTGCGATGAACCGGGCCGCAATGAACAAGGCCCGGCGATCGAGGATCGCCGGGCCTCGGCAAAGGCACCAGGCCGTGCGGCAGCGATGCTGCCGATCAGGCTGCCTGCAGATTCGCGGCCGCCAGCTTGCCACTGCGACTGTCGGTCCTGACCTCGAAGGACACTTTCTGCCCCTCGGACAGGCCGCGCATGCCCGCCGCTTCCAGCGCGGTGGCATGGACGAAGACGTCCTTGGAGCCATCGTCGGGCTGAATGAAGCCATAGCCACGGTCGGCGTTGTAGAATTTCACGGTACCAGTCGACATCGTCGTTTCCTTTAACAAAGCGCACAAATGCGCAACGGGCCGCGCGACCATCGCGCGACCGACATCCGAATTGAGCGATTTCTTGAAGGAAAACCCTTTGGGGGCAGGCCAGCAAGTCAGGCTGCAAGCTCGAACTGGATGAACATAGGCGCTGACGACGGTGAATGCAACGCGAATCTGACCCCGAAACGGCACCATCCGTGCAGCGGCTGGCCCGCGACCAAGCGTTGCATTGCCAGGGATCAGTGCAGATCCCGGGTGTAGACGAATGTCGGCATGTTCCAGTTGTAGCGCAGGGCCAGAAGCCTGAGCGTCAGGCCAATTGTCATCGCCGTCAGCATGACCGCCTCGGGCGGCAGGCCGTAGCGCGTGCCGCCGACATAGATCGCCCCGGTCACCACCGAGACGCTCGCGTAGAGCTCACTGCGGAACAACAGCGGCACATCGTTGCACAGGACGTCGCGCAGCACCCCGCCGAGGCAGCCGGTGATCATGCCTGCGACGATGACGATCAGCAGCGGCTGGTCCATCGCCATCGCGATGTTGCAGCCGATCACCGTGAACACCACGAGCCCAATGGCGTCCAGCAGCAGGAAGGCGTGACGCAGCCGATGGACGATGCGCGCAATCGCAATCGTCGCCAGCGCCGCGCCCGAGGTGATCACCAAGTATTCGGGATGCGCAACCCATGTCAGCGGATAATGGCCGAGCAGCACGTCACGAATCGACCCCCCGCCCAGCGCCGTGATCGATCCAAGCATGGCAACGCCGAACCAGTCCATGCTGCGCCGGCCAGCCGCCAGCGCGGCGGTCATCGCCTCGGCCGTAATGGCCACCAGAAAGACCGCATGCAGGATCTGCTCGCTCATCGAAGGCTCCCCCTTGAGACCGCGGGCGACGCCGCAGCCGGCGTGAGCATATCGCCGCGGCGCGCGGGGTACAGCAGGCCACGGCCGTTTCCGCCGATCCTGACGCAGCGCCCGCCGGATGCGCCAGGCCGAGAGTCCGCCGCGCTGTCGGAACCTGCACGTCCGGACAGGCGCCGGACGCGCGCGGCTCAACGCGTACCCGCATCCGCCGGCACACCGGCCGCCGCAAGCACACGAGCCTGCCGCGCACCGACGGCGGCGAGATCGAACCTCTCGATCGTCTCGTTGAACAGCCGGTGAAAGTTCAGTTCGGCGCGCAGGTGAATGAAGACCGCGCCGAGGCCGATCGCGGCCCGGTCCATGAACACGAATTCGCGCGGCACGCGAACCGGCCCCTTCTCCTTCAGCCCCTTGTGCACCTCGAATGCCTGCTTGCGCCCATATTCGGCCGCCGAGACTCCCTCGGCGATCCTGCGCACCCGGTCCTCGAGCAGCGGCCCGTAGATGAACCGCGCCCAGATGTTGAGGATCTCGATCAGATCCTTCGTGAGCCCCTTGAATCCCCATGTCTCGTAGGCATGCACCACCCGGGCGGGATCGTCCTGCCTCAGCCCCTCGTAGAGATCGACCACGCCACCGACGAAGGCGGGCGGGAACACGCGGATGCAGCCATAGTCGAGCAGGTTGATGCCCGCGGGCTGGCCCGCTTCCTCGAACACGGTGTAGTTGCCGAGGTGCGGATCGCCGTGGATCACGCCGTAATGGCTGAACGGATACCACCAGGCCCGGAACATCGCCGTGGCAAGACGGTTGCGGACCTCAAGGCCGGCCTCCTTGTGGGCGAGCATCGGCGAGCCGTCCAGCCAGGTCATGGTCAGCAGCCGCTGCGTCGTCAGCTCGGCCCGCACCTCGGGGACGCGGATCAGGGTCTCGCCGGCAAGGATGTCCCGGTAGAGCCGCATGTGCGCCGCCTCGCGCAGATAGTCGAGTTCCTCGCGGATGCGCGCGGCGATCTCGGTGCCCATGTCGCGGGTGTCGATTGCCGGATCCATCCGCCGATGGATCGCGAACAGCATCTCGAGCTGGGCGAGATCGGCCTCCACCGCCGACTGCATGTCCGGGTACTGGAGCTTGCAGGCGAGCCGCGTGCCGTCGCGCGCGGTGGCGCGATGCACCTGGCCGAGCGAGGCCGAGGCCGCCGCCTCGCGCTCGAACGCAGCGAACTGATCCTGCCAGTCGCCGCCAAGTTCGGCCGCCATGCGGCGCTTGACGAAGCTCCAGCCCATCGGCGGCGCCTGGCTCTGCAGCTTGGCGAGCTCCACGGCATATTCGGCCGGAAGTGCATCGGGGATGGTGGCGATTAGCTGTGCCACCTTCATGATCGGTCCCTTCAGCCCACCGAGTGCGGCAGCCAGTTCGAGGGCACCCTTCTCGCGGTCGCCGGTACGGCCGAACAGACGGCGGCCGGCGACCTTGGCTGCGATCGGGCCGACATTGGTACCGACGCGCGCATAGCGCCGCGCTCGGGCGGTGAACCGGTTGCGTTCGCTGTCCTGGCCGCTCATGCGACGATCATATGGGCCTCAGGGCGGGAAAGGTCACCCCGCGCCGATCGCCGCAGGCGATGCCGCAATCGCATCGAGGGCGGCGACGATGCGGTCGCGATCGGAAAGCAAGGCCTTGTAGCTCAGCTGCGCTTCGTCAAGCGACAGAATCTGGGCCTTCAGTCCGGCCGCCAGCCGGGCGCCGTCGGGATGACGGCGGAACGCCTCGAACGGATCGACATGCACCTTGATGGTGAACAGGATGTCGCCCGAAGCCGGCAGACGCCTGAGGGTCTGCCGCTCGATCCGGATGAATGCCCGCGGCATACCCTCCCCTGCGAACCAGTCGCGTGGCCGCTCCTTGGACTCCGGATGATGCAGGTCGTCATCGGCGTAGATCGACCAGTTGAGCCGCCAGACCGGCTGATCGACCTTCAGATTGTCGAAGATGCGGTCGACGCGCGCCCCGAGCCGCTCGGCATAGTGCGGCACGGCCTTGTGGATCTCGCTCATCGGCCGGGCAAACTTTTCCGCAAGCGACCATGCGGAGGGAAAGCACAGGCTCGCTGCGACCAGCCGGTAGCCCGCCGGCGACGCCCGCATCAGGCAGAGATCCTCCTGCACCAGCCGCGAGGCGGTCAGCAGCGGCGGCAGATCGTCCTCCAGATCGACGCTCCGCCCTGCCGGGACGACGTCGATGGCCGCATCCCGGCGTCGGTAGAGGTCCGGAAAGCGTGTGGTCAGATGGTTTGCCAGAAGCGTCAGCACCTCGCCCTGCGCCGTGCGCGTCTCGACCTCCTCGCGGAACACGACGTTGCGGCGCTCGGCCAACAGCCGTTCCTTCTCGTCGAGATGGGCGGCAAGGTGCTCGTCCGGCTCGATCCAGTCCGCAAGATCGAGCGGCTTCAGCCCGATCGAGAAGGGCTGCCGCGAGCCGTCATAGGGGGTGTGGGCGAGTTCCACCGGGCGCCTCGGACATCTCAGAAGCGTCTGCGCGTCCGCCCGTACAGGATCATTCCGAGAAGCGCCAACGCGGCGGCGGCAAGCACCATGAGGAGCACGATCATCGCGATCGCTCCGAGGATCGAGCCGAGCGTGTTCCAGAATCCGACCTGGGCGATGATCAGCGCGAGGATCAGGATCAGCAGGATCGGCACGGGTCAGTCCTCCATCGCCTCGAGTTCGTCGATCAGCCGTTCGATGACGCCGAGGCCCATGCGCCAGAAATCCGGGTCGCGGGCATCGAGGCCGAAGGGTGCCAGCAGCTCGGAGTGATGTTTGGTGCCGCCGGCCCTGAGCATGTCGAAATACTTCTCGGCAAAGCCCTCGGCGCTCCTCTCGTAGATGGCGTAGAGCGAATTCACCAGGCAGTCGCCGAAGGCATAGGCATAGACGTAGAACGGTGAATGGATGAAGTGCGGCACGTAGCACCAGAAGGTTTCGTACCCCTCGCCGAGCCGGATCGCCGGCCCGAGGCTCTCGGCCTGCACCTCCCGCCAGATCGTCGAGATGTCCTCGACCGTCAGCTCGCCCTCGCGGCGGGCGATATGGATACGCCGCTCGAACACGTAGAAGGCAATCTGCCGCACCACCGTGTTGATCATGCCCTCCGCCTTGGCGGCGAGCAGCGCCTTGCGCGCCTTCGGGTCAGCGGTCTCCGACAGGAGCCGGCGGAAGGTCAGCATCTCGCCGAACACGCTCGCCGTCTCGGCCAGCGTCAGCGGAGTCGGGGCCATCAGCGGCCCCTGCGGCGCGGCCAGCACCTGGTGCACGCCATGACCGAGCTCGTGCGCCAGCGTCATCACGTCACGCGGCCGGCCCATGTAATTGAGCAGCACGTAGGGGTGGGCGCTGGGGACGGTCGGATGCGCGAAGGCACCGGGCGACTTGCCGGGCTTCACCGGCGCGTCGATCCAGCCCTTCTCGAAGAACGGCTCGGCGATCCGCGCCATTTCCGGCGAGAAGTCGGCATAGGCGCCCATCACCGTCTGCCGTGCCTGCTCCCAGCGATAGGTCTTCTGGGCGACGCGGGGCAGCGGCGCATTGCGATCCCAGAACTCGAGCCTGTCCTTGCCGAACCAGCGCGCCTTGAGCGCATAGTAGCGGTGCGACAGCCTCGGATAGGCCCCACGCACGCTTTCGACCAGCGCCTCGACCACCTCGCGCTCGACGCGGTTGGCAAGGTGGCGAGAATCCGCGACATCCTCGAAGCCGCGCCAGCGGTCGGATATCTCCTTGTCCTTGGCCAGCGTGTTGGTGATCAGCGCGAAGGTCGGCAGATGTCTGCTGAACGTCGCGATCAGCGCTTCGGCACCCTTGCGCCGCTTCGACTCGTCACTGTCCTGCAGCAGGTTAAGCGTGGGCTCGAGCGTCAGCTCCCGACCGTCCACGACGAAGCGGAGCGAGGCCATGGTCTCGTCGAACAGCCGGGTCCAGGCAGCCCGCCCGGTGATCGACTTCTCGTGGAACAACTGCTCCAGCCTGTCGTCGAGCTGGTAGGGCTTCTCCTTGCGCACCTCCTCGATCCAGGGTCGGTAATGGCCGAGCGCGGGATTCTCCATCGCCCGTTCCAGAGCGCCGTCGTCAAGGCGGTTGAGCTCGAGCGGGAAGAACAGCAGATGCACGCTGGCATTGGTGATCTTCTCCCGCACGTCGCCATAGAACTTCGCCCGCTTCGGGTCGGAGACGTCCAGGGCATGCTGCAGCCCGGCATAGGAGACGATCCGTCCGATCAGATCCTGCAGCGCCTCCAGCTCGCGCACCGCACCGGCCAACCGCTCGGCGCCACCGTCACCGGCCAGCGTTTCCGCGAGCCGGCCCTTCCATTTCGCTTCGAACGCCCTCGAATCGGCCAGCGCCCGCTCCAGGTCGGCCTGCACCTCGGGAGCATCCATTGACGGATAGAGGTCGGTGAGGTCCCAGACCGGCAACGGCCCCAGATCCGGTGACTCGTCGCCCGCGCCTGCCGCCGCAGCGGTACTGCATACCCGCATCAAGTGTCTCCTCCGCGACATGGCGTCCGGCCCGACGACCGGCCTTAGCGATCGCCGCGATATTACCGACCGGTCCGGCCGCCGCAAGGAAGCCCGGCCGGCGGATTGCGATCGGCGAATGTGTTAGATCGGCTTAAGGCACCCTTTACCCAGCCTCTCGACAATGCCGGGCAACTGGCCCCACCGACCACAGGTGGCCTTCGGCCCGGAGTAGACATGGCAGAATGCATCCTGATCGTCGATGACGACCCGGTCCAGCGACGGATCCTGGAAGGGGCGGTGACGCGGTTCGGCTTCGAGCCGATCAGCGCGGAGACCGGCGACGCCGCCATTCAGTCACTCACGGGGCCGCGGTCCGAGGAGATCGTGCTGGTCATCCTCGACCTGGTGATGCCCGATCTCGACGGGATGGGCACGCTGGAGAGGATGCGCAAGGATGGCATCTACCGTCCGGTGATCGTGCAGACCGCCCATGGCGGCATCGACACCGTGGTCAGTGCGGTGCGGGCCGGCGCGGTCGATTTCTTCGTCAAGCCGGTCAGTCCCGAGCGCCTCGAGATCTCGATCCGCAATGCACTGAAGGTGAATGCGCTCGAGGGCGAGATCGCCCGCATCAAGCGCCGCATCGAGGGGACGCTGACCTTCCGCGACATCATCACGCGCTCACCGGCGATGCAGCGGGTGATCTCGCTCGGGGAGCGCGCGGCAAGCTCCAATATCCCGATCATCATCGAAGGCGAGTCGGGTGTCGGCAAGGAACTCATCGCGCGCGCAATTCAGGGTTCCAGCGGCCGCGCCGGCAAGCCGTTCGTCGCGGTCAACTGCGGCGCGATCCCCGAGAACCTGGTGGAATCGACGCTGTTTGGCCATGAGAAGGGCGCCTTCACCGGTGCGACCGACAGGCGCATCGGCAAGTTCGTCGAGGCCGATGGCGGCACCCTGTTCCTCGACGAGGTCGGCGAACTGCCCCCCGGGGCGCAGGTCAAGCTGCTGCGCGCCCTGCAGGAGGGCGAAGTAGACCCGGTCGGCGCCCGTCGCCCGGTGAAGGTCGACATCCGGCTGATCTCGGCCACCAACCGTTCGATGATCGACCTGGTCCGGTTCGGCAGGTTCCGCGAGGATCTCTACTACCGGCTGAACGTGTTCCCGATCCTGGTGCCGCCGCTGCGCGAGCGCCGCGAGGATGTGCCATTGCTCGCCCGCCATTTCCTGACGCGGTTCAGCGCCGAGGAAGGCAAGAAGATCGAGACGATCACGCCCGAGGCGCTGGCCCTGCTGCAGCGCTACAGCTGGCCAGGCAATGTCCGGCAGCTCGAGAACGTCGTGTTCCGTGCGGTGGTGCTCGCCGACACACCGGAGCTCGATGTCGACCACTTCCCGCAGATCGTCGCCCAGATCGACGAGATCGACGTGTCGAGGCCACGCCCGCATCCGGTCCGCACCTTCGATCCTGCGCCCGAACCGGCCCAGGCCGCCGCCGATGCCGCCGCCCCGGTGGCGACGGCCCCGGCCGAGCCCGTCTACGCGCCGCCGCCCGTGCCGGCCGTTCCGCTCCTGTCGGAGGACGGCGACGTCAGGCCGCTGGAGGAAATCGAGGCTGATCTCATTCGTTTCGCCCTCGAGCATTATCGGGGCCGCATGAGCGAAGTTGCTCGCAAGCTCGGCATCGGTCGCTCGACACTGTACCGGAGGATGAAGGAGCTGGAGCTCGACGCTGCCGAGTAGTCCGCGGCCCTGCAGCCGCGAACGGTCGCAGCAACCGGCCACGACGCTGGCATCGCCGGCAGAATTCGACTACCTCTGCGGAATGTGCAGGATGCGCGGAGCGAATCAGACGCGTTTTGTGATCGTGCGTCGCCTGGGTCTCGTGGGACTGGCCCTTGCCTCCGTCCCGCTGCTCTGCGGCACGGCCAGTGCTGCGCGCGAGGTCGACGTCGTCCTGCAGCCGGCTCCCCTGACCGCACCGGCCATCGCCCCCGGCGCGCCCGCACAACCGCCGCGCCAGGCGCGGCCAGCCCGACCCGCCCCGGAGCGCCCGGCTGCAGTGCCGGCCGGCGAGCCTCAGGACAATGACGCGCTGTCCGGATCCCCGGGCGAATTCATCGAGGGCGAGACGCCGGTCCTGCCGCCCGCCTTGCCGTCGACTGCCGCCCTCCGCACCACACGGGACGAGGAGCCGACCTTCGCCGATTTTGCCCCTGCCGAGCCCCCGGCAGCCGCCCCCGAAGCTGCAGCGGCCGGCGATCCGGAACCACCTGTGGCCGCGGCCGGACCGGCCGCCTCGGCCGAGCCGTCCGCCCTGCCGACGCCCGATCCGACCAGTGTCGCGCTGAAGGAGCTGCTGGCGCCGACAAAGGGCAAGGCCAAGGACCCGCTCGCCGTCGTGGCAACCTTCTATGACCGGCGCGGCTACACCCCGCTGTGGCTCGCCGGCGGCCGGTTCACCGGCAGCGGCCGCGCCGTCATCCACCGTCTTGCGCGCGCCGATGCCTACGGCCTCGACCCGGCCCGCTACGATCTTCCGCCCCTCGATATCGGCATCGCCGCGCCTGCCACACCGGCCGCACTGGCGGAAGCCGAGATTGCCCTGACCCGGGCCGCGCTGAAGTTCGCCGCCGACGCTCAGGGTGGCATCATGCCGCCCACCGCGTTGGGCGATCTGGTCACCGCCAGGCCGACGCGTCCCGATCCCGCCCAGGTGCTCACTGGGCTCGCCGAGGCAAGCGACAAGGTCGCCTATCTGGAAGGCTTCAACCCGCCGCATCCCGGTTTTGCTGCCTTGCAACGGCTGCTGGCCGAGCTACGCGACCACACGGCCTCAACCACCACGCTGACGATCCCGGATGGGCCGTCGATCAAGCCCGGCATGAGCGACGAGCGTGTGCCGCTGCTGCGTCGCCGGCTCGGCCTCCAGCCGGTGGAGGGCGAGGCGGCGCTCGTCTATGACGAGGCGACGGTGGAGGCCGTGAAGGCGTTCCAGCAGCGCGCGACGCTGGAGGTGGACGGCGTCGTCGGTCCGCAGACCCTGATCGGGCTGAATGGCGGCGCCGAGGTCACCGTCGCCGACGTGCTCGTCAACATGGAGCGCTGGCGCTGGCTGCCGCGCGACATGGGCGAACTGCATGTCTGGGTGAACATTCCCGAATACCGTCTGCGGGTGATGAACGGCGGTCGGGTGAGCTTCGAGACCCGCGTCATCGTCGGCACGCCGAAGAACCAGACGCCGATCTTCTCCGACGCCATCCAGTACGTCGACGTCAATCCCTACTGGAACGTGCCGCGCTCGATCGCCGCCAAGGAGATGATGCCGGAGATCCTCAGGGATCCGGGCTTCTTCGAGCGGCGGGGCCTGCAGGTGATCTACACCGGCGGCCCGCAGGAGCAGATCGTCGATCCGCGCTCGATCGACTGGAGCCAGTGGAACGCAGAGACCATGCCGTTCCGGTTCCGTCAGCCGCCGGGCGAGGCGAACGCGCTCGGGCGGGTCAAGTTCATGTTCCCCAACAAGCATGCCGTCTACCTGCACGACACCCCGACGCGGACGCTGTTCAACCGCTCGGTCCGCGCCTTCAGCCACGGCTGTGTGCGGGTTGACCAGCCGGTCGCCTTCGCCGACGCGCTGCTGGCCGGCGAGGAGCAGCTCAACGGCGAGCGCATCAAGCGGCTGATCGCGGGCGGCGAGAACGGCTCGCTGCCGCTGCGCAAGCACGTTCCGGTGCACCTAACCTATTTCACGGTGTGGGTCGACGAGGCTGGCGAAGTCCAGAAGCGACCGGACATCTACGGGCATGACCAGACGATGAAGACTGGCCTGGGGCTTGGCAGTTGAGAACGTGCGCAGGCAGAAATTTGGCGATCCGGCAAAAATACGCCATGATCAGACCATAACAGAGTTCGTAACATCGGCTTAACCATTCAGGCCGATGATCTGCCGGTCGGTCCACCTGGGGGGTGTCGCGGCCGGTACGAGAGACGCAACCTCGGGCGGGGTACATTGAGGGACAGCAATCCAACGGGGGCGGGGACTGCGCGTCGATTCGTGCGTGCAATTGCCCTGGTGGCCAGTGTCGCGGCGGTGACGATGGTCGTCGCTCCGGCCCATGCGCAGGACAGGACGCTGTCCTTCAAGCAGATCCACACCGGCGAGACGCTGACCGTGACGTTCAAGCGCAACGGCCGGTACGACGCCGAAGGCCTCAAGAAGATCAACTACATCCTGCGCGACTGGCGCCGCAACGAGTCCACGACGATGGATCCGGCGCTGCTCGATCTGATCTGGGAGGTGCGGCAGGCGGTCGGCTCGAAGGCGCCGATCCACGTCCTGTCCGGCTACCGTTCGCCGGTGACCAACGCCACGCTTCGCTCCCGCTCGAGCGGCGTCGCCCAGTCGAGCCTGCACATGTCCGGCCGCGCGCTCGACTTCTACCTCCCCGACGTGCCATTGCAGACGCTGCGTGAGACCGCGCTGAAGTACCAGCGCGGTGGCGTCGGCTATTATCCGACCTCCGGATCGCCCTTTGTCCATCTGGACACCGGCAATCCGCGTCACTGGCCGCGCATGACGCGCCAGCAGCTCGCCAAGCTGTTCCCGGATGGCAAGACGGTCCACATCCCCTCGGACGGCAAGCCGATGCCCGGCTACAACCAGGCCGTGGCGGAACTGTCGCGAAGCGCCGCGACGCGGACCGCGGCGGTGACCTCGAACGGTCGCCAGCAGATGGTGATGAACTTCCCTCGCCTCGATCCCTCGGTGCCGATCGCTCAGGCGGCGGCCTTGGCGGCCGGTTCCTCGCGTAGCGGCGGCAGGAACCTGTTCGCCGCGCTGTTCGAATCCGGCGAGGACGGCGACGAGGAAGCCGCCGCTGCCACGCGTACACCGGCGGCTGCCTCGACCGGCAGCGCCGCACCGGTCCCTGCGGCGCCCGTTCCCGCGCCGGTCCCGCGGGCGCCCCTCCCGCAGGTGCCCGTGGTGCTGGCTTCGGTGCAGCCCGCCGAAACAGCACGTGAGCCGGTGGCGCCGCCAATGTCGGCGGCGCTCCCTGCCCCTGCGGCGATCCTTGCCGACGTGCCGCTGCCGCGACTGCGGCCTGACGCACCGGCGCCCGTGGCGGTAGCCGTTGCGGCCGCGGCCCCGATCGGCGCCACTGCCCCGCTGCCGATGGCCAAGCCGGTCCTCGAAGCGCCCGCCAACCCGCTGCCGGTGGCAATCGCCATGCTGCCGCGCGAGCGCCCGACGCCGCCCGATCTCGGCGCAGGCCAGCTCACCGCGCTGGTCGAGTCCACGGCGGGCGATATCCAGACCGGATCGACAGGCGCAGCGACCGCGCTCGCCGCGACCGGCACACCAGACCTGGCGCCCTTCGCCACGACCTTCACCGGCATCGAGACGATTCCCTCCGGGCGGCCGGTGCTGGTGGCGATCGACCACAGACCCGCGGCGATGCGGCCCTACCTGGCCGCTGGCACCTGCCTGCGCGATTCCGTCTTCGTCACGCTGCGCCACCCTGACCAGACCGACCTCGGCAGCCTGACCGCCCTCACTGCACCGGTCATCGAGAACCGCTTCGGCGATCCCGCCGCAATGGCCGTTCCCGCCCGGCGGTTCGTCGGACAGGCGGTCGCGCCGGTACCGACCCGCCGCTTCGTGGTGGCGGCGCTGCCGCTACCGCTGCCGGTCCTCGCCCCGCCGACCCGGCTGCACTGACGGCCCGGTCGCGACAGTCCTTGCCAACAAAAAGGGTGCCAACAAAAAGGGTGCCAACAGAAAGGGCGGCCTGCGGGCCGCCCTTATTCTTGCCGATGTCGTGCTGCCGGCCGCCGCGGCGCTATTCGCCAGCGACCATGCCAAGCGCCACCATATAGGTCGCCAGGATCGCCTCATGCTCCTGGCGTTCCGCCGCGTCCTGCTTGCGCAGGCGGACCACCGTGCGCAACGCCTTGGTGTCGAAGCCGTTGGCCTTCGCCTCGGCATACACGTCACGGATATCGTCGGCGAGCGCCTTCTTCTCTTCCTCCAGCCGTTCGATCCTCTGAACGATCGAACGCAACTGGTCGCGTGCGACGGCCTCGACCTCGCTCATTCATCCCTCCGTTCCAATTGCAATGGCCGCCACGGCGGCCGTCAGTGATCCTTGTGGCTTGCCGCTTGGCTGCGGGCAAAGGCAGCCTGCTGATCCGCGCTCGCCTCGGTCTGATACTTCGCCTTCCACTCGGCGTAAGGCATTCCGTAGATGATCTCGCGGCTCGCCTCCCGGTCGATCTGGAGACCCCGTGCCTCGGCGGCCTCGCGATACCAGTTCGACAGGCAGTTCCGGCAGAACCCGGCCAGGTTCATGAGGTCGATGTTCTGCACGTCCGGCCGCGCCCTGAGATGCTCGACCAGCCTGCGGAACGCCGCCGCCTCGAGCTCGGTTCGAACCGTCTCGTCGATCTCGCTCATCGCACGCTCCATCTGCCGCGGCCTACTGCGCGGATGCTCTGGGTCGTATGTCGTGCAGCCCCTCGCGTCCGGCAAGACGTTCGAGCACCGCTGCCGTCCGCGCCGCCCAGTGCGCCTGGCCCTCGGCATCGGCGATCAGGTCCTGCCGGTATTCGATGAGCGCATGGGCAAGGCCGCGCAGCGTCGCATGGCGATACATCGTGTCGCCCTTGAGGCGTCCGGAATAGGGCTCGTTGTCGCCCACCGTCAGCGACCGGTCGGCACGCAGCAGCTCGATCATCGGCACCGCCAGACGCGGATCCTCGTCCCACAGGATGCCGATCTCCCAGGGCCGGCGCACGCCGCGCCAGAACGGCGTGAAGCTGTGGATGGATACGATCGCGGGCGGATGGCCGGCGGCAAGTGCGGCGTCGATCGCCGCCGTCACCGCCCGGTGGTAGGGATCGTAGAACGTCCTGATGCGATAGTTCCGCTCAACCGCGTCGATGCGGGCGTTGCCCGGCACGACTGCACCATCCGACAGCCGCATCACCAGTGTCGGATCGTCGTCGCCGCGGTTCGGATCAATCAGCAGTCGCGAGAATCGCGACATCACCGCCGGTGCACCCAGCCGCGCAGCCAGCCGCCGGGTCACACCCTCCGCGCCGATGTCGTATGCGATATGGCGCTCAAGCTCCTCCGGCGGCAGGCCAAGGCCCGCATAGCGCTCCGGTATCCAATTGCTGGCATGGTCGCACACCAGCAGCCAGCCGGTTGCCGGATCGCCCGGGATCGTCTCGTACGCCAGTGTCGGCTCCGTCGGCGCTGTTTGCGCCGCCGTGTCGGGGCGGCGCTCTACGGCTTGAGGCATCTGGCGAATCTGCGTGACGGAAACGGCGCGTTGTCCTATGGAGTGCGCTCTTCTAGGACATAGCGCGGCCGACGGCAATGTGCGGGCTCCGGCAATGCGCGGACGGCGGAGATGGCATGAGCGGAATGGCGGAAACCGACGTCGGGACACAGGACGGCAGAGCCGCCGCCCTCGCCTTCGGCGCGCTGGTCCTCGGCGCGTTCGCCATGGGGATTTCGCCGGTCTTCGTGCGCCTTGCCGAGGTCGGTCCCTTTGCCAGCGCGTTCTGGCGGGTGGCGCTGGCGCTGCCCGCGCTCTACGCGTGGATGCAGTTCGACGCGCGCAGCACGGCGGCCGATGCGCCCTGGTTCGGCCGCAGCGTCGTGGTTGTCGGTGCCTTGTTCGCTGGCGACCTGTTCTTCTGGCACCTCGCCATCATGAACACCACGGTGGCCAATGCGACCTTCCTTGCCGCGCTTGCCCCGGTGATGGTCGTGGCGGGGTCCTGGCTGGTGCTGCGTGAGGCGGTCGGACGCGAGGTCGTGCTCGGTCTCGGCCTCGGTGTCGTCGGCGCCGGCTTCCTGCTAGGATCGAGCTACAGCTTCGCACCCTCCCATCTGCTCGGCGATGCCTACGGTCTGATCACCGCGGCCTTCTTTGGCGCCTACATCCTCGCGGTGCGGCCGGCGCGACGGCACTATGGCGCGGGCCGGCTGATCTTCCAGTCATCCTGCGTCACGGCCGCGATCCTGCTGGTAATCGCACTCGTCCTGGAGCCGACGCTGTTTCCCTCGTCGATGACCGGCGTCATGATGCTGGCGGCGCTGGCCCTGGTCAGTCACGTCGGCGGCCAGGGTCTGCTGGCGGTGGCACTTGGCACGCTGCCCGCCGCATTCTCCTCGGTGGTGATCCTCCTCGAAGGCGTCGCCGCCGCGCTGTTCGGCTGGCTGGTGCTCAGCGAGCATCTGACCTGGCTGCAGGCGCTTGGCAGCGCGGCGATCTTCGCCGGAATCTGGATCGCCCGCCCGCGCCGCCCGCGCAGATCGGCCCGAGCATGACGACACCCGATCTCCGTGCCGCCCTGCGCGCACTCTATGATGCGGCGGTCGATTCCGCCCATCCCGACACCTGTCTGCCGCCGCACCTGCCACCGCCGCCGAAGGGGCGGATCGTCCTGCTTGCCGCCGGCAAGGCAGCAGGCAGCATGGCCGTGGCCGCCGAGCGCCATTATCTCGACGATCTCGGCCTGCCGGCGAATCGTCTCGTCGGCACCGCTGTCGCCCGCTACGGCTACGGCCGTCCGACCAGGCTCATCCGGATGCGTGAGGCCGGCCACCCGGTGCCGGACGATGCCGGCGTGGCGGCGACGGGCGAGGCGCTATCGCTCGCCCGCAGCGCCGGTCCCGACGACCTCGTGCTGGTGCTGCTGTCCGGCGGCGGCTCTGCCCTTTGGATCGCTCCGACGGACGGGGTGAGACTGGCGGCCAAGCAGGCCCTCACCCGCGCCCTGCTCCGCTCCGGCGCGCGGATTGGCGAGATCAACACGGTCCGCCGGCATCTGTCACGGATCAAGGGCGGCCGCCTCGCCGCCGCTGCCTGGCCGGCGCCGGTGCTGACGCTGGCGATTTCGGACGTCGCGCATGACGATCCGGCCGCGATCGCATCGGGCCCGACCGTTGCCGATCCGACCAGCCTGGAGGAGGCGAGGGAGGTGCTCGACCGCTACCGGATCGATCCCGATCCGGGCGTCGCCGCCGCCCTCCTCGATCCGCGCAACGAGACCCCGAAGCCAGGCGATCCGCGCCTGTCGACGGCAGAATACCGGCTGGTCGCGACCCCGGCGATGGCCGTGGCGGCGGCGGAGTCGGCTGCCCGCTCGCTGGGCTTCGAGACACTCGTCCTCGGCTGCGACCTCGAGGACGAGGCGCGCGAACTGGGCGCCACCCACGCGGCCCACGCGCTGCGGCTCGCCGCCGAGGGTCGCCGGACGGCTCTCATTTCGGGCGGCGAGGCAACGGTTACTCTGCGCGGCAGCGGACGCGGCGGCCCGAACCAGGAGTTCGCTCTGTCGCTGGCCATCGCGCTCGGCGGCGCTCCCGGCATCTGGGGCATTGCCGGCGATACCGATGGGACCGATGGCGGCGGCGGCGCGGCGAGCGATCCGGCCGGCGCGATGGTCACGCCTGACACGTTGCGACGGGCGGCAGCCCGCGGCCTCGATCCTGCCGCATATCTGGACAACAACGATTCGACCGGGTTCTTCGAGGCGCTCGGCGATCTCTTGGTGCCCGGTCCGACCTACACCAACGTCAACGATCTGCGCGCCGTCATCGTTGACAGGCGCGAGGGTTGAGACCAACTTCCGCGCCGGGGCAAGGCGCGTGATCAACGGCGTAATGATACGTTCGACAACGATCCGACGGCACACCACCGGTACCCTGCGGCTTCTGGCGGCCATCGCGGTCGCTGCCTGCCTGCTCGCTGGCGCCTCCGCCGAGGCCGAGGCGGATTTCCGCGTCTGCAACACCACACCCGGCCGCATCGGCCTGTCGATCGGCTACAAGGACGAGAAAGGCTGGGCGACCGAGGGCTGGTGGAACGTCGGCCCGAACACCTGCGAGACGATCCTGCGCGGCAACCTGGCGTCGCGATACTATTACATCTACGCGATCGACTACGACCACGGCGGCGAGTGGGCCGGCGAGGCCTACATGTGCACCCAGGATCAGATGTTCACGATCCGCGGCATCGAGCGCTGCGAGGAACGCGGCTACCAGCGCACCGGCTTCTTCGAGATCGACACGCACGAACAGTCGAGCTGGACGGTTCAGCTGCAGGATCCGAATCTGGCCTCGGACGGCACTGGCGGCGACTGATCGCGGCGGCGGACGCGGCCTGTGGCCGATCTCTCCGATTCGTCATAAGACTATTTCAGCGGCTCGGTAACGGTTTCCGGGGGCACGGGCTTCCGTGGCCGCACGAGCTGTCGCACAACAGGGCTTCGAACCGGCGCAAGGGGACAGGGCGGGATTGAGATGAGACGTCGGCGCTTCGCGAAGATTCTGGCCACGCTCGGTCCCGCGTCCTCGAGCCCGGAACGCATCCGGGCATTGTTCGAGGCGGGCGTCGATGTGTTCCGGATCAACATGAGCCATACCTCGCATGCGCTGTTGAAGACGCTGCACGGACGCATCCGCGAAGTTGAGGCGGAGCTCGGCCGGCCGATCGGCATCCTGATCGACCTGCAGGGTCCGAAGCTGAGGATAGGCGATTTCGCCGATGGCGCCGTCGATCTCGCCGCCGGCGCGCGCTTCGCGCTCGACACCACCCGCAAGGCCGGCGACGTGCATCGGGTCTACCTGCCGCATCCGCCCGTCTTCCGGGCCGTCGAGCCTGGGCACCGGATCCTGCTCGACGACGGCCGCATCCGGTTGAAGGTGGTCGAGGCGGTGCCGAAGCGTATCGACTGCGAGGTCGAGGTCGGCGGCAGGCTGTCGAACAAGAAGGGGGTGAGCCTGCCCGACACGGTGCTGCCGTTCGGCGCGATGACCGACAAGGACAGATCCGATCTCGAGGCTGCCCTCAATCTCGACATCGACTGGGTGGCGCTGTCCTTCGTGCAGCGGCCCGAGGACCTGGCGGAGGCCCGCAAGATGGTCCGCGGCCGCGCCTATGTGATGGCCAAGATCGAGAAGCCTTCGGCCGTCGAGCGGCTGGCGGAGATCATCGAGATGGCCGATGGACTGATGGTGGCGCGCGGTGATCTCGGCGTGGAGATGCCGCTGGAGGCGGTTCCGGGCGTGCAGAAGCAGATCACCCGGGCCTGCCGCCGCGCCGGCCGGCCGGTGGTCGTGGCGACGCAGATGCTGGAATCGATGATCGCTGCGCCGGTTCCCACCCGTGCCGAGGTCTCCGACGTCGCCACCGCCGTCTTCGAAGGCGCCGATGCGATCATGCTCTCGGCGGAATCGGCGGTCGGCAAGTATCCGGTCGAGGCTGTCGCCACCATGAGCCGCATCGCCGAGAAGGTGGAGGCCGACCCCAACTATCCCAACATCATCCATGCCCAGCGCACCGACCCGGAGCCGACCGGACCCGACGCGATCAGTTCGGCGGCCCGCGAGGTCGCCGCGACGCTGAACCTGCCGGCGATCGTCTGCTATACCTCGTCAGGCGCGACCGGCCTGCGCGCTGCCCGCGAACGACCGAACCGACCCATCGTCGCCCTGACGCCCAGCACCGCGACGGCACGGCGCCTGGCGCTGGTGTGGGGCCTCCACTGCGTGCTGACCGAGGATGCCCGCGACGAGACAGACATGGTCGACCGCGCTTGCCGCATCGCCTACCAGGAAGGCTTCGCCCGCCCCGGCCAGCGCATCATCATCACCGCCGGCGTTCCGTTCGGAACTCCGGGCGCCACCAACATGCTGCGGATCGCCTTCGTCGGTGGCGAGAGCCTCAGCGGGGTCTAGCCTCTACCGCCGGCCTCCGCCCGTCATCGGCCGGTCGCTGCCCGCCGCCGGCGGCCGCCGCTGCCGCGACCCTGTCGACCTCCGCGGCCACCGCTTCGGGCGCGGCGTGATGGACCATGTGCCCGACCTTGTCGAAGGTGATCAGCTTGGCTCCCGGAATCTGCTCGGCCAGCAACCGGCTGTGGAAGCGAGGCGAGACGATCCTGTCGGCATTGCCGACCAGGATCGACGTCGGTACGGCGACCTCGCCATAGCGCGGCGATTGCGCTGTCACGAAATCCAGCAGACGCACGACGTCCTGGGCATTTGCACGAAACGCCTCCGGCCGCAGGACCAGCTCGACACCGGCGCGCCTGGGATAGTCCGGCGGCGGCGTCTGCGGCTCGAAGGCCGCCGCGACAAGGCCGTCCAGCATCATCTCGCCGAGCGGCAACGGCAGCAGTCGGACGAACACCCAGCCGATGCCGGGCAGCGTCGCCGTCGTGTAGTACCAGCTGATGCCGCCTGGCCAGGGATGCGAGACCGGCGCAATCAGCACCAGGCCCGCCGTCCGCTCCGGATGATCGAGCGCCAGTTCCAGCGCCAGGGCGCCGCTCCAGGAATGCGCCACGAAGATCGCGCGGTCGATACCGAGCGCGTCGAGCAGCCCGACGATGTACTCGGCCTGCACTGACGCCAGCGCGACATCGGGGTTCTTGCCGCGGCTGCTCCATCCACTGCCAGGCCGGTCCACGGCCACGACCCGGTAGCGGCCGGACAGCCGGTCGCCGAGCGCGAGCATCGGATCGCGCAGATTGCTCGATGCCCCGTGCAGCAGCACGACGGCCGGACCGTCCGACACACCGGCGTCGACATAGTGCAACGAAACGTCATCGATGCGGACGAACTTTCCGATCGGTGCAAACTCGGCGGCAACGCTGTCGGCACGGATCGCCGTATAGATCCAGAACCCAGCAAGCAGCACCGCGACTGCCGCAATCCCGGCGAGGATCATGCGCATATGGGAAACCCATCCGCCAGCAGTGTCGGCAAGGAGACTATGCCAAGGTCCATCGGCCCGACAATGCCCGGAGGGGCGTCAGATCGGCCGTCCCTCCACCTCGACCTCGAGCCGATCGACAGACGTTCGGGCGTTTTCGAGGAATGGATTGACTGCCAATGCCCTGCGGAACGCTTCGAGCGCCTCGCGGGGCTGATTGAGTTCGCGGAAGATCATCCCGAGGCCGCTCAGCGCACCGAAGTGACGGGGCTGGAGGCTCAGCACCCGTTCGATGTCGGACATCGACAGGTCGTACTCGTCGAGCATGTAGTAGACGGTCGCCCGCATGTTCCAGGCCTCGACGAAGTCGGGGCGAAGCGCCACGATGGTATCGAGATACTGCAGGGCGCGGGCATAGTCCTCGCGCTCGAACGCGCTTCCCGCGCGCCCGAGCAGCAGGTCGGCGGTGTCGCTCCCGGAGCGCTGCCAGATTTCGCGCACGCGCGTCTCGAGCGCCCTTGCCGTCGCCTCGTCCTCGGCAGCGGCGAGCTGGTCGAGCAAGGTCTCGGCGATGTCTGCGGGGCTGACGGGAGCGGAGATGCCGGGCCCGGTCGTCTCAGGTTCGGCCGAGACCGACGCCGACAGGAGGAGAGCGCCTATCAGGCCAGCGGCCACGCGGGCTGCGCCGAGGCGCGGACAGCAGCGTGTGAACGTCGAGGGCATGGCGCAAGCATGGGGCAGCGCCAACGGCGGGTCAATGCCCGGCGAAGACGCCTCCCGACGTCGTGATCGACCGTCCGGCAGGCTACCTAGGACATGCCTGCCGCTTCAGCCCTGTCGCGCCTTGTAGCGGCGGTTGGTCTTGTTGATGATGTACACGCGTCCCTTGCGACGTACGATGCGGTTGCCGCGGTGCCGCTTGATGAGGGACTTGAGCGAGTTCCTGATCTTCATCGTCCTGATCCGGAGTCGGTGCGCGAAGCCGCGCCGCGCAGGTACTGACAAACGAAAAAGACCGGCCGCGACGGCCGATCCCGAATTTCCCGCGGACCATACCGGCGCCCCCCGTGCCTGTCAACGCGGCCTCGGGGCCGGGCCAACCCGACGCCGGACGGCAGCACCCGGCCCGGATCGGGATCACCGTCGTCACAGGACACCCAGAGTGGCGGCGGTCACGACCATGTATCGTCCGGCCTTCGCGACCGTGACAAGCGCGAGAAAGCTCCAGAACGGCTCGCGCAGGACGCCGGCGGCAAGGGTCAGCGGATCGCCGACCACGGGCACCCAGCTCAGCAACAGGCTCCAGCGGCCCCATCGGCCATACCAGCCTATGGCCCGCTGCAGTGCGCGCTCGCTCACGGGGAACCAGCGCCGATTGCGGAACTGCTCGATCCCGCGGCCGAGCAGCCAGTTGAGGGTCGATCCGACGACGTTGCCGGCGGTCGCCATGATCACCGGCGCGACGACAGGCTGGTCGCCCGCGGCCAGCAAGCCAGCCAGCGCGACCTCCGATTGGGCGGGGAGCAGGGTGGCCGCGACGAGGGCGACGACGAACAGCCCCAACAGCGAGACGAGATCTTCCACGGCCACGATCATCGCGCGCGCAGCCGTCCGGGCCGATCACGCTGCGGTTCGGGATCAGTCTCGCCGATGACGCAGCCTTGAGACGGGGTCCTGCCTGGCATCAATCCGGCGAATGGTGGGCGCGGCTGGGATTGAACCAGCGACCCCTACGATGTCAACGTAGTGCTCTCCCGCTGAGCTACGCGCCCGTCGTCCGGCGCGGGTCTGGTGGCCGGCGAACGGTTCTGGCATATAGCCGGTGCCGGCGCCGGGCGCAAGCGCGTGTCGTCAGACCGTTGCACTCGGCGTCCGCCTCGTTTAGATCGGGCAAACCTCAAGAGGCGCCGGCCGGCCGCGGGGTGCGGCGGCGACCGCATTTGCCTGTTGTTCTGGGCCCAGCCGCCGACCACCATTGGAGAGTACTCATGTCGTCCACCTTCGACACGGTCGCCGACATCATATCCGAAACGTGCGACATTCCGCGTGACGACATCAAGCCAGACAGCCACGTCATCGACGATCTGGGAATCGACAGCCTCGATTTCCTCGACGTCGCCTTTGCCATCGACAAGGCCTTCGGCATCAAGATGCCCTTCGAGCAGTGGACCCAGGAGGTCAACGAGGGCAAGGCGTCGGCCGAGCAGTACTTCGTCCTGAAGAACCTGTGCGACCGGATCGACGAGCTGATCGCCGCGAAGACCGCCTGACCGAGGCCGGCACCGACCCGCATGCGGATCGAATACTTCCAGCTGATTGATCGCATCGTCGAGGTCTGGCCCTCCGAGGGTCGGCTGCGCGCCGAGGCGCAGGTCCCGACCGAGAGCACGATCTTCGAGGGGCACTTCCCCGGACACCCGCTGATGCCAGGCGTGCTGCTCGTCGAATCGATGGCACAGACCTCTGGCTATGCGGTGCTCACCGCCAACCGCTTCGACCGGATGCCGTTCCTGGCCGGGGTGCGCGAGGCGAAGTTCCGTGCCTTCGTCGAGCCCGGCGACGTACTCGACATCGAGGCCATGCTGGAGCATGACGGCTCAGGCTTCGCGATGACCTCGGTGAAGGTGAAGCGCGCCGGCAAGCCGATCTGCGAGTCCAGGCTGACGTTTCGCGTGATGCCGTTTCCCACCCCCGACTTCCGGCAGATGATGCTCGAGAACGCAACCCGCCTCGGCTATCCGCGAGAGCTGCTGGGATGAGCGAAGCCCCGCACCGCGACGTTCTGATCACGGGGATCGGGCTCGTCTCGTCGCTCGGCGAGGGGCTCGATCAGCACTGGGCCGCGCTGAAGGCCGACGGTGGACCGAGACCGGTGGTCGACCGCGAGCGGTTCGCCCCCTATCCGGTGCATCCGCTCGTCCAGCTCGATTTCGACCGACAGATCCCCAAGCGCGGCGACCAGCGTCAGATGGAGGCCTGGCAGCGGATCGGCACCTATGCCGCCGGCATGGCGCTCGACAATGCCGGCATAAAGGATCGGACCGACATCTTGTCGCGGACCGACATGATCGTCGCCGCCGGCGGCGGTGAGCGCGACATCGCCGTCGACAGCGCGCTCCTGACCGATATTCTCGCCGCCAGCGATCCGGGCCGGCTGATCAACGAGCGGCTGTCGAGTGATCTCAGGCCGACGCTGTTTCTGGCCCAGCTGCCCAACCTGCTCGCCGGCAACATCTCCATCGTCCACAAGGTGACCGGCTCCTCACGCACCTTCATGGGCGAGGAATCAGCCGGCATCGACGCGGTCCGGACCGCCCATGCCCGCGTCGCGTCCGGTCAGAGCGAGATCTGCCTCGTCGGCGGCTCCTACAATGCCGAGCGGCTCGACATGTTGCTGCTGTTCGAGCTGGGCAACTATCTTTGGCGCGAGGACTGGCTGCCGGTCTGGCAGCGCCTGTCGCGCGGCGGGGGCCTGGTCACCGGCTCGATGGGAGCCTTCCTCGTGCTGGAATCCCCCGCCCATGCGGCCCAGCGCGGCGCCACGCCGGTCGCGCGCCTCGACGGCGTCAGGGCCGGCCGCTGCCGGCGCGGCCCGGGAGAGGCGACCGCCATCGCACGGCGACAGTTCGACGAGCTCGTGTCCGGCCTGACCGGCGGTGAACGTCTTGCCGTGTTCAGCGGCGCGACTGGAGCACAGCCCGCCACCAGCGAGGAGCAGGTCTTCTTGACCAGCCTCAGGCACGCGGATAACCACATTCCGATCAGGGCAGTCGGTTCGATCATCGGCCATGGCCTCGAGGCTCAGTTTCCCGCACTCGTGGCGCTCGCCGCGCTGGCCGTGTCACACGGAATGCTCTTTGCCCCGCTCGATGACAGCGGCTGCGAGGCGGATGGCTCGGCTCCGATCGATCGGGTCCTGGTGACCCAGTGGGGCCACTGGCGCGGCGAAGGCATGGCGCTCGTCGCTCCGGCCGGCTAGCGACGGCCGGTTCGGGCCGGGCCAATCGGGAGCACGCTGCATGAGCGGCAATGGCAGGTATCTCGACAGCAAGGGACGGCCTGTGGTGGTCGTCACCGGCATGGGGCTCGTCACATCGCTTGGACGCGGTCGCGACGACAACTGGAAGGCGCTGACCGCCGGCATGTCCGGCATCCACCGCATCAGCCGGTTTCCGGTCGACGGCCTGCGGACCACCATCGGCGGGACCATCGACTTCGTCTCCGTCGAGCCGTTCTGTGCGCCGGCGCTCTCCGAGCGGTTGGCCGAGATGGCGATGGAGGAAGCGATCGAGCAGGCCGCAATCGGCTCTGCCGGGGATTTCCCGGGACCACTGTTCCTGGCGGTGGCGCCGGTCGAGATGGAGTGGCCGCAGCGGGAGGAACTCGCCCGTTCCGTGCCACACGACGGCCCGTACGATTATCACGTCCTGCTCGAAGCGGCGCATCGCGGCCGGCCCGATCTGCATCGTCGCTTCCTGTTCGGCGGAGTCGCCGAGACGCTCGCCGACCGGTTCGGCACCAAGGGCTCGCCGATCTCGCTGTCGACCGCCTGCGCCTCCGGCGCAACCGCGATCCAGCTTGCCGTCGAGGCGATCCGCCGCGGCGAGGCGGATGCGGCGGTGTCGGTCGGCACCGACGGCTCGATCCAGGCCGAGGCGCTGATCCGCTTCTCGCTGCTGTCCGCGCTGTCGACCCAGAACGATCCGCCGGAGGCCGCCGCCAAGCCATTCTCCAAGAACCGCGACGGCTTCGTCATGGCGGAAGGCGCCGGGGCGCTGGTTCTGGAAAGCCTTGCGCATGCCAGGGCGCGTGGCGCCCGTATCCTCGGCGTCGTCGAGGGCGCGGGAGAATGCGCGGATTCCTTCCACCGCACCCGCTCCAACCCGGACGGCCACACCATCGTCGGCTGCATCACGGCAGCCCTGGACGATGCCGGCGTGACGCCCGCGGATATCGATTACATCAACGCCCACGGCACCGGCACGCCGGAGAACGACAAGATGGAATGCCTTGGCGTTCAGACCGTGTTCGCGGACCGGGCGAAGGACGTGCTGATCTCTTCCAACAAGTCGATGATCGGGCATACCCTTTCGGCTGCCGGCGCGGTGGAGGCAGTGTTCACCCTGATGACCATCGCCGAGGGCCGAGTGCCACCGACCATCAACTACACCATCCCCGACCCGGCGATTCCGCTCGACGTGGTGCCGAACGTCGCCCGCGATGCCAGGGTCAGGCGTGCGATGTCGAATTCCTTCGGTTTCGGCGGCCAGAATGTCTGTCTGGTGTTCGCCGGAGAGCCGGCCTGATGGCGGCGGCGGACACGAGCGCACGCCGTCGGGTCCTCGTTACCGGCGGCGCCCGCGGCCTCGGCCGCGCCATCGTCGAGACGCTCGCCGGGGAAGGCTACGACGTCCTGTTCACCTACAACGCCTCGGCTGCGCCCGCCGAGGCGCTGGTCGCCGAGCTCGCCGCGGCGTACCCGCAGGCCGCGATCGAGGCCAGGCCGCTCGATCTCGCGAGCCGCACTGCGGTCGAGGGCTTCGTCGCAGCACTCGACGACGAGGCGCCGTTCTACGGCTTTGTCCACAATGCCGGCCTGCCCTATGACAGCCTCGCGGCGGTGATGGATCAGGCCCGCGCCGAGCAGTGCATGCAGGTCAACTTCTGGTCGCTCACCCGCCTCGCCGGAGGGGTGGTTCGGCGGATGACGCGGGCGCGGGCCGGGCGCATCGTCGTGGTCGGCTCGGTCGTGGCGCTGCGCGGCAGCATCGGCAATGCTGCCTATGCCGCCTCCAAGGCGGCGATCCTCGGTTACACCCGCACCCTGGCGATGGAGACGGCAAAGCGCGGCGTCACCGTGAACTACATCGCGCCCGGCTTCATCGACACCGACATGATGGCGCCCTATGCCGACTACCGGCAGAAGATGGAAGGCCAGATCCCGGTCGGCAGATTCGCCACGCCGCACGAGATCGCGGCCATCGTGCCCTTCCTCCTGTCGCCGGCAGCAAGCTATATCACCGGTGCCGTCGTCCCGGTGGACGGCGGCCTCACCGCAGCGATGCCGGTGCATCGCTGACTGCCCGATCCGCGACACCGAAGGCTTCCGATGCGCGCCCTCACGCTCGTTTCCGACCGCACTCTCGATCTGATCGAACAGCCGGACCCGCCACCACCCGGACCCGGCGAGGTCCAGGTCCGGATCCGCGCGGTGGCGCTCAACCATATTGACGTCTGGGGCTGGCGCGGCATGGCCTTCGCGAAGCGCAAGCTGCCGCTCGTGGTCGGCGCCGAGGCGGCCGGCGAGATCGTCGCCGTCGGAGCGGACGTGACCAACCGCGCTGTCGGCGACCAGGTGGCGCTCTATGGCGCGCTCACCTGCGGCAGCTGCCGTGCCTGCCGCGAGGGCCGCGACAATCTGTGTGAGAATGTCGCCGGCATCATGGGCTTCCACGTCGACGGCTTCGCCCGCGACCTGCTCAACACCCAGGCGCGGCTGACCGTGCCGGTGCCGCCAGGCATCAGCTGGATCGATGCGGCCTGCGCGCCCATCACATTCGGCACGGTTCAGCACATGCTGTTCGACAATGCCAGGCTGCAGGGCGACGAGACGATTCTCGTCCACGCCGGCGGATCGGGCATCGGCACGGCGGCGATCCGCATGTCGAAGGCGATCGGAGCGACCGTCATCACCACCGTCGGCGACGACGAGAAAGCGGAGAAGGCAAAGGCGCTCGGCGCCGATCACGTCATCAACTACCGCAAGGAGCGGTTCGAGCACGTGACCCGCAAGCTCACGGCCAAGAAGGGCGTCGACGTCGTGTTCGAGCATGTCGGACCGGACACCTTCGCAGGGTCGATGCTGTCGCTGAAACGCGGCGGGCGCCTTGTCACCTGCGGGTCGACATCGGGAGTCACCACCCAGATCAACCTCTATCAGCTATTCCAGCAGCAGCTCAAATTGTTCGGTTCGTTCGGCTCCTCGATGCGCAACATGGCCGAAAGCCTCGACAAGATGGCGGCCGGGATCCTGCCGGTGATTGACACCGAACTCGACATCTCCGATTTCGCCGTCGGCCTCGACCGGCTCGAAAGCCGCAAGGTGTTCGGCAAGATCGTGGTGCGCCTCTGAGCGGCGGGCGGGCACGGTAGCGGACCGGGACGGGACGATGCAGATGACACCGCTGCAACGCCGCCTGTTCCTCCTGAAATGGCGGATTGGCCGCATCCTCGGGCCAGTGGTGGACTGGATCGTCGCCACGATTGCGATCGGCCTGTTCCGGGTGGTCCGACTGCTCGGGCCGGACCGTGCAAGCAACATGGGTGGCTGGATCGCCCGCACCTTCGGGCCGCTCCTGCCGGTCAACCGGGTCGGCATGGACAACCTGCGTCACGCCTTCCCCGAGAAGGACGAGGCGGAGCTCAAGGCGATCCTTGCCGAGGTCTGGGACAATCTCGGCCGCACCGCGGCGGAATATCCGCATCTCGACGAGATCTGGGATTTCGACGAGACGAAGCCGCCCGGCCGCATCGAGGCGACCGGGATCGACAATTTCTACCGCCTGCGCGACGACGACCGGCCGGCGATCATCTTCACGGCCCATCTCGGCAACTGGGAGCTGCCGGCGGTCTGCGCCGCGCGCCACGGCCTGCCGGTCACTGCCGTCTACCGCACGCCGAACAACGCCTATGTCGCGCAGCGCCTGCTGAAGATCCGCCGCGGCACCATGGGCGAACTGCTTGCGGCGGGATCGGGACAGGCGGTTGCCTTCGCCATGTCGAATGTTCTCGCCAAGGGGGGGCATCTCGGGCTCCTGGTCGACCAGCGGTTGACCAAGGGGTTGAGAATCAACTTCTTCGGCCGCCCCGCCCCGACCAATCCGATCCTCGGCCGCCTCGCGCGTCGATTCGACTGCCCGGTGCACGGCGTCAGGGTTGTGCGCCTGCCGAACAACCGCTTCCGCCTCGACCTCACCGACGAGATCGACCTGCCGCGCGACGCCGATGGCCTGATCGATGCCGAGAAGGCGATGGAAGTGATCAACGGGATTGTCGAGGGTTGGGTGCGCGAACACCCCGGCCAGTGGCTCTGGCTGCACAACCGCTGGCGGATGTGAACGCTTAGCCGGGGATTCGACGACTCCGGCCGCGTCCCATCCCGGCAGGACCGGCCCGTCCTGCCTCGGCGGTCGCGCGCGGCCTCACGCCGCCAGCAGGCGTTCGACCTGATTGACGAGGTCGCGCAGGTGGAAGGGCTTCGACAGCACCTTGGCGTTCTTCGGCGCATTCGAGTCCGGATTGAGGGCGACCGCTGCGAAGCCAGTGATGAACATGACCTTGAGATCGGGATCGAGTTCGGTCGCACGCCGCGCCAGCTCGATGCCGTCCATCTCCGGCATGACGATGTCTGTCAGCAGCAGCGTGAACGATTCCTCCCGCAGCCGGTCGTAGGCACTGAGCCCGTTGTCGAAGGAGACGACCTCGTAGCCGGCATTCTCCAGCGCGCGCACCAGGAATCGGCGCATGTCGTGGTCGTCCTCGGCAAGGAGAATCTTGCTCATCGGCGGCAGCCCCCGGATTGAAGTCGATGATCCCTCGGCGCGAGATAATAGCAGTCGATGTAAAGATTTCACCAATCCGCGCCGCCGTGTGGACAAGCCGGCCAGGCGGCGAAGCAGCCCGGCATGGACAGCGCCAGGTGTTCTTGGCACAGTCGTCCGGTCATGCCAAAGGCGCCACGGACGATGGCCACACCTCCCGAACCGGAGCTTTCCCCACCCTTCCTGATCACCGCCCCCGAGGGCGGCACGCTCAGCCCGTTCGTATTCAATTCGCCACACAGCGGCCGCATCTATCCGCGCAGCTTCCTCGCCGCTTCGCGGCTCGACCTGATGACACTGCGCCGCTCGGAGGACAGCTTCGTCGAGGAACTGTTCTCCGGGGCCGTCGGCCTCGGCGCGCCGCTCATGCAGGCGCGCTTCCCGCGCGCCTTCGTCGATGTCAACCGCGAAGCCTACGAGCTCGATCCGGCGATGTTCGACGGACGCCTGCCCTCCTTCGCCAATACCCGGTCGATGCGGGTTGCCGGCGGCCTCGGCACGATCGCACGCATCGTCGCCGACGGGGCCGAGATCTACCGACGGCCGATCGGCGTGGCCGAAGGACTCGACCGCATCGAACGTTACTACAAGCCCTACCATCGCGCCCTTCGCCAACTCGTCGAGCAGTCGCGCCGGCTGTTCGGCACCGCCGTGGTCATCGACTGCCACTCGATGCCGTCCGCTCGCATGACGCAGGAAGCCCGCCGCCGACCGGATTTCGTGCTCGGCGACCGCTACGGCACGAGCTGCGCCTCGATCCTCACCGACGTCGCCCAAGAAACGCTCCAGCGCCTCGGCTATACGGTCGCCCGCAACAAGCCATATGCGGGCGGGTTCATTACCGAGACCTATGGCAGTCCGGCGACCGGCGTCCACGCGCTGCAGATCGAGATCAACCGGGCGCTCTACATGGATGAGACGCGCTACATCCGCGCCGGCGGATTTGCCTGGCTGATGGCGGATATCACCCATCTGTGCCGCCGGTTGATGTCGATCTCGGCGGAGGCACTGCGCCCCGGCCGCCAGGCGGCGGAATAGGAACTCTTTCAGGCGGAACCGAGCCCCGCTGCCGGTCGGCCCCCGCCGGCGGCATGGCGCGACGGAGACGGCAGGCAGCGGAAAGAAAAATGGGCCGCCCTGTCGGACGGCCCAAGTCTAGGGAGGAAACGCCCAAGGAGGGCCGCGGTATCGCGAAACGGCAGGGCGATACCGCACTGCAGCAATATGGAGTTGCAGCGCAAAAAAGTCAAGGATTCAGCTCTGCATTTGCGCAGATCAGCCATGCGCCCAGCCTGCATCCGCTGATTCCGGCAGATTCAGGCTGTTTCCGAGTGAATCCGGCGCGTTGCGACGCCGGATTGGACGCCTCAGCCCTCGCCTCCGCGGCGGATCTTCGGATCGGGCGCCGGCCAGTAGACCAACCAGGCAAGCAGGATCATCAGGGCGAGGAACCCGAACGCAGCCTGGTAGGCGACGAACGGACGGACCGGGCCCAATGCCGATTCGGTGGCGGGGAAGGCGCCGATGATCGCGCCGGTGATTGCCTGCGTGACGAACACCCCTCCGATCGTCGCGACATTCAGAAGCGTTATGCCCCGACCCACCAGCCGCTGGTCGAACAGTGCCCGACCGTGGGCGGTCTGCACCGGCGTGAACGCCGCCACGAATCCAAGCAGCATGAACAGCACATAGGCCGTGACCGGACCGCGGTCGCCGACGAGGCAAAGCGCGGCGAAGATCGCGGCCGTGCCGAACACGCCGAGCGTGACTGGCAACCGGCGCTGGCCGAACCATCTGTCCGTCGGACCCCAGACGAACAGCCCGACGATATGCGCGGCTGCCATCGCGAACAGGATGTTGCCGCGCTCCTTCAGGTCGAAGCCGAGAATGTCGGTCGCAAACGGACCGCCCCACAGGCCGAGCACGGCAACGAAGGTCGAATAGCCCGCAAACTGGATGGCGAACAGTCGCCAGAAGCCCTTCACCCGCACCACCTCACCAAGCCCTGCGAAGCTCTCGGCCAGACTGGCCGGCTGGTGGCAGTCCTCGGCAGCGCCAGGCGGGTGGTCGCGCACGACCAGCGCCACGAGGACGCCGATCACCGCCGCGCCGACGCCGACGAACACGAAGGTGGCGCGCCAGCCGAACGCCTCTGCCGACATCGCCAGCGGCGCAGTCGCGAACAGTGTTCCCATGGTGCCGATGCCGAGCTGCAGACCGGTCAGCGTCGAGAAGCGGTCGGCGGCAAACCAGCGGGTGTAGATGGTCAGCGGCCCCATGAAGAAGCTCGAGCAACCGAGCCCCATCAGCACGCGCGCGGCCGTCAGCTCGGTCAGCGTGTCGGCCACCGCAAACAGTCCGCAGCCGGCGACCGCAAGCCCGACCGATGCGATCATGCACAGGCGCGGGCCATAGCGGTCGATCATCGCGCCGAGCGGCACCTGCGCCACCGCGAAGGAAAGGAAGAAGGCGCTCGACAGGATGCCAAGCTGTTCCGGCGACAGGTTCAGCTCTGCCGCCAGGTTCGGCGCGATAACGCCGACCGAATTGCGCAGGAACTGGCTGACCAGGTAGATCGCGCACAGCGCGCCGACCAGCGCGGCCGCGGCCTGCACCGTCACCGCGCCCTGCGCCGGGCCGGCGCCGGACACCCGGTCTCCTCGCATCGCGTCCTCCTGACGACCGCGGCGCGCTCTTGTTTCGGCGATTGCGGCGTCTGCACGCTCGTCCTATAGCCGATGTCGAGATTCCGACAACCCCGTGCAGCGCATATGTCCGACACCGAAATCGAATTGCTCGCCCACCGGCTCGCCGATGCCGCGGCAGCCGCCGCGCTGCCCTATTTCCGCTCCGGACTGACGGTCGAGAACAAGGCCGAGGGTGCCTACGATCCCGTCACCGCCGCCGATCGCGACGCCGAGCTCGCCATTCGCGAGATCATCCTGCGCGAGCGGCCGGACCATGGCTTCCTCGGCGAGGAGTTCGGAGCACTGCCCGGGAATGGCACCTGGCAATGGGTCGTCGATCCTGTCGATGGCACCCGCTCCTTCGTGTCGGGCATCCCGCTGTGGACGACGATCATAGGGCTGCGGCGGCACGGCACGCCGGTCTTCGGCCTCGTCGACCAGCCCTATGTCGGCGACCGCTTCTGGGGCGCGGTGGGCGCCGGCGCACGCATGCGCAACCGGTTCGGCCAGGAGGTTCCGATCCGCACCAGGGCCTGCGCCGCACTGGCCGACGCGACGCTGATGACCACCACGCCGGCGCTGATGACGGGTCCGGGCGAGCGCGAGCGCTACGATGCTGTCGAGCGTGCTGTCCGCCTCGCCCGCTACGGCGCCGACGGCTATGCCTACTGCATGCTGGCGGCGGGGCAGATCGATCTGGTCGTCGAGACGGGCCTGCAATCCTACGACGTCGTCGGGCTGATCCCGATCATCGAGGCCGCGGGTGGGGTGCTGACAAGCTGGGACGGTGGCTCGGCCAACGAAGGCGGACCGGTGATTGCCGCAGGGGACCCGCGCATCCATGCCGCCGCGCTCGAGATCCTCAACCGCTGAACCGATGAACCGCCGTCCGTCTCAGGCGAAGACCGGCTGTCCCGGCACGAAGGCGTCGAAGGCCGCCCAGACCTGCGCCCGGATGGCATCGCGCTCCTGGAGCAGCTCGTGGCGGGCACCGGGGATCATCAGGTGTGAGCCGGTCTTCAGGCGGAAGGCGAGCGTCTCGATCGCCCGCGACGAGACGATGCGATCATCGCCAGCTGCCAGCACCAGGGTCGGAACCCGCACCCGTTCGGCGAAATCCGGGTCCATCACCTCGGCCATCGCGGCACCCGCTGCCACCAGCCAGGCGATCGTCGGCGAACCGAGACCAAGCCACGGCGCCTTCTCGACCACCAGCGCGTTGCGCGCGAATCGGACTGGATCGGAGGTGAGCGGATTGTTCCTGAAGATCATCGTTCCGGCATGGGTCGCCCCACCGCCGGGCACGAACGCATCGCCAAAGCCCGCCAGCCCGAGGATCTCCGCGACCCGGAACACATGGCGGCCCGGCACCAGTCTGCGGTGGAGGGTCAGCATCGGCGCGCTGAGCACCTGCCGCTCGAACCAGGCGGGACTGCGTTGCGCGTTGCGCAGCAGGATGTTGCCGCCCATCGAATGGGCGAGCGCGTAGTATGGCGCCGGACAATCGGGCAGCACGACCCGGGTCATGAAGGCCGACAGGTCCCGGTCGTATTCCTCGAACGTGTCGACATGCCCCTTGCGCGGGTTTCTGAGCAGACGCTGCGAGCCGCCCTGTCCGCGCCAGTCCAGCGCCGCGACGGCGAAGCCGCGCTGACGCAACTCCTCGATGGTCTCGAAGTACTTCTCGATGAATTCGGCGCGCCCCGGGAAAACGCAGACCGTTCCGCGCGTCGCCGCCGCCGCCGGCCAGCGCGCCCAGCGCAGCCGGATGCCGTCGCTGGTGATCACCTCGCCGCTTACGGCGCCCTCCGGCACGGGGTTCTCGGGAATGGCGACGAGGTCCATGCGGGCCGGGGTCTGGAGAATCTCGTTGGCGGGGCCGCTCGGCGCGGCATGCGCCCTTATAGCAGCGCGAGCGCCCCGCCCGGAAGCGCGCGGTCTTGAGGACATGCCCGAGACGGAGCGGCCGAGAGGGTGGGAGCCGGCGGCCCCCGATCGGGGACCGCCGGCCCTGGCCTGGACGCCCCGGGGGCTGTTGCGACGTCCGCAAGCCAGTGCCGGGACACTTCCATATGGCGCCTGAACGCTACCCGAAGCCGCCGTTCATCTGCCGTTCATCGGCATCCCTCTGCAGGTCTTGACCGATGACCATCCGATCCCCACATCCACGCCGCGCACGCCGGCTGAGGGTGCGCGGACGGAAGGCCCGGCCAGAATGGCGGGCCGCCATGTCGCTTCTGAAGGAGGATATGCGATGCGTCACTTCGATCTTTCCCCGCTCTACCGTTCGACTGTCGGCTTCGACCGCCTGTTCTCGATGATGGACCAGTTGGCCAACGTCGATAACGGCGGGTCCAGCTATCCGCCCTACAACATCGAGCGCACCGGCGAGAACGCCTACCGGATCACGATGGCGGTGGCCGGCTTCGGCCAGAAGGATCTCCACATCGAGGTCAAGGAGAACACCCTCACCATCCGTGGCGAGAAGGTCGCCGAGGAGGGCAAGGAGCGCGGCGAGGTTCTGTATCGTGGCATCGCCGAGCGCAGCTTCGAGCGCCGCTTCCAGCTTGCCGACCATGTCGAGGTTCGTGGCGCCGAGCTCGAGAACGGCCTGCTTCATGTCGACCTGGTCCGGCAGATCCCCGAGGCGCTGAAGCCCCGCACCATCGAGATCTCGACCGGCGGCAGGACCGCCAAGGTCATCGACCAGAAGGCCGCCTGACGCGGCTGCCCGATAGCTTCTGCGCGCCCCGACCCGGTCGGGGCGCCTTTCGTTCGGCAGCATGTCGGCTGCCCGTTCTGCCGTCTACGCACCTTCCCCTGACCCAACGTCGAGGTGGCGAAGATTGAAGGTCCGGCGACGCCCTACCCGGCCCCGACGATCTCGGCGAACCGGCCGACCTCCGCATCGCTGGTCTGGAAGGAGGCAACGAAGCGGCACAGCACCTCTCCCTCGCGCGGCGGATTGGCGGCATCGGGAATGCCCGAGGTCCAGTGATGGTAGGCGCAGCCCGCCGCCTTAAGCGCCCGGTCGGTTGACGCCGAGAGATAGGCGAACACCTCATTGGCCTCCACGGGGGCCGCCAGCCGCGCGGCCGGCGTCGCCTCGATGGCAGCGGCGAGCCGCGCCGCCATCCTGTTTGCGTGGCGCGCCAGCTCAAGCCAGAGGCCACCGTCCAGATAGGCCAGAAGCTGGGCGGCAAGAAACCGGCTCTTGGACAGGAGATGCCCGGTGCGCATGCGCAGGAAGGGCAAGGAGTCCGCCAGCGCCCTGTCGAAGACGATCACGGCCTCGGCTGCCATTGCGCCGTTCTTGGTCGCACCGAACGACAATATGTCGACCCCGGCCCGCCAGGTGACATCGGCCGGTGCGCATCCGAGCGCCGCGACCGCATTGGCGAAACGCGCGCCGTCCATGTGCAGTCGCAGACCATGCCTGCGCACGACCGCTCCGATGGCGCCGACCTCCTCCGGTGTCCACACCGCTCCGTATTCACTCGCCTGGGTGATCGAGATGGCGGCGGGCTGCACGTGGTGGGGCACGCCGCCGGGCCAGGTCTCGAGCCGCCGCGACAGCACGTCAACATCGATCTTCGCGTTCCGCCCGTCGATCCCGTACAGCTTCGCCCCCCCGGTCAGCATCTCGGCGCCACCGCATTCGTCGGTCATGATGTGAGCGTCGTGGCTGCACAGGATGCCCGACCATGGACGCGCGATCGCCGCCATCGACAGAATGTTGGCGGCTGTGCCGCTGACGACCGGGAACACTGCGACGTCCGCCTCGAACACCTCCGCCATCCGGGCGGAAAGCGCCGCCGTCCAGCGGTCGCCGCCATACGAGCCGGCGAAATCCGCGCTCGCCTCGGCAATCGCTTCGAGGATCGGCGCGGCAACGCCCGCCGTGTTGTCGCTTGCGAAGTTCATGCGGCCCTGCTCCCTGACCAAGACGGCAGAGCCTAGCCTCGGACCGGGCCGCCGGACCACCCCATTTGCGTATGGGCCAAGGCGCACTCAGCGACGCACGAGGCGTGCCAGCAGATGATCCAGCGAAATCATCCCCGGACCGAGCAAGATCACCGCGATCAGGCTCAGCGCCCACATCCCGTGGATCAGGTACGCAGTGGGCAGCACGAGCTGGATCACCAGCGTCATCGCGAGGAGCCCCAGTGCCGCGAGCCGGGTCGCCAGACCGACCAGCACGAGCACGGGCAGCAGCAGCTCGCCGATACCAGCCAGTGCCGCCATCGTTGCCGGAAAGGGAAGTCGCCAGTGCACCAGCGGTTCCGCCTCGGTGCCCCAGATCCGGATGTTGAAGCAGAACTCGCAGACATTGGTGAACTGGTAGAGAGCGCCACCTGCGAGCTGCGGCGCCCCGTTCCAGGCCGCGGCGACCGGCTTGAGAAAGGGGAACGTCTCCCACTTCGTAAGCCCGGACATGAAGAAGGGAAGGCCGAAGAAGATCCACGCGCGCAGGCCGACCTGAACCGGCGCAAGGACCCAGGCGACGGTGGACGTCTTCAGCCGACGGTCGAGGGCACGCAATCGCGCGAGCAGCGAGCGTCCGGCCGCAAGTTTCATCAACCCTGTCCCGGTCACCGACGGCTCTCCGCTCCGTCCGCCATGGCCACCTCCGTGATCGCCCCGGCCGCGATGAGCCAGCCCAGAAACGCCGCCAGGTCGATGTCATCCGCCGCGGCCGCAGATTCCCAGGCGTCGGCGAGGCGCGCTCCTTCCAGCAGACGGACCAGCATGGTGCGCCAGCCCGCCGCCAGCCGGTGCAGTTCCACCTGAACGTCGGGCCTCAGAACGGCCACGTCGACGCCGCCGGTCGACAGGTCAACCGGCCGAACCACCGCGTCGTGGCTGTTGGTCTCCCAGATGTCGAGCACCGGCCAGTCGGACGAGACGATCCGAAGCGAGGGGTGCAGGCCGAGGCGGGCCGTCGGCACCAGCTCCGGACGGATGGCCGCAAGATCCGTCGTGGTCAGCGCCGTTGCCTCAGCGGCATGGTAGGCGCGGCTTCGGGCCCATTCGAGCCGGGCGACATCCGCAAGATAGGGAAGCTGGCGGGCTGGCGCGAACCGCTCGACAAAATCGGGAAAACCATCACCATAATCAATCAGCACGGGCGTTCGCGGCAGCTGCTCACCGACATAGGCCCGCGCCATGGCCCGGAAGAAGTCCTCCCCGACAAGGCGCGCGACGACAGGAAAGGTGGCGGCAAGCGCCTCGATCAGGCTGACATGCACGTTGTTGCGGTAGATCGCGAAGCGCCGCGACGGCATCTCGCCGCAACGGCCTCGCGTGCCCGGCGGCGGCGGCAGGTCCTGATCGCGGATCGCCGCCGCGAAGTCGCGCTCAATGTCAGCCAGCGAAACCATGGATCGCCCCCGCGGTCACCGAGGATGACGCCCGCATGATCGCCTCCGCCCGTTTCGCCTCGGCGTGCAGAACCGGCCAGTCCGGCACATCGGCGTCCCATTCGATCAGCGTCGGCACGGGCCCGGTGCGGGCGACCGCACGCGCAAACAGATCCCAGACGATGCTGTCAACCGGCCGGTCGTGCGTGTCGATCAGCAGGGCCTCACCGAGATCATCCGTCTCGTGAGCATGGCCGGCGAGGTGAATCTCGCCGACATGCGCGACCGGAAAGGCGTCGATATAGGCGGCGGCGTCGAAGCCGTGATTGGTCGCCTGCACATGCACGTTGTTGACGTCCAGCAGCAGGCCGCAGCCGGTCCTGTGGACCAGCTCCGTCAGGAATGCGATCTCGCTCATGTCCGAGACGGCGAAGCGGACATAGGTCGAGGGGTTCTCGATCAGGATCCGCCGGCCGAGTGCCTCCTGGACCTGCTCGACGTGCTCGGCCACCCGCTGCAGCGTTTCCTTGGTGTAGGGTAGCGGCAGCAGGTCGTTGAAATAGCCCTCGTCATGGCTGGACCAGGCGAGATGTTCGGAGAACAGGCCCGGTCGATAGCGCCGGACGAGATCGCCCAGGCGCCGGAGATGGTCCCGATCGAGCTCTCCGGCGCCCCCGATCGACAGGCCGACGCCGTGCAGTGACAGCGGATAGCACTCGCGGATGGCGGCGAGGTGGCGATGCGGTGGGCCGCCGGCGCCCATGTAGTTCTCGGGATGGACCTCGAACCACCCGATGTCCGGCCGATCCCGCAGGATCGTTGCGACATGGCAGGTCTTGAGCCCCACGCCTGCCCGGGCCGGAACGGCCTCGAGGCTGTCCGCCCGATCGAGCGCCGCGCCATGCATCGCCGCCATTCTCCCACGCTGTCCGGCTGCGGCCGTGCCTTAGCTCGGCAGATCGCGAGACAGCGGCTCGAGGCTGCCCTGGCGGCCGTCCGGCAGCACCATCGTCTCGCAGGTCCCCTTGGGCACCAGTTTCCAGGCATTGCCCTGATAGTCGACCTTGGAGGTGCCGGCGCAGGTGGTCCCCGGACCCGCGGCACAGTCGTTCTGCCCCTTGAGCGCCACCCCGAAGCACTTCTCGCGCTCCTGGGCGGCAGCCGTCGTGGCGGCGAGCGCCGTCACCGCAACGGCGAAGGCGCCGGCGACTGCGGCAGCACTCGCCATGGACAGGGTCTTGGCAGGCTTCATGCTCTCACTCCCATTGACGTGCGATCGGCTGGTGATCGCAGCGCGACTTTCGCTTTTCTCGCGCTTCAACCCCAAATCAAGACGCCGTTACGGCAACCCGACATTCCTGGCATTTCCGTGAAGCCCCGTTGATCGATTCGCGGCCCGGAATTTCCGGATGTGTCGCTGGCGCGCTATCCTGCGAAACAATCGGTCTTGGACGGCCTTGCGGCTTTCGTCCAAATCTGGCATTTTGCCCCGAGAGATAGGACAGCTATACTGACCCAATTCCGCGTCGAGCCTTGGTGGCGGAGCGCGGGCAAGGATAATGTCGGGAGGTGGCGTCCGGTGGCCTGGTGGCATGTCCGGCGCCTCGATGCGACGGCTGCCTCGGCACTCTGGCCGGGCCTATCGGCAAATTGACAACCGATCCGGGGTCGATCGGCGGCAGCGCCGGTCAGCCGGGAGACGGATGCGCCGGACCGGGATCGGCCGGCGGCGCAGATACAGGGGAGCGACGACATGAGCGCGGACACGACAGTTGCGGTGCCGGCGGCGATGCTGCGGACCAGCGGTCGTGCCGCGACCAAAGGCCTGTTCGATCCGTCGCGCGTGCACGATGCCTGCGGTGTCGGCTTCGTCGCGCAGATGAAGGGCATCGCCAGCCACTCGATCATCGAGCAGGGCCTCGAGATCCTCGTCAATCTCACCCACCGTGGCGCCGTGGGCGCCGATCCGCTGGTCGGCGACGGTGCCGGCATGCTCATTCAGCTTCCCGATCGGTTCTTCCGCGACGAGGCCGACCGGCTGGGATTCGCCCTGCCGCCCAAGGGCGACTACGCTGTCGGCTTCGTCTTCATGCCACGCGATGCGGAGCTGCGCCGGTCGTGCGAGGCGGTGGTCGAACAGGTCATCGCCGACGAGGGTCAGGTGTTCCTCGGCTGGCGCGACGTGCCGTGCGACAATTCCTGCCTGTCGTCCGACCCCCAGATCGTCGCCAGCGAACCGGTACACCGGCAGGTCTTTATCGGCCGCGGTGCCGGGGTCGAGGCGGGCGAGGCCTTCGAGCGCCGCCTGTTTATCCTGCGCAAGGTCATTTCCAACACGATCTACGCGCAGACCGGCGGCGTCGACAACGGCTTCTACATCGTCTCGCTGAGTTCCCGGACCATCGTCTACAAGGGCATGTTCCTCGCCAACCAGCTCGGCGCCTACTATGCCGACCTCCGCGACCCGCGGTTCGAATCGGCACTGGCGCTGGTGCATCAGCGCTTCTCGACCAACACCTTCCCGTCCTGGAAGCTCGCCCACCCTTACCGGATGGTCGCCCACAACGGCGAAATCAACACGCTGCGCGGTAACGTCAACTGGATGGCGGCACGCCAGGCGAGCGTATCCTCGCCGCTGTTCGGCGACGACATCTCCAAGCTGTGGCCGATTTCGTACGAGGGCCAGTCCGACACGGCCTGCTTCGACAATGCGCTCGAATTCCTGACCCGCGGCGGCTACAGCCTCGCCCATGCGGTGATGATGCTCGTTCCTGAAGCCTGGGCCGGCAATCCGCTGATGGACGAGGAACGCCGCGCCTTCTACGAGTATCACGCGGCAATCATGGAACCGTGGGACGGGCCGGCCGCGATCGCCTTCAGCGACGGACGGCAGATCGGCGCGACCCTCGACCGCAACGGACTGAGGCCGGCGCGCTGGCTGGTCACCGACGACGACCGGGTGGTGATGGCGTCGGAGATGGGCGTGCTGGCGATCCCCGAGGAGAAGATCATCCGCAAGTGGCGGCTGCAGCCCGGCCGCATGCTGCTGATCGACCTTGAACAGGGTCGCATCATCTCCGACGAGGAAATCAAGGCTCAGCTGGCCCGCGCCCACCCTTATCGGGAGTGGCTGGCACGCACCCAGATCGTGCTCGAGGACCTGCCGCCAGTGCCGCCGGCGGCGCCGCGCACCAACGTCAACCTGCTCGATCGCCAGCAGGCGTTCGGCTACACGCAGGAAGACCTCAAGCTGCTGATGGCACCGATGGCCATAACCGGTCAGGAGGCCGTCGGCTCGATGGGTACCGACACGCCGATCTCTGCACTGTCGGACAAGCCGAAGCTGCTTTACACCTATTTCAAGCAGAACTTCGCCCAGGTCACCAACCCGCCGATCGACCCGATCCGCGAGGAATTGGTGATGAGCCTGGTGTCGTTCATCGGCCCGCGCCCCAATCTTTTCGATCTCGAGGGACTGTCGACCCACAAGAGGCTCGAGGTGCGCCAGCCAATCCTGACCAACGAGGATCTGGAGAAGATCCGCATGATCGGCGACATCGCCGACAACCAGTTCCAGACCCAGACGCTCGACATCACCTATGCGGTCGAACATGGCGCCGGCGGCATGGCGGCCGCGCTCGACCGGCTGTGCGAGCGTTCCGAGCGCGCGGTGCGCGAGGGCTTCAACATCATCATCCTGTCTGACCGTCTCGTCGGCCCGACCCGTGTGCCGATCCCGGCGCTGCTCGCCACGGCGGCGGTGCACCACCACCTGATCCGGCGCGGCCTGAGAACCTCGGTCGGGCTCGTGGTGGAGACTGGCGAGGCGCGCGAGGTGCACCACTTCTGCGTGCTGGCGGGCTATGGCGCGGAGGCGATCAATCCCTATCTCGCCTTCGAGACGCTGGCGGCGATGCGCAAGGAGTTCCCCGAGGAGGTCGACGAGCAGGAGGTGGTCTCCCGCTACATCAAGTCGATCGACAAGGGTATCCTCAAGGTGATGTCCAAGATGGGCATCTCCACCTACCAGTCCTACTGCGGCGCGCAGATCTTCGACGCGGTCGGCCTGTCGACCGCTTTCGTCGACCGCTTCTTCTTCGGCACGGCGACCACCATCGAGGGCGTCGGTCTCGACGAGATCGCCGAGGAGACGATGCGTCGCCATCGCGAGGCGTTCGGCGACGATCCGGTGCTGCAGTCCGCCCTTGCGATCGGCGGCGACTATGCCTGGCGCAACCGCGGCGAGGCGCATCTGTGGTCGCCGGAGACGGTCGCGACTCTGCAGCTTGCGGTGCGCCGGTCCTCCTACGAAACCTACAAGGAATATGCCGATCTGATGAACGAGCGGGTCGGGCGGCGCTGCCTGATCCGCGGCCTGTTCCGCATCCGCTCGGCCGAGGAGGTCGGCCGCTCGCCGGTGCCGCTGGAGGAGGTCGAACCGGCGTCGGAGATCGTCAAGCGCTTCTCGACTGGGGCGATGTCCTTCGGCGCCATCTCCAAGGAGGCGCATGAAACGCTGGCGATTGCGATGAACCGCATCGGCGGGCGCTCGAACACCGGCGAGGGTGGCGAGGAGGCGGAACGCTTCGTGCCGCTGCCCAACGGCGATTCGAAGCGCTCCGCGATCAAGCAGGTCGCCTCGGGCCGGTTCGGCGTGACGACCGAGTATCTGGTCAATGCCGACCAGATCCAGATCAAGATGGCGCAGGGCGCAAAGCCCGGCGAGGGCGGCCAGTTGCCCGGCCACAAGGTCGATGCGGTGATCGCCAAGGTGCGCCACTCGACGCCGGGCGTCGGCCTCATCTCGCCGCCGCCGCACCACGACATCTATTCGATCGAGGATCTGGCGCAGCTCATCTTCGATCTGAAGAACACCAATCCGTCGGCCGACATCTCGGTCAAGCTGGTCTCGGAGGTCGGCGTCGGCACGGTTGCCGCCGGCGTCGCCAAGGCGCGCGCCGACCATATCACCATTGCCGGATATGACGGCGGCACCGGAGCAAGCCCGCTGACCTCGATCAAGCACGCCGGCAGCCCGTGGGAGATCGGCCTCGCGGAGACGCACCAGACACTGGTCGAGAACCGCTTGCGCGGCCGCGTCCGGCTCGAGGTCGACGGCGGAATCCGTACCGGCCGCGACGTCGTCATCGGTGCGCTGCTCGGCGCCGACGAGTTCGGCCTCGCCACCGCGCCGCTGATCGCCGCTGGCTGCATCATGATGCGCAAGTGCCACCTCAACACCTGCCCGGTCGGCGTCGCCACCCAGGATCCGGTCCTCAGGAAGCGCTTCAAGGGCACGCCCGAACACGTCATCAACTACCTGTTCTATGTCGCCGAGGAGGCGCGCGAACTGATGGCGGCGATGGGCTTCCGGCGCCTCGCCGAGCTGACCGGCCAGTCCGACATGCTCGACACCCGTCCGCTGGTCGACCACTGGAAGGCCCGCGGCCTCGATTTCTCGCGCATCTTCTACAAGCCCGAGGTTCCCGAGGGCGTGGCGATCCGCCACTGCGAGCGGCAGAACCATCCCATCGACAACGTTCTCGACCGCGACCTGATCGCCGCCGCCCGCCCGGCGCTCGAGACCCAGACCCCCGTCGTGATCGAGCGGGAGATTCACAACACCGACCGTTCGGTCGGCGCGATGCTGTCTGGCGAGGTGGCACGGCGCTACGGACACGAGGGCCTGCCGGAAGACACCATCGTCGTGCGGCTGAAGGGCACCGCCGGCCAGAGCTTCGGCGCATTCCTTGCCGCCGGCATCTCGCTCGAACTTGTCGGCGAGGCGAACGACTATGTCGGCAAGGGTCTGTCCGGCGGACGCATCGTGGTCAGGTCGTCGGATGCGAGCCCCTGCGTGCCGGAGGAGTCCATCATTGTCGGCAACACGGTCCTGTACGGCGCCATCGAGGGCGAGTGCTTCTTCCGGGGCGTTGCCGGCGAGCGCTTCGCCGTCCGCAACTCGGGTGCGGTCGCCGTCGTCGAGGGCACTGGCGACCATGGCTGCGAGTACATGACCGGCGGTGTCGTCGTGGTGATCGGGCAGACCGGGCGCAACTTCGCCGCCGGCATGTCGGGCGGCGTCGCCTATGTGCTCGACGACTCGGGCGATTTTTCCAAGCGCTGCAACCTCGCCATGGTCGATCTCGAGCCAGTCGCCGAGGAGGACGATCTGCTCGAGCGTCTTCACCATCACGGCGGCGACATCGAATGGCAGGGCCGCGTCGACGTCACCGCCGACATGACCCGCCACGACAATGAGCGTCTGCACCAGCTGATCTCCAAGCATCTGCACTACACCGGTTCGACCCGGGCGCGCGAGATCCTGGAGCATTGGGACATCTATCGTCCGAAGTTCGTGAAGGTCATGCCCATCGAGTATCGCCGCGCGCTTCGCGAAATGGAGCGGCAGCGCGACTCCGTGATGGCGGCTGAGTGAGGAGGATCCGATGGGCAAGGTGACAGGCTTCCTCGAAATTGACCGGCAGGACCAGAAGTACCAGCCGGCCTCCGACCGCATCCGCCACTTCCGCGAGTTCGTCATCCCGCTGAGCGAGAGCGAGGTGCGGCGCCAGGCGGCCCGCTGCATGGACTGCGGCATCCCGTTCTGCCACGGACCACATGGCTGCCCGGTCAACAACCAGATCCCCGACTGGAACGATCTCGTCTATCACGGCGACTGGCAGGAGGCGGCGCGCAACCTGCACTCGACCAACAACTTCCCGGAGGTGACGGGGCGCATCTGCCCGGCGCCCTGCGAGGAAGCCTGCACACTCAACCTCGAGGACATCCCGGTATCCATCAAGTCGATCGAGCAGGCGATCGCCGATCGCGCCTTCGCATCGGGCTGGGTCCGCCCGCAGCCGCCCGCCCGCAAGACCGGCAAGAGGGTCGCCATCGTCGGCTCCGGCCCGGCCGGGCTGGCGGCGGCCCAGCAGCTTGCCCGCGCCGGCCACGAGGTTCACGTCTACGAGCGCGAGCCGAAGGCCGGCGGCCTGCTGCGCTATGGCATTCCCGACTTCAAGATGGAGAAGCACCATATCGACCTGCGCGTCGCCCAGATGGAGGCGGAGGGTGTGGTGTTCCACTACGGCGCCAATATCGGTGTCGATATTCCTGCCCGGCAGCTGGTCGATGGCCACGACGCCGTGCTGCTCGCCTGCGGGGCTGAACATCCGCGCGACCCGGCCCTGCCAGGCATGGACCTTGAGGGCGTGCACTTTGCCATGCCCTATCTCGTCCAGCAGAATCGCCGGATCGGCGGCGAGGACATCAGCCGCGAGGCACCGATCCTGGCCGGCGGCAAGCATGTCGTCGTCATCGGCGGCGGCGACACCGCCTCCGACTGTATCGGCACCGCCTTTCGCCAGGGCGCCGTGTCTGTGACGCAGCTCGACATCCGGCCGATCCCGCCAAGGAAGGAGGACAAGCTGCTGGTATGGCCCTACTGGCCGACCAAGTTCCGGACCTCTTCGAGCCAGGCCGAGGGCGCCGAACGTGAATTCTCCGCCGCCACCATCGGCCTGGAAGGTCACAAGGGGCACATCCGCCGCGTCCATTGCATGCGTGTCGACGACAAGCGCCGGCCGATCGAAGGGACGGACTTCTACATCAAGGCCGACCTTGTGTTGATCGCCATCGGTTTTGCCCGTCCGGTGCATGAGGGTCTGGTGGAGGAGCTCGGACCTGCGCTCGATGCACGCGGCAATGTCAGCGCCGATACCGTGAGCTACCTCACCTCCCTGCCCAATGTCTGGGCGGCGGGCGACATGCGGCGCGGCCAGTCCCTCGTCGTCTGGGCAATCCGCGAAGGCCGCCAGGCCGCCGCCGCGATCGACGAGTCGCTGATGGGCGAGACAAGCCTGCCGCGATAGCCGTACCGGGTCGATCCGTCCGGGGGCCATCCCCGTCAACGCGCCACCGCCGCCGTCGGGGTCCGGCGGCTCCGGCACAGGCAGCCGTCATCCACGGCGCAGGTGAAGCCGCAGGGCGGTAATCGGAGCGCCTACCGGGAATGGAACGCCGCGAGCGCCAACGCGGATGCGGCGACCCTACCGATCCCGGATCAGCCCTTGTGTTGACGGGTTGATGTGTGTTGACGGGTCGATGGCGGTGACGGTTGCATCGGCTTGCTGGCTCCGACGCCCGTACGACGCGATCGGGATCCCGCGGCAGTGCCGCATTGCAGCCCCCGGGCCGGGCTCAGCCTCCTCCGGTCGACAGGACACCGCCTGCATCGGAGGCGCGCTCGACAGCGACCGGCGGCGCGGCCCGTCCGGGAAAATAGTCGTAGGGCGTCAGCTCGAAATCGTTCGAGGGGGCGGCCTGCGGTGCGACAAGGGCCGGTTGGCGCCGCCCCTCCCGCCAGGTGAAATCGCCGGCACCGCCGGGTCTCGCCTGCGGGATGTCGCCGACCACCAGCACGCGATAGTAGGCGGACTCCTCAGGTGGCTTGGGTGATGGCTCGGAACCGCCGGCGAGCGAGACGCCGGTTCCCTGCAGGCCGTTCAGCGGCACGACGTCGCCGATCCCGGTGCGCAGCAGCTCGTCGCCCGGCAAGAATGGCTGCGGACCTGCCTGCCCTTGCGGCAGCGCCAGGAACAGACCACCGTCTCGGCCGAAGTCGCGGCGGATCGCCCGCGCGACGAAATGCGCCAGCTTGCGGTTGCCGGGTCCCGTCAGGTGCAGGCCATCCTCGGCGCGCAGCTGCCTCTGTTCGCCGTTGACGTCCGGCCCCACCGCTGTGTAGCGCCCGTTTTCGTCGACGAAGCTGTTCCAGATGTCGATGAACTCGACGCCGTAACGATAGGCGCGCTCGCGGTAGATGTCGTTGAAATAGCCGTAGTCCTGGCTGAGCTGGGCCGACGCCACCGGCGGCAGCGACACCCAGTAGAGGGGTATCTTGCGGTCAACGAACAGCTTCATCACCTCGTCAACCCGCTCGACATAGAGCTCGCGCCAGCGCTCGCTGCGGGGCGCGTGCTCACCTGAGGAATCGCGCAGTGCCTGGCGGTCGTTGCCGCCGATCAACACGACCGCAACGTCGATCGACTTCTCGGGATCGTTCAGCCAGGCGCGGATCGCCGCCGGCCAGTCGAAATGGTCGCGGCGCACCAGGCCCGAACTGGGGTTGCTCTGCCCCTCGATGCGTACCGCGCTCGATTCGATGAAGGCGTCATCGAGACCGGACTGCAGCCCGCTGGCGAAGAAGTCACCGAACACGACCACGCGCTTGGCATCGGGGTCCTTCTGCACGGACACGATCTTCGGTGCGCGCGGCTGGGAGGCTGCACTGCCCGGATGCTCCCCGGCCGGCGGCTGGTTGGACTGCTGCTGCGGCAGCTGGCGGCTCGGCGCCTGACGCGTCAGTCCGCCGAACAGCGATCGAAAGAACGAACCGATCGGATCCCTGTTCTGCGCCATCGGCACGCCCTCGGCATGGGCCGTCCCGCTCGCGACCGGGGCGAGAGCCGCCAGCGCGGTGGCGATCACAAGAGCGGCAAGGGCAAGGCGCATCGGCAACCTCGTGGCGCCGTAGACGGTGACCGTCGTCGCCGGGCGGATCGCACGTGCGTCGACGTGGCTTGCAGAATAGCGGCGCTGCGTCCGGCAGGAAACCCTCGCGGCGCCGCGTGCGGGGCTCAGGCGGAGAGGCGCCCGGACAGCGATCGCTCCCAGGCAAGCGCATCCGCCACGATCACGTCGAGTTCGTCGCGCTCAGCCCGCCAGCCGAGTTCGGACCGGATCAGGTCCGCCGCGGCGACCAGGGCCGCCGGATCGCCGGGCCGCCGCGCGGCATGATCTACGGTGAAATCGACGCCAGAGACCCGCCTCACCGCATCGATCACCTCGAGCACCGAGTAGCCGCGCCCGTAGCCGCAGTTGAGCACCATGCTGCCGGCGCCGGCCCTCAACCGGTCCAGCGCCAATAGATGAGCCCTGGCAAGGTCGCTCACGTGGATATAGTCGCGGATGCAGGTGCCGTCCGGGGTCGGATAGTCGGTCCCGAACACCTCGAGCCGCGGCCGCTTGCCGAGCGCGGCTTCGCAGGCGACCTTGATGAGATGCGTTGCCCGCGGTGTCGACTGCCCGGAGCGACCGGCCGGATCCGCCCCCGCAACATTGAAGTAGCGCAACGCCACATAGCGCAGCGGATGCGCGACGGCAGCATCCTTCAGCATCGTCTCGGTCATCAGCTTGGAGCTGCCATATGGCGAGATCGGCGCCAGATGGGCCGCCTCGCCGACGGGGTTGACCTCCGGCATCCCATAGACCGCGGCCGTCGAGGAGAAGATGAAGTGCTCGACCCCGCAGCGCACCGCCGCCTCGATCAGCGCCCGCGACTTGACCGTGTTGTTGAGGTAATAGCCGAGCGGGTCGACGACGGAGTCCGGCACGACGATCGACCCGGCGAAATGGATGATGGCGTCGACGGACCGCCGCTCGATCAGTCGCATCATCGCCTCGATGTCGCCGACGTCCGCCACCACCAGCTCGGCGGGCGCTGCCACCGCCCACCGGAACCCGGTCGAGAGGTTGTCGACGACCACGACCTCGTCATCGCCTCGGTCGAGAAGCGCCAGAACCATGTGGCTGCCGATATAGCCGGCGCCGCCCGTGACCAGAACCGACATCGTCCCTCGCCTCTTGCAGCAACGCTGCTCGCACTATTGGCCCAAATGCCTTTATGTGGTGTAACCGGCTGCCTCGCAGATCACATTTGTCAGGGACGCCAGTCGATACATGCGGAAGATCAGAAAGGCAGTATTTCCTGTCGCCGGGCTCGGGACCAGGTTCCTGCCGGCGACCAAGGCCATGCCCAAGGAGATGCTCACCGTCGTCGACCGCCCGCTGATCCAGCACGTCGTCGACGAGGCGCGCGCTGCCGGCATCGAGCATTTCGTCTTCGTCACCGGACGCAACAAGGGAGTCATCGAGGACCACTTCGACAAGCAGGTCGAGCTCGAGATGACGCTGCGATCGCGTGGCAAGACACGTGAGCTGCGCGAGCTCGAGGCCGACCTCCCCGGACCGGGAACGACGAGCTTTACGCGCCAGCAGGCGCCGCTCGGACTCGGTCACGCCGTGCTGTGCGCCCGCGACCTGATCGGTGACGAGCCGTTCGCACTGCTGCTGCCGGACGTGCTGATCCAGGCCGAGCCGGGTTGCCTGAAGCAGATGGTCGATGCCTGGGAGGATCTTGGCGGTGGCAACCTGATCGCGGTCGAGGAGATCGATCCCCGCAAGGTCGGCAGCTATGGCGTCGTCGGCGTCGGTGAGGATCGGGGCCCGCGCACCTTCACCATCAGCGCGATGGTCGAGAAGCCGAAACCGGAAGCCGCACCCTCCAATCTCATCATTACCGGACGCTACATCCTCGAACCGGAGATCTTCCCGATCCTCGCGCGGCAGGAACGCGGTGCCGGCGACGAGATCCAGATCACCGACGCGATGATCCGCCTGATGGAAACCCGGCCCTTCCACGGATACCGCTTTGCCGGCCGCACCTTCGACTGCGGCTCGAAGATCGGTTTCCTGACTGCCAACATCGCCTACGCGCTGGCGCGGCCCGACATCGCCGAGGAATTCCGCGCCTCGATCGCCGAACTGCTCTCCCCTCCCCGATAGCCTTGCTATCGCTGCAGGCGCATGCCGGCCTCGACCCGCGTCTCGTCGTAGTCCTCGCCTGGAACGTTGGAATCATAGCGGCTGTGCGAGGCTTTCAGCTTGAACGACAGCCAGCGGCTGACGAGGTATTCGAGGCCGGCGGTCACGACGTAGTCGCGCTCCACCCGGTCCGATCCGATGTACTGGGATTCGGAGTAGCCGGCCCCGGCCGAGACGATCAGGTTGCGCCTGAGCGCATGGCGCACGCCGAGATCGACTGTGTAGACCCTGGCGCCCGAAGCGGTCGGATCGAGCGTCGCCTCCTCCGGCAGGATCGAGCCGTCGAGCGTGACGGTGGTCAGCGCCGTCGGTTGCCAGACCAGCGAGCCGCGGATCATCAGGCCGCGAATGTCCGGCAGCCCCGGATTGTCCTGAATCTGGTTCTGGTAGCCGATCCCGACCTCCCCGGAAAGCGGCTCGCCCTGCTCGAACGCGACGCCGATGAGCACGTCGTAGCCGCGCGAACCGCGCTCGATACCGTTGTCGTCGAAGCGGCGATCATACTTGCGGCGATTGGCGCCAACCTCGACGAAGACGGCGCGCCGTCCCTCGTCCATGTCCACGCTGGTGCGCAGGGCGCCTGCGTATTCGCGGTAGTTGCGGTCGGAATTGTCGACCACCGTGCCGTCGACAAGCACCGCATCGTCATAGCTGGATCGGGCAATGCCGCCGCGAATCGCCATTTCCACCCGGCCGAAGCGGTGGCTGTAGCTAGCCTCGATCTCAGCGAGCTCCGAATCCGGCGGATTGACCACGGCCTGCGGCACGTTGGGGTCGCCACGGCTCTCCGGCGTGATCGAATAGGCGGCCCGGAAGCCGAGGAGATCCTTCGACGTCACGTCGACCCGCGTCTCGATCTCCGCATCGAAGGCCGTGGTCGTCTCGCCCGGATGGTCGAAGAACGATTCGTGATCGGCGGAGATGCGTCCGCGCAGGAAATGCCGCGACCAGTCGGATTCGAGAACCAGGTCGGGCACCACCCGGTAATAGCCGCCCGACATCGGGTCGATCGTCTCCGAATAGACGTTGCTGGAATGGCCGAGATAGCCCTCGATCGAGGGATAGAGCAGCAGCGAGCCAAGCCGGATGCCGAGGGCGGCGTAGGGATCCTCGTCCTCGATGATCCGGCTGCGCACCGGCGGACCGGGGATGCCTTCCAGCGCGCTGTCGGCAAGCCAGGCATTCTCGTCGGCCTCGGCCTCGAGACCCGTCACCGTCGCATCATCGGCTGCGCCCCTGAGCGCCGCCTCGAATTCGGGCGCCGGCTGGGCGTGGGCCGGCACCGCCCACAGCGCGGCCGCGGTCGCGAGCCACAATGCGGCCGAAGATGTCCAGTAGCGGGTGGTGATCACGGACCGCGAACCCCGTGCTGTCGATCCGGGAACGCTGCAGCGCGGCCTTTCGGAGCTGTGACGAGCCTAGGCAGATCATGGTTAACAGCAGCTTAAGCGCGCGCCCCAAGCCACCCCTGCGCCCGGCAGCGGAAATGTGCTATGCGATGGCGTTGCGCCTTGTGATGCCGATGTACTTGCGAGGCCCCGGAGGATCATGGTCGCCCTGAAGTCATTCGCCTCCCATCCCGCGTCCGACGCACGGCTGCTGGAATCCGCCCTGCGCGCCCTCGAGGTCGAGCAGGCCGGTCTTGCCGAGCTTCTCGCGGCCCTGCGCAACGGGCTCGGAGCGGACTTCACCGCCGCCGCGAAACTGCTGCGCGCCGCGCGCGGCCGAGTGATCGTGACTGGCATGGGCAAGAGCGGCCATGTCGGCCAGAAGCTCGCCGCGACGTTGGCGTCCACCGGGACGCCGGCCTTCTTCGTCCACCCCTCGGAAGCCAGCCACGGCGACCTCGGCATGATCACGCCGGGCGAGGATGTGGTCATTGCCCTGTCATGGTCGGGCGAGACGGCAGAGCTGCGGGCCATCGTCGACTATTCGAAGCGCTTCCGCGTGCCGCTGGTGGCGATCACCTCGAATCGCGATTCGACGCTGGCGCGGGCCGCCGACGTCGTGCTGACGCTGCCGCGCGCGCGGGAAGCCTGTCCGCACGGCCTGGCACCGACCACCTCGACCCTGATGCAGCTTGCGCTCGGCGATGCGCTGGCAATCTCGCTGCTCGACAGCCGCGGCTTCACTGCCCAGCAGTTTCGGCAGCTTCATCCCGGCGGCCAGCTGGGCGCCCAGCTGACACTGGTCAGCGATCTGATGCATACCGGCGATCGCCTGCCCATTGCCACGCCCGACACCTCGATGGCCGACGCGATCGTGGTCATGACCGAGAAGAGTCTCGGCTGCCTCGGCATCGTCGACTCCGACGGGCGTCTGGCCGGCATCATCACCGACGGCGACCTGCGCCGCCACATGAGCCGTGACCTCCTCGAATTGCGGGCACGGGACATCATGACGGTGCAGCCGACAACCGTGGGGCCCGACATCCTGGCGTCCGAGGCGCTGGCGATCATGAACATGCGGGAGCGGCCCTTCACCGCGCTGTTCGTGGTCGAGGACGGCCGCCCGGTCGGCATCGTCCACGTGCATGATCTGCTGCGCGCCGGCGTCGCCTGAGGTGGTTCGCGTTTAGCGTTTCCTTAGAAAGCCCGGCTACGATCCGCCCGTCAGCAATCGCACAGGCGACACGCACCGCCGTGTCCGCCATCGAGGGCGTGCATGGATATCGCCACGATACTGGGCATCCTGTTCGGCACGGGTGTGGTCGCCGCCGCCATCTTCGTCGGCGGCGATTTCGGACTGTTCGTCGACATTCCTTCAATTCTGATCGTGGTCGGCGGAGCGATGGCTGCGACCATGATCCGCTTTCCGATCACCGGCATCGCCTCGGCGCTGGCGCTCGGCGGGCGCATCGCCTTCACCCACAAGAAGACCGAACCGCGCCAGCTGATCGACGAGATTGCCAGGCTCGCCGAGATTGCCCGCAAGCAAGGCCCGCTCGGCCTCGAGAACGCCGAGACCGAGGACGAATTCCTGGCGAAGGGTCTGCAGTACATCGCCGATGGCTATGACCCCGAGTTCATCCGCGAATCGCTTGAGCGCGAGCGCGACCTCAACCTCGAACGCCTCGAGGAGGGCCAGCGCATCTTCAAGGCGATCGGCGATTCCGCGCCCGCCTTCGGGATGATCGGCACGCTCGTCGGACTGGTCCAGATGCTCGCCAATATGGGCGATCCCTCCTCGATCGGCCCGGCCATGGCGATCGCGCTGCTGACCACGCTTTACGGGGCCCTGATCGCCAACCTGATCGCCCTGCCGATCGCCGACAAGCTGGCGCTGAAGGCGAAGGTAGAGGAGGTCAATCAGACGCTGGTGCTCGACGGAATCCTGCAGATCCGCGACTCCAAGAGCCCCGCCCTGATCCGCGAAATGCTGGTCGCCTATCTTCCGCAGAAGCACCGCGACGAACTCGCGGCGATGGCGACCTGACGGATCCATGGCACGTCAGCGCAGGCAGAACCAGGGGTCCGGCGTTCCGGAATGGATGGTCACCTTCGGCGACCTGATGGCGCTGCTCGCCTGCTTCTTCGTGCTGATCATCTCCTTCTCGATCCAGGACGAGCGCAAGCTGCAGATTGTCGCCGGGTCGATGCGCGACGCGTTCGGCGTCAAGGAGGAGTCCCGGCGTAGCGGCATGATCGAGCTGCACGGCGTTCCGCTGCGCGAGCATGTGCGCAGCGTCGAGACGATCCGCCGGCCCGAGGACGCCGACTTCGCCGACGAGCGCCACGACCTGCGCACCAAGCAGGGGCCCGAGGCCAACACCCACGACATCGACAAGACCGACATCGAGAAGCCGCGCCAGTTCGCAACGGCCGCGGCGTCGTTGCGCCAGGCCTGGCAGGAAATGCCGGAGATCATGGAGCTGTCGGAGCAGATCCTCGTCGAGGAGGTGGAAGAGGGGCTCAACGTCCAGATCATCGACCAGGATGGACGCTCGATGTTCCCTCCCGGCGCCTCCGAACCCTACGAGCGCACCCGGGCGCTGCTGGCCAGGATGGCGCCGGTGCTGCGCGAGCTGCCCAATAGAATCGTGGTCACCGGCCACACCAGCGCCGACCGCTCCGAGGAGACGCCGGGCCGCGGCAGTTGGGATCTGTCGGTCGAACGGGCGAACGCCGTGCGCGCGATTCTGGCCGAGTACGGCGTTCCCAACAACCGCTTCGCAGCCGTGACCGGCAAGGCCGATACCGAGCCGCTGTTCCCCGAGGATGCGTTCCTGGCCGCAAACCGCCGCATCACGATATTACTCCTCGCCGAGGAACCACCCCTGCCACCGGACTACCATCCGTAGCCGCGGCCGTCACGGATCGGCCACGCACGTCGTTCACACCCAGCGAGCCACGGCAACGGGCGTCGGGATGGCGGCGCCCGTGACGGCGCCGGCCGGATTCAGCCATCCCGCTCGACGGCGATGTGAGTGCCCTCGGCACGGACCACCCTGACCCGCGTTCCGGCCGGCAGGTCGGGCCCATGCACGCGCCACAGCGTGTCGTCGACAACGATCCGACCGGCACCGCCGACGATGGGATCGGCGAGATAGAAGCTTCGCCCGACCAGTGCGGCAGAGCGTTCGTTGAGAAAGGGTGCGTCGCCCTCGCCCGGCCGCGAGCGCGCCAGTCGCCGCGAAACAACGACGGCACCGATCGACAGGACGCCGAAGGCGACGATCTGGACCTGCCAGCCGATGCCGTCAACCGCAAAGGCGAGGGCGCCGACCGCGAGCGCAGCCAGGCCGAACCACAGCATGTAGATGCCCGGCAGCAACAGTTCCGCAACGAGCAGCAGGATACCGAGGATCCACCAGGTCCAATGGCCGAGGGAGTGTATCAGCTCGAGCATGACGGCCTGCAATCCCTAGCGGAAATCTCAGGCGGGATCACCGCCCGATCCCCACGGTCCGGTCTGGTCGCGCCGCGCCGACGGGGCGGCCGGCGGTTGCGCGGCTCGCCGAGCGCCGCCCGGGCTCCCGTCATGTCCGCCGCCCGCAGCGAACGCCTCGCGGGCGATCTCGCCGATACCGCCCAGCGCCCCCAGGACCGACGTCGCCTCCACCGGCAAGATCATCACCTTCTGGTTCGGGGCGGCGGCAAGCTCCTTCAGCGCCCCGACATACTTCTCCGCGACAAAATAGTTGATGGCCTGGATACCGCCGGTGCGCACCGCCTCCGACACCAGCGACGTCGCCCTGGCCTCGGCCTCGGCCAGGCGCTCACGGGCCTCCGCGTCGCGGAAGGCGGCTTCACGCCGACCCTCGGCAGCGAGGATGAGCGCCTGCTTCTCGCCTTCGGCCTTGAGAATCTCCGACTGGCGCGCACCCTCCGCATCGAGGATCGCGGCTCGCTTCTCGCGCTCGGCCTTCATCTGCCTCGCCATGGCGTCGACGAGATCGCGCGGCGGATTGATGTCCTTGATCTCGATACGGGTGATCTTGACGCCCCACGGCTCGGTCGCCGCATCGACGACCCTGAGCAGCCGCGCATTTATCTCGTCGCGCTGCGACAGGAGCTCATCCAGATCGAGCGAGCCCATCACCGTGCGGATGTTGGTCATCGTGATGTTCATGATCGCGTTGTCGAGGTCGGCGACCTCGTAGCTCGCTCGTGCCGCGTCAAAGACCTGGAAGAACGCCACGCCGTCAACCGTCACCGTCGCGTTGTCGCGAGTGATCACTTCCTGGCTCGGCACGTCTAGGAACTGCTCCATCATGTTGATGCGCCGGCCGATCCGATCGACGAACGGGACGATCAGGGCGAGCCCCGGGCGAAGCGTCCGCGCGTACTTGCGAAAGCGCTCGACGGTGTAATTGTAGCCCTGAGGTACCTGCTTGACCCCGGCCAAGACGACGAGGATCAGCAGGATAACCAGGACGATCGCAACCAGATCGAGCCCCAACGGCATCAGCCCATCTCCCCGAAAGCGGTCAGAATCGCGCGGTTCGGCATTGTCCTATGCCGGTATGCGACCGACAAGGCGAGACCGCCGGCCTGACGGAGCGCTGCGGCTCACACCCAGCCGGCCAGCTCCCGCCGGACCACGGTCTCGATGACGTCCATTCCCTCGGCGCTGTCATTGAGGCAGGGGATCGCGGCGAAGTGTTGGCCACCCTCCTGTTCGAAGAACTCGCGGTTCTGCCCGGCGATTTCCTCGAGCGTCTCGACGCAGTCGGCGACGAAGCCCGGCGTGACCACGGCGAGCCGCCGGATACCCTCGCGCGCCAGCCGCTTGACCGTCTCGTCGGTATAGGGCTGCAGCCACTCCTCGCGGCCGAATCTGGACTGGAAGGTCATGATCAGCCGCTCCTCGTCCCAGCCGAGCCGCTCGCGCAGCAGCCGCGTCGTCTTGGCGCAATGGCAATGATAGGGATCGCCCTTCTCGAAATAGGATCTCGGCAGGCCGTGATAGGAGGCGATCACCACCTCCGGCTCGAACGGCAGCGCGTCCAGATGCGTTTGCAGCGAGACGGCCAGGGCGTCGATATAGGCCGGATCGTCGTGATAGGCCGGCACCGTCCGGACCGCCGGTTGCCAGCGCATCTTCATCAGCGCCTCGAACGCCTTGTCGTTGACCGTCGCGGTCGTCGCCGCGCTGTACTGCGGATAGAGCGGATAGATGAGGATGCGCTCGCAGCCCGCCTGCACCATCCTCTCCAGCACGGAAGCAATCGACGGATTGCCGTAACGCATTGCCCAGTCGACCATCATCGACGGGCCGAGGTCGGCCAGCCGGCCAGCGAGCAATTCGGCCTGGCTGCGCGTAATCGTGCGCAGCGGCGACTCGTTCTTCTCGCGGTTCCAGATCAGATCATAGGCCTCTCCGCTCGATTTTGGCCGTTTGGTCAGGACGATAAGGTTGAGGATAGGCCACCAGACCAGCCGCGGCGTCTCGATCACCCGCCGGTCGGACAGGAACTCCTTGAGGTAACGGCGCATCGACCAGTAGTCGGTTGCATCCGGCGTGCCGAGATTGACCAGCAGCACGCCGATCCTGCCACTGGCGACCCGGGGATGTCCGGCCGGAAACGCGCGCGCCGTGCCGGCGAATGACGCTGGAGATCTTGTCTGGAGCATTGCCTTCGTCCATTGCCTGTGCCGAACATATGAACTGGCGCGCGGAAATCCAAAAGAGTATGCGCGCGACTGCGGCGTCGCGGGAAGATGCGATCCCGGACCGGGGACTCACATCCGGCCGGACGGTTCCGGAGAAGCCTGATGAGGACAATGCCGCGCCGACTTGCCCGTCTGCTGTCAGTGCTCGTCCTGCTGCTGGGCGGCCCGTGCGCTGCTGAGGCGGCGGAGCGGGTGGAGATCACCCTGATCGTCACCAGCGACCTCGATACGATCGATACCGGTACCGAGCGGGGCGGCTTCGCCCGACTGGCAGCCCTCGTCGGCCGCGAGCGCGCCGAACGGCGCAACGTCGTCGTGGTCCATGCCGGCGATGCCATCTCGCCCTCGCTTCTGTCCGGCTTCGATCAGGGACTGCATATCATCGAGCTTCTCAACCAGATCGCCCCGGACGTCTTTGTACCCGGCAACCACGAGTTCGATTTCGGCCCGTCGGTGTTCCTGCGCCGGGTCTCCGAGGCCACCTTTCCGGTGGTGAGCGCCAATCTGCAGGGTGCCGACGGTAGCAGCCTGCCGGGTGTCGAGCGCTCCCGGCTGCTCGAACTGGATGGCGTCCGTGTCGGGTTCGTCGGCCTGACCACCGCCAAGACGAGCGTGAAGGCGAGCCCCGAGGATCTGCGCATCCTCGGCATGCTGGACGCACTGGCGAGCGAGGCAGCCACGCTGCGCAGGGCCGGCGCCGACCTGATCGTCGCGGCCGTCCATGCCGACGCCCGGGAAGACATGCTCCTGTTCCGCAGCCGGTTGGCCGACGTGGTGCTGTCCGGCGACGACCATCAGCTGCGCGTGGTCTATGATGGCGTGACGGTGCTCGCCGAATCCCGCGACCAGGCCGAGACGGTGGCAATCGTCGATCTTGCCGTCGCGATCGGCGAGCGTGACGGCAAGCGGACGGTGGCGTGGGAACCAGGATTCCGGATCATCGACACCGCCGACGTCGCCCCCGATCCTGCGGTCGCCGATCGGATCGCCGCATTGCAGCTTCAGCTCTCGTCGGAGCTCGATGCCACGCTGGGGGTGACCGCGATTCCACTCGACAGTCGCCGCATGACGGTGCGCAGTGGCGAATCGGCGATCGGAAATCTGGTCGCGGACGCCATGCGGGCAGCCACCGGCGCCGATATCGCCATAACCAACGGCGGCGGTATCCGCGGCGACCGCCAGTACCCCGCCGGCACGGAGCTTTCCCGCCGCGACATTCTCGCCGAGCTGCCGTTCGGCAACAAGACGGTGGTCGTCGAACTCACCGGCGCCCAGATCCTGGCCGCCATCGAGAACGGCCTGTCGGCCGTCGAAGAGGGCAGCGGGCGGTTTCCCCATGTCTCGGGACTGCGCGTCGCGGCCGACCTTGCGCGCCCGCCCGGACAGAGGGTCACCGGCATCTGGTTCGGCGCGACGGACCTCGATCTCGGAGCCACCTACCGGGTAGCGACCAACGATTTCATGTATCGTGGCGGTGACGGTTACAACGTCTTCGCCGACGGAACCGTCATCGTCAGTGCCGCGGACGGGAATCTGATGGCCAGTGAGGTCATGGCCTATGTCCGCGCCAAGGGAACCGCGGGCGCCGCCCCGTCCGGCCGCCTCACCATCCGGTAGCGGGCGCCTCGGAAACGACCTCCACGCCCGGGCCCGCATGCCAGGGACGGGCGTCCGCCTCAGCGACCGGCGACGAGCCCGGCCCGGCTCTGGTCGAACCAGTGGTCGATCGCCCGGTCAGTACTCGCGGCAAGGGTGGCTGTCCACGTCTCGATTGTCGAGGTGACCGCCGCCTGGTTCGCGGCAACGAAGCCGTCGCGGTCGAGTGCCTCGCTGGCCTGCGCGAGCATGTAATCCACGGCAAAGCCCAGGGCGCCGCCGGCGACTGCGCCGATCACCGTGCCGCCTACGGGCTGCACCGCCGTGCCGGCCACGGCGCCAGCCTCTGCCAATGCGATCCTGCCGCCGAATGCCGCGGCATAGCGCCGGCCGAGCCCGGCGAACGAGCGGGCCAGCGTGCTCTCGATTGCCGGTCCGAGAGCATAGGCGCCGATCGTGCCGCCGGTACCGATGAGCGCCAGCGAGACCGCTCCGTCGAAGGTTGCGTCGTCCATCAGATGTGTCGGCGCCTTGAACGACTGCGACCGCCAGTCGAGCGTCAGCGAGCTCATCGCCTCGGGCATGTCGGTAGCGGCGAAGCCGGAGGTGTGCTGCTGCAGAAACAGCTGCAGACGAAGATCCTCCTCGACGACCGCCTGCCGCCAGCGGTCGAAGGCGCGGCGGGCGATCTCTTCAAAGCCGGCCGCGATCATCGGATCGCGGAAGTTCGGCTTCAGCACCCGTTCCGTGTAGTGGCGGATGAAATAGGTCTGCAGGTCACGCTCGACGGCCGTCGCAAGCGGCTCGAATTCGCCAGTCTCCGCAATGTGCGCAACGACGGAGACCACCGCTTCCTTCAGCACCACGTAAGGCCGCTTCCATGCGAAGAACCAGTCGGCATAGTCGTCGATGGCGGCGTCCCGGTCTGCGAATGTCAGCCTGAACAAGGTATCGATCTCGGCGCGGGCCTGTGCCTTGGCCGCATCGCGCGCCGCATCGAGCCGAGCGATCGCCTCGTTGAGGTAGCGGTCGGCCTGGTCGCGTTCGGCGATGCGCCGCACCAGCCGCCCGTCGCCGTCGCGCACCAGGATGGTGACCGTCTCCGGGATCGCTTCATCGGTTCCGATGCGCGCTTCGCTGTCGTCGGTCTGCGGCGACCGCGTGAACAGTCGGTCGCGTTCGAGACCGAGCCACCAGGTGGTGCCGAGCGTGGTGAATCCGAAGGCGAGGATCAGGACCGCCATCGCCGTTCCGATCGGCGCCAGCAGCGAGCCGAGCCGGCCGCGCCTGAGCCCCGTGGGGCGACGCCCGGCAGATCGGGCGGCAGGCTCTCGGCGGCGCCTGAACAACAGCCAGGCACGACCGCTGCCGGCCGCCGCTGGCAAGGATGGGTTGGAATCGGTCATCGGGGGACGCTTTGCTCTGCCGGGCGGCAACTCGCCCGGCCTCGAGCATTATGGCGGCCCAGGCGGCAAAATTCGGGCGGGGCGATGCCTGCGGTCATCCATAGCTGCGTTCGTCGGCGATCACCTTGCCGTCGTTGGGCAGCGTACCCGGACCAACCAGTTCGACGGCGCCCTTCATCTTGGTCACCGCCATCAGGCTCTCCGCCAGGCGTTCGGCCAGAGCCGGATCGGCGCTGGCCGCCTCCGCCTTCAGCGTCATCACATCCTGCTCGTTGGCGCGGCTCACAACCAGCCGCAGACGGCTGGCCTCGGGATGGCGGCGTGCGATGTCGGCGATCTGCGCCGGATCGACGAACATGCCCTTGACCTTGGTGCGCTGGTCGGCGCGGCCCATCCAGCCCTTGATCCGCATGTTGGTGCGACCGCACGGCGATATGCCCGGCAGCACCGCCGAGAGATCGCCCGTTGCGAACCGGATCATCGGATAGTCGGGGTTGAAGCTGGTGACGACCACCTCACCGACCTCGCCGTCCTCAACCGGGTCGCCCGTGCCGGGACGGACGATTTCGACGATCATGTCCTCCCCGACGATCATGCCCTCGCGAGCCGGACTCTCATAGGCGACGAGCCCGAGATCTGCCGTGCCGTAGGACTGCAGCACATCGACGCCGCGCGCCGCCAGCTCCTCGCGCAGCGAGTTCGGCAGGGCCGCGCCGGACACCACCCCCTTCTTCAGGCTCGAGACGTCCTTGCCGGTCTCGGCCGCCTTGTCGAGCAGCACCTTGAGGAAATCGGGCGTGCCGGCATAGCCCTTCGGGCGCAGCTGCGCGATCGCCTCAACCTGCATCTCGGTATTGCCGATGCCGGCCGGGATCACCGCACAGCCGAGGGCGCGCGCGCCGCCCTCGAACATGTGGCCCGCCGGCGTCAGGTGATAGGCAAAGGAATTGTGCACGATGTCGCCGGGTCTCAGTCCGGCGGCGAACAGCGCCCGTGCGGCGCGCCACCAGTCCCTGGCCGTGCCTTCCGGCTCGAAGATCGGGCCGGGCGACATGAACAGCCTCGCCATCGCGCCGGGTGCCCTGGTCGTCAGTCCACCGAACGGCGGATGTGCCTTTTGCAGTCCGAGCAGTTCGCTCTTGCGCAGGATTGGCAGTTTCGATAGCGCCGTACGGTCGGTGATTTCCTCCGGACTCACTCCCTCGAGCTGTCGCGCCCAGCCGGGCGCGGCGCGCATGACCTCGCGAAGGAAACCTGGCAATGCGGCGAACAGCGCCTGTTCGCGCTCTTCCGGCGCGCGCGTCTCGAGGGAATCGAAATGGTCGTTCATGGGATTGGGTTCCTCATCCGTCCAGCATGTTGTCGGCTGCCCCGAGCACTGATCTGGCTCTGCCATCATTCCGAAGCGTCATCCGCTGATCCGGGGGTCAACGTGGAGCTCTGCCGCGAACGTGCTGGTGGCCGCCATCCGCTGGCGAGCGCCCAGCCGGGCGGCGGCACCTGCGCCTATGACAGCCAGCGCTTGCGCCGGCGGTAACTCTTCACGTCCCTGAAGCTGCGGCGCTCGCCGCCACCGATGCCGAGGTAGAACTCCTTGACGTCCTCGTTCTCGCGCAGCGTCGCAGCATCACCGTCCAGCACCACCCGGCCATTCTCGAGGATGTAGCCGTAGCCTGCATATCTCAGCGCCATGTTGGTGTTCTGCTCGGCGAGAAGGAAGCTGACGCCCTCGTTACCGTTGAGCTGCCTGACGATTTCGAAGATCTCCTCGACGAGCTGTGGCGCCAGACCCATCGACGGCTCGTCGAGCAGGATCATCTTCGGGCGGGCCATCATCGCCCTGCCGATCGCGCACATCTGCTGCTCGCCGCCGGACGTGTAGCCCGCCAGGCTCTGGCGACGCTCCTTCAGCCTCGGGAAATAGCTGTAGACCATCTCGAGGTCCGAACGGATCGCCGCCGCGCCGTCGCGGCGGGTGAAGGCGCCGGTCAGCAGGTTCTCCTCGACCGTGAGATGCCCGAAACAGTGCCGGCCCTCCATCACCTGGATACAGCCGCGACGCACGAGCTGGTTCGGCGACAATGCCTCGACCCGCTCGCCACGGAACACGATCGAGCCCTTCGTGACGTCTCCGCGCTCGGCCCTGAGCAGGTTCGACACGGCCTTGAGCGTCGTCGTCTTGCCGGCCCCGTTGGCGCCGAGCAGCGCCACGATGCCGCCCTCCGGCACGGTCAGCGAGACCCCCTTGAGCACAAGGATGACGTGGTCGTAGATCACTTCGATGTTGTTCACCGACAGCACCGGCTCGGCAATGGCAGGGGTGGCCGGGACGGGCTGCGCCGCAACGGAGCTCATGGGCGTCCTCTTGTGATCGGTGGCATCGGCGGGACCGCGGCGCGATGCCGCGGTCCCGCCAGCGGCCGTTACTGACGGCATTCCTCGGTGCGCGCCGGCCAGGGAGCATTCTTCGCGACATACTCCTTGGCGGCAGCTTCCAGCAGCGGCTGCACGACGTCGGTCATCGGCGCGAACCACTCGGAGACCTGCACCCACTTCTGGCCGTCCCATTCGGCGATGTAGACCGGATGGTGGCCATTGTGATCGGTGCAGGTGACCTTGATCGGCGGCGCGAAACCTTCCAGTCCGATCTCCTTCCAGCGCTCCTCGGAGATTTCGAGATTCTCCAGACCGATCCGCATGTCGGCGGCGTCGATCACCTTCTTGCCGGTGATCTCCTGAGCGACGCGGATCGCCTCGGCCATCAGCACCGAGTTGTAGACGCCGCGGTTGTACAGGTTCTCGCCGAGCATGGAGGCAGGTGTCTGCGACTTGCCGGTGTCCACCAGCAGCTTCTTGATGTCCTGGATCGCCTGGAACCCGTCGCCGACACCCTGCAGGTTGACCGTCTTGTAACCCTTGGCCTGTTCGCCGCCGGCGCGGGCGTCATCGTCCCCACCCGACCACCACACGCCGATGAACTTGTCCATCGGATAGCGGATCTTGACCGCTTCCTTGACTGCGGTCGGGTTCATGGCGCCCCATCCCCACATCACCATGTAGTCGGGCTGGTCACGGCGCACGTTGAGCCACTGCGACGACTGGTTCTGCATCTCCTGGGCGGGAACCGGATATTGCAGCAGCGTGAAGCCGTAATCCTTGGCGAGCTGCTCGAGCAGCGGGATCGGCTCGCGGCCATAGCCGGCGTCCAGGAAGATGTAGCCGATCTTCTTGCCGGAGAGCTTGTCGAGACCGCCTTCGCGCTCGGAAATATACTTGATGATGGCCGACGCGCCGTCCCAGTAGGTTGCCGGCGGATTGAAGACCCACGGGAACACCTCGCCGATCGCCGAGGCGGAGAGGCCGTAGGCCATCGATAGCACCGGGATCTTGTCGACAGCGGCCTTCGGGATCACCTGCAGGGTGATGCCCGTCGAGTACGGATTGATCACCAGTGGGTTCTTGGCCTTCACCGACTCGTAGCACTCGACGCCCTTCTGGGTGTCGTAACCCGTCTCGCATTCCTCGACGACGATCCTGACGCCGTTGATGCCGCCGTCCCGCTCGTTGAGCAGATTCAGGTAGTCGGACATGCCGTTGGCGATCGGAATGCCCGAACCGGCGAACGGACCCGTCCGATAGGACAGGAGCGGAATGTAGACCGTATCCTGCGCATAGGCCTCGGCGGTGAAGCCGCCCGCCAGGGCAATGGCGGCAATCCCCAACAGGGATTTCCTCAACCTCATGTCGTACCTCCCAGATGGCCAATGGCCGTTTGTCGTTGTGGACCACGTCTTCCCGGCACCCCGGGCCTGGTCCGATGCCCGGTGCCGCTTGGCTGCCGGCCGCCAGCGGCCGGCCGGATGTGCGTCAGGCATAGGGGAACGGCCAGACGCGAAGCTTTTCCTTGGCGATCTGCCACAGTCGGGCGAGTCCGTGCGGCTCGACGATCAGGAACAAGATGATCAGCGCGCCGATGATCATCTGGGTCAGATGCTCGACGGTTTCCGCTCCGATCTGGATACCGACCGAGGGCAGCACCAGCCGCAGCACCACCGGTAGCGCCCAGATGAAGGCCGAACCGAAAAAGCAGCCGATCAGGCTGCCAAGCCCGCCGAGGATCGCCATGAACAGGATCTGGAACGACAGGCTGATCGCGAAGGCCGATGCCTCCGCGGCGCCAAGCCAGAAGAACACCATCATCGCGCCGGCGACGCCGCAGATATAGGACGACACCGCGAAGGCGGAGAGCTTGGCGACCAGAGGTCTGACGCCAATCAGTTCGGCGGCGATGTCCATGTCGCGGATCATCATCCAGCTGCGACCGATCCTTCCCCTGAGAATATTCTTCACGATGATCGTCATCGCCACGACGATGGCGAGCACGACGAAATAGCGCACGAACGGCGTCGCAGCCGGCCCGGTGAGCACCACGCCGCCGAAACCGGTCCGCTCGGGCACCTCTATCGCGCCGGAATGGTTGTAATTGTAGAGCCAGGGGATGCGGATGAAACACCATTCGAGGAAGAACTGCGCCGCCAGCGTCGTCACTGCCAGGTAGAGGCCCTTGATCCGCAGCGACGGCAGGCCGAACACCATCCCGATCCCCGCCGAGAACAGTCCCGACAGCAGCACCAGCACGATGATGTTCACATCCGGGAAGAAGGTCGTCAGCTTGTAGCAGGAATAGGCACCCACCCCCATGAAGGCGCCGGTGCCGAGCGACAGCTGGCCGGCATAGCCGGTCAACACGTTGAGCCCGATCGTCGCCAGCGCGAAGATCAGGAACGGGATCATGATCGAGGCCAGGACGAAGTTGCTGGCGAAGAAGGGGATCGCCACCGCCACCGCCAGAATGACCATCACCCCGATTCGATCCTGCAGGATCGGGAAGACAGCCTGGTCGGCTTCATAGCTGGTTTTGAACTGGCCGGCTTCGCGATAGAGCATGCTTCAGATCCTCAAACCCGTTCGATGATCCGCTCGCCGAATAGGCCCTGCGGCCGGAACAGCAGGAAGATCAGCGCGATGACGTAGGCGAGCCAGCTCTCGATGCCGCCGCCGACCAGCGGGCCCCAGTAGATCTCGCCGATCTTCTCGCCGATGCCGATGATCAGGCCGCCGACGATGGCGCCCGGAATCGAGGTGAAGCCGCCGAGGATCAGCACCGGCAGCGCCTTGAAGGCGACGATCTCCAGCGCGAAGGAGACGTCCGAGCGCGCCCCCCACATGATGCCGGTCGCCAGCGCGACGATGCCGGCAGCGAACCAGACGATCACCCAGATCTGCTCGAGCGAGATGCCCACCGACAATGCCGCCTGGTGGTCGTCGGCAACCGCCCGCAGCGCGCGGCCGATCCGCGTCTTGTTGAAGAACACACCCAGGGTCGCGACCATGATGATGGCGATCACGGCCGCCGCGATGTCAATGTGCTGGAGGATGACCAGCCCGCCGAGCACGTCGATCGCGGTCGATCCGGTCGGCAGTCCGAGCTGCGCGGTGATCATCACCTTCGGATTGCCCCCGAACACGAACTCTCCGAGCCCGATCAGGAAGTAGGTCAGGCCGATCGTGGCCATCAGCAGGATGATGTCGGGCTGGTTGACCAGGTGCCGGAAGATCACCCGCTCGACCGCCACCGCCAGCACGCCCATCACCGCGATGGTAAGGATCAGCGCCACATAGGCCGGCAGGCCGAGCGCGTGGAGCCCGACCAGGGTCAGCGCGGCAAAAACGACCATAATGCCCTGGGCGAAGTTGAACACGCCCGAAGCCTTGAAGATCAGCACGAAGCCGAGAGCGATCAGCGAATAGAGGACGCCGGCGACGAACCCCTCCCAGATCACCTGCAGGAAGAAGTCCGGCATCCCCGCCATCTGCACGAAGGGGTCGACCAGGATGCGGTAGAGAAGGTCCATCGTCCGAGCCCCCTAGTGCGCGACGCCGAGATAGGCGTCGATGACGTCCTGGTTCGACTGGACGGCATCGGGCGTGCCGTCGGCGATCTTGACGCCGTGATCGAGCACCACGACACGGTCGGACAGATCCATCACCACCCCCATGTCGTGCTCGATCAGTGCGATCGTCGTGCCGAGCTGCTGGTTCACGTCCAGGATGAAGCGGCTCATGTCCTCCTTTTCCTCGAGGTTCATGCCGGCCATCGGTTCGTCGAGCAGCAGCAGCTCCGGCTCCATCGCCAGCGCACGGGCGAGCTCGACCCGCTTCTGCAATCCGTAGGGCAGCCGCCCGACCGGTGTCTTGCGGATCGCCTGGATCTCGAGGAAATCGATGATCTCCTCGACCTTTTGGCGATGCTCCACCTCCTCGCGTTGGGCCGGCCCCCAGTACAGGCACTGCCAGAAGAAGCCGCGGTGCATCTTCAGCGTGCGCCCGGCCATGATGTTGTCCAGCGTCGTCATGCCGCGGAACAGGGCGACGTTCTGGAAGGTGCGGGCGATCCCCTGCATCGCCGCCTCGTACGGCTTCATCTTCGACCGTCGGTTGCCGCGATAGGTGATCACGCCCTCCTGCGGATGATAGAAGCCGTTGATGACGTTGAGCATCGACGTCTTGCCGGCGCCGTTCGGGCCGATGATCGCGCGGATCTCGCCGCGCCGGATGTCGAAGGACACGTCGCGGATCGCCTTCACCCCGCCGAATGACAGCGAGATGTTCTCGACCGCCAGCAACTGTTCGCCCGTTGCCTGATCGCTCGGAGCCCTCATTCCGCGGCCTCCTTCTGCAGTAGCGGGCCGTATGTCTCGACGTCCCTGATCTTTACCCGCGCCCGGATCACGCCCTTCCGCCCATCCTCGAAGGTTACCTCGGTCGCAATGTCCTGTTCGCTCGCTCCGCCGTAGAGCGCGTCGATCAGCGGCTGGTATCGCTCGGCGATGAAGCGGCGGCGCACCTTCTGGGTGCGCGTCAGTTCGCCGTCATCCGCGTCAAGCTCCTTGTGAAGGATCAGGAAACGGTGGATCTGCGACCCCGCCATCTTCGGTTCTGACGCAAGATCACGGTTCACCTCGCGCACATGCGCCTCGATCATGTCGTAGACCTGATCCATCCCTGCGAGCTCCTGGTAGCTTGCATAGGAGATGTTGTTCCGCTCGGCCCAGTTTCCCACCGCCGACAGGTCTATGTTGATCATCACCGTCACGAATTCGCGCTGATTCCCGAAGGCGACAGCCTCCTTGATGTTCGGATAGAACTTGAGCTTGTTCTCGATGTATTTCGGCGCGAACAGCGTACCGTCGGCGAGGCTGCCGACATCCTTGGCCCGGTCGATGATCCGCAGATGCCCCTCATGATCGAAGAAGCCGGCATCGCCGGTATGCACCCAGCCGTCATCGGTCTTGGTGGACCTCGTCGCATCCTCGTTCTTGTAGTAGCCGACAAAGACGCCCGGCGAGCGGTAGAGCACCTCGCCGGTGGCCTCGTCGATGCGGATCTCGACTTCCGGTGCCGGCTTGCCGACGGTATCGGCGCGGATCTCGCCGTCCGGCTGGACGGTAACGAAGACGCTCGCCTCGGTCTGCCCGTACAACTGCTTCAGGTTCAGACCGAGCGAACGGTAGAAGCGGAAGATTTCCGGCCCGATCGCCTCGCCGGCGGTGTAACCGACCCGCATCCGGGTGAGACCGAGCACGTTCTTCAGCGGCGCATAGACCAGGATGTGGCCGATCGCGTAAAGTAGGCGATCGCCCAACGGCACGCTGTCACCGTTCAGGATCTTCTCTCCGGAGCGCCGCGCGACCTTCAGGAAGTAATGGAACATGCGCCGCTTGATCGCGCCGGCGTCCTCCATGCGGATCATCACCGTCGTCAGGATGTTCTCGAAGATGCGTGGCGGCGCAAAGAAGAAGGTCGGCCCGATCTCCTTGAGGTCGGACAGCATCGTCGCCGGCGATTCCGGACAGGCCACGCAGAACCCCGACCAGTAGGATTCGGCATAGGAGAAGATGTGGTCGCCGACCCAGGCCATCGGCAGGTAGGCAAGGATCTCGTCCTGATCGGTCAGTCGGTCGAAGGTGCAGCCGATGCGCGCCGCCTCCACCGTGTTCCGGAAGGAGAGCATCACACCCTTGGGCTGGCCGGTCGTGCCGGACGTATACAGGATCACCGCGAGGTCGTCGGGTTTGCCCCGGGCGACGCTGGCTTCCCAGCGCGCGAGCGCCGACCCGTCCTTGGCCAGCACCTCCCGCCCCATCTGCTGAACCGCGCGGAACGGATGCAGACGGCTGTGGTCGTAGTCCTTGAGGCCGCGATCCTCGTCGTAGATGATGTGCTCAAGCCGGCTCAGTTCGCCCGACAGTGACAGGAGCTTGTCGACCTGCTCCTGGTCCTCGACAACGGCGAAGCGGGCCTCCGCGTGCTGCAGGACGAACACCATCTCGGCGGCGACGGAGTCCTGGTAGATCGGCACCGGGATCGCGCCAAGGCTCTGCGCGGCGCAGATCGACCAGTAGAGCGGCGGCCGGTTCGAGCCGATGATCGCGACCTTGTCGCCGGGCCTCAGCCCCAACGCCTCGAGACCGAGCGCGAAGGCGCGCACCTCGTCCAGCACCTGCGACCACGTCCAGGTCTGCCAGATGCCAAGATCCTTCTTCCGGATCGCGGGTCTTGCGCCGCGAACGCGGGCATTGCGGATCAACAGCTTCGGAAACGTGTCGTCAACGGATGCGACAGTGGTTTCGGCCATCCGCGTTTTCCCCACCTGAAAGGCCGCGCCGCTTTTTCGCGGCGCTTGTCGTATTGCTTAGACGTTACGTCCGACCGGCATCCCCGATCAAGCAGAAGGGCCCGATCGAGCTGAAGGGATACCGTTTCGGCCGCAACCAGTCGCAAATGTGGATCCAACGCGCCGTCATCCAGTTGACAGACAGGGCGGCCGTCGGTCATCTAGATGTGTCGGAGTGTGTTCGCGCCGTCATCAGCGCTCGCTCAGCGAGCTGGCGGACCATCGGGAGATGCGGCCCTCGTCCGCCCCGACATGTGCGACCTTGTGCGCTTCACCTTAAGGCACCGCGAATGTGCCGACTGTGCCAGCGTGGTGCGACAGTCCGGATGGCCCGCGACCTGCGACTATTCGCCGAAATGCTTGAGCCCATCGAGATCGAGGATGCCGATCCCGTCTGGCTCGACGCGCACCAGCCCCTCTTCCTCGAGCACCTTCAGGCAGCGGTTCGCCATCTGGCGTGACAGGCCGCTCAGCAGGCCGAGTTCCTCCTGGCTGATCTCCAGTCGGTTTCCGACACCAGGCGACAGCACCGGATTGCACAGCCAGGCGATACAGCGCGCAAGCCGTGTCGTCGCCTCGAAGCCACGGTCGTGGCCCAGCAGCGCGATGAACTGGCCCAGCCGCTCGTTGAGCTGGCGCACCAGGAACCGGTTGAACGGCGTGGAATTCTCGCACAGCCAGCGGAAGGTCGGCCCATTCAGCAGCGCCACCCGCGTCTCGCGCAGCGCAATGATATCGTACTGGCGCGGCTCGTCCTTGAGCACCGAGCCCTCACCGAACCAGCCGCCCTTGGTGAGCCCTGTATAGCTCACCGCCTTTCCGCCGGAGGTGAAATTGCTCATCTTGACGATCCCGGAGATCACCCCCGCCCAGGCATCGAAGCGGTCGCCGCGGTGGAACAGATAGGCACCGGCGTGGAGCTGCCTCTCGGTGATGCCGCGGCAGGCGCGATCCATCTCGCTCTCGGACAGCTCGCGCGACCAGACGGCGATCTCGTTCAGTCGCTCCGGGCTGATCACAGCATCTCCTCTGAGGTCAGGATTCACGCTGAGCGGCAGCGGCGGCGAGTATCGCGCCGCCGGCGGGGATGCTCAAGACGCCGGCGCGATGGCAGGATCGTGGCGTCGGACTATTCTGCCGCCTGCCGAGCCGCCGCGCCGCCGGACCTGAAACTGTCCAGCAGGGCGGCCTCTTCGGCCTTGGCCGCGGCGAGATGCCGCGCCTTGACTGGCCCGTAGCCGCGGATCTTTTCCGGGATCGAGGCGAGCGCGACGGCGATTGCATGAGTCGCTGGCGACAGCCCGGCCAGGATCTCGTCAAGCATCGCCTCGTAATCGGCGATCAGCCGCCGCTCGGTCCGTCGTTCGTGACTGTAGCCGAAGATGTCGAGCCGCGTCCCGCGCAGGCGCTTCAGCGAAGCCAGGATGCGGAAGCCGGTCATCATCCACGGTCCGAAGGTCGTCTTCTTCGGGCGGCCGGTGGCGGGATCCGGCTTGTTGGTCAGCGGCGGGGCGAGGTGAAACTTCAGACGGTAGTCACCCTCGAACGTGTCGCGCACGGCCTTGAGGAAGGTTCCGTCCGTATACAACCGCGCAACCTCGTACTCGTCCTTGTATGCCATCAGCTTGAACAGGTAGCGCGCAACGGCCTCGGTGAGCGCCGTCTCGCCCGGCATCGCCGCGGTCTCCGCCGCGCGAACCGTCTCGACCCGTGCGCGGTAGCGGCCGGCATAGGCGGAGTCCTGGTAGGCGGTGAGGAACCTGACCCGGCGCTCGATCATCTCGTCGAGCGTGGCCGAGATGTCGTGCACCGGATCGGCACCCTTGTCGGGTTCGGCGAGCTTCTCGACACCGGCCGGATCGACGGCAGCGCGGCGGCCCCAGCGGAATGCGGCGATGTTTTCGCGGATCGCGACGCCGTTCAGCTCGATCGCCCGCTCCAGAGCCTCCGCGCTCAGCGGCAGCCGTCCGAGCTGGTAGGCAAAGCCGAGCATGAAGATGTTGCCGAGGATGGCATCGCCGAGCAGCGCCGTAGCAAGCCCCGTGGCATCCACCGTGTGCACATGTCCCTGTCCCGCCTGCCCGCGGATCGCCCGCTTCAGCCGTTCGATCGGCAGCGTGAAGTTGGCGTTCTTGGCAAAGTCGCCGGGATAGGTGGCATGGGTGTTGACGACCACTTCCGTATGGCCCGGCCTCACCGAGGCCAGCACCTTCTTCGTTCCCGCCACGACGATATCGCAGCCGAGCACCAGCTCCGCCGCACCGGCCGAGACACGGATCGCGCTGATTGCCTCCGGACTATCGGCGATCTTGAGATGGGTCAGCACCGAGCCGCCCTTCTGGGCAAGGCCGGCCATGTCGATGATGCCGCAGCCCTTGCCTTCCAGATAGGCCGCCATGCCGATCAGCGCGCCGATCGTGACGACGCCCGTGCCGCCGACTCCGGTCACCACCACGTCGTAGGTGCCGTCGATCCGCGGCAGGTCGGGCACGGGCAGGTCGGAGACATCGACATCGCCGCCGCGCACCCCTGCCGGGCCCACCCCCTTGCGCAGCCGTCCGCCCTCGACCGTGACGAAGCTCGGACAGAATCCCTTCAAACAGGAGTAGTCCTTGTTGCAGCTCGACTGGTCGATCTGCCGCTTGCGGCCGAACTCGGTTTCCACCGGCTGGATCGCGACGCAGTTCGACTGGACACCGCAGTCGCCACAGCCCTCGCACACCAGTTCGTTGATGAAGATGCGCCGGGCCGGATCGGGAAACTGCCCGCGCTTGCGACGCCGGCGTTTCTCTGCGGCGCAGGTCTGGTCGTAGATGAGCACCGAAAGCCCGGGCACTTCCCTGAGGCTCTTCTGCACCTCGTCGAGCTCCGAGCGGTGATGGATGGTGGTGCCGGGAGGAAACGCCGTACCCGTCGGATACTTGTCCGGCTCGTCAGTGACGACGACGACCTGCCGCGCCCCTTCCGCGGCCACCTGCCGGGCAATCTGGTCGACCGTCAGACCACCTTCATGGCGCTGGCCTCCGGTCATCGCCACCGCATCGTTGAATAGGATCTTGTAAGTGATGTTGACCCCTGATGCCGCCGCCGCCCGGATCGCCAGATAGCCGGAATGATTGTAGGTACCATCGCCGAGGTTCTGGAAGACGTGCTTGCGCTTCGAGAACGGCGCCTCGCCGACCCAGTTGGCGCCCTCGCCGCCCATCTGGGTATAGCCCTCGGTCTGCCGGTCCATCCATTGCGCCATGTAGTGGCAGCCGATTCCGGCATAGGCACGGCTGCCCTCCGGTACCACCGTCGAGGTGTTGTGCGGGCAGCCGGCGCAGAAATATGGCGTCCGGATCGCCACGTCCTGGGTCTCGGCGAGCACCGCCTGGAACTTGCGGATCTCGGCGAGCCGTGCCGCCACCGCCGCATCATCGACGAAGCGCAGCACGCGCTCGCCGATCGCGATCGCGATATCGTTGGGGTCGAGCGCCCCCTTGCTCGGCAGCAACGTGCGGCCCTGTTCGTCGTGCTTGCCGACGATCACCGGGGCGTTCGCCATGCCGTAGAGCAGTTCCTTGAACTGCGTTTCGACCAGCGAGCGCTTCTCCTCGACAACGATGATCATGTCGAGACCGTCGGCGAAGCGACGGGCCCCCTCGGGCTCCAGCGGCCAGGGGCAGGCGATCTTGTACAGCCGGATGCCGAGCGCGGCGGCCCTGACCTCGTCGATGCCGAGATCCTCAAGCGCCTGGCGTACGTCGAGATAGCTCTTGCCCAGCGTCGCGATGCCGAGCCGCGGCGTCGTCCCGCCCTGCAGGATGATCCGGTCGAGCCTGTTCGCCCGCAGATAGGCCAGGACCGCATCGCGCTTGAAATCGTGGAGGCGGGCCTCCTGCAGGATCGGGTGATCGTTGATGCGAATGTTCAGGCCGCCGACGGGCATCTGGAAATCGGTGGGGGTGACGATCGCGACGCGATCGACGCGGCCGTCCACGATCGCCGTCGATTCGATCGTGTCCTTGACGCACTTGATGCCGCACCACGTCCCCGCATAGCGCGACAGTGCCCAGCCGTGCAGGCCGTAGTCGAGGATCTCCTGGACGCCGGCCGGGCTGAGGATGGGGATCATCGCATCGACGAATGCGAATTCCGACTGATGCGCGGTGGTCGAGGATTCGCATGTGTGATCGTCGCCCATCAGCGCGATCACGCCGCCATGCGGCGAGGTTCCGGCCAGATTGGCATGGCGGAAGACGTCGCCGGAGCGGTCGACGCCCGGCCCCTTTCCGTACCAGATGCCGAACACGCCGTCATAGGCACCGTCACCGCGCAGTTCGGCCTGCTGCGTGCCCCACAGCGCGGTGGCAGCAAGATCCTCGTTGAGGCCCGGCTGGAAGACGATGTCGTTGGCGCCGAGCAGCGTCCTTGCGCGGCCGAACGTCTGGTCGAGACTGCCGAGCGGCGAGCCGCGATACCCGGTGACGTAGCCCGCCGTGTTGAGACCGGCGCGCCGGTCGCGTTCCTTCTGCATCAGGGTGAGCCGCAGCACCGCCTGGGTGCCGGACACGAAGACACTGTCCTTGGTCAGATCGTACTTGTCGTCGAGGGTGACGGATTTCAGCGTCATCGCATTTCCTCCCGGCAGTCCTGCCGCCGGCGTTCTGCGGCCGGTCGGGATGGGGCAATGGCCATGATAGGTCAGTATGACTGACTTATAAAGATCGCTCGACGTATGCAGTGGCCACGACCATAGCACGCCGGCCACGTGCGACCACGGTCGGGACCACGGTTCGCAGGAGGCGCCGGCGCACCGGTTGCCGCGTCCGCTGTCGCTAACGCCCGTCGAGCGTCATCAGCGGTCCATAGAGGTCCGGTCGCCGGTCGCGGAAGATGCCCCAGGCGGCACGCCTGCCTGCGATGTCGTCGAGATCGAAGCTCGCCGTCAGCACGGTCTCGCTGGTGCGGTCGGCCTCGGCCACCTTCTGCCCCGTCCAGTCCGCGATGAAGGACGAGCCGTAGAACGTTATCGCGGTTCCCTTGCGTCCCGCCTCGGTACCGATCCGGTTCGAGGCGACGAGTGGCATCAGGTTCGCGCCGGCGTGCCCGCACATCACGGTCTGCCAGTGCGGCATCGAATCCCAGTCCGGATCGATCGGCTCCGAACCGATCGCGGTCGGATAGAGCAGGATCTCGGCGCCCATCAGCGCCATCGACCGGGCACACTCGGGGAACCACTGGTCCCAGCAGATGCCGGCGCCGATCCGTCCGAATTTCGTGTCCCAGACCCGGAATCCGGTATCCCCGGGGTTGAAGTAGTACTTCTCCTCGTAGCCCGGCCCCTGCGGGATGTGCGACTTGCGATAGAGGCCGAGCAGCGCCCCGCCCGCATCGACCATCGCCAGCGCGTTGTAGTGCGCGGCGTTGGCGCGCTCGAAGAAGCTGACCGGCAGCACGACATCGAGCTCGGCGGCAAGTTCCTGGAAGCGCCGTATGGTCGGATGGCCCTCGGCAGGGCGTGCCCGGGAGAAGTGCTCGGGCAGTTCGTCCTGGCAGAAATACGGGCCCTCGAACAGCTCCTGGATCAGGATGATGTTGGCGCCCCGCGACGCTGCCTCGCGGATCAGGGTCTCCGCGCGCGCGACGTTCTCCTCAATGACGTCGGTGCAGGCCATCTGGGTAGCGGCGACGGTGACGGTCCTCATGGCATCCTCCAGGTCGGGCGGGTCAGGTCGCCACCGCGCCCGGCGCCTCGGTTCGTGTGACGACGCCATATATGAGCACGGCAAGGCCGAAGGCGAGTACGGCTGCCGATCCGTAGAGCGCAGCCCGGAAGCCATAGCCGAGCGTCACCATGTAGCCGGCGATGACCGGCCCGAGCATCTGCCCCGCGCCGAAGCCTGCCGTCAGCACCGCGAAGCCCCGTCCGCCCGCACCATGGCGACCGAGCGGCAATGTCAGGGCCGTGATCGACAGGAACGTGCCGCCGAACATCACTGCGGCCGCAAGCGCCGCCAGTCCGGATCCGCTCGCCGCAGGGAGCAGCACGCCGGCGATCTGCACGACATAGGCGAGGATCAGCGACACCGCGAAGCCGAAGCGTTCGGCCAAAGCCGTCCACAGCACCGTGCTCGGCAGCCCCGCCAGGCCGACCACGACCCAGACCCAGTCGCCGATCGCCTCGGTCTGCGGCCTCGCCTTGACGATCGCCACGATGAAGGTCGCAAAGACGGAATAGCCCAGCCCCTCGCAGGTATAATTGACGAACAGCGGCCACAGCCTGAGCGGCCTGGGCCGTCGCCGGCCGGCACTGGCCCGGTGCGGCCGCGGCTCCAGCTCCCGCTCGATGAGTTCGCGGAAGATGAAGGGAAGCAGAAGCACGCCGATGCCACCGGCCAGCAGCCACATCTGCGCGGCGCTCAGGCCGCCGGCGAATTGTGCCAGCATCCCCGAAACGAGAATGCCCAGCCCGACGCCGCCGAAGTACCAGCCGATCCGTCCGGGCTCCTCGATCTTCGCCAGCGCCTCGGCAACCATTCCTGCCCCTGCGATCATCGCCAGCGCGCTGGCGATGCCCGATAGGGTGCGCAAGGCGATCCACATCGGGGTGCTGTCGGTCAGACCCATCGCGGCCGTCGTGGCGACGCTGCCGATCAGCGCCAGCCGGAACACCCACACCCGCGTCACGCCTGGAGCGAGCATCGACGCCGCGATCGAGCCGACCAGGTACCCGCCGAAATTCGCCGATGCGATCAGGCCAGCAACGGCCGCGTCGAAGCCGTATTCGCGCTGCATCAGCGGCAGCATCGGCGTGTAGTAGAAGCGACCGATGCCCATCGCCACCACCATCGCGAGGCAGCCGGCGACGAGCAGGCGGGTGGCCGGGCTCATCCGGCAACGGCCATCGGCTCTTGCTGGGTGATGCAGTGGATGCCCCCGCCGCCCTCGAAGATGCGCGTCGCGGGCACCTGGACGATCCGCCGATCGGGAAACAGGCGGGCAAACAGTCCGGCTACCACCTCGTCCTGCGGATCGTCGAAGCCGCACAGCACGACGCCGCCATTGACGAACGAGAAATTGACATAGGTCAGGGACAGCGGATCGCCGGCCGGCGTCGTCCTGGGCGCGGGCGCATCGACCTCGATGACCTCGAGCCGCCGCCCGGCAGCGTCGTGCGATGCCCTCAGGATGGCGAGGTTCTCCCGCGCCGTCTCGAAGTCCGGATGGGCCGGATCAGGCTGGCGATGCGCGAGCACGAGCCCTGGCTTCAGAAAGCAGGCGAGCGTGTCGACATGACCGTCGGTGCCGGTATCGCCACTGTCCGACCCGAGGCCCTTCGGCAGCCAGATCGCCTTGGTGGTGCCGAGCATCCCGTGTATCTCGGCCTCGACCTCGGCCTTCGTCCAGTTTGGGTTCCGGTTGGGATTGAGCTGCACGGATTCGGTGAGCAGCACGGTCCCCTCGCCATCGACATGGATGGCGCCGCCCTCGTTGACCAGCCTGGAGGCAAACCGCTCGGCGCCGGCCATGTCCGCGATCGCCCGCGCGACCAGGGCATCGCCCGCGCATTCGGGAAAGGTACGTCCGCCCCAGCCGTTGAATGTCCAGTCCACCGCGCCGAGCCGGCCGCCGGGTCCGATGAGGAAGGTCGGCCCCATGTCACGCATCCACGAATCGGTGATCGGCGTCACGGCGATACCGACACCAGCCTCGAGATAGGCGCGGGCCGCCTCTTCCATGCCGGGCGGAACCACCATCATCACAGGCTCGAAGGCGGCGATGGCGTTGGCGACGGCGGCCCAGGCGCGGTATGCGCCGACCGCTCCCTCGGAACCTTCGGGCATGTAGCTGCTGACCGGCCAGGCCATCCACGTGCGCCGGTGCGGTGACCATTCGGCGGGCATTCGGAAGCCGAGTTCGGCGGGGGACATGGGGCAGGCTCCGTCGCGGGGGAACTCAGTTCTAGCGCAGCCGCACCGCTCCACCTATCCTGCCGGCGGCATGGCCGCGCCGCGCCGGCACGGTGTCTGACTGGGCGTCAGCGCCGGGCGGCGACGTGCTCGGGCTTGCCCTTGCGGCGCGTGCCGGCGAAGTCCTCGAGCTGCGCCTCGCTCATCGAATCGTACATCTGCCTGGCAGCGCCCTTCAGCTCCGACACCTTGGTGTTGCCGCGTTTGGCCGACAGGGCCGCTCCGGCCGCCTTCTGCTGGGCTTTCGATTTGGCGGGCATGGCCATCGCCTCCTTCGCTTGCCCCCCGGTTGAACAACCCGTCATCAGTGCCGGAGGTTCCGCGAATCGACCACCGCTACAGCACCAGGCCGCCGTCGACGACGATCGACGCCCCGGTGATGAAGGAGCCGGCCTTCGACGCAAGCAGCAGCAGCGTGCCGTCGAGATCGCCGATGTCGCCGAGCCGCTTCATCGGCACATGCCGCTGGATCATCGTCCTGCCGGCTTCGGTCGCGAAGAAGTCGCGGTTGATCTCGGTCTCGATGTAGCCCGGACAGATGGCGTTGACGCGGATGCCGGCCGATGCCGTCTCCAGCGCCATCGCCTTCGTCAGCTGCACGACGCCTGCCTTGGCCACGGCATAGGCGCCGAGCGTCTTCGAGACGTGGAAGGCGATTGCCGAGGCGATGTTGATGATCGAGCCGCCGCCCGAGCGCGACATCCGGCGGATTGCCTCCTGACCGGTGAAGAACACACCGTCGAGATCGGTGTCGAGAACCTTGCGCCACTGCTCCGCCGTCATGTCGGCGAGCATCGCCTCGACCGCGACCCCGGCATTGCTTACCAGAATGTCGACCGGCCCGAACGCCGCCTCCACCGCATCGAAGGCCGGCGCGATACTCGACAGGTCGGTTACGTCCAGCGCGACGGCGCACGCCCGACCACCATCCGCCTCGATCTCGGCCTTGAGCGCCGCGAGTCGGTCGGTGCGCCGGGCGGCGATTCCGACATTGGCTCCATTGGCGGCGAGAACCTTGGCGAATCGCCAGCCGAGCCCGCTCGAGGCACCCGTCACCAGCGCCGTCCTGCCCGTCAGATCGAACAGGGCGGCGGAGGTCATCGCAGTCGTCATCGGCCGTACACCACCGTCGGAAGCCAGGTCGCGAGTTCGGGCAGATACCACAGCACGATCAACGCGAGAACCTGGATGAACACGAACGGGATGATGCCGCGGTAGATATCCATCGTCCTGACGCTGCGCGGCGCGACGCCGCGCAGGTAGAACAGCGCGAAGCCGAACGGAGGCGTCAGGAACGAGGTCTGCAGATTGACCGCCATCATCACGCCCAGCCAGACCGGGCTCATCGTGCTGCCGTCCGGCATCTCCATCATCAGGAGGATCGGTGCGACGATCGGCACGACGACAAAGACGATCTCGAGGAAGTCGAGGAAGAATCCGAGGATGAACATCAGCACCATGACGGCGATCATCGCGCCGAGGGCGCCACCCGGCATCTGGCTGAGCAGGCTGTGCACCATCTCCTCGCCGCCAAGCCCGCGGAACACCAGGCTGAACAACGCCGCCCCGATCAGGATCACGAAGACCATCGAGGTGATCTGCGTGGTCGAACGCATGACCGGTCCCAGGACATCGCCTCGATGGATCCGCACCAGCGCGACGATCAGTCCGTAGAAGACCAGCAGGCACAGGACGGCGGCGACGATGATCCCGGCCCAGTCGGCCGGCGGGATGACCGTCCGCGCGAAACGCAGGTCCATGTTGGCGGTGAGCAGCAGTACACCGATCAGCGACAGCCCGGCGACATAGATCGGCCACGGCCGGTTCTCGGCCAACCGGTAGCCGGCCAGAAGCGTTGCGCCGATGGCGCCGACGGCGGCGGCCTCGGTAGGGGTGGCGATGCCGCCAAGGATCGACCCGAGCACCGCGACGATCAGGACCACCGGCGGCAGCAGCGCGTGCAGGATCTTGCTGAGTGGGACCGTCCCGACCTCGGCGGCCGGCATCGGCGGCGAGGAGTCGGGCTTCATGATCGCCATCACGATCTGGAAGACGATATACATGCCGACCAGAACCAGGCCGGGGATCAGCGCGCCGGCGAACAGGTCGCCGACCGAGACTGTCTCCGGCGAGAAGATACCCATGTCGAGCTGGGCCTTCTGGTAGGCGTTGGAGAGCTGGTCGCCCAGGATGACCAGCACGATCGAGGGCGGAATGATCTGGCCGAGCGTGCCGGCCGCCGCAATCGAGCCGGTGGCCAGGCGCGGCGAATAGCCGTAGCGCAGCATGGTCGGCAGCGACAGCAGCCCCATGGTCACCACCGTGGCGCCGACGATGCCGGTGGAGGCCGCCAGCAGCGCGCCGACGATCGACACCGAGATGCCAAGTCCACCGCGCAGCGTGCCGAACAGCCGGCCCATCGTCTCGAGCAGCTCCTCGGCAACCTTGGAGCGCTCCAGCATCACCCCCATGAACACGAACAGCGGTACCGCGAGCAGCACCTCGTTGATCATGGTGCCGAAGATGCGCTGCGGAAATGCCATGAAGAAGGAGAGGCTGAAGACGCCGGCCAGGTAGCCAAGCAGACCGAAGATCAGCGCGACGCCGGCGAGCGTGAACGCGACGGGGAATCCGGCCAGCAGCAGGATGCAGACCGCCACGAACATCAGGATGTCGAGCAGATGTGCGAGCGCCGCCATGTCACCCCCCCGCCCGCAAGGTCTCGAGCTCGGTTTCGTCGCCCTGCAGCGCGAGGATCGAATGCAGCGCCATCGACAGCCCTTGCAATGCCATCAGCACCGCGAACACCAGGATCGCGGTCTTCTGCAGGTAGCGTGCCGGAATGCCACTCGCCTCCTGCGACCGTTCCAGGATTGCCCAGGACTGCATCACGTAGGGATAGGCGACCCAGAAGATCAGCACGCAGACCGGGATCAGGAAGACGAGCGACCCGACGAGATTGATCCACGCCTTCGTGCGCGGGCCGGCCTCGCGATAGAATATGTCGACACGCACATGGCCGTCGTGCTTGAGGGTGTAGGCTGCGGTCAGCATGAACAAGAAGCCGAACATGTAGATGATCGCTTCCTGTGCCCAGATGTAGCCGATGCCGAAGACATAGCGCCCGACGACGACAATGAATTGCAACAGGACAATGAACAGTGTCAGCCAGGCGACACGCCGGCCGATATACTCGTTCAGGCCGTCGATGGCGGCGGCAAGACTACGCATGTGTTCCCCCTCGACGCGACCCCCGGCGGGTCTGGTCCCGTGCGGGCCGGACCTTTTTTGCCGAGCGTCGGTTCACATGGCAACGGCGCGGCAGCCGATCCGCCGCCGCGCCGTCCGGTCTCCACGGTTCGGTTAGGAGCCCAGGATCCGGTCGCGGGCAACCGTGTAGGGCTGTTCGGAGATCCTCGTCCAGCCGCCGACGGCCTTGCGCGCGGCAAAATAGCTCTCGTAGATCCGCTTGCCGAGATCGTCCACCTGCCCGACCTCGGCGACAACCTCCTCGGACACCGCCCCGAAGGCATCGAAGACCTCGTCGGGGAACTTCTTCAGGATGACGCCGTGCTGGTTCACCAGAGTGTCGAGCGCGGTGCCGTTGTTGGCCATGAACTCGGCATACATGTAGTCGTTCTCGGCACCGGCAGCGGCCTGGAAGATCGCCTTGTCCGAATCGGTCAGCTTGTCCCAGACCCCCTTGTTGACGCCCATCGCCAAGCCGGAACCCGGCTCGTGATAGCCCGGCCAGTAGTAGTACTTGACCACCTTGTAGAAGCCGAAGGCGAGGTCGTTCTAGGGTCCGACCCATTCCGTCCCGTCAATGGCACCGGACTGCAGCGCGGGGAAGATCTCGCCCCCGGGCAGCGCCACGACGTTGGCGCCCAGACGCCGCAGCACTTCGCCGCCGATGCCGGGCATGCGGAACTTCAGGCCCTTGATGTCCTCGGTGCTGTTGATCTCCTTGGCGAACCAGCCGCCCATCTGCACGCCCGTGTTCCCGGCGAGCATCGGCTTGATGTTGAAGCCGGCCGACAGTTCGTCCCAGAGCGCCTGACCGCCCAGATGGTGGATCCAGGCGTTGAGTTCGGGCGCCGTCATGCCGAGCGGCACGGCAGTGAAGAAGTTGAACGCCTTGTGCTTGCCCACCCAGTAGTATTCCGCACCGTGATAGATGTCGGCGGTACCCTGGGACACGGCGTCGAACGACTCGAACGGCGGCACCAGTTCGCCGGCGGCGAACAGCTTCACGGTAATGCGGCCCTCTGTCATGGCCGTGATGCGGTCTGCGACGCGCTGGGCGCCGGTTCCAAGACCCGGCAGGTTCTTCGGCCAGGTGGTGACCATCTTGAGTTCCTGCCGACCCTGCGAAATCGCGGGCGCGGGGAACGCAGCGGCCGCGATCGTCGCAGCACCGCCGGCGGTAAGACCTGCCTTCTTCAGAAATGAACGACGGTCCATCGAAGTACACCTCCCAAGGATTTCATGGACGTTGACGTCTCGCGGCGGGACCCCGGCCTCCCCTCGTCTTGCTTTTTCGGCCCCATCCGTACCATCCGGTCTATCGCCGCACGGTAGTGGGCGATATAAAGCGCAGGCGACTGAACAAGACAAGCCTGCGCCACTTCGACCTTGGTCTTCATTGGTGATGGTGGCCGATGGTCCGACAAGCCCGAATTTTGGGCAGACGACCAGACGAGCCGGCCAATCTTGTTCGCGCCCCAGCGTAACCCCGGCGGGAATTTCTCCATGCGTTCCTCGATGTCCGATCGCCCCCTGGTGGCCGTCCCGGCAGACCTGAAGACCTTCGAAGGCTATCGCTGGCACAGCGTCGCCGCGCAGTATCTGGAGGCTGCAGTGCGAATCGCAGGCGTGCTGCCGATCGTCGTTCCCGCTCTCGGTGGCGAGGCCGACTACATCGCACTCCTCGACCGCGTCGACGGCCTGCTTCTCACCGGCAGCCGCTCCAATGTGCATCCCGCCCTCTACGGTGTGGAGCCGACGACCGCCCACGAACCGTTCGACGAGGCCCGCGACGCGACCACACTGCCACTGATTCGGGCGACTCTCGATCGCGGCCTGCCCCTGTTCGCGATCTGCCGCGGCATGCAGGAGCTGAACGTGGCCCTCGGCGGTTCGATCGTCACCGAGATTCAGGAACTCCCGGGCCGGATGGATCATCGCGCCCCGGACTCGACCGTTCAGGACGAGCGCTTCGCGATCCGCCACCGTGTCGACATCCGCCCGGGTAGCCGCCTCGCCTCGATCGTCGGCACCGGGCCGGTGATGGTCAATTCGCTGCATCGCCAGGCCCTCGACCGCCTCGGCACCGGGCTCGAGGTCGAGGCGACGGCCGATGACGGCGTCATCGAGGCGGTATCGGTGCGCGGCAGCCCGTTCGCGATGGGCGTCCAATGGCACCCGGAATACTGGGCGGGCAGCGACCCGATCTCCCGCCGCCTGTTCGAGGCCTTCGGCGAGGCGGTTCGCGCGCATCGGTCCGGCGCAGGGCGCACGCTGTCGCGCGCCGGTTAGGCGATCAGTCCTGGCAGTTCGGCGAGACTGGCGATCTCGCCCGCCAGCTCGCCCGGAAGGTTGTCCGGCGGGCTGCCGAGCCGGTTGAGCCGCACCGACCTGAACCCGAACCAGGCGGCGCCGCTGGCGTCCCACGGGTTCATCGAGACGAAGCAGATATGTTCGGCAGGGATGCCGGTCGCCTCGACGGCGAGGCGATAGACCCTCGGGTCGGGCTTGTAGACGCCGACTGCCTCCACCGAGAGCACATGGTCGAGGCTGACGTCGATCCCCGCTGATCTGGTCGCCGCAGCCAGCATGTCGGGCGTGCCATTGGAGAGGATCGCCGTGACCAATCCTCTTTCCCGCAGGGCAGCGAGGCAGGGCCCGGCGTCCGGATAGGCATCCAGCGTCCGGTAGAGCGCAAGCAGCCTGTCGCGCAGCGCGATGTCCGAAACGCCGTGCGCGCTCAGCGCGTAGTCCAGCGCGTCCGCGGTAACGTCCGCGAAGTCGGCATGCGCGCCCATCAGGCTCCTGAGCCAGGTGTACTGCAACTGCTTGTCGCGCCACATCCGCGACACCGCTTCGGCCCGCTCGCCAAGCGCTGAAGCCTCGCGCGCAACGGGCGCATGGACGTCGAACAGCGTGCCATACGCGTCGAAGACGCAGGCGCGGATTCCATCCAGCCGCATGTCAGCCTCCTCGATACGCTTCGACAAGTCTGGTCCGGACCGGCATCCCTGTCTAGGATCGCCGCAGGTCATCCGCGGGAGCCAGCGATGTCGCAAGGCCATCACCACCACGACGAGGATCGCGAGCATGGCGCGGGACTATCTCCGATCGCCATCAGGGTGCGAGCACTCGAATCCCTGCTCGTGGAGAAGGGTTACGTCGATCCGGCGGCCCTCGACCGGCTGATCGAGACCTACGAGCACAAGGTCGGCCCGCGCAATGGCGCCAAGGTGGTTGCCAAGGCATGGAGCGATCCCGTCTATCGCGACTGGCTGATGCGCGACGCGACGGCTGCGATCCACGCGCTCGGCTATGTCGGCCGCCAGGGCGAGCACATGGTGGCGGTGGAGAATACCGACACGGTGCACAACTTGGTCGTCTGCACACTGTGCTCCTGCTACCCTTGGCCGGTGCTGGGACTGCCCCCGGTGTGGTACAAGTCGCCGCCCTATCGCGCCCGCGCCGTGATCGATCCGCGCGGCGTGCTTGCCGAATTCGGCGTCAGCCTGCCCGAGACGGTCGCGATCACCGTCTGGGATTCGACCGCCGAGATCCGCTATCTGGTCATTCCGCAGCGCCCCGCCGGCACCGACGGCTGGGACGAGGACCGGCTTGCCAGGCTCGTCACCCGCGATTCGATGATCGGCACCGGGCTGGCCCTGTCGCCGGAGGAGGCCGCACGCCGAGGGATCCTGTCATGAACGGCGTGCACGATCTCGGCGGCTTCCAGAATTTCGGCCCGGTTCAGCCGGAGCCCGACGAGCCGGTGTTCCATGCCGACTGGGAACGGCGCGCCTTCGCACTGACATTGGCGATGGCCACGCCCGGCGGCTGGAACATCGACATGTCGCGCCATGCCCGCGAAAGCCTGCCGCCGGCACAGTACCTGTCGTCCTCTTATTACGAGATCTGGCTGGCGGGCATGGAGAGGCTGATGATGGCCCGCGGCCTCGTCACGCGCGAGGAGATCGAAACCGGTCGCGCGCTCGTTCCACCGGTCGCCATACCGCAGGTGCTGACGGCCGACATGGTCGAGACGGTGCTGGCCCGCGGCGGTCCGGCCGACCGCGCACCGGCGGGGCCGGCCCGTTTCGCGCCGGGGGATGCCGTGCGCGCCCGCAACCTCCACCCGGCGGGGCATACGCGGCTGCCTCGCTATGCGCGCGGGCGGACCGGCACCGTAGCGCGGGTGCAGGGCTGTCACGTCTTCCCGGACTCCAATGCCCACGGCCGTGGCGAGGCGCCGCAATGGCTCTATTCGGTCCGGTTCGCGGCGCGCGAACTCTGGGGTGAAGCTGCCGCGGCCGGCGACAGCGTTCACATCGACCTGTGGGAGTCCTATCTTGAGCCGGCCTGAGGTGGTTCGCGTGCTCGACGCCCTCCCCGCGATCCCACGCGACCGCGATGGGCCTGTCTTCGCCGAGCCCTGGCACGCCGAGGCCTTCGCACTCGCCGTAGAGCTGGAGGCGCGCGGCGCCTTCACCTGGAGCGAATGGGCCGATGTGCTCGGTGCCGAGATCGCCGCGCTGGGTCCGCAGGCCTGCGGCGAGGAGGCCTATTATCTGGCATGGCTGTCGGCGCTGGAGAAGATGACCGACGCCAAGGGGCTCATCCCCGAAGCCGAGCGCGCAAGGCGCGAGGCCGCCTGGGACCGCGCCGCCCGCGCCACCCCGCATGGCAGGCCGATCGCCCTCGGCACGCGAGACTGAATCTGTGTGGTCGGAAACCGCGCTAGAGTCCTGCTGACAGCGCGCCGCCCAGCAGCAACGTGCCGAATGCCAGCACGGCGAGCGCCGCCAGCAGCTCGAGCGTCTGCACGCCCGCCAGCGCCCAGGATCCGGCAGCCCCGCCGCCCGCGGCGAGCCGTGCGGCAAGGCCGCGCGCGCCGACCGCGAGACCGGCGAGGAGCGCGACCGCCAGCCCCGTCCCGACCGCCATTGCCAGCGTTGCGACGACCCCCACCCAGAAGAGGCCTTGGGAGAACGCGAAGACGAGCACGATCAGCGCGCCGCTGCACGGCCGCAGGCCCACCGCCAGCACGGCCGTCCAGGCGCTCGACAGGGTGAGCCGTCCGCCGAGCGTCGCCGGATCGGGCGAATGCGCATGGCTGCAGCCGCACGCCTGCCGCTCATGATCATGGTGCTGATGATCGTGGCCATGGTGGTGGGCGCCATGGCCAGGATGGCCGACCGGCGGGCCGCCAGCCGTTGCTGCGCGGATCGGGGAAACAACCGGCAGCCGCGCCGCCAGCGCCGATCCCTTCAGCCAGACCAGCCGCAGGCCGATCAGCGTGATCAGCGCGTAGCTCGCAATCTCGATGAGCCCGGTCGCACGGTTCATCGCCATGCTGGTCGCCTTCAGGGCGATCGTCAGCAGCGCGACCAGCGCGATCGCGGTGAGCGCCTGCGCCACAGCTGAGGCGAAGGACAACATGACCCCGCGCCGCATCGTCTGCCGCGTCGCGACCAGGTAGGAGGTGATGATCACCTTGCCGTGGCCCGGTCCGGCAGCATGCAGGACGCCATAGAGAAACGATAGTGCGACGAGCACCCAGCCGGCGGCCGGTTCGGTGCGCAGATTGGCGATCAGCCCGGTCAGCTCGCGGTAGAAGGCCGCCTGCCTCGCGGAAATCCAGCCGAACAGCTCCGCGAAGGGGCCCGTCGCGACGGCGACAGAAGCTTCCGGGCGCGCCACTCCGAACGGGTTGGCCAACGCAATATCGGCGACGAGCACAGCGGTCATCAACACCGCACCAACTGCGGCCATGCGCCCGCCCGTCATCGGCAGATGATCCTGATCGTGTTGGCATTGCCGGAGGTCAGGTCGAGAAGCTCCGGCGGCAGGTCTCGCACGTCGGCCGGAATGCGCGCCAGCATCTCGGCCGTCTTGGGATCGAAGCCTTCAGCCGGCTGGACTTCCGGATAGCATCCGTCCGGCGCATCGACGAGCATCACCGGATCGACGTCGGCCAGGCCGAAATCGACGAAGAAGGTCGGATCGTAGACTTCGATCGCCGCCGATCCGCGCCGCGGATCGAACGGCTCCTTGAGCGGCAGGGTGAAATGCAGCGTCAGCTGGCGGCCGTCATAATCGAGCCAGTAGTCGACCGGCTCGGCGAAGGCGCCATAGACCTCGTCGACATCTGTCAGCCCGAGATAGGTGAAGAACTCGAACTCGTGCAGCGACTCGACATTGACCTGAGCAAGCGGCTGCAGCTCCTCCCGGGTCAGTATCCCGTCGCCGTCCTCGTCGAGACCCTGGGAGGCATAGGCCGAGAATCCATCGTCGAAGGTCCAGCTGTGCCGAACCGCGGAAATCATGCCGGCACGGTCGAAAACGATATCGGACCTGCTGGTGACCCAGACATGGGGATGCGCTGCGGCAGCGGCCGGCGCCAACGCTGCCGCGACGCCGAGCATGGCCCCGCGCACCCACCCTCCCGGATTGTGGCAATTCGATCCTGCCATGCACCCGCTCCGTCCCCGGTTCAAGAGGACAATACCGGCGAAACCGTGACGGCCCCGAACGGCCGCGCGCCCCATGTCAGCGCGCGACGATCACCGGAGCGCCGATGTGGACCCGCTCGTAGAGGTCGACCACGTCCTCGTTGCGCATGCGGATGCAGCCGTTCGAGACCGCATGGCCGATCGAGCCTGGCGCGTTGGTGCCATGGATGCGGTAGGTCGTCCAGCCGAGATAGAGTGCCCGCACGCCCAGCGGATTGTTGTCTCCCCCCGCCACGCTCTTCGGCAGGTTCGGGTTGCGCGCCCGCATGCTCGGCGTCGGCGTCCAGGTCGGGTTGATGCGCTTGTCGCTGACCCAGGTCGTGCCGAACCACTGGTTCTGCGGACTGCCGACGGCGACCGGGTAGCGAATCGCCTTGCCGTTGCCGAGCGCATAATAGAGGTGCCTCTCCGAGGTCTTCACGACGATGGTGCCGTATTCGTAATCCTCGGCGACATCCACGATCTCGCGCGCCTCGCAACGTCCGGCAGCAATTGCTGTGACAATGGCGACCATCAGCGCCACACCGATCAGGCGCACCTCATCGAAGGCCATGGCGGAACTCCCCAGCCAGCGTTTCGCACTGATTCGCCCGACACTATGAGATCACGCAGCGTTAAATTTCTTCAACCGCAGCCGAACGACCCCGGAACCGGGCGGTCGGCCTGCACAGATGTCGGAGGATGGAAATTTCAGTACTCCGGAATATTGAGCATGATTGTTCCGCGATTGCCGCTCTGCACCGAAGCGAAAGGACAATCATTGCCGGGGATGCTGTTACAATTTCGACAGTGCAGGAGCCGCGCGGCCGTGGCAGGCGTCCGCCGCCTGGTCGCGTCGCGCAAGCAACAGGTCGGGATCATGACGCCGTTTCAGCATCCGAGTTTCGATGGCCACGAGCGGATCTGCTTCTTCAGTGAGTCGAAGTCCGGCCTCAGGGCCATCATCGCGATTCACGACACCACGCTCGGCCCGGCGCTCGGCGGCTGCCGGATGTGGGCCTATGCCGACGGCGGCGACCCGCTCGACGACGTGCTCAGGCTGTCGCGTGGCATGACCTACAAGAACGCCCTCGCCGGCCTACCGCTCGGCGGCGGCAAGGCGGTGATCGTCGCCGACCCTGCAACCGACAAGTCGCCGGCCCTGTTCGAGGCCTTCGGCCGCGCCGTCGACAGTCTCGGCGGCCGCTACATCACCGGCGAGGATGTCGGCGTCAGCGATGCCGACATGGAGGTCGTTGCACGCCGGACCGCCCATGTCCGGGGCATCCGCGCGACCGGCCTCGGCGATCCGTCGCCGTTCACCGCCTGGGGCGTCTTCTGCGCCATGCGCGCCGCCGTCAGGTACAGATGGGGCAAACCCTCGCTCGAGGGGCTGACCGTCGGGGTGCAGGGGCTCGGCCATGTCGGCAGCCGACTCGCCGCGCTGGTGCGCGCCGACGGCGCCAGGCTGATCGTCGGCGACATCGATGCGGCGAAGGTGGAGGCTGCACGACGCCGGCTCGACGCCGTCATCGTCGCCGCCGACACCGTCCACGCCGCAGACATCGACGTGTTCGCGCCCTGCGCGCTCGGCAGCGGCCTCAACGAGTCGACCATTCCCGAGATCCGCGCTGCAATCGTCTGCGGCGCGGCCAACAACCAGCTCCGCACCCCGGCCGACGGACTGGCGCTGGCCGCACGCGGCATTCTCTACGCGCCGGATTATCTGGTGAATGCCGGCGGCGTCATCGCGATCGCGCCGGACCGTCCCGGCATCGACGCCGACGCGATGAAGAACCGGGTCGCGCGGATCGGCGACACGCTGACGGCGGTCCTGCGGCGCGCCGAGGCCGAAGGTGCGTCCCCCGAGCAGGTCGCCGACCGGCTCGCGGAAGAGCGGATCGCGGCGGGCCGCGACGCGCTGCTGCGCAGCGCCTGAGGCCGATACCTCAGAACCAGCCCGCGATCATCGCCCGCACCTCGCCCGCCGAGAGCGGCGCCCGGCCGGCGGCAACCGCCGCATCGGCAGCCAGCCGGACGAGATCGGCGTTGCTCGCCGCGCGCTGCCCGTCCGGCAGGAGGAGATTGTTCTCGAAGCCGACCCGGACGTGTCCGCCCTCGGCGATGGCACGGGCCATGCACGCATTTTCCTTCGCGCCGAAGGCGCAGACCGACCAGCACACCGCATCTCGGACCGGTGCCAGCGCCTCAAGCATCGGCGTCAGATCCTCGGGATCGGAAACCTGTCCGACCGTATAGCGGCCAAGCACCAGCAGCACGCTCGGCCGAGCGACCGCGAACAAGCCGGCATCGGCCAGTGCCACGAAGCGGGCGATGTCGGCCGGGTCGTAGAGAATCACCTGCGCCCAGATGCGGGCCTCGCGCATGAAGGCGAACAGGTCGCGGGCGGCCGGCTCGCGGTCCGGCGCGGGCGCGATCTCCCGCAGCGCCAGCGAGACAGCCTCGGGCTCGAGTGCGCGGACGAGGGCGATCTGGTCGTCTGGCGTGTACCGGCCCACCGCCTCGGTGGTCACCTGCAGCACGAGGCCATCGCCGACCGCGCCGCGCACCTCGGCCAGCGCCTCCCGGTAGAGCCCGGCCTCGAGGGAATGGGCCCCCTCGCCGTCGCGCACATGCAGATGCAGCACCGAGGCGCCGGCATCGCGGCACAGCACCGCGTCTGCGGCGAGCTCCGCCGCGGTGAGGGGCAGCTTCGGGTGATCGGCCTTGGTCCGCCGCGCCCCGTTCGGCGCAGCCATCACGATCGTACCGTTCATACCGCGATGTCCGCCAGCGCCGCATCGACGGCGACGGCCAGCCTGTCGACGATCATCGACATTTCCTCGTCGGAGGCGATGAAGGGCGGCGCCAGCAGCACGTGGTCGCCGTCGATGCCATCGGCGGTGCCGTTGCCCGGATAGCAGACCAGCCCCTCGGCCATGGCATGCGCCTTGATCCTTGCGGCGAGGCCAAGACCTCGCCGGAACGGTGCCTTCGTGTCGCGGTCGGCGACCAGTTCGATCGCCCGGAAATAGCCGCGGCCGCGAATGTCGCCAACATGCGGATGCTGGCCGAAGCGGGCTTCGAGCGCTTCGCGAAACGCCTCGCCGTTCACGCTGACCCGTTGCAGGAGGCCGTCCGCCTCGATGACGCGCTGGGTCGCCAGCGCCGCCGCGCAGGCGATCGGGTGGCCGATATAGGTGTGGCCATGGGCGAAGACGCCGCCGGCCTGCTCGATCGTCTCGGCCAGCGCGCCCTTGACCAGCACCGCCCCGATCGGCTGGTGGCCGGCGCCGAGCCCCTTGGCGGTGGTGATCATGTCCGGAACGACCCCGTCCTGCTCGCAGGCGAACAGCGTGCCGGTGCGGCCCATGCCGCACATCACCTCGTCGAGCACCAGCAGCACGCCGTAGCGGTCGCAGATGCGGCGGATTTCGCGGAAGTAGCCTCGCGCTGGTGGCACCGCGCCAGCGGTCGCGCCGACAACCGTCTCGGCAAAGAACACCGACACCGTCTCCGGGCCGAGCCGCAGGATTTCCGCTTCCAGTGCGCGGGCCGCTCGCAGGCCATAGGCCTCCTCGCTCTCGCCCTCGCCCTGGTGGCGATAGGCGTAGCAGGGCTCGATATGGCTAACCGGCAGACCCAGCAGCGGCTCGTAGAGAGCTCGGCGCGCCGGATTGCCACCAAGCGCCAACACGCCGAGCGTGTTGCCGTGATAGGACTGGTGGCGGGCAATGGCATGGATGCGACCCGGTTCACCGCGCTCGACATGTACCTGGCGGGCGAGTTTCAGCGCCGCTTCGTTGGCCTCCGAGCCGCCCGAAACGAAATACACCCGTTCGATCCCCGCGGGCGCGCGGGCCACCAGCCAGTCGGCCAGTGCCTCGGCTGGCTCGTTGGTGAAGAAGGCGGTGTGCGCGAATTCCAGCCGACCCGCCTGGTCGCGGATCGCCGCAACCACCTTCGGATGCAGGTGGCCGAGGCAGGAAACCGCCGCTCCGCCCGAGGCATCGAGATAGCGTTTGCCGTCCCGGTCAATCAACCAGCAGCCCTCGCCGCCCACGGCGACCGGATAGCGCGCCTTCAGGTCGCGGTGGAACACGTGACTCTGGACGGAAGAGTGCGTCGCTGATGTCACCGGAACCTCCCTGCGATCGATCGCGACCCTGTTCTCGGGGCCGAGCTGTTGTACACCGTCCCGCGTCGTTCAATCGAGGCGCGACAGGAACCGGCGATATTCCGGATCGGAGGCGAGCAGCCGTCCGGCCGCCTCGATCACCAGATCGACCTCATCCTGCGGCAGCACGAAAGCCGTCTTGATCGCGTTGAGCCGCGCCCGGAGCGCCGGCTCGGCTCCGTCGAAGCCGATCCTGACCACATGGAAGTTGAGATCGCGGCAGTTCCAGCCGCGCAACGTGCCTCGCAGCCGCTGCACTTCTGCCGACGACAGCCGACAGCGATAGTCGACGAGTTCCTGCCGCCACTTTTCCATGGCCGAGTTGAAGGCATCGAAGGTGTTGCGCGTGTTGGCATCGATCAGCGTGTCGGCCACCGCCATGGCGATCTCGGTCCCGGTCGGGCCGCTCGGTCGCTGCGGCCAGTCGCCTTCCGGGCCGCGTCCGGCGTCCACGACGACGAACAGCATGTTGCGCAGGCGGACCGCCGAGGCCGGCTGCATCGGCTGATAGGGCGCGCTCGCCGTCTCGCGGGCCACCGTCAGGCCGTAGACGCCGAGGTTGTCGGTGATGCCGCCATCGAGCAGCGAGACGTTCGGCAACAGCTTGACGTTCCGGTAGCGCCTGAGCGCCTCGGCATAGGCGCGCAGCACCGCCGAGCCACCGCGCGTGCCGAGCACGTCTGCCACCCAGGCCGGCTCCTGCCAGCTGCAGCGGTCGGCATAGTTGCGGATCAGGATCGGCGCAAAGGCGATCGGCACGGCGGCCGACGCCGCCACCGCTTCCGACAGCGGATAGCGGCCGAGATCGCTGCACAGCACGGAGAAGGTCCGCTGGTCGAAGATGAAGACGTTCCTGTTGTAGATGTCCGAAGCGTTCACCCAGAGCATGGCGTAGCCGCGGTCGACGAGGTCGGCAAAGGTCGCCCCGCCCAACAGGTGCTCGTCGAGCCAGCGCGGCAGGCCGGTGCGATCATTGACGCCGCCCTCGAAGGCGCGCGCGAGGTTCGCAGGCGTCACCCGCGTCCGCAGCGAGGCCTCGACGTTCTGAAGCAGGAAGCGTTCGCGGAAATCGGTGACCGCCGCCGGGCCGCGATAGGCGTAGTAGGCCGCCGCCACCGAGCCGCCGGACACGCCGGACAGGAAGGCAACCCGATCTAGGAGCGTCTTGCCGGGCTCATCGCGAAGCGGCACGGCCGCCAGCGCCTTCATGGCACCGTGGGCAAAGGCTGCCGCGCGCGTGCCTCCGCCAGAGAAAGTCAGGGCGACCGCCGTGTCGCCGTCGATGCGCGGCGAGGGATCCTTCTCCCGGGCGAGGGTCGGCTGTTCGGCCAATGCCACGTTGATCGGAGCATTGTCGATGACCCCGGCGCAGCCGGCCGTGAGCAGCAGGAACGGCAGCACGATCAGTACGCGATACGACATCCAGACGGCCCGCAATCTCGGCGCAACACACGCAATCTAGCCAACCAGCGGGGAATTACCCAGACTGCAATCGCTGCCCGCGCCATTGACCGGCCGGCCGCGCTGGCGCACCGTGCCGCGATGATGTCGCGCTGTCTCGCCCGCCTGGGCGCCGGAATTGTGGCATTCCTGCTGCCGGTCGCACTGACGGCCGCGCCGGCGCTCGCCCAGGAAGAGACCGGCGTGATCAGCCGTGCCGCGCCGGAGCCGGCAACCTATTCCGGCGGGTCCGCGGCACCGGCCACCGCGACACGGCAAATGGTCGTCACCGCGCATCCGCTGGCCAGCCGGGCGGGACTGAACGCGCTGCGCGACGGCGGCAGCGCGGTCGATGCGGCGATCGCCGCGCAGATGGTGCTCGGTCTCGTCGAGCCGCAGTCCTCCGGAATCGGCGGCGGCGCGTTCCTGTTGCACTGGGATGCGCAAACCGGCGCGGTGACGACATGGGACGGCCGCGAGACGGCCCCGGCCGCCGCCCGCCCGGACCGCTTCCTCAGCCCGGACGGCACGCCGCAGCGCTGGCCGGACATGGTGCCGGGCGGCCTGTCCGTGGGTGTGCCGGGCACGCTGGCGATGCTGTACGCGGTCCACCAGAAGCACGGGCGGCTACCATGGGCGCGGCTGTTCGACGAGGCGATCCTGCTCGCCCGCCACGGCTTCGGCGTGTCGTCCCGGCTGTCCGCACTGCTCTCGGCGATGGGACCGGCCGCCTTCTCCCCCGCAGCGCGGGACTATTTCTTCGGCGAGGACGAGGCCGGACCGCTGCTGGGCGAGGTGAGGCAGAACCCCGAATATGCCGAGACGCTGGAACGGATCGCGATCGAGGGGCCCGACGCCTTCTACCGCGGCGAGATCGCCGACGACATCGCCAGCGCCGTCCGCAATGCCTGGCGCAACCCGGGCGATCTGACCGCTGCCGACCTGGCCGGCTATACGGCCGTCGAGCGTCCCGCCGTCTGCGCGCCCTACCGCCTCTACTGGGTTTGCGGCATGGGCCCACCCTCCTCCGGCGGAATCGCGGTGGCGATGACGCTGGCGATGCTGGAGCGGTTCGATCTCGGCGAGGTGCCGACGCCGGAGGCCCTGCACCTGATCGGTGAGGCCGAGAACCTGGCCTTCGCCGACCGCGACCACTATGTCGCCGATCCGGACTTCGTGGCGGTGCCCGAGGGGCTGCTCGATCCGGGTTATCTGGCGCAACGATCCGCGCTGATCGATCCCGTCCGTGCCGGCGGCATTCGTGACTCCGGCACGCCGCCGGGTGTGGCCGAGCCGCCAACCCGGGACACGACCCGCGAGGCACCGGGCACCAGCCAGATCACCGTGATCGACGCCGACGGCAACGCGGTGTCGATGACCACGACGATCGAGTCGGCGTTCGGCTCGCGCCTGTTCGTGCGCGGCTTCCTGCTCAACAACGAGCTGACGGATTTCGCCTTCGTGCCGGACGACGCCGGGCGGCCGGTCGCCAACCGGGTCGAGGGCGGCAAGCGGCCGCGCTCGTCCATGGCGCCGACCTTCGTGTTCGGCCCGGACGACCGGCTGCGGATGATTCTCGGCTCGCCCGGCGGCAGCCGCATCATCCCCTATGTCGTCAAGGCGATCGTCGCCCATCTCGACTGGGGCCTCGACCCACAGGCCGCTGCCGACATGTTCAACTTCGGGGCCCGCAACGGTCCGTTCGAGATCGAGCGCATCTCCGGCGCCGATGACTGGATTGCCGCGCTCGAGGCGCTCGGCCACGCGCCGATGAAGGTCGAGATGACGAGCGGCCTCAACATCATCGTGGTGCGCGACGGCGGCATCGAGGCTGGCAGCGACCCGCGCCGCGAGGGCATGGCGCTCGGTGACTGACCGGCGGGCAGGTGGCAGGGCGCCCGCGACACGATCCGATGGCCGGCAGCCCATGTCACGGTCCGATGGCGGCACCCCGGACGCCGGACGGCGTATGGACGCGCCGAGCGGGTCCTCGCCGATCGGTACGCCGCACCTCGGGTCGGATCGCCCCAGACTGAAGCGGTCCGACTCTGGCTTCTCGTTTGGCCGCGCAATGGAACCTGTGAACCGGACTCCACCTCACCTGATCACGCTCTAAAGGGTCCTGAACCGCGCACGGGCGCCGCGCTCGATCGCGGCACAGACCAGCGGATCGAGACCGAGACGATCCCGGACGATCTGCAACAGTCGCAGCTCCTCCTGTCCGACGTCGAGATCGGCGGCGGCCACGTCGACCGCAAGCGCGTAGGCCGTGTCGTAGAGCCGCGCCGGCAGCGACTGGGTGATGACCCTCAGCACCTCGTCGAGGCCATCATCGTCGTTGAGGATCTCGCCGCAGTCCTCCGCCACGGCGACCAGGCGCTCGATGTCGAAGCCGCGGAACACAGGGAGTCGCTGGACGATGCCGCCGATCCGCCGCAGTTCGTTGTCCGTCATGGCGCGGTCGGCAGCCGACATCGTCACCATCATGTAGATGAGTGCCTCCTCCGGGCTGACCTTTTTCGCCATGTCGCGTCCTTTCGGCTGATCGGTGTCGAAGCTGCGCGACCCTAGTCGCTCGCCTTGCGGCGGACAAGCGCCAAGCGGGCGCCCGGCCCGGGCACCACCCCCGATCGTCCTCGACGATTGACGCGGGCGGGGCTCCTCCATAGGGTCCGGGCCGACTGCAGAAGGGCCGCAGCCGGGACATCCGACCATGAGCGAACTCGTAGAGAAGGCAAGCGAGGCAGGCGCACGCCTGCGCGAATTGGCGCTGGAATGTCGCGCCTGGCCGTTCGAGGAGGCCCGCAAGCTGATCGTTCGGCGCGAGAAGGTCGGCGCGCGCAAGCCGCTGGTCTTCGAGACAGGCTACGGCCCGTCCGGCCTGCCCCACATCGGCACCTTCGGCGAAGTCGCGCGCACCACGATGGTCCGTCACGCGTTCCGGGTGATGACCGGCGACACGGTGCCGACCCGGCTTGTCTGCTTCTCCGACGATATGGACGGCCTGCGCAAGGTGCCCGACAATGTGCCCAACCGCGAGCTGCTCGCCGCCCATCTCGACCGGCCGCTGACCAGGGTGCCCGATCCGTTCGGCGAATATCCGAGCTTCGGCGAGCACAACAACGCCATGCTGCGGGCCTTCCTCGATGCGTTCGGCTTCGAGTACGAGTTTGCCAGCGCCACTGACTTCTACACCCGCGGCAGCTTCGATCAGGCGCTAATCCGCGTGCTCGAGCGCTACGATCAGGTGATGGATATCATGCTGCCCTCGCTACGCGAGGAGCGGCGCCGGACCTACAGCCCGTTCCTTCCGGTGAGTCCGCATTCCGGCAAGGTGCTGCAGGTTCCGATCATCGAGTACGACCTCGCCTCGGCAACGATCGTCTACAAGGAACCGGAAACCGGCAAGCTCGTCCATCAGCCGATCACCGGCGGCAATTGCAAGCTGCAGTGGAAGGTTGACTGGGCGATGCGCTGGTACGCGCTCGGCGTCGATTACGAGATGTCCGGCAAGGACCTGATCGATTCCGTCAAGCTGTCGAGCCAGATCTGCCGGGTCCTCGGCGGCGTGCCGCCCGAAGGTTTCAACTACGAGCTGTTCCTCGACGAGAAGGGCGAGAAGATCTCCAAGTCGAAGGGCAACGGCCTGACCATAGAAGAGTGGCTGCGCTATGCCAGCCCCGAAAGCCTGGCGCTGTTCATGTACCAGTCGCCGCGCAAGGCAAAGCGGCTGTATTTCGACGTGATCCCGAGGCATGTCGACGACTATCTGGCCTTTCTGGAGGCCTATCGCCGGCAAAGCCCGGAGGAGCAGTTGCAGAACCCGGTCTGGCACATCCACTCGGGCAATCCGCCCGCGGTCGACCTGCCGATCTCCTTCTCGATGCTGCTCAACCTTGTCTCCGCGTCGAACTCCGAGGACAAGGCGGTGCTGTGGGGCTTCATCCGCCGCTACGCGCCCGGCGCGCGGCCGGAACATCATCCCGAGCTCGATCGGCTGGTCGGCTACGCCATCAACTACTTCCACGACTTCGTGTTGCCCACCAAGCAGTACCGCGCCCCCGACCCGACCGAGCGCGCCGCGCTTGCCGACCTCTCCGCCCGGCTTGCCGCGCTCCCCGACGGAGCGGACGCCGAGATGATCCAGAACGAGGTTTACGAAGCCGGCAAGGCGCACGGCTTCGCCAATCTGCGCGACTGGTTCCGCGCACTCTACGAAGTGCTGCTCGGCCAGAGCCAGGGTCCGCGCTTCGGTTCGTTCGTCGCGCTGTATGGAATCGCCGAGACCCGAGCCCTGATCGGCCGCGCGCTTGACGGCAGCCTGCACGAGGCGGGATAGGGCGCGGCTACTGCTGCACCGCCGGAGGTGCGAGGTCGACCGGAGCGTCCGGCGGTGCAGCGGACCGGGGGGCCTGCCGGGACTGCGCAGCGTCGGGAGCGAGAGGAGCGGGCAAGCCGGGGATGCTGTCGCGCGGCAGCTCCGGAGCCGTGAAGGCCGACAGCGACGCCGCACCGGAGGTGACCGCGTCACCGGCGCGCCATTCGGCGGCATGGACGCCGCGCCGGTCGCGCCGCGCGGCCTGCGCTTCCGCCGCGTAGGTGTCTGCGTCCGGCTCCGCCCAGCCATGCGCAACGAGCCAGCCGTTGATGTCCTGCAGGCCGACCGAGCAGGTCGCGGCGCTCACCCCGTCGCGCTCGGCGATCAGCGCACAGTCGACGGCACGATTGCGGATCAGCATGCGCAGCGCCGCGGCGGCGGCTCGCCCGCAAGGCCACTCTCGGCCGCTCGCATCGGTACAGGTCTGATCGGCGCCGACCGGCACAATCCCGGCGAGCCGGATCACCGTGTCGCCGGCCCTCAGCGTCCCGGCATCGGCGACCACCACCCGATGGAAGCGGCGCGGCCGAGCCGGCTCGGGAGGCGGGCCGGTCTCGCTGGCGGGCTCGGCGTAGCGGGCGGTGGGACGCTGCAGCACGTTTGGCGGGGTCACGTTGCGGGCGACGCGCCCGCTCGGCGGCAAGGGATCGTCGTCGGGCCGGGCGCTCCCGGCCGTCGCGGCGGGGGCGGTGCCCGGTGATGGCGGCAGCGTATCCGACGATGGCGGCAGGGTCAGCGGAGCGGCCCGCCGCGAATCCGGGTCCCGCGATGCCGACGGCAGAAGTCCGGGTACCGGCGCGTCGCGCTCTGGCTTTGGTGCCGGCTGCGTGACCGGCGCGGGCTGGGGCGCGGTATCGCCGGCCTGCTCGGAGACCGCGGCCAGCCCCCTCCCCCCCTCCGGAGCGAACAGGCCGAAGCCGTTGAGCACGACTCCGTACAGACTCGCCACGAGGACGATGAGCAACGCCAAGCCGAACCCGAACGAACGCATCATGCCGCGGATCAATCCAGACCAGTCGTGGCCGCTGCCGCCATGCTCGCCGATCGCGACCGCCTCCGCAACCGGCAGCGCGCCGCGCCGGACGCCGTCACTGGCTCGCCCAGATGATCCGCGCCATCCATTCGATCTGCTCGACGCCGAGCACGCGATTCTCGTGCTCCGGGTTGAGCGAATGCAGCTCCACGGTCCGGGCCGTCCTTCGGGCGAGTACCTTGGCCATCACCTCGCCGTCGCGGGTCTTGACCACGACCCGGTCGCCGCGCCGGATCGAGGCGCCGGGCGACACGATCACGCGGTCGCCATCCCGGTACAGCGGCAACATCGAATCCCCGGTCACTTCCAGCGCATAGGCATGCTCGTCGCCGACGTCGGGGAAGGTCACCTCGTCCCAGCCGCTGCCGACCGGATAGCCGCCGTCATCGAAGAAGCCGCCGCCCCCGGCCTGGGCAAGCCCGATCAGCGGCACCGAACGCGACCTGTAGGGGGTTTCATCGATGCCGGGTTCGCGCATCAGCGCGATGAATTCGTCCATCGTCGAGCCGGTGGCCTCGAGGATCTTGGCGATCGATTCGGTGTTGGGCCAGCGCAGCCGTCCGTCGCTGCCGGTCCGCTTCGACCTGTTGAAGGTCGTGGGATCGAGCCCGGCGCGCCGCGCAAGCCCCGATACGGACAGCGAATGGCGCGCCGCCAGCGCGTCGATCGCCGCCCAGATCTGGCGATGGGACAACATGATCGATGCCTCCGGCCGTCCGGGGAACGTTTGCGGAATCGGCCTCTTCGGACTATTTTCCGACGATATAGGAATTATCGCCTGATCTTCACAGATGTCCAGCGCTTCGCGCGGCCGCGCCAAGGAAAGGGTCGCACGGCAGCCGCCATCCGGCGCCGGCTTGCCGTACGGTCAGGGCGGCGATACGGTCCTCACGCAATGACCGACACAGTCTACAAGATCTGCGGGCGCGAGGAGTGGCTGGAGGCCCAATCCGCCGGCGCCTATCTGGGCAATGCCGACGACATCAGGGACGGCTTCATCCACCTGTCCGCTGCCGATCAGGTCGAGGGAACGCTGGCCCGGCATTTTGCGGGACGGACCGGCCTTGTGCTAGTGGCGGTCGATGCGGCCGCACTCGGCCCGGCGTTGAGGTGGGAGCCCTCGCGCGGCGGCGAGCTGTTTCCGCATCTCTACGGCCCGCTGCCGATGAGCGCGGTGCGCTCGGCCGGGCCGATCGGGCCGCAGCCGTGATCAGCGGCCTCGCCGCGCTGGCGCGCCCGCTGCTGCTGGCGCTCGACCCGGAGCGGGCCCATGCCCTCTCGATTGCCGCGCTCAGGACCGGACTGGTCGGCGCCGAGCCCGAACCCGACGACCCGCGCCTCGCCGTCGACCTGTGGGATCTGCGCTTTCCCAATCCGATCGGCATGGCGGCCGGCTTCGACAAGCACGGCGAGGTGCCGGACGCGCTGCTCGGCCTCGGATTCGGCTTCGTCGAGATCGGTACGGTGGCGCCCAATCCGCAGCCCGGCAATCCGCGCCCGCGCGTCTTCCGGCTGCCGGCCGAGCGCGCGATCATCAACCGGTACGGCTTCAATACCGAGGGGCACGCGGCGATGCTGGCCCGCCTGCTGATGCGCACCGGCAAGGGCATCGTCGGGATCAATATCGGCGCCAACAAGGATTCGACGGATCGGGCAGACGATTATGTCGCCGGGGTCCATGCCTTCGCCCGGCATGCCGGTTATCTGACCATCAACATCTCCTCGCCGAACACGCCGGGCCTGCGCGATCTGCAGCACGAAGCCGCGCTCGAGGACCTGCTCGGCCGCGTGTCGGCGGCGCGCGACGCCGAGGCCGGACTGATCGGCCGGCGCGTCCCGCTGGCGCTGAAGATCGCCCCGGACCTTGCCGACACCGAACTCGATCACATCGCCGCGGCGGTGACGCGGCACGGCATCGACGCCGTCATCGTCTCCAACACCACCCTGGCGCGGACCGGCCTGACCGATCCGCGCGCCCGCGAGCCCGGCGGGCTGTCCGGCCGGCCGCTGTTTCACCGCTCCACCGTGCAGCTGGCCCGCATGCGTCAGCGGCTTCCCGCCGCAATCCCCCTGATCGGCGCGGGCGGCGTCGATTCCGGCGAGACCGCGTGGCAGAAGCTGCGCGCCGGCGCGAGCCTGGTGCAGCTCTACACGGGACTCGTCTACGAGGGGCTCGGCCTCGTCCGCGCCATCAAGCGAGATCTCCTCCGCCGCCTGCGGCGCGAGGGGTTCTCCAGCCTGGGCCAGGCCGTCGGCACGGGAACGGACGAGTGGGCCGCGCGCGATCCGGCCGGCCAGCGGGAAGCCCGACCATGACCGTGACCATCTGGCACAATCCGCGCTGCTCGAAGTCGCGGCAGACGCTCGAGCTGATCCGCTCGCGCGGAGTCGAGCCCGTCATCGTCGAATACCTGAAGACACCGCCGGACGAAGCGGCGCTGCGGGGTGTGCTGGCGGCGCTCCGCCTCGCGCCGCGCGACCTGCTGCGCCGCAGCGAACCGGCCTGCAAGGCGCGCGGCCTCGCCGATCCCTCCCGCAGCGATGCGGAGATCATTGCAGCGATGGCGGCGGATCCGATGCTGATCGAGCGGCCGGTGGTGATCTGCGGCAGCCGTGCCGCGATCGGGCGGCCGCCGGAGGCGGTATTGGCCATCCTGTGAGGCCGGGCGCGCGCTCCCGCGCCGGTCTCAGCCCGGGAAGGTGCGCGCCAGCCGCACCGGGTAGCGCAGCGCCAGGGTCGCGCCGCGCACCACCAGGAACACCGCGATCGCCAGCCACAGGCCGTGATTGCCGAGATGAGGCGTGGCGACCTGCCAGGCGACGACATAGGCCGCCAGCGACACCAGCATCATGTTACGCATGTCGTCGGACCAGGTCGCACCGATGAACACCCCGTCGAACTCGAAGGCGGCGACGCCAAGCAGCGGCGTCAGCGCCGCCCACACGAGGTAGACCCGCGCGGTGCGCCGGATCTCCTCGTTGGTGGTCAGGATATCGATGAACAGCGGGCCGCCGATCAGCAGGACCGCGCTGAGGACGATCGCAAGGCCGGCGCCCCAGACGAAGGTCAGCCGGACGGCGCGGGAGAAGGCCGGCCGGTAGCGCGCGCCGACGGCCCGTCCGGCGAGTTGCTCCGCCGCGGTGGCGAAGCCGTCGAGAAAGTAGCCACCGAGCAGGAAGAAGTTCATCAGCACCGCATTTGCCGCCAGCGCCACGTCGCCCTGGCGGGCGCTGGCCGACGTGAACAGCGCAAAGGCGAACAACAGCGAGAACGACCGCACCATGATGTCGCGGTTGATCGCGAAGGTTCGCATGAGCCCGTCGCGCGCGAACAGCAGCGGGCCGGGAATGCCGAACCCGCGCGCCAGCGTCCGCGCGCACAGGGCGACGCCCGACACCGCCGTCACCGCCTCGCCGATCACCGTTCCCCAGGCGACGCCCGCCACCCCCCAGTCGAGCCACAGCACGAAGGTGGCGTTGAGCGCCATGTTGAGACAGTTGAGCAGCAGTTGCAGGGCGAGGCCGGTGACCGCCTGGCCGCGCCCGAGGAACCAGCCGAGAATGGCGTAGTTCAGCAGCGCGAACGGCGCACCGAGGATGCGGATCGAGAAATAGACCGACACCGCCCGCTCGACCTCCCCGCTTGCTCCCATGGAGGCAAGCGAGACGGCGAGGATCGGAGCCTGCAGGACGATGACCAGCAGGCCGGCAGCGAGTCCGATCAGGCCCGCCCGGTAGAGCGCGGCCGTCTCCGCGACGGCATCCCCCGCCCCGACCGCCTGGGCCGTCAGGCCGGTCGTGCCGCTTCGCAGGAAGTTGAAGGTCGTGAACAGGATCGAGAAGATCACCGAGCCGACCGCGATGCCGCCCAGCAGGTCGGCGCGCCCGAGCCGGCCGATCACCGCCGTGTCGACGATACCGAGCAGCGGCGTCGACAGATGGGCGAGCGTCATCGGCACCGCGATGGCAAGCACGCTGCGATGGGTAACCTCGAACGGCAGGACGCGACTCATTGGCTGTCCCGCGCGACCGGGGCCCATATAACCCGAGGTTGCATTCACACAGAAGGAAGCCACGACGGCAGGGCCGTCAAGCGGATCCCGCCAAAATCGCGGATCGGATCACTGGCTGTTCCGTCCCATCTTGCTTAGCCGCAGGATCAGCCAGATCGGGATCACCACGACCCCGCCGAGCACGAAATAGCCGAACAGGTCCTGCAGCGCCGCGAAGCCCATGTTCCAGATGCCTTCGATCAGACGCTGGACGTTGCGGACGATGTCGAGCGGATGGATGCCGAGTCCCGAGAAGATCAGCCCGACGATCAGCGAGATGATCACGAGCCGCACGATGACCCAGCCGGGAGGCCCGCCGAAGAACCGATTGAGTGCGCCGTTCATCGTCCGCCCTTCCGGTTGGTCGCAGGACGTCTCTCACTTAGGTGATCGGCGGCCGATTTGCGAGTGGCTACCGTCCTTCTGGCAGGTGGCGGGGTCCGACGCACGAGCAGCCGGTCCGCTCACGCCTCCCCGATCAGTGCCTCCAGAACCTCGATCCCGTCGGCGTCGGACGGCCGCTTGTCCCAGCGGATTCGGGCAACCCGGGGAAACCGCATGGCGAGGCCGGACTTGTGCCGGCTCGACCGCGCCAGCCCTTCGAATGCGATCTCCAGCACGAGCCCCTCGTCGGTTTCGTGCACCACCTCGCGCACCGGTCCGAAGCGATTGATGGTGTGGGTGCGCACGAACCGGTCGAGCTGGCGCAATTCATCGTCGGTGAAGCCGAAATAGGCCTTTCCGACCGGCACCAGCTCGTCCCCGCCGGGGCCCCGCCGCCAGACGCCGAAGGTGTAGTCGGAATAGAACGACGAGCGCTTGCCGTGTCCGCGCTGCGCATACATCAGCACGGCATCGACGGCATGCGGGTCGCGCTTCCATTTCCACCAGTGGCCCTTCGGCCGCCCGGCGAGATAGGGGCTGTCGAGCCGCTTGATCATCACGCCCTCGATGGCTGCCGCGTCGTCACCGGCGCCGTGGCCGGCCGGATCGGCGCGCGCATCCGCCAGGGACTCCCAGGAGCTGAACGGCACCAGCGGCGACAGCGTGATCCGGCCGATTCCGATGCGACCGACAAAGCGCTGCAGCCGATCGCGTCTGGCGGCAAACGGCAGGTCGCGCAGGTCCTCCCCCGCCTCGGCGAGAAGGTCGTAGGCGATGATGTGGGCCGGATGGTCGGCCAGCATTTTGGCCGTCACGGCCTTGCGGTTCAGCCGCTGCTGCAGCGTGTTGAACGACTGTACCCGGCCGCCGCGCAGGACAACCAGCTCGCCGTCGATCGCCGCGTCGAAGTCGAGCGCCTCCAGAAGATCGGGAAACGCCGCGGAGATGTCGTCGCCGGTGCGCGAGTAGAGGCGGCGCTGGTGCCGCCCCCGCGCATCGTGTCCGGCCACCGCCTGCACGCGGATTCCGTCCCACTTCCATTCCGCCGCATGCTCGCCGGGCTCAAGCCGCGCCAGCTCCGCCGCGTCCACTGCATGACTCAGCATCGGCGCGCGGAACGGCACCGGGTTGGTCTGCTTCGGCCTGTCCGCCGCACCGAGCGCCCAGGCAAACAGGGGCTCGTAGGGCGGCGCGAGGTCGTGCCAGACTTCCTCGACCTCGCCGGGGTCGAGATTGCCGAGCGCCGCGACCGCAGTCTTGGCGAGCCGCGCCGAGACGCCAACCCTGAGGCTACCGGTGATCAGCTTCATGAGTGCCCACCGCCCGGTCTCGTCGAGACGGTCGAGGAAGTCGGCGATCAGGGCCGGCAGATCCGCCTTGCCGGCCGACCCGAGCGTGGCGACGACCTCGGGCAATGTCAGCGCATCGGCCGGTGCGGCATTCCGTTGCGCGGGCCACAGCAGTGCCACCGTCTCCGACAGATCACCGACATAATCGTAGGACAGACGGAAGAGCACCGGGTCGGTGCGTGCCTCGATCAGCGCACGGATGACCGCCGGCTTCGCATGGCGGAAGCGCAGTTCGCCGGTCAACGCGGCAAGGGCAAGGCCGCGCGCAGGATCCGGCGTCGTCCGGAAATACTCCCGCATCAGAGCGATCTTGGCGTTCCGCCGCGGCTCGTAGGAGAGCCGGTCGAGCAGTTCGGCGAAGCGGTTCATGTCGGATCCTGTCCGGATGGTCAGCTTTCGTTGACCACCTGGATGATCCCCCAGCCCTCCTCGCCCTTCATCAGCGCGTAGTGGCAGACGAAGGCGAGCGCGACGTCGCCATCCTCTCGTTCCTGGCGCCAGGACAGGCTTGCCATGGCGATCGGCCCGCTCACCGACAGCGCGAGGATCTGGAACGTCGAATGGGCGATCTCCTCCCGCTCGAAGACGTCGAGCAATGCCTCAATGTTTTCCATCAGCTCGTCGCGATCGGCAAAGACATTGCCCTTGCCGAACTGCCATATAATGCAGGGATAGGCGAAGGCATCGGCGATCTCGTCGGCGTCGAAGTCGTCGAAACCGGCGGCATAATCCTCGAACAGCGAGGCGATGTCGTCTTCTGGTCCTGGAAGCATCGGGTGCGCAACGCTCCGTGCGGTTCAGACGGGACAGGCGGGCCGGCAGGTCGCGCCCAGGCGAAGGCTGACGGGTATCCGGAGAGAACGCAAGATGGCCGCAACCGGGACTTCAGGCCCCGCGATGGGCTGGCTGCCCTCGGACGACGCGGCGGGCGGGCGGCTGTTCATGCCGGCGGCCGCACGCAACCGGGAACCGATCCTGCAGGCGCTGCACGCGGCGCTCGGCGGGCGCGTGCCGGCGCAGGCGCTCGAACTCGCAAGCGGCTCCGGCGAGCATGCCGTGGCCTTCGCCGAGGCCTTTCCGCAGACCCGCTGGCAGCCGAGCGACCGTGACCCGGCTGGCCTTGCCTCGATCGCGGCATGGCGCGAGCATTGCGGTCTTGCGAACCTCGCGCCGCCGCTGCCGATCGACCTGGAACTGCTGGACTGGCACGGCCGCCTCGGCCAGCGGTTCGACCTGATGGTGGCGATCAACGTCGTGCACATCGCGCCTTGGCGGGCAACGCTGGGCCTCCTGGACGGCGCCGCGGCGCTTCTGTCGGCGGATGGTCTCTTGTTCGTCTATGGCTGCTTCTCGCGTTCGGGCGATTTCGTGTCTCAGTCCAACGTCAGCTTCGACGCCGGCCTGCGCCGCCGCAACCCCGCCTGGGGCGTCCGCGACACCGAAGACGTGGCACAGGCCGCCGCGGTCCGCGGCCTGTCGTTGCGACAGGTGATGGCCATGCCGGCCAACAACACGGTGCTGGTGCTTGTCCGCCACCCTGGAGCGGGCGGAACGGTCAGCTGACCGCCGGATTCTCTGGCCGCCGGTCCTTTGACGCGGGACCAGCGCCTTCGGCCTCCGCCTCCTCGTAGCCGACGAGGCGCAGCGGCCGGGCGGCGAGTCCGCGCGTCTCCGCCCAATGGACGAGCGCGTCCTCCTGGCCGTGCGTGACCCACAGCTCGGCGCATCCTGTCTCGATCACCGTGCGGGTCAGGTCATCCCAGTCGGCGTGATCGGAAACGACCAGCGGCAGTTCCACCCCGTTCTGCCGCGCCCGCGCCCTGACCCGCATCCAGCCGGACGCAAGGGCGGTGACCGGATCGGCGAAGCGCCGTGCCCAGACATCGCCCGTCGAGCCCGGCGGCGCCACGACGATCTCGCCGGCGAGATCGCCTCTGGTCGCACGCACCGGAACGAGCGGCCCGAGCCGTACGCCTGCCCGCTCGTAGAGCGCGCAGATCGCCTCGAGCGCGCCGTGGATGTAAATCGGCCGGTCGTGGCCGGCCTCGCGCAGGAGCGCGATCACCCGCTGCGCCTTGCCGAGCGAATAGGCGCCGACAACATGGGTTCGGTCGGGAAACAGCGCCAGCGAGCGGATCAGCTTGCTGATCTCGCCGCGCGGATCCGGATGGCGGAATACCGGCAGACCGAAGGTCGCCTCGGAGACCAGCACGTCGCAGGCGACGAGCTCGAACGCGGCGCAGGTCGGATCGGCCTCCCGCTTGTAGTCGCCGGTGACGACGATCCTCAGGCCGCCCGCCTCGACCAGGATCTGCGCGGAGCCGAGCACGTGGCCGGCCGGGTGGAACGAGACGGTCGTGTCGCCGATGCGGACCGGCTCGTTGATCCGCGCCGTCTGGCGCGCGGCGGCGAAGTCCTCGCCGTAGCGGGCCGCCATCACCGCCAGCGTCTCGGCGGTGGCGAGCACGGCTGCGTGGCCAGACCGTGCATGATCCGAATGGCCGTGGGTGATCAGCGCCCGATCGACCGGCCGCACCGGATCGATGAAGAAACCGCCCGGACGGCAGAACAGGCCGCGCGGGGTTGGTGTCAGGATGTCGTCGGGACGCATCGCGCCAGCCTACACGTGCACCATCCCCGCACAAGGATGCGCCCGGTCGCCAGACCGGGCGCCAGTCACATCACAGGTCAGGACGGGCGTCACCGGGCCTGCCGGCCGTTCACGGCCGCAGCTCAGGCCGCCAGCGCCTCACGCGTCAACGCTTTGACCGCGGCGGTCGCCTCGGCCACCGCCTTCTCGGCCGCCTCCGGCCCGAAGATCGACCCCTCGACGCGCACGATCTCGACGTCGGTCATGCCCAGGAAGCCGAGCATGTGCTTGATGTAGGGTGTCTGGAAGTCGATCGCGTCGAGCGGCGGCTTGCTGTAGACGCCGCCGGTGGCCACGACCAGGTACACCTTCTTGCCGGTGACGAGACCCTCCGGCCTGCCGTCCTCGGTGTAGCGGAAGGTGATGCCGGCGCGGGTGACATGGTCGAACCACGACTTCAGCGTCGAGGTGATCGTGAAGTTGATCATCGCCGAGGCGATGACGATCGTGTCGGCGGCCTTCAGTTCGGCAATCAGCGTATCGGACAGGGCGGCCGCCGCCTTCTGGTCTGCAGTCTGCTGGTCGGCTGGCGTGAAGAACCCGCCCAGCGCCGTCGCCTCAAGGTGCGGCAGCGGCTCGGCACCGAGATCACGGGTGACAACGGTGGTACCGGGGGCGGCCCGCTTCAGATCGTCGACCAGCGTGCGCGCCACCTTCGTCGATAGCGACTCCGCGCCGCGCGGGCTGGTGATGATGAACAGGATGTTACGCATGATGTCTTCCTGCGGTTCCTTGTCCGGAAGGACGTCGTGGACTATATGGATGTTACCGATCGGTATCGGGCTCATAGGTACTGACCGGTAACACCCTTGTCAAGGGCAATGCCCGGAATTTGCGGACGGGGAGAAACGGCAGGATCGTGATGAGCACATCGGCAAGCCGGGCGCCGCATGGACCGGTACCCCCGGCAGACGGCAAGGTGCCGCCGCGCGAGCGCATTCTCGCTGTCGCCCGCGACCTGTTCTACCGCCAGGGCATCCGTGCCGTCGGCGTCGAGACGATTGCCGAGGCTGCCGGCACCAACAAGATGACGCTCTACCGCCACTTCGCCTCCAAGGACGAGTTGGTGGCGGAATATCTGCGCCGCGTCGCCGAAGAGGATGCCAAGGTCTGGGACTGCATCGCGGCACGCCATCCCGGCGATCCCCTGGCGCAGCTGCGCGAATGGGTGCGCTGGATGGCCGAGGACGTTTCGTCGGGCGACTCGCGCGGCTGCGCCGTCGCCAATGCCGGCGTGCAGATCACCGAACCGGACCATCCTGCCCGCGCGGTGATCGAATCGCACAAGCGCAGCCACAGGCAGAATGTGCTGCGATTGTGCCGCGAGGCCGGACTGCGCGATCCGGAACTCGTCGCCGACGGAATCTTCCTGATGCTCGAGGGCGCGCGGGTCAACATCCAGAGCGAGGGCCACCGCGGCCCCGCCTGCCGCTTCGTCGCGCTGAGCGACGACCTGATCGCCTCACACCTGCCGTGATCGCGTCGCTGCCTGATGCGCCTGCCGGCCGTCTCGGCTAGCGTGGCAGACCGGCGTCCCCCGAGGCCGGCTACCCCGCCCGGAAATGCTTCGACAGCTTCAGGCCCTGCGCCTGGTAGTGCGAGCCGATGTCGGTGCCGTACAGGCTGGCCGGCCGCTCCGTCAGCCGTTCATAGACGAGACGCCCGACGATCTGGCCGTCCTCGAGGATGAACGGCACCTCGCGGCTCCTGACTTCGAGCACCGCCCGCGCGCCGTGACCGCCAGCCGCAGCATGACCGAAACCCGGATCGAAGAAACCGGCATAGTGGACGCGGAATTCGCCGACCAGCGGATCGAACGGCACCATCTCCGCCGCAAATGCCGGCGGCACATGCACGGCCTCCTTCGAGGCGAGGATGTAGAACTCGTCCGGATCGAGGATCAGCGTACGCCCGGGCCGCGCCTCGATCAGGTCCCAGAACTCGGCCACATCGCAGGCCTCCCGCCTGTCGATATCGACGACCGCCGTATGCCGCTTGGCGCGATAGCCGACCAGCCCGCCCTGCCCCGCCAGATCGACGCTGACGGCAATGCCCCCGGAAATGTCCGGCTCGTCGGTGTCGACCAATCGCTCGGCGAGGTGCAGCCTCCGCGTTGCCGCGTCGTCGAGCACCGCATGGCCGCGCCGGAACCGGATCTGCGACAGCCGCGATCCGGTCCTGACGAGGACCGGGAAGGTCCGCGGGCTGATCTCGATGTAGAGCGGACCGTGATAGCCGGCTTCGACCTTGTCGAAGGCGCGCGAATTGTCGGCGATCACCCGCGTGAACACGTCGAGGCGGCCGGTTGAGCTCTTCGGATTGGCGTCGGCGGCGATATGGCCGGGCAGCCGCAGCTCCTCGAGCAGCGGCACGATGTAGACGCAGCCGGTCTCGAGCACAGCACCGCCGGTGAGATCGATCCGGTGCATCATCAGCGGCTTCAGCCGCTCCTGCACGGTATGGCGCCGACCGGGCAGGAAACTGGCGCGGACCCGGTAGGCGGTCCGGCCGAGCCGCAGATCGAGGCTCGCCGGTTGGATCTGGTCGGCCGCGAGATCGCCGCCGGCGATGATCTGCCGGTTCGCCACCATCCGCCGGATCGCCTCCGCCGGCAGGATGCCGGGGGCGCGGTCGCCCGGATTGATCGCCGATTCTTCGCCCAAGCGCGCGGTCCCCTGACACGAGCCAAGGCACCAATAGCCGAGCCGGCGCTTGACGCCAAGGCGGCACCGGCGTACCAGAACGCCGTTCGTGGTGATTTGGGCCGGCCGGCTTGCAGCCACGTAAAACAACTCGCTAAAAGGCCGGGCCGAACGAGCCCGGTTGCGCCGACAAGGCCATCCGGGTTTTTTCGTCTCCCGGCCCTCCAGCATGGAGGATGGTCGTGAACCGCATCGCATCAGCCACCCACGTCGCTCCCGGCGAGGCACCCGGCCTCGAGACCCTGCTCGTCCATGGCGGCACCACGCGCTCCGGCTTCGGCGAGACCTCGGAGGCTCTGTTCCTCAACTCCGGCTTCGTCTACGACAGCGCCGAAGCTGCCGAGGCGCGTTTCAAGGGCGAGGCTGGCGGCTTCATCTATTCGCGCTACGCCAATCCGACCGTCGACATGTTCGAGAAGCGCATGGCGATGATCGAGGGCGCCGAGGCTGCGCGCGGCACCGCCAGCGGCATGGCCGCGGTCACCGCGGCCCTGCTCTGCCAGTTGCGCGCCGGCGATCATGTCGTCGCCTCGCGCGCCCTGTTCGGTTCCTGTCTCTACGTCATCGAGGACCTGCTGCCGCGCTACGGTGTGCCCTGCACGCTCGTCGACGGCACGGATCTCGCGCAGTGGAAGGCGGCGGTGCGCCCCGAAACGAAGGTGTTCTTCCTCGAGACGCCCACCAATCCGACGCTCGAGGTGCTCGACCTTCAGGCGATCGCCGACATCGCCCACGACGCCGGTGCCCGGCTCGTCGTCGACAACGTCTTTGCCACGCCGCTCGGCCAGCGTCCGATGCACCATGGCGCCGATGTCGTCGTCTACTCGGCGACCAAGCACATCGACGGTCAGGGTCGCTGTCTTGGCGGCGTCATCCTCGCCTCGGAGGAATTCGTCGCGACCGAACTGAAGGATTTCTACCGCCACACGGGACCGAGTCTCAGCCCCTTCAACGCCTGGGTGATGCTCAAAGGGCTCGAGACGCTGGCGCTGCGCGTCGAACGCCAATGCGCCAGCGCCGCGCGCATCGCGGACTTCCTGTCCGGCCAGCCGGGCATCGTCCGCGTGATCTATCCCGGCCGCGACGATCATCCGCAGGCCGACGTGGTACGCCGCCAGATGGCCTTCGGCGGCCCGATGATCGCCTTCGAGGTGGAGGGCGGCAAGACCGGCGCCTTCAAGGTCGCCAACGCCCTGCAGATCATCAAGATCTCCAACAATCTCGGTGACGCCAAGAGCCTCGTCACGCATCCCGCGACGACCACGCACCAGCGCCTCACGCCAGAGGCGCGGGCAGCGCTTGGCATCACAGACGGCATGTTGCGCCTGTCGATCGGCCTCGAGGATCCCCGCGATCTCGAACGCGATCTCGCGCGGGGGCTCGCGAGTCTCTAGACTGCCGCCATGTATCGCGCGGAAACCCGGGGTGTCGTCGTCACCGTCGAGCCGGCCTTCAGCGAGGATCGCTCGTCGCCGGATGCCGGAGCCTATTTCTGGACCTACACGATCGAGATCGCCAATACCGGCGCCGAAACCGTCCAGCTCATCAACCGCCGCTGGCTGATCGTCGACGCGTCCGGCAAGACATTCGAGGTGCGCGGACCGGGTGTCGTCGGCGAGCAGCCCGTGCTCGGGCCGGGCGAGGCGTTCCGCTACACCAGCGGCGTGCCGCTTGCCACCCCCTCCGGCATGATGTCCGGCAGCTACGAAATGGCGACCGCCAGCGGTGAACGCTTTCACGCGGCGATTCCGGCCTTCTCCCTTGACAGCCCCTACGTCAAACCCACCATCAACTGATCCCAACCTCAGGACAGCCCGCAGGACATAGTGCTCGATTTCCGGCCGATCTTCCTGGTGATGGGCGTGTTTCTCGCGACGCTGGGTTGCGCCATGCTGGTGCCGGCGCTCGTCGACATCGCTCACGACAACGACGACTGGATCGTCTTCGTCGCCGCAGGGCTGATCACGGTGTTCATCGGCGTGACCATGTGGGTGACCTGCCGCGGCGCTGACGCCCGGCTGGGACTTCGCGAAGCCTTCGTGCTGACCACCTCGGTGTGGATCGTCGCGGCGGCGTTCGGAGCGCTGCCCTTCGCCTGGTCCCGACTCGATCTCAGCCATGCCGATGCGTTCTTCGAGGCGATGTCCGGCCTCACCACCACCGGCTCGACGGTCATCGTCGGGCTCGACCACGCGCCGCCGGGCATCCTGTTCTGGCGCGCGCTGCTGCAGTGGATCGGCGGCCTCGGCATCGTCGTCATGGCGGTCGCCGTGCTGCCGATGCTGCAGGTCGGCGGCATGCAGCTGTTCCGGGCCGAAGCCTTCGACACCCCCGACAAGATCCTGCCGCGCGCCACCCAGATCTCGGGATCGCTGACCGGCATCTACATCGCGCTGACCGCCGCCTGCGCGATCGCCTATGGCCTTGCCGGCATGAACCTGCTCGATGCGATCATGCACGCCATGACAACCGTCGCGACCGGTGGTTTCTCGTCGAAGGACGCCTCGATCGGCTACTTCGCCTCACCGGCGATCGAGTGGATCTCGGTCGGCTTCATGATCGCCGGCAGCCTGCCCTTCCTGCTCTACGTGCGGGCCGTGCAGGGCCATCCGCTGGCAATGATCCGCGACGAGCAGGTGCGCGCCTTCTTCGCCATCCTGCTGACGCTGGCCGTGCTCGCCTGGCTCTCCGAAGGCCAGCAGATGGACTATCCGTCCGCTACCCGCTTCCGCGAGGCCCTGTTCAACATGACCTCGATCATGACCGGTACCGGCTATGCCTCGGTCGATTACGGGCTGTGGGGACCGCTGGCCGCCGGCCTGTTCCTGACCGCGACCTTCATCGGCGGCTGCTCCGGCTCGACCTCGTGCGGGATTAAGGTGTTCCGCGTCGTCGTCCTGTTCGAGAACATCCGCCAGCACGCACGCCGCATCACCTATCCCTCCGGCGTGTTCGTCAAGCGCTACAACGGCCGGCCACTGACCGACAACGTGTCGGCGGCCGTGCTCAGCTTCCTGTTCCTGTTCCTCGCCTGCTTCGTCGTGCTCAGCGTGGCGCTCAGCCTCATCGGCCTCGACACGATCACCGCCGTCTCCGGCGCCGCGACGGCGATCTCCAACGTCGGACCGGGGCTGGGGCCGATCATCGGCCCGGCGGGCACCTTCGCTCCGCTGCCGGATGCGGCGAAGTGGCTGCTGGCGGCCGGGATGCTGGTCGGGCGGCTCGAGGTGTTCACCGTCCTGATCCTGTTCGTTCCGGCGTTCTGGCGGCGCTGAGACCGGGCTATTCCGCCGGTGTCGCGGTCGGCCGGCGGCCGAGCCGCATGTAGGCGGCGGCCGCGCGCGCGATGTCGTCGCCGACGCCGATCACCGCCGGCACCAGGAACAGGACGAAGGCCGTCGCCACCGACAGCCCGAAGACCATGGTGACAGCCATCGGCAGCAGGAACTGCGCCTGGAGGCTCGTCTCGAACAGCAGCGGAACGAGACCGCCGACGGTCGTCAGCGAGGTCAGCAGCACCGCCCGGAACCGGTCGCAGGAGGCTCCGATCGCGGCCTCGGCAAGCCGGTCGCCGCTGCGCAGCCGCGCATCCACCCGGCTGACCAGGATGATCGAGTCGTTGACGAGGATACCGGCGAGGCCGAGCAACCCCATCAGGCTCAGGATCGTCAGCGGAAAGCCCATCAGGAAGTGGCCGATGATCGCCCCGGTGATGCCGAACGGAATGATCGTCATCACCGCCAGTGGCCGCCAGTAGCTGGCGAAGATCCAGGCGAGGATCAGGTAGATCGCTCCCAGCGCGATCACCGCGCCGAAGCGCAGGTCTGCGAAAGAGTTCCTGCGCTCCTCCTCGCGGCCGGCGAACTCGTAGGTGATGCCATACTTCGACGCGACTGCCTGCAGCGGCCCGTCGGCCAGCGCCCGGGCCAGTTCGACGGTCGTCACCACGTCCTGATCGAGATCGGCGGTTACCGAAACGGTGGTCTTGCCGTCGATGCGTGCGATCACCGCGAAGCCCTGGCGCTCCTCGAGATCGACCACCTCCGTCAGCGGCACGAACGCGCCACTGGGCGAGCGCAGACTGAGATCCATCAGGCCACCGACACCGGCAACCTGCCGGTCACGGCGCACGCGGATCGCGATCTCCTCCTCGCCGGCCGGGACGCGGCGCGCCAGCGCCCCCTCGAAGGCGTCGCGCACCTGCTGGCCGACGCTGAGCGGCGTGAAGCCGAGCGCCTCGCCGCGCGGCTTCAGCGCCATGACGATTTCCGGCTTGCCATAGGGCAGGTCGTCATCGATCGCCGAGACTCCGGGATAGGTCGCCAGCAGGGTCTGCACCTCGAGGGCGGCCTGCTTGAGCACCGCCGAGGATGCGCCAGTCAGGCGGATGTCGATATCGCGCCCCTGCGGACCGCCGCGCCGGCCGCTCATGGTAAGGTTTTCGAGGCCCGCAATCCTCGGGACGGCCTCGCGCCAGGCCGCGATGATTTCGGAGGTGCGCACCTCCCGCTCCTCCGACAGGGTGAGCTGCACCGCGATCTCCGCGAAGTTCATGCCGCGCGACTGGCCGGCCTTGCCGATGGTGGCGAAGCTCGTCACCACCAGTTCGCCCGGCGCCGCGCCGAGCCTGCGCTCGGCCTCGCGCAGCGCATCCTCGACGCGTCCGACCCCCTCAAGCACCTCAGAATCCGGCGTCCCGGCCGCGAAGGTCAGCCGCGCCGTGACGTTCTCGGCTTCCGCCGTCGGGAAGAACTGGAAGCCGATGCGACCGGCCGACACGAGCGCGAGCGCCAGAACCAGGGCGGATACCGACAGCGACAGGGTCACGTAGCGCCAGTGAAAGGCGAGGGCGACGAGGGCGCGGAACGGCCGGTCGCGCACCCATCCGAAGCCTGCATCGAAGGCCCGACGAAACCGGCCCGGCTCGGCCCGCATCGAAGTCAGGCTGTGTCGCAGATGTCCCGGCAGGATCAGCAGGCATTCGATCAGGCTCGCGGTCAGGACGGCGAGCACCACCATCGGCAGCGCGTACATGATCTGGCCGATGGTGTCGCGGATCATGAGCAGCGGGAAGAACGCCGCCTGCGTCGTCAGGATCGCGGCGATCACCGGCCACATCATCTGGCCGGTGCCACGCTCCGATGCCATCACCGGATCGTCCCCCATCGCATATCGGGTCGCCGTGTGCTCGCCGACGACGATGGCATCGTCGACGATGATGCCAAGGCACATGATCAGCGCGAACAGCGACATCATGTTGATCGACTGCCCGGTCAGCCACATGAAGCCGAGCGTCGTGAACATGGCCACCGGGATCCCGGCCGCCACCCAGAAGGCGATGCGGGCATTGAGGAACAGGAACAGCACCGCCATGACCAGCAGCAGACCGGACAGCCCGTTCTTCACCAGCAGGTTGATGCGGTCGACCAGCGCGTCCGAGCGCACGTCGTAGACCTCGAGCCGCAGCGTTTCGGGCAGCGTCGGCCGGATCGCCTCGATATAGTCCTCGAGGATCCGGGCCGTGGTCAGCGTGTCGGCGGAGACCGCCCGCTGCACGGCCAGCTCGATCGCCCGGTTGCCCTCGTGATAGCCGATGATCTGGTTGCGCTCGAAGGTCTCCTCAACCGAGGCGATGTCGCGCAGCAGCACCTTCTCGCCGGTTTCCCGCGAGACCACCTCGATCTGCCCGACCGCGGCGGCATCGGGATCGCGCCCAAGCGAGCGCAACTGCATCTCGACCGTGCCCTCGAGTGTGCCGGACGGCAGATCCCTGGTCGCGGCCCCGACGCGCTGGGCGATATCGGAGAGCGTCATTCCGAGCCGCTGCAAGGCGTGCTCGGGGACGTCGATCCATATCTCCGGATCGCGGAAGCCGGTGAATTCCACCTGGTCGATCCCGGCAGCGATCAGCCCATCTCGGATCTCGCGCGCATAGGCCCTGAGCGCCTGTTCGCTGAATGGGCCGGAAATCGCGATGCTGGCCACGCCCTCGTACCAGACCGAACGCCGGATCTTCGGCGTCTCGACATCGTCGGGCAGCGTGGTGACGCCGTTCACCGCCGCCTCGACCTCGGAGACCGCGATCTGCATGTCGGTTCCGGGCGCAAATTCCAGCGAGATGCTGCCTGCTCCTTCGCGGGCATAGGAGAACATCCGGTCAAGGCCATCGAGGAAGCGCAGTTCCGGCTCGATCGCCTGCAGGATGTTCTTTTCCACGTCTTCCGCGCTCGCCCCCGGCCAAGACACCGTGACCGAGACACGGGGGATCTCGGTGGAGGGGAAGAACTGGGTGTTCAGCTTCGTCAGGCCGACGACGCCGAACAGCAGCATCATCACCATCAGCAGGTTGGCTGCTATCGGGTGGCGGATGAAGAAGCGGATCGGCGTGGCGACGTCCGTGTCAGCCATGGTCGTCGCGCTCCACGGCCGACTGATGTTCCGCGGCCGGTACCCGCCCGCCGGCGGGTGCCGGCAAGGACGCCTGCTCCTGCACCTTCACCCCGTCACCGGCGCCGGTGATGCGCGTCGTGACGATGCGCTCGCCGTCCGCGACCTCCCCCCGTATCAGCAGGTCGGCGCCGTCATAGCCGACGACCTCGACCGATCGGCCGGCGAGCCGCCCGCCCTCGACGACGTAGATGCGGTCGGTGCCGTAGAGCGCCGAGGAGGGGACGCGCACCACCCGCTCGTAGGTACTGTCGTCGAGCTCGACCTCGACAAAGGCGCCCGGCCGCAGATGCGCCGGTGTCGAGTCGGTGTCGATGCGGGCATAGACGTCGACACCGCCGCGCTGCGCGGCGATCTCCGGTGCAATGCGCTCGATGGTCGCCTGATGCGTCCGCTTCTCCCGGCCCATCCGCCAGGTCACCGACACCGGACGGCCGAGCAGGCCATCCGACACCAGCCGGCCATACTGTGCGTCGGTGAGCGCAAATCGGACGTCGAAGTCGTCGCGCGCGACGAGAACGGCCACGACGTCGTTGACGCTGAGCAGCTTGCCAACCTCGGCCGCGACCGAGCCGACATAGGCATTGAAGGGCGCCTTCAGCACGACGTTCGACAGATTGCGTTCGGCCAGCTGCACACGCCATTCCAGCCGGGCGATCTGGGCTTCGAGCTGTTCGCGCTGGGCCCGCTGGATTTCCAGCGTCGATTCGGCGGTCTGCACGGCGAGCCGTCGCTGCGCGACGGTAAGCTGGCGCGCCTCCAGCGACTGCTGGGCAAGCGAACCGCGCTGCGACAGCGTGCGCGCCCGATCGAGATCGCGTTCGGCGATCGCCAGCTGCTCGCGTGCATTTTCGAGGGTAATCTGCTGCAGCCCGATCGAGGCCTCGCGCTCCGCCAGCCGCGCCCGCGCCTCCTGGAGGTCGGCCCGCGCCTCGATGAGCGCCCCCTCATACTGGAACGGATCGACCGAGACGAGCGGCTCGCCGGCATCAACGCTGCCGCCCTCGCGCAGCGCCTCGCCGATCGCCACGACCTCGCCTGCGACAAGCGCGCGCAGGGCAACCTGCCGGCCCGGCGTGATGGTTCCGTAGGCGACGATGCGGGGGCGATGGCTGGCGTAGACGGCCTCGACGGTCTCGACGGTGAAGACCCGCTCCTGCCGCTCGGCGTGGGGAACCTGCGGCTTCGAGGCCTGCAGCACCATGTAACCCCAGGCTGTCCCGGCCAGCACGGCGAGCGGCAACAGTCCCTTCACGGCAAGGGCAAGCATTCGCCCCACCGTCCAGGCCGGACGCAGACCAGGTTGATGTTCAGGCGGCTTCACGGCCGGCGGTCCCTGAAGGTTCGTTCGATCGCGCCCCCGACCAAGACGATCCCCAATTCATTCCAGGAGATATATCGGATCGGACAGACGTTTGACGAGCGCGACTTTGTCGCTAAGTATCCCGGCTCGGTCACACGACACAGGATCTTCCATTGACAGGCCCGATCTACGCGCCGAAGGAGATGCTCGCCCGTCTCGTCGCGTTCGACACGACGAGCCGGAACTCGAACCTGCCGCTCATCCGGTTCGTCCGGGATTACCTGGCAGACCACGGCATCGAGGCGCATCTGGTACCGAACGAGGACGGCACCAAGGCCAATCTGTTCGCGACCATCGGCCCGACCGACCGTGGCGGCATCGCGCTTTCAGGTCATACCGATTGCGTCCCCGTCGACGGCCAGCCCTGGACGACCGACCCGTTCACCCTGACCGAACGATCGGGCCGCCTCTATGGCCGCGGCACTGCCGACATGAAGGGCTTCGTCGCCACCGCGCTGGCCATGGTGCCGACCTTGCTGGAGAAGCCGCTGGCGAGCCCGGTGCATCTCGCCCTGTCCTATGACGAGGAACTCGGCTGCACCGGCGTGCGCAGCATGATCGCTGCGCTCGGCGCAGATCTGCCGATGCCGGCCGCGGTGATCGTCGGCGAGCCGACGCGGATGGGCGTCGTCGACGCCCACAAGACGATCGTCGATTTCCGCACCGAGATCACCGGCCACGAGGCCCACTCCGCCCATATCGACCGGGGCGCCAACGCCATCCTTGCCGCCGGTGAACTGCTCGGCGAGATCGCCAGGATGCGCGACGACATGATCCTGGCCGGCGATCCCAGCGGACGCTTCGATCCGCCCTACACGACGGTCCATGTCGGCCGCATCTGGGGCGGCACCGCCCACAACATCGTGCCGCTTCATTGCGGGTTTCTGTGGGAGGTGCGCTCGCTGCCGGGCAGGGACGCGCGCGACCTGCTGACCCGGTTCGAGCGTTTCGCGCGCGAGACGGTGCTGCCGAAGCTGCGCCGGGTCGCGGCGACGACCGACATCCGCACCATCACCGAGGTGGACGTCGTCGGCCTTGCCCCCGAGCCCGGTTCCCTCGCCGAGACGCTGGCCATGCGGCTCACCGGCCGCAACACCACCTCGACCGTTGCCTATGCGACGGAAGGCGGGCTGTTCCAGGCACGCGGCATCCCGACCATCGTCTGCGGCCCCGGCGACATCGCCCAGGCGCACCAGCCCGACGAATACATCGAGGCTGCGCAGATCGACGCCTGCGTCGCCTTCATGACCCGCCTGGCGGAAACCGCCCGCGCCGGCATCTGAGGTCAGGCTGTCCTCGCGCATGTCGGGGCGTAGTCGGGGTGCCAGTCCGGCATCCCCCATGCCGGGCCCACGCACCGCCCCATCCGCGCCGAAGCATGGCCGACGGATCGGGATCTGGATGCCACGACGCCATCGGCTCTCCACCCCGTTCACGCCCCGGCCCGAAGGCGGTCCGGAATGTCACCGGGGGTGGACGGTCGGATGGCCTCCGCGACCGCCGCGCAGGCGAGCGCAGCTTCAGCCCGCGAGGCTGGCTGGGTCGATCCGGTAACGGGTCGAGCAGAACTCGCACGTCACCTCAATCATGCCGTCGCGAACCATGTGTTCGCGGTCAGCATCCGGGAAGGTCGACAGCATCGCCGTGATGCCCTCGCGCGAGCAGCGGCAGCGCTCGACGATCGCCTGCGGGTCGAACACCCGAACCCCGCGCTCGTGATAGAGCCGGTAGAGCAGCTGGCCGGCGGTGATCGAGGGATCGATCAGCTCGTGGTCCTCGACCGTCTCGGCGATCAGCCGCGCCTCGCTCCATTCGTCCGGTTCGAGCTGCGGGTCGAGCGCCGCCCCCTCGGGCGCGTCGCCGGGCGGCAGATCCGCCATCCGCGCGGGGCCGGACGCGGGAAGGTGCTGGACGATGATGCCGCCACACCGCCAGTGCAGCCCGCGGTCGCGGTCGGGCGAGGAGCGGAAGGCTCGCGCGGCCGCGAGCCGAACCGAGGTGGGGATCTGTTCGGACTGCCTGAAGTAGAGATGGGCAGCATCCTCCAGAGAGCCGCCGGTGAGCGGCACGATGCCCTGGTAGCGGGAGGCCGGCGGCCCCGGATCGATCGTCATGGCCAGACTTCCGGCGCCGAGCAGGTTGCCGGCCTGTGCCTCGCCGGCGCGCTCGAGCGCCTCGACGCGCCGGGCATCGAAACTTGCGCAGGCGCGCACCCGATCGGGCAATTCAAGATCGACCACCATCAGCCGCACCGGCCCGTCGGACTGGGTCTGCAGGATGAATCGACCCATGGTCTTCAGGGTCGAGCCCAGCAGGATGGTCAGCGCCGCGGCTTCGGCGATCAGCGCGCAGACCGAGTCCGGATAGCCGTGCCGGGCGAGGATCGTGTCGATGGCCGGGCCGAGCCGGACCAGCCGGCCGCGCACGTCCAGACCGTCCACCGCGAAGGGGAGCACGAAATCGTCCGCCGCGGCATCAAGCACCGCGGCCGCAGGCGGGCGGGAGGCCATCAGGTCGCGCCGGCCCCGAAGCACCAGGCCAGGATGCCCTTCTGGGCGTGCAACCGGTTTTCCGCCTCGTCGAACACCACCGACTGCGGGCCGTCCATGACCGAATCCGTCACTTCCTCGCCGCGGTGGGCCGGCAGGCAGTGCATGAAGATCGCTCCCGGCGCCGCTTCCGCCATCAGCGCGTCGTTGACCTGATAGGGCTTCAGCATGTTGTGGCGGCGCTCCCGCTCGCTGTCGCCCATCGACACCCAGGTGTCGGTGACCACGCAGTCGGCGCCGGCGACCGCTTCGAACGGATCGGTGGTGACCGTGACCGACGCCCCTTCCGCACGCGCCCACTCGATCAGCTCGGGACGCGGGGCCAGAGCCTTGGGCGAGGCAATCCGCAGCGCGAAGTCGAACCGGGCTGCGGCATGGATCCACGAGGCGGTGACGTTGTTGCTGTCACCGGTCCACGCAATGGTACGGCCGGCGATCGGACCCTTGTGCTCCTCGAAGGTCAGCACATCCGCCATCACCTGGCAGGGATGCGACAGGCGGGTGAGGCCGTTGATGACCGGGATCGTGGCGTTGTCGGCAAGCTCGCGCACCGCCTTGTGGTCGAGGATGCGAATGACGATCGCGTCGACATAGCGCGACAGGACCCGCGCCGTGTCGCCGATCGTCTCGCCGCGGCCGAGCTGCATCTCGCTGCCGGTCAGGAAGATCGTGTCGCCGCCCAGCTGCCGCATGGCAACATCGAAGGAGACGCGGGTGCGGGTCGACGGCTTGTCGAAGATCATGGCCAGCGTTCGCCCGGCCAGCCGCGGCACGCGCCCGTCTCCGTCGGCCTTCATCCGGCGGCTGTCGTCGATGATCCGCCGCAGTTCGACGGCAGGAATCTCGCTGAGATCGACGAAATTGCGATAGGTCCGGCTCATGCGCTCGCCCTCCGCAGCGCTGCCGCGGCCTCGAGGGCGCGGCAGGCGGCATCGATCCGATCCAGCGCCGCATCGATGTCGGACGCTTCGACGATCAGCGGCGGCATCAGCCGCACGACATTGTCGCCGGCACCGACGCACAGCAACCTTTCCGCCTGCAGCGCTGCAACCAGCTCCTTGTTGGGCACACGGCACTTGACGCCCATCATCAAGCCCTCGCCTCGGACCGTCTCGATGATCCCCGGATGCTCGTCGGCAATCCGCGCCAGCCCCTGGCGGAACCTGAGACCCATTTCCCGCACGTGATCGATGAACCCGGGTTCCAGCACCACGTCCAGCACCGCATTGCCGACGGCCATCGCCAGCGGATTGCCGCCGAAGGTAGTGCCGTGCACGCCGTGCACCATCCCCTTCACCGCCTCGCGGGTCGCCAGGCAGGCCCCCATCGGGAAGCCGCCGCCGATTCCCTTGGCAAGCGCCATGATGTCGGGTTCGATGCCTGACCATTCATAGGCGAACAGCTTCCCGGTCCGGGCGACGCCGCATTGCACCTCGTCGACGATCAGCAGCAGACCGTGCTCATCGCAGAGCGCCCGAAGCGCCCGCATCGTCGCAAACGGCACCGGCCGCAGGCCGCCCTCCCCCTGTACCGGCTCGATCAGGATCCCGGCGGTCTGCGGGCCGATGGCGGCCCTGACCGCATCGAGATCGTCGAACGGCACCTGGTCGAAGCCGTCAACCGCCGGACCGAAACCCTCCAGGTATTTCGGCTGGCCGCCTGCGGCGATCGTCGCCAGCGTGCGGCCGTGGAACGCGCCTTCAAAGGTGATCAGGCGGTAGCGCTCGGGACTCCCCGAGGCATAGTGATAGCGCCGCGCCGTCTTGATCGCACATTCCAGCGCCTCGGCGCCGGAATTCGTGAAGAACACCGCATCCGCGAAGGAATTCTCCGTCAGACGTCGCGCCAGCTCCTCCTGCCCCGGCACCTGATACAGGTTGGAGACATGCCACACCCGGCCGGCCTGTTCGGTCAGGGCCTTGACGAGGTGCGGATGGCAGTGGCCGAGCGAGTTCACCGCGATGCCGCTGGCGAAATCCAGGTACTCCGTGCCATCGGCGGTGAACAGGCGCACGCCTTCTCCCCGCTCGAAAGCAAGGTCTGCCCGCGCGAATGTCGGATAGAGCGCAGACGTCACGGTCGTCGATCCTGATGCTGAAACGAATAATGCCGCCTCCCACGGCGGCATCATGCAGATCATAATATTTGCGTGGCCGACACTGTCAATTGCAGCGACCTGCTGGCGGGCGGCACACCGCGGGCCGCGGCGTCGGGCCGGCACTGTTGCATTCGCGAATCACCCCGACGCTTTCTGGGGAAATTGCTAAGGAAAGGTAAGCGCCGGGGTTGCCCGAGAGTCCGCCCATATTGTAGCCTTCAACCGTCGATATACGACATTTCGTGCGGCGGACCAGTTGAATCACCTATTTGTGGTGCAGGGGCGGGAGCTCGCCTGTCGGGCGATTCCGTCGGGGGTCCGGATTCCGTCCGCACAGACGATATGGAGCGGCGAAATGTCTTGGTCGGATGAGCGCGTCGAACTTCTCAAGAAGCTGTGGGGTGACGGCCTGAGCGCGAGCCAGATCGCCGCCGAGCTGGGCGGTGTGACCCGCAATGCGGTGATCGGCAAGGTTCACCGGCTCGGGCTCTCGGGGCGTGCCAAGGCGGCGCGACCCGCGGCGCCCCGCCAGCGCAAGGTGCGCCGACCCTCGCTGCCGCCGCGCCCGGCGGCACGTGTCATCGGCAACACGGTCCTCAAGGTCGCTCTGTCGCCGGAGCTCGACGAGGAGGTGGAGGAGGAGGTGGTCGTGCAGGTCCGCGCGCCGGCGGTGGTGGAAGAGCTGTTCATCCTGCCGGAGGAACGGGTCACGATCCTGCAGCTGACCGAGCAGACCTGCAAATGGCCGGTCGGCGATCCTGGCAGCGCCGAATTCTACTTCTGCGGTCGTCGTTCGGAACCCGGCATGCCCTATTGCGAACATCACTGCCGCATCGCCTACCAGCCGGCCGGAGACCGGCGGCGCGGACGCTGAGGCCATCGCCGCCCGCGCCGCCATTCGCACCGCCGGGCGGCGCGGACTGCCGCGGAAGGGCGGTGGCAGAAGTGACGCAGCCGCTTGAATGAGACAGGCGCGACCGCGCCGGTCGTGTGCACTTGCCGCACCGCTCGACTCGCCGTGCGCCCGTTCAGGGTGGATGGCCGACCGCGCGCCCCCCGGCTGTCAGTTGGCGGCGAACTGCTCGTTGAACGCGTAACCGGCGCCGCGCACCGTGCGGATCGGGTCGATCTTGCGGCCGCGATTGATCGCCTTGCGCAACCGGCCGACATGGACGTCGACGGTGCGCTCGTCGACGTAGACGTCACGTCCCCAGACACCGTCGAGCAGCTGTTCGCGGGTGAACACGCGGCCCGGGCTCTGCATCAGGAACTCCAGCAGCCGGAACTCGGTCGGGCCGAGATGCACCTCGCGGCCGCCGCGGCGGACGCGGTGGGTCTCGCGGTTCAGCTCGATATCGCCGGCCTGCAGCACCGAGGCGATGATCTCCGGCCGCGCCCGGCGCAGGATCGCCTTCACCCGCGCCATCAGTTCGGGCAGCGAGAATGGCTTGGTGACATAGTCGTCGGCGCCGGTCGCCAGGCCCCGGATGCGTTCGCTTTCCTCGCCGCGCGCGGTCAGCATGATGACCGGCAGGTTTGCCGTCTCGGGCCTCGCCCGCAGCCGGCGACACAGCTCGATTCCCGAGATGCCCGGCAGCATCCAGTCGAGCAGCACCAGATCCGGCGTCACCTCTCGGATGCGCGTCTCCGCCTCATCACCGCGGCCGACCGACTCGACGGCATAGCCCTCGGCCTCGAGGTTGTAGCGCAACAGCAGCGTCAGCGGTTCCTCGTCCTCGACAATCAGGACCTTTGCATTCCTGGCCATGTGCGTCCGCTCAGTCATCGGTCTGCGGCAGATCGGCGGTGGCGAAGCTGGACTGGTCCATCTTCGGCCGCTTCTCGAGCAAGGGTTCGCCGCGCACCAGATAGGCCACCGTTTCGGCGATGTTGGTGACGTGATCGCCGATCCGCTCGATGTTCTTCGCCGCGAACAACAGATGCGTGGCGAAGGTGATGTTGCGCGGATCCTCCATCATGTAGGTCAGGAGCTCGCGGAAGATCGACGTGTACATCACGTCGAGTTCGGCATCGCGTCCCCAGACCTCCAACGCCAGATCGACATCGCGGCGGGCGAAGCTGTCGAGCACGTTCTTGAGCTGCTCGAGCGCAATCTGGCTCATGTGGTCGATGCCGAGCACGGTCTGGCGCGAGCCCGGCTCGGACTGCACGGCAACCGCCCGCTTGGCGATGTTCTTGGCCAGATCGCCGATCCGCTCCAGATCCGACGAGATCTTGATCGCCGCCATGATCTGGCGCAGGTCCAGTGCCATTGGCTGACGCTTGGCGATCATCAGGATGGCAAGGTCCTCCACCTCGCGCTCGAGCCGATCGATCTCGTCGTCGGCCGCGATGGTGCGCATCGCCAGCGCCTGGTCGCGGCGGTTGAGCGCCGTGATGGCGTCGGTGAGCAGCTTCTCGGCATGGCCGCCCATGCGGCTGATCATCAGCGAAAGCTTCTGCAGTTCCTCATCGTAGGACGAGACGATGTGTTCGGTCATGGTCCTCTCCTGCGCCGCCCGGGAGGATGGCGTTGCCTCAGCCGAAGCGGCCGGTGATGTAGTCGTGGGTGCGGGTGTCCCTGGGATTGGTGAAGACATGCTGCGTCGGCCCCACCTCGACCAGGTTACCCAGATGGAAGAACGCGGTGCGCTGCGACACCCGCGCGGCCTGCTGCATCGAATGGGTGACGATGATGATGCAGTAGTTGGCCTTGAGCTCGTCGATCAGCTCCTCGATGCGGGCCGTGGCGATCGGATCGAGCGCCGAACAGGGTTCGTCCATCAGGATCACCTCCGGGTTGACGGCGATCGCGCGGGCGATGCACAGGCGCTGCTGCTGGCCGCCCGACAGACCGGTGCCGGGGTCGTCCAGCCGGTCCTTCACCTCGTTCCACAGCCCTGCCTTCCTGAGGCTCGCCTCGACGACTGCATCGAGCTCGGCCTTGCCGCGCGCAAGGCCGTGGATGCGCGGGCCGTAGGCAACGTTGTCGTAGATCGACTTCGGAAACGGGTTCGGCTTCTGGAACACCATGCCGACCCTGGCGCGCAGCTCCACGACATCGAGGCTCGGCTCGTAGATGTCGCGTCCGTCGAGCGTGATGCGGCCGGTAACGCGCGTCCCGTCGATCGTGTCGTTCATCCGGTTGATGCATCTGAGGAACGTCGACTTGCCGCAGCCCGACGGGCCGATGAAGGCGGTCACCGACCGCTCCGGAATGTCGATCGAGACATTGAACAGCGCCTGCTTGGCACCGTAGAAGACGCACACGTCGCGCGCCTCCACCTTGACCGGGTTCATGTCCGGGTCGGGGATCACCGTCGTCAGATGTGCCGGACGTTCCATCACTGCGGCGTCGTTCATCATGTGCTCCTTGAAGCGCCGGCTACCAGGTGCGCTCGAGGCGCTGGCGCAGGAAGATGGCGATCCCGTTCATCAGGACCAGGAAACCGAGCAGGACCAGGATCGCCGCCGATGTCCGGTCGACGAAGCCCCGCTCGGGGCTGTCCGCCCAGATGAAGATCTGCGTCGGCAGGGCCGTCGAGGCATCGAGCAGGCCGCCGGGCGGCGCGGTGATGAAGGCGTTCATGCCGATCAGCAGCAGCGGCGCCGTCTCGCCGAGCGCCTGGGCAAGCCCGATGATCGTGCCGGTCAGGATGCCGGGCAGCGCCAGCGGCAGCACATGGTCGGTGATCACCTGATGACGCGACGCCCCCAAGCCGAGCGCGGCCTCGCGGATCGACGGCGGCACCGCCTTCAGCGATGCCCGGGTGACGATGATCATCGTCGGCAGCGTCATCAGCGACAGCACCATGCCGCCGACCAGCGGTGCGGATCGCGGCAGCCCGAAGAAGCCGAGAAACACCGCCAGACCGAGCAGGCCGAAGACGATCGAGGGTACGGCGGCAAGGTTGTTGATGTTCACCTCGACGAGGTCGGTCCATCGGTTCTTCGGGGCGAACTCCTCCAGATAGACGGCTGCGGCGATCCCGACCGGGAATGAGATCAGGAAGCAGACAAGCAGCGCATAGAACGATCCGACGATCGCTCCCGACAGGCCGGCAAGCTCCGGGAAGCGGCTGTCGGCGTTGAGAAACAGGCCCCAGTTGAACGGTGTGGAGATCCGTCCCTCGGCCTTCAGCTTGTCGAACCAGCCGATCTGCAGGTCGCTGACGCGACGCTGGCTCTCCGGCAGGTCGCGGCGGATGACGCCCTTCTCGAGCTGGTCGAATGGATCGGCCGCAGGCGTCGTCAGCTCGAAGGTGCGTCCGATCAGCGAGGGATCGGCAACAACACGATCGCGCACGAAGAACTGGCTGTTGTTCGTGAGAATCTGCCCCAGGAGCCGCTGCTCGGCCGGGTCGGTGACGTCCGGGAACAGCGCCTGCAGCGACTGCGCGACGATGGCCCTGTAATTGCCGCGGGCGGGGTCGTCGGCATTGACATGGTCCGGGTTCACATAGACCGGGATGGTCACCATCGTCTGCACGAAGGCGCGATAGCCGTTCGAGATCAGCGAGATCAGCAGGACCGCCAGCAGCCCGAGCGCGACGGTGATGGCCGCGATGCCGCAGAGCTGGAGGCGCCGGTCTGCCGCATGGCGCTTGCGCCGGCGTGCGGCAGCGGTTTGGCTCGACCAGTCGAAACTCGCCGAGAGGCTTGCGTCGGAGGAACTCATTCGTACTGCTCCCGGTATTTCTGCACGATCCTGAGCGCGATGACGTTGAGGCACAGCGTCACCGCGAACAGCACCAGGCCGAGCGCAAAGGCGGCAAGCGTCTTCGGGCTGTCGAACTCCGTATCGCCAATCAGCAGCGTCACGATCTGGACGGTGACCGTCGTCACCGAATCGAGCGGATTGAAGGTGAGCGAAGCGATCAGGCCGGCGGCCATGACAACGATCATCGTCTCGCCGATGGCGCGGCTGAGCGCCAGCAGGATACCGCCCATGATGCCGGGCAGCGCGGCTGGCAGGAGCACCTTGGTCACGGTCTCGCCACGCGTCGCCCCCAGCGCCAGCGAGCCGTCGCGCATCGCCCTGGGCACCGCCTTCAGCGCATCGTCTGACAGCGAGGAGATGAACGGGATGATCATGATGCCCATCACCGCACCGGCGGTCAGCGCACTGTTCGGCGAGATTTCCAGCCCCACCAGCGAGCCGGTCTGGCGGACGGCGGGAGCAACAACCAGCACTGCGAAGAAGCCGTACACGACCGTCGGCACGCCGGCGAGGATCTCCATGACCGGCTTGACCATTTTGCGCGTGCGCTCGTTGGCGTATTCGACCAGATAGATCGCCGTGAAGATGCCGATCGGGGTGGCGACGAGCATCGCGATGGTGGCGATCAGCAGGGTACCCGTGAACACCGGGACCGCGCCGAATGCGCCCTGTCCGGCGACCTGGTCGGCGCGAATGGCGATCTGCGGTTCCCACCTCAGACCGAACAGGAATTCCGTTACCGGCACCAGCCGGAAGAACTGCCAGGCCTCGTAGAGCAGCGAGACGATGATCCCGAGCGTCGTCAGGATCGCCACCAGGGAGCAGAAGATCATCAGTCCCGAGAGCACGCGCTCGACGGCATTGCGCGCCCTGAAGCGCGGCGTCAGCCGGGACCGGGCAATGATCAGCGCGACCAGCATCACGGCCATCGCGACGACGAGCATCGCCCAGCGCGCCAGCGCCTCCCACCGGACGAGGGAGTTGGCGGCGATCCGTATTGCCTCCGTCGGCTCGGCGAAGATCCGCCCGGACGCCACGTTGCGGATCTCGGAAATGTACAGGCTCAGCTGGGCCCGATCCGCTCCAGCCGTCATCGCGTCGGGAAGCGAGGCGATCAGCAGCTGGTCGATGACCGGTCGCTGCAGCCCGAGCCACAGCAGAACCAGGACCAGCACCGGAATCCCCACCCACACCGCCACGAAGGCGCCGTGGTAACCGGGTAGCGAATGCGTGTCGCGTCCAGCCGCCACGTGAAAACGGTTGCCCGCCGACCTGCCGATGTAGAAGGCGAGGAGCGACATGAACAGGATGAGGATGAAGGCGTAACCGGCCACGACAGCCTCCGGCCCGGGGTCTGGGCATTCGTGAAGTGGACCGCGCCGATCGGGACGGCGCGGTCCGGCAGGCAGTTGCAGGGCCTCAGGAGGCCGGAGCGCTCATCTTGATGGACTGCCGGACGCGCTCCTGCATCTCCTTGATCTGGTCGTCGGGCATCACGGTCAGGCCGCGCTCGGCCAGATATCCTCCCTTGCCGATCGCCGCGTCGGAGACGTATTCCGCAAGGAACTCCTCCAGGCCGGGGATGACACCGCGGTGCGCATTCTTCACATAGATGAAGAGCGGCCGGGCGATGTCATAGGAACCGTCGGCGATGGTCTCGAACGACGGGTCCACGCCATCGACCTTCACGTCCTTCAGCGTGTCCTGGTTCTCGTAGAGGAACGAGAAGCCGAAGATGCCCAGCACGTTGGGGTCGGCATTCAGACGCTGGACGATCAGATTGTCATTCTCTCCGGCCTCGACGAACGGTCCGTCCTGCCGCATCCGCGAGCACACCTCGTTCCAGCGGTCCTTGTTGCTGTCCTTCAGCGCCTTGATCTCCGGATAGGCGTTGCAGCCGTCGTGCATCGCAAGCTCGACGAATGCATCGCGCGTGCCCGAGGTCGGCGGCGGGCCGAACACGACGATGTCAATGTCCGGCAGGTTCGGATTGATCTGCGACCACTTCTTGTAGGGGTTCGGCTTGATCTCGCCGTCCACCACGACCTCTGCGGCGAGCGCGGCAAAGATCTCGGCCTCGGTGAGGTCCCAGTCGAAGGTGTTGTTGCGCGACACGGCGATCGACAGACCGTCGAAGCCGATCTGCAATTCGGTGATGTCCACGACGCCGTTCGACTCGCAGAGCTCCCATTCCGACTTCTTCATCGCGCGCGAGGCGCCGGTGACGTCCGGGTGATCCGGGCCGACGCCACCGCAGAAGATCTTCATGCCGCCGCCGGTGCCGGTCGACTCGACGACCGGTGCCTTGGCACCGGTGGCGTTGGCATACTGCTCGGCGACCGCCTGGGAGTAGGGAAACACGGTGGACGAGCCGACAACGCGGATCTGGTCGCGGGCCGACGCCGGCGACGCGAGAAGGGCCACCGTGGCCGCGGTGGCGGCGACGCTGGCGAACGAAATTGCTTTCACGACGATCTCCCTGTCAGGATCGGTTGGGCCGGCGGGGCAGGCCTCGCCGGCGGAACACGGCTCCGCTCCGGATATCCCCAAGGGGCCGCGTACAGAAACCTTAGGCGGCGATCGCGATGCTTATACGAACAAAGGATGACAATTGAATGTCGTTCTAATGCCTTGACAGGTATCGTAAATATCCATCTCAGGATGGTTGTGACGGAACATCTTCCAGGTCGATCGCGACGCTGAACGCGGCGCCCTTGCCGGGCTCGCTCTCGATCGTCAGCTGGCCGCGATGGCGGGCGATGATGTGCTTGACGATCGCCAAGCCCAGCCCGGTGCCACCCTTCGCGCGGCTCGTCGCCGTGTCCACCCGATAGAAGCGTTCGGTCAGGCGCGGCAGATGCTCCGGTGCGATGCCCTGGCCGAAATCGACCACCGTGACGATTGCCCTGGCCGGCTTGGCGGGCATCCGCCGTTCGGCCCGTGCCGTGATTTCGACGCGCTTCCCCTCGTGCCCGTACTTGATCGCGTTGTGGACGAGATTCTGGAAAACCTGCGCCAGCTCGTCACGGTCGCCGCGCACCGGCAGCGGCCTGTCGCCGATCGCGACCACCAGCTCGACGCCGCTATCATTGGCCAGCGGCAGCATGGCATCGACGACATGCTCGACGATTGGAGCGAGGTCGACGATCGTCTCCGGCGCGACATGCGCCTTCACCTCGATGCGACTGAGCGACATCAGGTCGTCGATCAGCCGCGACATGCGCCGCGCCTGCTCGGCCATCACCTCGAGAAACCGCTCGCGCGCCGCCGGATCGTTGCGCGCCGGACCCTGCAGCGTCTCGATGAAGCCGGACAGCGAGGCAAGCGGCGTGCGCAGCTCGTGACTGGCGTTGGCGACGAAGTCGGCGCGCATCCGCTCCACCCGGCGCGCCTCGGTCAGATCGCGCAGCAGCACCAGGAACACCCGCCTGGCGTCACGCGGCTCGCCCGGCCGCGCAAGCGCCGTCACCCGCAATTCGAACCAGCGCTCGTTCGGCACCCGCTCGAAGAAGGTGACGGTCGCCTGCTGCCCTGTCGAGAGCGCCGCGGCGATCGCGCTGCCGACATCCGGATCGCGCAGCAGCGAGGTGATCGGCTGTCCGACGGGCAGCGGCCCGAACAGGCGGCGCGCCGTCTCGTTCTGGAACACCAGGCTGCCGGCCCCGTCGATGAGAAAACACGGCTCGGGCAGCCCCTGAGCCACCACGGCATAATCGGCCACCGGATCTGCGGAAGGGTCGGGACCGGCATTGGAGGGCCCGACCGCAGGATCGGCGCTGCGGCTCAGCACGATCACCACCGCCACGGCCAGGAAGGCGGCCGCGGCCAGGGCGCCGTGGATACCGCCAGCCGCCCAGACCACGAGGAACGCGATCGCCGTGACCGCCAGCGCGGCTCGCGAGTGGCGCAGACGGCGCTCAAGAGCGCGCCAGGACGATCGATCGACGCACATTCGCACGGGCGCGGCCATTGGCTCCGGTCAGCGCACAAGTCGCTGCCTCGTTTAATCCGGCCGGCCGCCAACGCCAACCCGGAGCCTCGGCCGGCCCGTGTCGTTCCGGGCATTTTCGGGCTACTGTCGACTCCTGTCGCGTCCCCGGAGGTCTGCCCCTGATGCCCAGATCCAGCAACATGCCGCCCAAGGCGGAGGCATTCTCCCTCGACGATGAGAAGCTGCCGGACTGGATCGAGGCGGCAGCGTTGCGCTCGGGCGGCTTCCCCTACACCAGGCGGATGAAGCGCAAGGACTATGAACGCGAGCTGCGGCTGCTGCAGATCGAACTGCTGAAGTACCAGGCCTTCGCCCGCGACGCCGGCGAGCGGCTGGTGGTGCTGTTCGAGGGGCGCGACGCCGCCGGCAAGGGCGGGACGATCACCCGCTTCACCCAGCACCTCAATCCGCGCCATGCCTACGTGGTGGCGCTGGCGAAGCCGACCGACAGGGAACGCGGCGAATGGTACTTCCAGCGCTATGTCCGCCATCTGCCGCCCAGGGGTGACATCGCCCTGTTCGACCGGTCCTGGTACAACCGGGCCGGCGTCGAGCGGGTGATGGGATTCTGCACGCCGGATCAGACCGAGCATTTCCTTCGCACCGTCGGCGATTTCGAGAAGATGCTGGTCGAGGACGGCATCAAGCTCATCAAGATCTGGCTGAACATCGGACGCGAGATGCAGCTGAAGCGGTTTCACGCGCGACGCCACGACCCGCTGAAGCAGTGGAAACTGTCCGACATCGACCTGGCGGCGATCGAGAAGTTCGATTCATACACCATTGCCCGTGACGAAATGCTGACACGCACCCACACCGCCCACGCGCCATGGACCGTGATCCGGGCGAACGACAAGATGCGCACCCGCCTCAATGCCCTGCGGGTCGTGCTCGTTGAGTGCGACTATCCGAACAAGGACGGGTCGGTGGTCGGAGTGCCAGACCCGAAGATCGTCCTGCCGGCACCCGCGTTCCTGCTCGACCGGGGTGATTGACCGTCAGGACGCTGGCCGATGCCAGCACCGTTCGAGGCAGAAGCGCATGTCGAGCACATCAGTGCCGTCCTCGATGCCGGGAACGCCGCCGCGCGGCGAATGGGCGTGATGGCCAGCCCTGCCGCGACCGGCGCCACCGTCCTGCCGATCGGCGTTGCAATCGGTGCGACACCCCGGCGGGCGGGCTTCATGCTGCCCATCGCGCAGTGGCGCGAGACGCACGGGGCGGGCGATGCATGGCGCGGCGCGGGCTACGTGCGCCAGTGCTGCGCGCTGAGCATCCCCGCCCGTCCGCGGCGGGACCGATCCCGGCGACACGCAAGGAGGCCCGAATGGCCAGGGAGATCGAGCGCAAGTTCCTCATCGCCGACCAGCGCTGGCGGGACGAGGCGGTCGGATCCGTCGCGATCCGCCAGTTCTACCTCGCCCGGACCGGGCGGGTCTCGGTTCGTGTCCGCATCATCGACGCCGTCGAGGCGCGGCTCACCGTCAAGTCGGCCGTCCCCGGCATGATCCGCGACGAGTTCGACTATGCGATCCCCGTCGCCGATGCCGTCGCCATGGAGGCGTTGCGAAGCGGATCGGTGATCGAGAAAACCCGCTACCGGCTCCCCTGCACGGCCGGAGTGCTGACCGTCGACGTGTTCGGCGGCGACAATGCCGGTCTGCTCATCGCCGAGCTCGAGCTTGCCGACGATGCGCCCGAGGTGGCGCTGCCGGACTGGCTCGGCCGTGAGGTGACCGGTGACGCCCGCTTCTACAATGCCGATCTGTCGGAGCGACCCTTCGCCGGCTGGTCGGCTGCCGAAAAGGCTGCAGCGGCCGCACCGACCGGCTAGGGGTTGCTGCCGCCCTCGCCCGGATCCCCTGTGGGACTGTCCTCGTGCCCGGGCGTGATCACTACCGGCGGATCGCTGGCGGGGAAGGTTTCCTCCAGCCCTTCGTCCAGAAGCTCGTCGAGATGCTTGGACGGGCTCTCGCCAGCCGGCGTCCTTCCGGGGACGGTGGGCGTCTTCGGTGACCTGGTCATCGCGCTTTCCCTTGGCTCGGACGGCCGGATTGCCGCAACGTTCAGATAGGAAGCGGCCCCTCCGCCTTCACCTCCTCCATCACGGCATATGTGTGCGTCTCGCGCACCCCGGGCATCGCCAGGAGGACGTCGGCGAGGAACCGGCGATAGGCGGCCATGTCGGCCACGCGCGACTTGACCAGATAGTCGAAACCGCCGGCGACCATGTGGCACTCCATCACCTCCGGCGCCCGCCGGACCGCCGCTGCGAACATGTTGAACACATCCGGTGTCGTGCGGTCCAGCTTGACCTCGACGAACACCAGCAGCCCGCGCCCGAGCAGGCGCGGGTCGAGTCGCGCCGAATAGCCGAGGATGTACCCCTCACGGGTGAGCCGCTTGACGCGCTCCGCGGTCGCGGTCGGCGACAGGCCGATGCGATCGGCGAGATCCAGATTGGTGATCCGACCCTCGAGCTGCAGTACCGAGAGGATACGGCGGTCGAGGCGATCGAGTCCGGAGGATTCTCTACTGATACTGGTTTTTGTAGGCATTTGCTCGACAGCTTCCTCCTATATCCGCGATATTCGCTGCGATAATGCTGCTAGGATGCTGAATGCGCAATTCCGGAGACGACCGTGTCAGCATCTGTTACCCCCTCGCAATCGCCCGCTCCGCCAGCTCAGGCAACAGGCCCGGCTCCCTTTTCGGCGGCCTATGCACCGGAGGACGGACCGCTGGTGCGGCGGTTGCTGGCGGAGACGCGGCTGGCGCCGGATGCGGAGGATCGGATCGACGACACCGCCCGCGCGCTGATCGAAGGGATCCGCGCGCGCTCCGGCGGTCTCGGTGGCGTCGAGGATTTCCTGCGCGAATACGGCCTGTCGACGCGCGAAGGCCTGGCGCTGATGGTGCTGGCCGAGGCGCTGCTCAGGGTGCCGGACGCGGAGACGGCGGACCGCCTCATCGAGGACAAGCTCGGCGCCGGCGACTGGGCCGCGCACGAGGGCCACAGCGACACCTGGCTCGTCTCCGCCTCGACCTGGGCGCTCGGCCTGTCGAGCCGCATCGTGCAGCCGGGCGAGACGCCGGAGGGCATCCTTTCAAGCCTCGTCAAGCGGCTCGGCCTGCCGGCCGTGCGGACGGCGACGCGCCGGGCGATGCGCGTCCTCGGTCACCAGTTCGTGCTGGGCGAGACGATCGGCGCGGCTCTGGCGCGGGCACGCTCGGCAGAGAACCGCGGCGTGCGGCATTCCTTCGACATGCTGGGCGAAGGCGCACGCACCGCAGCGGACGCCGAACGCTACTTCGCCGCCTACGCCGCCGCCATCGACGCAATCGGCCGCAAGGCCGGCAACCGGCCGCTGCCCGAACGGCCGGGCATCTCGGTCAAGCTTTCCGCGCTGCACCCCCGTTACGAGGCGGTGCAGCGCGACCGGGTGATGCGCGAGCTTGTCCCCCGGTTGATCGAGCTGGCGCGGCTGGCCAGGAACTTCGACCTCAACCTGACCGTTGACGCCGAGGAGGCCGACCGGCTGGAACTCTCGCTTGACGTGTTCGGCGCGGCGCTGGCCGATCCCTCGCTCGCCGGCTGGGACGGCTTCGGTCTCGCCGTCCAGGCCTACCAGAAGCGCGCACCGCAGGTCATCGACTGGATCCGCGAGGCAGCCGAGGCTCATGACCGCCGTCTGATGGTCCGCCTGGTCAAGGGGGCCTACTGGGACACCGAGGTGAAGCGCGCCCAGGAACGTGGTCTCGACGGCTTCCCGGTCTTCACCCGCAAACCGGCCACGGATCTGTGCTACGTGGCCTGCGCCGCGCGGCTGCTCGCTGCCCGGCCGCGGCTCTATCCGCAGATCGCCACCCACAACGCGCTGACCGTCGCCACCGTGCTCGAGATCGCCGGAGGTGCCGGCGGCTTCGAGTTCCAGCGCCTGCATGGCATGGGCGAGGCGCTCTACGAGACGCTCGCCATCCTGCGACCGGCCGCCGCCTGCCGCGTCTACGCGCCGGTCGGCGGACACAAGGACCTGCTCGCCTATCTGGTCCGCCGGCTGCTCGAGAACGGCGCCAACTCCTCGTTCGTCTCGATGGTCGGCGATCGCGACATCCCCGTCGAGCGACTGCTGGTCCGGCCCGCCGCTGCCCTTGGCCCCGACCATCCGGTGCATCACACCGGCATCGCGCTTCCCGCCGATCTGTACCGCCCGTCGCGGGCAAATTCGCGGGGCCTGGAGTTCGGGCATCGGGCGACGCTTGCCGCGCTGACCCGCGGTATCGCGGCTGCGACCCTGCCCGCCGCGCCGGCCGAACCGCTGGTCGACGCACGCCCGCTCGGCGGGCTCGAGCGCAAGGTTGTGAGCCCGATCGACGGCCATACGGTCGCGGGAACCGCGTTCGACGCCGCTCCCGATGCAGCCGACAGCGCCATCGAGGCAGCCGCATGCGGATTCGCGTCCTGGTCGCGCACGCCGGCCGCGGAGCGCGCCCGTCTGCTCGACCGCATCGCCGGCCTCTACGAGGACAACCGCGACCGTCTGATGGCGCTGCTTGCCGTCGAAGCGGGCAAGACGCTGGCCGACGGTCTGGCCGAGGTGCGCGAGGCCGTCGACTTCTGCCGCTACTATGCCGCCGAAGCCCGCCGCCTGTTCACCGTCGACCGCCTGATGCCGGGGCCGACCGGCGAGGACAACCGCTGGCGCCACCGCGGCCGCGGCGTGTTCGTCTGCATCAGCCCGTGGAACTTCCCGCTGGCCATCTTCACCGGTCAGGTCGTCGCCGCCCTGGCAGCCGGCAACACCGTGGTGGCCAAGCCCGCCGAGCAGACGCCCTTGATCGCGGCACTCGCGGTCCGCCTGATGCACGAAGCCGGCATTCCGGCGAATGCCGTCAATCTCGTGCCCGGCGACGGCACTGTCGGCGCGCACCTCGTCGCGCATCGCCAGGTCGCCGGCGTCGCCTTCACCGGATCGACCAAGACCGCCTGGCGAATCAACCGCGCGCTTGCCGCCAAGGACGGACCGATCGTGCCGCTGATCGCGGAAACCGGCGGCATCAACGCCATGATCGTCGATGCCACCGCGCTCCCCGAACAGGTGTCCGACGACGTCATCACCTCGGCCTTCCGATCCGCCGGACAGCGCTGCTCGGCGCTGCGGCTCCTGTTCCTGCAGGACGAGGTCGCCGACCGGATGATCGAGATGATCGCCGGAGCCGCGCGGGAACTGAAACTCGGCGATCCCCGCGATCCGGCGACCGATATCGGCCCCGTCATCGACGCCGAGGCACGCGACAGGCTCGCCGCCCATGTCGCGCGCATGCAGCGCGAACAGGAGGTGCTGTTCGCCGGCAGCCTGCCCGGAGGCGTACTGGCCGGCGGCACCTGGATGGCGCCGCACATCGTCGCCCTGAGGTCCGCGGAGGAGCTGACCGAAGAGATCTTCGGTCCGATCCTGCATGTGGTCCGCTGGAAATCCGGCGAGCTCGACCGAGTGATCCGGTCGATCGCGGCGACCGGCTACGGCCTGACGCTCGGCGTCCACAGCCGCATCGACGCCGTCCACCGACAGGTTGCCGACGCGCTCGCCATCGGCAACATCTACGTCAACCGCAACATGATCGGTGCGGTGGTCGGCACCCAGCCGTTCGGCGGCTCGGGACTTTCCGGTACCGGCCCGAAGGCCGGCGGACCTGATTACCTCACCCGCTTCGCGCAGGAGCAGGTGATCTCGGTCAATACCGCCGCGGCCGGCGGCAACGCCTCGCTGATCGCCGCCAGCGACGATCGCGGCTGACCGGGGGGTCGCCGGGGCGACAGCCTGACGCAGGTGAGCGGTTGCCGGTTCGCCGCCATTGACATGACGGCCCGGCGGTGGGAATTTCCGGCGAAAATATGACTTTATCCTTCAGCATTTCGCGACCATCGTCGAGGATACGCCATGCGACCGATTCCGATCACGCTCGTCGCCGGGGGGCTGTGGAGCCTCGCCGCGCTGCCAGCCGCCGCCGACATACGGGAAGTCCTGGAGACCTATGCGGACATCGCGCTCGCCGGCTACGAGGATTCGCTCGAAACCGCCAAGACACTGGACGACGCGGTACAGCACCTGCTCGCCTCGCCATCGCAGGACAGCCTCGCCGCGGCAAGGCAGGCCTGGATCGCCGCCCGCGTGCCCTACCAGCAGACCGAGGCCTTCCGCTTCGGCAATCCGATTGTCGACGACTGGGAGGGCCGGGTGAATGCCTGGCCGCTCGACGAAGGACTGATCGACTATGTCGACGCCTCCTACGGCACGGAATCCGATACCAATGCATATTACGCGGCCAATATCATCGCCAATCCGTCGATCACGGTGGGTGGTCGCGTCGTCGACGCCACCGACATCACCCCGCAGCTCATTTCCCAGACTCTGCAGGAGATCGGCGGTATCGAGGCGAACGTCGCGAGCGGCTATCACGCCATCGAATTCCTGTTGTGGGGCCAGGATCTGAACGGTACCGGACCGGGTGCTGGCCAGCGTCCCCACACCGATTACGACAGGACCGCCTGCACCGGCGGCAACTGCGAGCGCCGTGGCGACTATCTGAGCGCGGTGTCCCAGTTGCTGGTCAGCGACCTGACCGAGATGGTCGGCAACTGGCAGGAGGGTGGTGAAGCACGCGCAACCCTCCTCGACGGTGACCCCAGGGACGGGCTCGCGGCAATCCTGACCGGCCTGGGTTCGCTCTCCTACGGCGAGCTCGCCGGCGAGCGCATGAAGCTCGGCCTCATGCTGCACGATCCGGAGGAGGAGCACGACTGCTTCTCCGACAACACCCACAACTCGCACTATTACGACGTCCTCGGGATACGGAACGTCTATCTGGGGCGTTACGAGCGGATCGACGGCTCGATGGTCGAGGGTCCGAGTCTCTCCGATCTGGTGCAGGCGGTCGATCCGGCGCTCGACGCGGAGATGCGCAGCAAGCTCGACGCCACGCTGGCAGCGATGCAGGTGATCCGCGATCGCGCCGATGCTGGCGAAGCCTACGACCAGCTGATCGGCGAGGGAAATGCGGAGGGCAACGCCATTGTCCAGGCGGCCATCGACGCGCTGATCGACCAGACGCGCACGATCGAGCGCATCATCGCCGCACTCGATATCTCAGGTGTGGAGATCGAGGGTTCCGACAGTCTCGACAATCCGCAAGCCGTGTTCCAATGAATTGCAGGCGGGCCGGCCGGTCGCCGACGCCCGCCTCAATGGACGACACCCCGTGACCATGCACCGGCATGTCGCTGCGGCCTTGGCCACCCTCTCCATCGTCGCGGCGGGGATCGTCGCGGCGACGGCGATCGCATCCGCGGAGCGTGACGACCTGACTCCGCAGGATGCCGCGCGGGTACGCAAGGTCACCGCGCCGGCCACCGATTTCGCCGCGCCAGAGCCGTTCGAGCGGATGCCCGCGGGCGCAGCGACGGTGCGCAAGATGCTCAACCGGGACATCTTCTCGCATCCCTCCGCCAATCTGTCGTTCGAAGAGCGGCAGGCGTTCCAGGTCGGCAACGGCCTGTTCCGCAAGGACTGGGTGTCGGCGCCCTCCTCCACCCTCGCCTCGGACGGACTCGGCCCGCTGTTCAATGCCCGTTCCTGCCAGGGCTGCCACCTCAAGGATGGACGCGGTCATGCGCCGGACGGACCGGACGACGATGCGGTGACGATGCTGATCCGCCTGTCCGTACCCCCGCTCGATGCCGTCGAGACGGCGATGCTCGCCGAGCGCCGCGCCCTCGTCATTCCCGAACCGGTCTATGGAACCCAGCTCCAGGACTTCGCCGTTCCGGGCATACCGGCCGAGGCACGCATACGCACGACCTGGGATGAGCATCCGGTAGCACTGTCGGGCGGTGAGACGGTGATGCTGCGCAGGCCGCGCTTCGAGTTGACCGATCTCGGCTACGGCCCGATGCGCGCGGACGTGATGACCTCGCCGCGGGTGGCCCAGCAGATGCTGGGCCTCGGACTGCTGGAGGCGATTGCCGAGTCCGACATCCTCGCCGCCGCCGATCCCGACGATCTGGACGGCGACGGCATTTCCGGCCGCCCGAACTGGGTGCGGGACTCCGAGACCGGCGAGGTGGTGCTCGGCCGATTCGGCTGGAAGGCGATCCAGCCGACGGTGCGCAGCCAGTCCGCGCACGCCTTCGCAGGCGACATGGGACTGTCGAGCCCGGCCGTACCGGATCCCTACGGCGACTGCACCGAGGCACAGGCCGCTTGCCGGGCGATGCCGACCGGCATCCAGCGCCATCTGGGCGATGACGAGGTGCCCGCCGAGCTGTTCGATCTGGTCGTGTTCTACGCCGCCAATCTGGCGGTGCCCGAACGGCGCGACCTCGACGATCCGCAGGTGCTGCGCGGCAAGGAAATGTTCCACGCGGCCGGCTGTGCCGCCTGCCACCGGCCGAAATACGTCACCCGCCGCGACGCGGCGCGCGCGGCTCACCGCTTCCAGCTCATCTGGCCCTACACCGACCTGTTGCTGCACGACATGGGCGAATCGTTGGCAGACGGCCGCCCGGAAGGCGATGCGACCGGCCGAGAGTGGCGCACGCCGCCATTGTGGGGAATCGGCCTGACCCATATTGTGAGCCCGGAGGCGGGCTTCTTGCACGATGGCCGCGCCAGGACCTTGCTCGAGGCTGTGCTCTGGCACGACGGCGAGGCGCGGGCCGCCAGGGATGCCGTTGTCAGAATGTCGCCGGACGATCGGGCCGCGCTGGTCCGTTTCCTGGAGTCGCTCTAAGTGCTTCGTCACGTCATCTCGGTCGTGCTGGTCACCGCATCCTGCCTGCTCTGCGGCGGCGCGGCGCATGCCGATGAGACGTCCGACATAGGCAATCGCCTCATCGAACGCTACATCCAGCCCGCCACGCAGCAATTCGCCGCGGCGACCGCCGCGGTCTCCGGCGCCGTCGAGTTGCTCTGCCGCGAGCCGAGCGCGGCCCGGCTGGAGGTCGCCCGGCAGCGCTTCGGCGATGCCGTTGGCGCCTGGGCGCGGGTCTCCGTGCTGCGCTTCGGACCGCTGGTGGAGGAGAACCGCTACGAACGGATCTTCTTCTGGCCGGACCCTCGCGGTGTCACGATCCGCCAGCTCGAGCAGATACTGGCGAAGGGCTCCACCGACGTTCTCGACGCTGCAACCTTGCGCGGCAAGAGTGTCGCCGTGCAGGGCCTGCCCGCCCTGGAGTTCGTGCTGTTCGGAACTGGGTCCGACGCATTGCTGACCGGCGAGCCGGCCGGTCGCTTCCGGTGCGGCTTCGCAGCGGCAATCGCCGTCAATCTCAGCCAGACAGCCGAGGACATCCGCGCTGCCTGGGCGGCCGGCTCCGACACGGCCCGCGAGTTCGCGCATCCCGGTCCGCAAAGCGCGGTCTACCGGACGGCCGAAGAGGTCGTCGCCGAGAGTCTCAAGGCGATGACGACCGCGCTGCAGTTCCTCTCGGAGGCAATGATCGCGCCATTCCTCGGGCGCGAGCCGGAGACAGCCAATCCGAAGCTTGCCCCGCTGTGGCGGAGCGGGCTGACCCTGCAGCTGATTGCCACCAATGTGCGGGCGATCGCATCCTTCTACGGCGCGATCGGCGTTCCGCGGATGCTGGACGCGGAGCGCCGCTGGATCGACGGTTCGATTGATCTCGAACTGCGCAAGGCGCGCGAATCGCTCGAGACCCTGCGTGAACCGGTCGGCGAGTCGGTGTCCGGCGGACCCGACCGGGCCGCGATGATCTATACGGTGATCGCTCTCAACAGCATCCGCAATACGGTCAACGAGCAGCTCGCCCCGGCGCTCGGGACAAGGGTCGGCTTCAATGCACTCGACGGCGATTGATCGGCGCCTGTTCCTGGCGATGGCAGCCTCGGCGGGCCTGTCGACGGCAGCTGCCTGGGGCGTGGAGGGACCGGAGGCACCGAGCTATCTCGCGGCGCGCAAGGCAGCCGGCCGGTTCGAGGTGGCGGTGGTCGATGGCCGCGGACGCGACGTTCTGGTGGTACCGCTCGGTGACCGCGGCCATTCCTTCGCGGTGCGGCCGGACGGCTCCGGCGCGGTGGCCTTCGCGCGCCAGCCCGGGCGCTTCGCCGTCGCGTTCGATCTGACCGGCCGGACGCCGCTGCAGGCGGTTGCCGCCGCGCAGGACCGGCACTTCTTCGGTCACGGCACCTTCGCCGACCGCGGCCGGCTGCTGGTCGCCACCGAGAACGACTATGTTGGCGGACGCGGCGTGCTCGGCCTGTATGATCCGGCGGACGGGCTGCGGCGGATCGGCGAATTCGACAGCGGCGGCCTGGACCCGCACGAGGTTGTGCTGCTGCCGGACGGTCGGACGCTGTGCATTGCCAACGGCGGGCTGCTGCTGCATCCCGACTACGGCAAGCTGCCGCTCAACCTCGACGAGATGGCGCCGGCCCTCGCCTATGTGGACGCGGCGACCGGAGACCTGCTGGAGCTTGCCCGGCTTGACCCAGCGCTGCACAAGCTGGCCTTCCACCACCTGGCGGTCGACGCCGCCGGCCATGTCTGGGTCGGAGGCCAGTATCACGGTTCCGACGCCGACCGGCCGCCGCTGGTCGGCCGCCATCGCCGCGGCCATGCCATCGAGATGTTCGCCGGACCACCCGACGTGCTGCGGCGCCTCCGGAACTACATCGGCAGCGTCGCCGTGGACGCCTCCGGAACCATCGTCGCCACGTCGAGCCCGCGCGGCGGCATCGTCGCCTATTGGGACGCGGCAACGGGCGACTGCCTCGGGACGACCGAGATCGCCGACGGCTGCGGCGTCGCCCCGGCACGGCGGCCCGGCGGCTTCCTCGTCTCCTCGGGCGACGGCCGCCTGATCGAGGCCGGCGCGGACGGCGCGGCGGACAGCATCCTGTCCGCGTCGCAGACGCTGAGCTGGGACAATCATCTCAGGCGGGTTGCAGCCGGCTGATCCGTGCGCGCGTCACGGCCGCAGACCAGCCGCCGCGTGAGCCGACGCGAACGCCCCGGGGGTCAGGCGGCTCGCGTCTCAGGCCAGCACCACCACCGGCGTTCCGATCTTCGTGCGGTCGTAGAGGTGCTCGATATCGGAATTCAGCAACCTGATGCAGCCGCTCGACATTGCCTGGCCGATCGAAGCCGGCTGGTTGGTGCCGTGCAGACGATAGAGCGTGTCACGGCCGCCGCGATAGAGGTAGAGCGCGCGCGCACCGAGCGGATTGTCCGGACCACCGGGCATGCCGCCGGCATATTTCCGCAGCTCGGGCTGGCGGGCGATCATCCGCGGCGGCGGCGTCCAGACGGGCCATTCCTCCTTGCGGCCAACCACCGCCCGGCCGCTCCACGCGAAACCGGCCCGGCCGACACCGACGCCGTAGCGGGTCGCCATGCCGCCCTCCTCCACGACGTAGAGATACCGGTTCGAGGTATCGACGACGATGGTGCCCGGCTTCTCGCGCGTGGCGTACTGGACACGGGTGCGCCGGAACTTGGGATCGAGCGATCCCTCCGCCGACGCATAGGAGGACCAGCTTTCCATGGTCTCGGCCGTGCAGCCCGCCAGCGACAGCGACAGTCCGCCGAGCAGTAGCGTCCGCCGGTTCACGAGACCGGCATGAGCTCTGGATACCTCGACAGTCCCAATGTCCATGTTCCACCCCTGAATCGCCTGAGCGATGCCCGATTCGGCAATTTGATACCACCGGTCGCTGCACCGCAAAGTGCCCTGAAGGCAACAGATCCGGTCGATTGGCAGGGTCGGTCGAAGCCATCCGCGGCGCCTTGCCCGCCCGTCGCCGGCGATGTCAGGGGTTGTCGGGAATGTCAGCGACTGCGCCGCATCGGCAGACCCGTCCAACGGGTCGCCTCGCCCGCGAGCGGGGCGGCGGCCGCGAACCCGACGCCGATGTTCTCCGACACGTCCGCGGTCAGCGCGGCGCCGAGCGCGTCCGGATGGATGAATTCGTCGCGGAACCAGGGATGCGCCTTGGGATCGAAGATCTTCCTGATCCAGTCGGTGACAAGACCGACACGCTTCAACCGCTGCGCGGAAGGATGATAGGTCATCCAGATGTCCATCGAATGATGGACGCCGATATCGACCGGCACGACCGGCGCGCCGAGCAGGGGCGCATAGCTTGGCAGCGCGCCGATCCCGGCGCCTTTCTCGACCGCATAGAGCAGCGCCGCGCTGGAATTGGTCCTCAGCGAGACGATTCCTTCGACGTCCTCGACTCCCAGCAGCCGCGCCCAGGCGCCGCTGTCGAGCTGCGGCGCCGCCTGGTCTACGAGCCGGTGTCGCGCCATCTCCTCCACCGACCTCGGCAGACCGTATATTTCCGAGTAGCTCGGCGCTGCAAACGGATAGACATGCAGTCGCCCGAGCTTGCTGACGATGAGCTCGGGGGCGGTTGGCCGCACGAACTGGATCGCGATGTCGGCCTCCATGCGCAGCACGTCGGCACTCTCCATCGCACAGCGCAGGTCTATGATCAGGAACGGAAACTGCCTCTGGAACTGTACCAGGCGCGGCATCACCCAATAGGTTCCGAGACCCTCGGTGATCGAAACGCGCACCACGCCGAGGGTCGTCGCATCCTGCGGCTCGACCCGCCGGAAGACGTCGTAGATCGCCAGCTCCATGCGCTTGGCATGATCGACGATAGCGCGCGCCTCCTCGGTCAGCACCACCCCGTCGGGAATCCGCCGGAACAGCAGGATGCCAAGGCTGTGCTCGAGCCGGTCGATGCGGCGTACCACTGTCGACGAACTTACCTTGAGTATCGTTGCAGCCTTGCGGAAGCTGCGTGTCTCGGCACAGATCAGGAAAATGCGCACGTCGTCCCAGGAGACGTTTCGCAACGCGGCGTCCCGCAGCAGGTGCTCCATTTTTGCATCATCCCTCTGCGACATTTTCTGCTTCCGCGTACTCACGCGTATACTACCATAATTACAATAGCTTCCGCTGGAGTAAACGATGCTTCGCCCCGTGAGGCTGCCGATCGGGCCCGAACATCACGACGGTGCAAATATGCAGCGGCGTGAGTTCGATCACCTGGTGCGCATCAGCCGGCCCGGGCTGGTGGTCGCGCCGGTGGGACACGACGAGATCCCGGCCCTGCTCGACTTCGCGACCAGTCAGATCCCGGTGCTGGCCTCGGCCGTGGAAGCGGTGGCACGCGTGATCACGCGCAACAGCGAGAGCGCCTGGGTGTTCCGTTCGGAAGGGCGGACCCGCGGGGTCTACGCGATGCTGCATCTGAGTGCGGAGGGCCTCGAGGCCCTGCTGCTCGGCGAGTTCAACACCGGCTATCCCGATCCAAGCCTCACGGTGCGCACCGGCGAGGCGCCAGCGGCGATCTACAAGTGGGCCGTGGTGGCGCCCGGCATGGCCTCTGCGGGCATCTGCGCGATCAGCCGCTTCCTCCAGGCGGACCGCTATGCCACCGCCAACCTCTACGCCCCTCCGACGACCGTACCGGGCGCCCGGTTGATGGCCAATCTCGGCTTCCGGCCGGTCCATTCGGGCTTTCCGGACCTGCATCGCTACGTTCGCATCGCCAACCGGGGTAGCGGGCTGGTGGACACCGAATAACAGGGAGACTTCGGATGAAACCGCCCATCTATGCAAGCTATGGCCAATCGGACGCCGACCCCGAGGCCCCGCGCAAACCCTACGGCATCAAGGTCGCCCGGACGCTGGACGACATGATGAAGGTGGTGGCGATCCGCGCGGCAGTGTTCATGAGCGAGCAGACCTGCCCCTACCTGGAGGAGTTCGACGGCAACGACTTCAGCGCCACGCATCTGATCGGCTACATGGGAGACGAACCGGCCGCCTGCCTGCGCGCCCGCTTCTTCGCCTCCTTCGCCAAGCTCGAGCGCCTGGCGGTGCGCCACGAGTTCCGCAATTCGCGCCTGTCCTTCGACATCGTCTGGGCGGGCATCGAACTCGCCCGCAAGAAGGGCTACACGCAGATCTACGGCCATGCACAGGACCGGCTGGTGAAGTTCTGGAGCCGGTTCGGCGCCAGGCCGATGGGCGACAACCGCAAGCTCGTCTTCTCCGACTACTCCTATACGGAGATGCTGCTCGAGGTCGAACCGCACCCTGATCCGCTGACCCTCGACAGCGACCCGTACGAGCTGATCCGTCCCGAGGGCGAATGGCACAAGCCGGGCGTACTCGAGCGCTCGGTCGCCCGTCCCGTCACCTCGCCGATGCACGGCAGAGAAGCAGCCTGACCGAGGAGGGCCCGATGAGCGTCATTCGCTTTCCCCGCGTCTCCGACGATTTCGGGACCCCGCTGTTCCTGTTCGTCGACCTGCAGCGGGAATATGTCGTCGACGGTCGGGCCCATGCACTGCGGCATCGCCAGCCCTGGACGGGCAATTGCATGCGGCTGCTCGAATTCGCCCGCAAGCGCGGATTCCCGATCGCTCACTTCCGTCTGCTCAAGCGCGAGCCGTTCTTCAACCGGGCGACGCCGTTCGCCGAATGGATCGAGGAATTCCGGCCGTGGCCGCACGAGATGGTGTTCGAGCGGTCTCAGCCCTCCTGCTATGCGAACGAATCCTTCGCCGCCTTGCTGGAGTCGCTGTCGAGGCCGGATTTCGTGCTGGCCGGACTGACCTGCGAGACCAACTGCCTCGCCACCTTGTTCGACGCTCATCACCGCGGACACCGTGCCCTGCTGGTGGCAGATGCCAGCGCCAGCCGCGGACTCGGCGAGCAGTCTGAGGGACAGGTGCACGACGTGGCGACAGCGATCGCCGGATTGCTTTGCGAGGTGGCGACGACCGCTGAGATCGTTGCCCGGTTCGCCGGACGCAAGCCGAGCCTGGCTGTATAGGGTGCCGCCAGGCCCAACTGCGCCCGGCTTCGGAGAGGGGCCCGCAGGAGCCAGCGGGCTCCGGCGGACCTCGTCCGGAGCCGGGGGCTTTTTGGGGCGGCCCGATGCGGCCCGGCCCGACTTGCGTCCGGCGGCGGTGCAAGGCGCCCGCGTCGCGCAGCGCGTGCCTGAACAACCATGGGCGCGGCGGCAGTGCCGCGCTCAGAGGCCGCGATCGCGCTTCCAGGCCTCGAAGGCCGTGCGGGTCTCGGGCCGGGTCGGCGGGTAGAGCCCGATGATCGACTGGCCGGCATCGACGCGGCTGGCGACGAAATCCTCGAACAGCGTCATCTGCTCGGCCTCGACCGCGATCTCGTCGGCGATCGCCGCCGGAATGATCACCACCCCCTCGTCGTCGCCGACCACGACATCGCCGGGGAAGACCGCCACCCCGCCGCAGCCGATCGGCCCGTCGATCTCGATTGCCTGATGCTGGATCAGGTTGGTCGGTGCCGACGGGCGATTGTGATAGGCGGGAATGTCGAGCCGCGCGATCGTCGGGCTGTCCCGGAAGCCGCCGTCGGTCACCACGCCGGCAACGCCGCGGACCATGAGGCGTCGCACCAGGATGTCGCCCGCCGACGCCGCGCGCGGATCGCGGCGGCTGTCCATCACGAGCACGTGGCCCGCCGGACAGGTCTCGACGGCCCGGCGCTGCGGATGATTCGGATCCTCGAACACGGCAAGCGTGTTGAGGTCCTCCCGCGCCGGAATATAGCGCAGCGTGAAGGCCGGCCCGACCATGTTGCGCCCCTTTGGCGCCACGGGGCGTACATCCTGCAGGAAGACGTTGCGCAGGCCGCGCTTGAACAGCGCCGTGGTCAGCGTGGCACAGGAGACGCCTGCGAGGCGGGCGCGGGTCTCAGGCTTGAGCGTCATGTCGGGGTCCCGTTCAGGATCGGATCAGGATCTCAGTCAGTAGATGTCGGGCTCGGGGATGTCCGCCCCGGGCCGGGTCTCGAGAAAATCGAAATCGCACCCTTCGTTGGCCTGCGACACGTGCCGGGCGAACATCTGGCCGTAGCCGCGCGGATAGTAGGGTTCAGGAGGCGTCCACGCAGCGCGGCGGCGGGCCAGTTCCTCCTCCGTGACCAGCATGTCGATCGATCTCGCCGGCACATCGACCCGCACGATGTCGCCGGTCCTGAGCAGACAGAGCGGGCCGCCGATGAATGCTTCTGGCGCCACATGCAGGATGCAGGCGCCGTAGGACGTCCCGCTCATCCGGGCATCCGAGATGCGGATCATGTCGCGGATATTGCGCCGCAGCAGCCGTGTCGGGATCGGTAGCATGCCCCATTCCGGCATCCCCGGCCCTCCCTGCGGGCCGGCATTGCGCAGCACCAGCACGTCCGTCGGCTCAACGTCGAGGTCCGGGTCCTCCACCGCCGCCTTCATCTCGGGATAGCTGTCGAACACCAGCGCACGGCCCTCGTTGCGCAACAGCCCCGGATCGCAGGCGCATGGCTTGATGACACAGCCGTCGGGCGCGAGATTGCCCTTGAGCACCGCCAGCGCCCCTTCGGGATAGACGGGATCGTCGAGACTGCGAATGACGTCGTCATTGTAGACCTCGGCGCCGGCGATCGTCTCCCCGATCGGCCGCCCCGACACCGTCAGCGGGGTGGGGTCGAGCCTGTCGCCGAGCCGGTTCATCAGCGCCCTCAGGCCGCCGGCATAGTAGAAGTCTTCCATCAGGTAGCGGCTGCCGCTCGGGCGGATGTTTGCGATGACCGGCGTCGTGCGGCCGATGCCGTCGAGGTCGTCGAGCGTCAAGGCGACACCTGCCCGTCGCGCCATCGCAATCAGGTGGATGACGGCATTGGTCGAGCAGCCGGTCGCCATCGCAACGGTCGCCGCATTGCGGACCGACGCCGCGGTGACGATCCGCGCCGGCCGCAGGTCCTCCCAGACCATCTCGACGATGCGCCGACCGCAGGCGCTGGCGAGCCGCGTGTGGGCCGAATCGGCTGCGGGAATCGAACTGGCGCCCGGCAACGTCAATCCAATCGCCTCGGCGATGGCGGTCATCGTGCTCGCGGTGCCCATGGTCATGCAGTGGCCGTAGGACCGGGCGATGCCGCCCTCCAGCCCTGCCCAGTCCTCCGCGCCGAGATTGCCGGCGCGACGCTCGTCCCAGTACTTCCAGGCATCCGATCCCGAGCCGAGAGACTGTCCGCGGAAGTTGCCGCGCAACATCGGCCCGGCGGGAAAGAAGATCATCGGCAGGCCGGCGCTGATTGCGCCCATGATCAGCGCCGGCGTGGTCTTGTCGCAGCCGCCCATCAGCACCACGCCGTCGATCGGGTGGCATCGCAGCAGCTCCTCGGTCTCCATCGCCAGCATGTTGCGGTAGAGCATGGTGGTCGGCTTCACCAGGCTCTCCGACAGTGACAGCGCCGGCAATTCCATCGGCAGGCCGCCGGCCTGCAGAACACCCCGCTTGATGTCGGCGGCGCGCTCGCGGAAGTGCATGTGGCAAGGTTGCGCTTCCGACCAGGTGTTGATGATGGCGATCACCGGACGGCCCGCCCAGTCCTCGGGGCCAAGCCCCATCTGCATCAGCCGCGACCGATGGCCGAACGATCTGAGATCGTCGGGGGCGAACCATCGAGCGCTGCGCAGTTCGCCTGGCGTCTTTCTCGTCATGACCTGGCCTTCCTCCCGTCGATGCCCGCCTGCCCGACGCTCATGCCGACCTGCCGCCGTTCAGCCGCCAGCGGGCCGGTGCACACCCCGACCAGGGCGTTCCGCTCAGCCTGGCGACGGCGAGCGCCCCCTCCGGCGCTGGCCCACCCTTCGAGGTGAGCAGGGCAAGCGCCGCATCCGGGCCACCGAAGGCAATCTTGGTCGGTGCCGCGAACGGCGTGGCAACGGTATCGAGATGCGCGCCGTCGGGCGTGAACACGTAAACGACGCCGCCGCCGACGGCGGCGATCCAGTAGTTGCCGTCCCGGTCGAGCGAGGCGCCGTCCGGACGCCCGGCCATGGCGTGCATCGCGACGAACGGCACAGGCGGGCCGGGTCGCCCGGTCGCATCGAGATCGCAGGTCCAAACCGTCTGCACGGAGGGATGGGAGTCCGACACATAGAGCCGTCGGCGGCTGGCATCGACGGCGAGACCGTTGGGCGTGATGAACCCGTCCAGCACCGGCGCGGCGACGGCATCGGCCGCGATCCGGTACACGGTGCCGACCGGAGCAGCATCGGCGATCGCCATGGTACCGGCCCACAGAACCCCTTCGGCATCGACCGTGGCGTCGTTGAACCGCAGACCGGCAGTGCCCTGCGGCACCACCCGCTCGAAACCGCCGGTATCCGGGTCGAACAGGAAGATGCCGCTCTCCATGCCCACAGCGGGAGATCCGGCTTCGGTCAGAACCACGAAACCCGGAGTCTCCGGTGTCGTCCATCTGTCGGTCTCCCCGCCCGGACAGCGGCTGCGCAACAGCGCGTGTCCGTCGATGTCGACCCACCAGACGCCCGTCCCGCGGTCGCACCAGACGGGGCTCTCGCCGAGCGCGGCGCGCACGGACGACACGACCTCGAAGTGCAGATTGCCCGTCATGCCGACCGCATCCCCCCTGTCCACCCGTCTGTTGCGCGCGGTTCGACCGGCGCGCCGGCCGGGCCGCTGCACCCGCTGCCGCCAGATTCCGCATTGACAGACTACAGCTAGCCTACGTAGTATCTCAATACAACTAAAATATCAGTTAGTGGGCTGCGGCCGCACATTCCGGGGAGAAGACGCATGACCATCAGTTTGAAGACCCTCTTCGCATGCACCGCCATCGCGGCCGCCATCGGCCTCGCCGCGCCTGCGTCCGCTGCCACGACGCTGCGCATCGGCACGGTGCTTGCGCCCACCGACCCGATGGGACAGGGCCTCGAGAAGTTCAAGACGGATGTCGAGAAGGCCACGAACGGCGAGGTGATCATCGAGGTCTTCCACAACTCGCAGCTCGGCGACACGACCGAAATGCTCGATCAGGCGCGTGCCGGCGCCAATGTCGGCACCGTCACCGACGTGGCACGCCTGTCGAGCTTCGTTCCCTCGCTTGCCATCATGTCGGCACCGTTCCTGTTCGACACGTATGACGACGCCGACAAGTTCGCCCTCTCAGAGGAATACATCGCCTGGGGCAACGAGCTGGCCGAAAAGGCCAACCTGGTCATGCTTGCCTCCAACTGGTACCAGGGCCCGCGCCACACGCTGACCAAGAAGCCGGTCGCCTCGCCGGAGGATCTGAAGGGGCTCAGGATGCGCACCATTGGTGCTCCGGTGTGGATCGAGACGATCCGGGCGATGGGCGCTGAGCCGACACCGATGCCGTGGGGCGAGGTCTATTCCGCCTTGCAGCTCGGAACACTGGACGCCGCCGAGGCCCAGCCGACCGCCATCTGGGGCGCCAAGCTGTACGAAGTCGTCAGCAATGTCACCAAGACCGGACACATCCAGCTCGTCACCGCGCTGGTGGTCGGCAAGGATGCCTGGGACCAGATCTCGCCCGACAACCAGAAGATCATCCGCGATCTCGCCGTCGAGAACGGTCGCTATGCCTCTGCCCTTACCATTGAACTTGGCGAGAAGGCACTTGGGGACATCGCCGCGTCCGGCGTCACGGTCGCCGACGTCGATCTTGCGCCATTCAAGGCGGCCGCTGCCGGCGTCTATGAGACGCTCGATCTCACCAGGGAGGCGGAGATCGTCAGGACGGTGCTCGGCCGATAGGATATCCGGGAACGGAGGCGACAACGGGCGGACCCGGGCGGTCGGATGTATCAGCGCGTCGAATTTGCCTGCGCCGCCCTTCTGCTCGCGGCAATCGTGCTCCTGGTCGGCGTTGCCGCGATAACCCGGGCCTATGGCGCGCCGATCATCTGGTCGGTGGAGATTGCCCAGCTGATGTTCGTCTGGCTGGTGATGCTCGCCGCAGACCTTGCACTCCAGCAGGACCGCCACTTCGGCCTGTCGATGGTGCTCGACCGGCTATCACCCGCCGCCGCACGCATCCTGGCGATCGCCAATCTGCTGGTGATGATCGGCCTGCTCGGCTTCCTGCTGTTCCATTCGCTCCGCAACACGGCCCTGATGCATCGCAGCCTTGTGGGCGCGACCCAGATGCCCGCCTCCTACATCCACGCTGCGATGCCATTCGGGCTGGTCCTGATGCTGCGGACCCTGCTGGTGCAGCTCTATGCGGCCATTCGCGGGCGGAGCACGACATGATGCTGCTTCTGATCGGCGGCCTGTTCGTCGCCTTCCTGGTCATCGGCCTGCCGGTCGCCTTCGCGCTGGCGCTTGCGGCCATTCCGGTCTTCACGATGACCGGTACCATGCCGCCCACGGTGGTGCTGCAGAAGATGGTCACCGCGACGCAGAATTTCCCGCTGCTCGCGGTGCCGTTCTTCATCCTGGCCGGCAACCTGATGAATGCGACCGGCATCACCGAGCGGCTGATCCGCTTCTCGCGCCTGCTGACCGGCTGGATGGCGGGCGGTCTCGCCCAGGTGTCGATCATGCTGAGCTTCATGATGGGCGGCATCTCCGGCTCGGCGGTCGCCGACGCGGCGATGGAATCCCGCGTACTCGGACCCGGCATGCTCGAACAGGGCTATTCGAAGGGCCATACTGCGGCGATTCTCGCCTTCGGCTCGATCATCACCGCGACCATCCCCCCGAGCATCGGGCTCATTCTGTTCGGCTTCATCAACGAGGTGTCTATCGGCCGGTTGTTCCTGGCCGGCATCCTCCCGGGCATCGCGCTGACTGGCGTGCTGATGCTGACCACCTGGATCGTCGCAAGACGCCATGGCTACGCGCCGGATCTCGACCGGATTCCCTCGGGCCGGGAGCTTGCACGCAGCTTCCTCGACAGCGTCTGGTCGCTGCTCTTTCCGGTGATCCTCATCGTCGGCTTCCGCTTCGGCTTCTTCACTGCCACCGAAGCCGGCGTATTCCTCGTCGCCTATGCGCTGTTCATCGGTACCGTGGTCTACCGGGAACTGGACTGGGCCCGGACCTACGAGGCGTTCCGCGGATCCGTCAGCGACCTCGGGATGGTAATGCTGCTGATCATGATGGCCGCCGTGCTCGGCTATGCCGTCACCCTCGAGCGCGGCCCGCAGCAGATCACCGAGCTGGTAACGACGCTGACCTCCGATCCGGTGTTCATCCTCGTCCTGGTGATCATCCTTCTGATCATCAGCGGCATGTTCCTGGAGGGCGCCGCCAACATCCTGCTGGTTACCCCGATCGTCATGCCGGTGCTGGTCGGCGCCGGCTATGATCCGATCCACATGGGCATCCTGATCGTCACCCTCATCAACTTCGGCGGCGTGACCCCGCCGGTCGGCGTGATCATGTTCACCGTCTGCGGCGCGCTCGGCTGCAAGGTTGGCACCTTCTCTCGGGCATCTCTGCCCTTCTTCATGGCGATGATCCTGTTCTTCGTGATTCTCGCGGCATTTCCTGAGCTGGCGCTGTATCTTCCGCGCAGCTTGATGTAATCGCCATGATCACCAGCCGACCCCGCCGCCGGCCCGCCGAACGGGATCAGATGAACGAGACCACCCACCGGCCCGGAGCCCTGCCCTTCACGAACGAAACGGTCCGGACCTCGCACGTGCCGGCCTCTGCCCGCGTCTACGAGGAGATCCGGCGCCGTATCGTGGCCATCGAGCTTCCGCCCGACACCACGCTGTCGCGCGGTGATCTCGCCGATGCCTTCGGCGTCAGCCAGTCGCCGGTTCGCGAGGCGATTCTGCGGCTGGAGCAGGACGGGTTGGTGGTGTCCTTCCCCCAGTCGCGCACGGTCGTCACCCGGATCGGCATCGCCCGCATCCGCGAGGAGCACTTCCTGCGCACCGCGGTCGAACGCGACGTCGCCCGGCGGCTCGCCGAGATCGGCGATCCGGCGACGATCCTCAAGGTCAAGGGGCTGGTGAAGATGCAGGAGGCGCTCGCCGACGACGTCGAGCAGGTCGCCCTGTTCAAGCAGCTTGACGAGGCCTTCCACGAGGCGCTGTTCGAGGGCGTCGGACAGTCCAATCTGCACCGGCACATCACCGCTCGCTGCGGCAATCTCGCCCGGCTGCGGTCGCTCGATCTGCCGCGCCGCGAGAAGCTTGCGTCCGTGCTCGCCGGCCATCGCGCCGTGGTCGCTGCGATCGAGGCCGGCGACCCGGACGCCGCCGCGAGCGCCATGCGCCACCACCTGTCCGGTTCGATCGAGCGGCTGCCACAGATCGTCGAGGCCAATCCGGACCTGTTCGCCTAGGATGCTTCCCGGAGACGAGCAGCGCGATGGCAGAGCCGGCACGCCTGCGATGCCCGCCCCATCGCGGATCGGCCTTGCGCCGTCCGGAATGATGCCGGATGTCCCGTCGCGGACGACGGGCGGCGTCGGCGGCGACAGGGTTTCTGCGTGAACCGCCTTCAGCCGTTCATCGCCTTGATCTTCTGCCAGCGGGCGGGGCTGCTCATCATGCTGCGCAGATAGGCCATGTTGGCCTGGACGTCCTCGGGTGGCAGATCCTGGCGCGCGATCCGTTCTGCCTCCTCGAACTTGCCCTGCAGGCCCAACACCAGAGCGAGATTCTGTCGCACCCGGGCATCCGCGCCGGGCGCCGCAGCGGCCCGGCGCAGCGTCGCCTCGGCGTCTCCGATGCGGTTCGACAGGGCATAGGACAGACCGAGATTGCTGAGGATCGCAGGATCGTCCGGCGCCAGCGCGAGGGCGCGGGCATAGAGCTGGCGCGCCTCCTCGTTCTTGCCGAGCTGGTCGAGGGCAGCCCCCTGCGCCGACAGCACCTTGGCATCCTGCGCCCCGGCAGCCTGCGCCTTCTGCAGCACGACATTGGCCTCGCCGGCATTGCCCAGCTTCAGCGAGGTGCGCCCATAGGCGGCGAGCACCTTGGCGTTGGACGGATTGGCATCGGCCGCGGACTTGAGTACCGCGAGCGCATCGGCGTCGCGCCCGAGCGCCTTCAGGCTGTCGCTTAAGGCAAGTGCCGCTTCGGGGTCCTTCGGATTGCGTTCGTACCGCTTCTGCAGCTCGGCGGCCCGCTTCAGCTCGGGCGACGGCTCCGCCGTAGCAAGCGCCGTCCTGCCGATCGAGCCGGTGTGCTCGCCAGTCGTCTTGCAGCCGGCAACTGCCAGCGCCGCGGCCAGCACCGCGACCGAGGTGAACATCGAACGATACGCGCGCACCGACATCTACACCCTTGTCCGCTACCTGCCCGGGCATCACCCGACCTGTCGTGCCGTCAATACTCCGGTAACCCTAACAGTCGGTTAAGTCACCGCGCCGGCGGCTTGCGGGCGCCAGACCCGGCTGTCGTCGTGGGGTCGGTTGCCCTGAGCCCGTCAGTGTCCCGCAAGCCCGATGATCTTCCCTAACCCCCTGTTTCGTCGCAATTCCTGACCGAGAACCGGTTTCCACCTCTCGCGGATTTGCTCTAGGGTCCGGGCCGAAGACGATTCCCGATCCGGAGCCGCCGATGACCGACCGCCTGCTGCCCCCGACCGAGGCCGATCGCGCCGTGCCGATCCGCTTTGTCGATGCCGGTGCCATCGACGCCTGTCTCGCGGAGCTGACCGAGACCCAGCGGGCCTTCGCGAGGGCAAGCGGCTTCGAGCCGAAGGCTGGCCGCGTGGCGCTCCTGCCGGATACCGACGGCGGCCTCGGCCTCGTCCTCTTCGGCCTCGGCAAGCCGGGCGACATCGAGCGCACGCCGCTGCTGCCTGGCAAGCTCGTCGACCAGCTGCCGGCCGGCACCTACCGGTTCGCCAACGCGCCCGACGATGCCGCCCTCGCCGCGCTGGCGGTGCTGCTCGGTGCCTATCGCTTCGATACCTATCGCAAGGCAACCGCCGGGCGGGTTTCGCTCGTGGCTCCGGACGGTGTCGATGCGGCCGAGATCGAGCGGATCGCGGCCGGAGTCCACCTTGCCCGCGACCTGATCAACACACCGGCCAACGACATGGGACCGGCCGAACTCGAGGCCGCCGCACGTGCGCTCGCCGTCCGCCATGGTGCGACGATCGAGGTGACGACCGGCGACGCCCTGCTCGAGGCGCGGCTGCCGATGATCCATGCGGTCGGCCGTGCCAGCGACAGGGCGCCGCGGCTCATCGACCTGACCTGGGGCGCGGCCACCGCGCCGAAGCTGACGCTCGTCGGCAAGGGAGTCTGCTTCGACACCGGCGGGCTCGACATCAAGCCGTCGGCGGCGATGCTGTTGATGAAGAAGGACATGGGCGGCGCCGCCTGCGTGCTCGGCCTTGCCGCGATGATCATGTCGGCGGGCCTCGAGGTCCGTCTGCGCGTACTGATCCCTGCGGTGGAGAACGCGATCGGTGCCAATGCCTTCCGGCCGGGCGACGTGCTGCGCGGTCGCAACGGCACGACCGTCGAGATCGGCAATACCGACGCGGAGGGCCGTCTCGTGCTCGCCGACGCGCTGAGCCTCGCCTGCGAGGAGTCGCCCGAGCTTGTCATCGACATCGCCACCCTTACCGGCGCCGCGCGGGTCGCGCTCGGCCCCGATCTGCCGGCGCTGTTCAGTCCGGACGATCGGCTCGCCGCGGCCATTGCGCGCGCCGGCGACTCTGTCGCCGACCCGGTTTGGCGGCTGCCGCTGTGGCGCCCCTATGGGTCTATGATCGATTCGAAGGTGGCGGACATCAATAACGCCGGCGCCTCACCCTTCGCCGGCGCGATCACGGCGGCGATTTTCCTGTGCCGTTTCGTCGGAGACGGCACAGCGTGGGCGCATCTCGACGCCTATTGCTGGAACCAGTCCAGCCGCCCCGCCCGGCCCGAGGGCGGCGAGGCGCAGACGATCCGTGCGCTGTACGCGATGATCCGCGACCGCTTCGGCGCTTGAGGCGGCCGCGGCCCCGCGGGCAACGGTTCGCTACACTCCGAGCGCCATCGAACGCATCTCCAGCATCCGCTGATCGCTCGCCTTGGCGTAGGCGGCGGCCTTGCGGCGATAGGCGACGAAGGAGTCGTAGATCTCCTTCGCCAGCGCGTTGGCATTGCCGAGCTCGGCGAGCACCTTTTCGGATTCCTTGGCCAGCGCCATCACCACGTCGTCCGGCCAGGTCCGCAACTGCACGCCCGCCTGCTCGAGGATCGGGCCGAACGACTCGGCATTGTGATAGGTGAAATCGGCGAAGGTCTGGTCGGCAGCCGCCATCGCCGCACGTCGGACAATCGCCTTCAGATCGTCCGGAAGCGCCTCGTAGGCTGCCTTGTTGACGATCACCTCCAGGGCCGGCCCCGTCTCGTGGAAGGCCGGCATGTAGTAATACTTGACCACCTTGTAGAGACCGAAGGCAAGATCGTTCCACGGCCCGATCCACTCCGCCGCGTCGATGGTGCCGCCCTGCAGCGCCGCGAAGATCTCGCCCGGCGGCAGCAGCACGACATTCACCCCCAGCCGGCGCATCACCTCGCCGCCGAGCCCCGCGATCCGCATCTTGAAGCCCTTGAGATCGTCGAGGCTGTTGATCTCCTTGCCGAACCAGCCGCCGGCCTGCGGTCCCGACGACCCTGCGTAGAACGGGATCACGCCGAACGGCTCGTAGGCACGGTTCCACAGCTCCTGCGCCCCGCCGAAATAGAGCCAGCCGGCATGCTCCTGCGCCGTCAGTCCGAAAGGAACGCCCGTGAAAAAGTGGAATGCCGGGTTCTTGCCCTGCCAGAAATAGGCGGTCCCGTGCCCGATCTGGGCGGTGCCCTGCGACACCGCGTCGAACACCTCGAACGGCGGCACCAGTTCGCCCGCACCGAACAGGTTGACGGTCAGTCGCCCGCCCGACATCTCGCCGATCATGTCGGCGACGCGCTGCGCATTGACGCCGACGCCGGGCGTGTTCTTCGGCCAGGCGATCGGCATCGTCCAGGTGATCCGTTCCTGGGCGCGCACGACGGCCGGGGCAGTCAGAGTCGCGGCCGCGCCGGCCCCGGCCAGACCCAGGACCCTGCGACGATCCATGGACGGAATCGAGGTCGACCGTTCGCTCATCGGCATTTCCTCCCTTGTTTGCACGCGACGTGCCCCCCTTACTCTAGCCGCGCTCCCGCACCGATCAACGCAAGGCGGTGCATGGCCGTGCTGCGCGAACGCAGAGGTGAAGCCGCCTGCCCTGGTCCTGCCGGCGCACCCGCGCCCTGTCTGCGCCGCCGCTTGACCACGGCGCTGCGCCCTGCCCCACGCAGCCTCAGTCACATCGACGGCCGAGGCCCCTTCCAGTGCCGGCTTCCCGGACCAGACGCGGTATGCCTGCATCGACGCCTGCACGCCTGCCCGCACGCTGTCGCGGTTCATCGCGCGGCAACCCGAGATCGCCAGAGGTCTGGCTCACGGCGCGCAGACACTGTCCGGCGGGCGAGCGGGCAGGCGCACCTCAGTGCGCCTCCTCCCAGTTGCCGGCGGCCCGCGCGTCGACCTTGAGCGGCACCGACAGCGAAACGGCCGGTTCGGCCGCCGTCTCCATCGTCCGGACGATCACCGGCAGGGCGGCCTCGACGCCGTCCTCCGGCACCTCGAACACCAGTTCGTCGTGGACCTGAAGGAGCATCCGCGCCTCGGCGCCCGCAGCATCGAGTTGGTCCTCGATGCGGACCATTGCCCGACGGATGATGTCGGCGGCCGAGCCCTGGATCGGCGCGTTGATCGCCTGGCGCTCCATGAAGCTGCGCTCCGCCGACGAGCGCGCTTCGCTCAGTGGATAGTGGCACTTGCGCCCGAACAAGGTGGTGACGAAGCCCTTGTCGCGCGCCTGCGCCTTCATCGCCTCCATGTAGTCGCGGATACCGGGGAATCGCTCGAAATATCGCGCGATGTAGTCGCGCGCCTCGTCCCGGGAGATGCCGAGCTGGTTGGCCAGACCAAAGGCGGAGATGCCGTAGATGATGCCGAAATTGATCGCCTTGGCGCGGCGCCGCACCATCGGGTCCATGCCCTCCACCGGGACGCCGAACATCTCCGATGCGGTCAGCGCGTGGATGTCGAGCCCCTCGGCGAAGGCCTGCTTAAGCTGCGGAATGTCGGCAATGTGGGCAAGCACCCTCAGCTCGATCTGGCTGTAGTCGGCCGAGACCAGCCGGTAGCCTGGCGCAGCGACGAAGGCGCGGCGGATCTTGCGGCCCGCCTCGGTGCGGACCGGGATGTTCTGCAGGTTGGGATCCGACGAGGACAACCGGCCCGTCGTGGTCGCCGCCAGCGCGAAGTCGGTGTGGACCCGTCCGGTCTGCGGGTGCACGAAGCCCGGCAGCAGGTCGGTATAGGTGGACTTCAGCTTGGAGAGCTGGCGCCATTCGAGAATCTTGCGGGGCAGCTCGTGGCCCGCATCCGCCAGTTCCTCGAGGATGTCGGCGCCGGTCGCCCAGGCGCCGGTCTTGGTCTTCCTGGCACCCGGCAGCCCCATCTTGCCGAACAGGATATCGCCAAGCTGCTTGGGCGAACCGAGGTTGAACGTCTCGCCGGCAAGCTCGTGGATCTCCGCTTCCAGTCCCGCCATCGCCTGCGCGAACTCGCCCGACAGCCGCGACAGGATCTGCCGGTCGATCGAGATGCCGCGCTGTTCCATGCGGGCAAGGACGCCGACCATCGGACGCTCGAGCGTCTCGTAGACCGTGACCATGCGCTCGGCGACCAGTCGCGCCTTCAGCACCCGCCACAGGCGCAGCGTCACGTCGGCATCCTCCGCCGCGTAATCGGCCGCCTTGTCGATCGCCACACGCTCGAAGCCGATCCGCGCCTTTCCGGTGCCGGTCACCTCGTCGTAGCTGATGCAGGTGTGGTTCAGCCAGCGGCGGGCGAGTTCGTCCATGCCGTGGCCGCCGCTGACGCCCCCGTCCAGCGCGTAGGACAGCAGCATCGTGTCGTCGATGGGCCCGACTGCGACGCCGTGCCGGGCGAACACGATCATGTCATATTTGATGTTCTGCCCGATCTTGAGGATCGACGGGTCCTCGAGCAGCGGCTTCAGCGCGGCGAGCGCGTCTGCCAACGGGATCTGGTCCGCCAGCAGCCCGCCGCCCAGGAGGTCGTCGCCGCCCGTGTGGCCGAGCGGCACATAGGCGGCCCGGCCGGGCGCCACGGCGAGCGAGACGCCGACGAGCTCGGCCCGCATCGAATCGAGGCTGGTCGTCTCGGTGTCGACGGCGACCACTCCCGCCTCGCGCGCCATGCCGATCCAGTGCTCGAGGTCTGTACGCGTGCGCAGGATCTCGTAGGCGGAGCGGTCCCAGGCCGCAGCCCGCGCCTCGGCGATCAGCCGCTCCGCCGCCGCCGCCGGCGTCCCTGGCGCGGCCTCGGTGCCGGGCGGCGTCGCGCCGGCGGGTTCCTCGCCGCCCGGCGCCGGCGCCGCCCCCGCCTCGGCGTCCGCGTCGGTGCCGGTCTCGCCAGAACCCTTCCGCCCAATCTCGAACCGGTAGGCGCCCGCCGCATAGTCGGGATCCGGCGCGACGGCGTCCATGTCGATGCCGTAGGCCTCGGCCACCCGCCTGGTCAGCGTGGTGAATTCCATCGCCTTGAGGAAGGCGACGAGACGGGTGGCGTCGATCTCGGGCATGCGCAAGGCTGCCAGATCGACATCCAGCGGGACATGGCAGTCGAGGGTCACGAGCGCCTTCGACATCCGCGCCTGGTCGGCATGGGCGATCAGGTTCTCCCGCCGCTTCGGCTGCTTGATCTCACCGGCGCGCGCCAGCAGCGTCTCGAGGTCACCGAATTCGGCGATCAGCTGCGCGGCGGTCTTGATACCGATTCCGGGAACGCCGGGCACGTTGTCGGAGGCGTCACCGACCAGCGCCTGCACGTCGGTAACCTTGTCCGGCGGAACGCCGAAGTAGTCGATCACGCCGGCGACGTCGATCTTGCGCTCGGGCCGATAGCCGGGCTTGCCCCTGGTCCCGGATTCGAAATCGTAGAACTGGATGCGCGGCGTGACGATCTGCATCAGGTCCTTGTCGGCCGAGATGATCAGGACGTCCGCCCCGGCCGCCGCCGCCTGACAGGCATAGGTGGCGATCAGATCGTCGGCCTCGTATCCCGCCTTCTCGATCGGCTCGAGCCCGAATGCCCTCACCGCCGCGCGCATGAGCGGGAACTGCGGCACCAGATCGGGCGGCGGCTCCTTCCGGTTCGCCTTGTAGTCCGCATAGAGGTCCTTGCGGAACGTCTCTTCGGACTTGTCGAAGACGATGGCCAGATGCGTCGGCCGGATGCCGACCGCCCCTTCGCGGATGAACTGGTACAGCTTGGTGCAGAACAGCCGCACCGCGCCGGTCGGCAGGCCATCGGAGCGATAGTTGTACTTCGCAGCCTGGTTCATCGACTGGAAGAAGGCGCGGAACACGAAGGACGATCCGTCCACCAGGAACAGGTGGTCTCCGGGCCCGATCGGCTGTGGCTGGGCGTTGGGTTGGGTCTCTGGCATGGCCGCGACTATGCCGCGAGCCGGCCGGCTTGGCGACCCCCTTCGCCGTCCGCTATTCCGCTACCTCGCTACTCAGCCGCCACCAGAGTCCGGCGATCTCCCAGCCGCGCCCAGGCCGGACGCACGAACAGCAGGTCGAGGCGGGTGCCGCGCACGATCCGTTCCAGCATCAGCGGCCCCGTGACCGCGACGACGGTGACGATCAGCGACATGGTGCCGACATCGGGCACGAGGCCGGTTGTGACCAGAGCGATTCGCGTCGCCGCCATCGGCAGCACGAAGGCCAGATAGATGACGATCGAGTGCGCGCCGCAATAGCGCAGCGGCACGGCGGCGATGGTCGGCACCAGCAGCACCGAAGCGGCGACGACCGCTGCGGCACCTGCTGCCCCGAGCGCCAGCGCCACGCCCGGCAGCCCCGCCACACCGGCCCAGACGGCGATCCCGTTGATCACCGCCCAGACCAACAACGCGGCTGCCGCCGGCCGATGGTCGCTGCGCACCGTCTCGGCGAACCGGAAGATGAACGGCGCCAGCGCATGGCCCGCATAGAAGAACACGAACCGGTCGGCGAATTCGTCAACGGGAAGCCACCCGGTTTCGATCGGTGCGATCTGCAGCATCGCTGCCCCGACCAGCACGACGGGAGCCGGGACGTCGCGCAGCAGCCGGGTCGCGACGAAGAAGACGGGCAGCATGTAGATGAACCAAAGCGTGCCATAGGGCTGCACCAGCCCCTCGAGCATGTGCAGCGGCACGAGATCCCAACGCTCGGCCTCCAATCCGCACTTGACCAGGCACTGGATCACCAGCCACAGCACGTAGAAATAGGCGAAGTGCAGGACCTTGCTGTCGGCATACGCCCGCCAGGGCTGGTCGATGCGGCGAGCCAGGAACAGTCCGGCGATCAGGAAGAAGGCGGGGATCCGGAACGGCCGGGCGAAGGCCACCAGACCGTGCAGCCAGCCGTCCGCCCCGACGGCCTTCTCCACGCCCAGCGTCGAATGCATCAGCACCACCAGGATGATGCAGATGCCCTTGGCGATATCCACCCAGTCGACCCGCGATGGAACGGTGTAGCGCATCGGGACGGTCACCTTGCTCCGGTTCGGCACGCTCTTGCGTTGCCACGTCCCGCCGTGCATGTGCCGCGCCAAGGCCATGCCGTGCCGACCACCGCATATCGCGCCGCGCCCGGCGCGCTCCCGATGACCGCAGCGGCCATGCAGACACTGGCGCAGCAGCGTCGGGCGCAGCATAGTCCGCTGCCGGGATGTTCTCGCAGGCATCCCGGCATCGCCCGGCCCACCGGCCGGCCGCGCGTGCAACAGGATGGCGACATGAAGAAGATCGTCCTGATCGGGTTCCTCCTGCTCGTGGTCATCGCAGGGGGATTGCTCTACTGGTCGGATTGGGCTGACCAGACAGGTGAACGCACCGACGCCGGCCCCATGATCGAGCGCCTGAGGGTCGAAGGTGTCTGTGAACAATGCGACCTGCGCTTTGCCAGCCTGCGCGAGCTCGATCTGCCGCAGGCCCGCCTCGCCCGCAGCGTGCTGCGCGACGCCGACCTGAAGTATGCGCGTCTCCCCGACGCGGATTTCGCCAAGGCCGATCTGCAGCGGGCCGAGATGGAGGAGGCCGACGTCGCCGGGGCGAACTTCACCGGCGCGCTGATGCTCGCCTCCGATCTCGAGAAGGGTCGGGCCACCGGCGCCGTGTTTCGCGACGCCGACATCCGCAATGCCGACCTCGACCGCGCCGATCTGTCCGGCGCCGATTTCAGCGACGCGGACCTGCGCAATACCGGTCTCAAGCGCAGCGTGCTGACCGGCGCGGTCTTCCGGAACGCCAAGCTCGACGGCGCGAGGCTCGAACGCGCCCGTGCAGCGGGCGCCGACTTCACCGGTGCGCGATTGCCGCAGGCCGATCTCGACAGGATACAGGCCCAGGGCGCACGGTTCGTTGACGCCGACCTCAGAGGCGCGCGCTTGTCGCACGCCAATCTGACCGGCGCCGACCTCGCCGGCGCCAATCTCGACCAGACGACGCTGCAGCGCACCAACCTTTCCGGTGCCGATCTGACGGGGACGAAGGGATTGCGCCAGAGCCGTCTGTCGACCGCCTGCGGTGATGCCGATACTCGGCTGCCGCCGGGCCTGACCATTGCTCCCTGCCGCAGCGCGGCGCCTGCCGGCGAATGACCGGACCGTCATGTCGAGCAGGCGCCTCGGCACACCGATATGATCCTCCAAGATGCCCTTGAACACGGCGCGCAGATCAGTCGTCGCCCTGAGGTCGCTGCCCTCGTACAGGCGCGCCGGCGCAAGTCCCGGCCAGTCACCGTGCACGCGCTTGCCGTTGACCGCGCCGCCAGCCAGCATCACCACCACGACCATCTGCGGAACCGATGTTCATATCCTCAAGGGCGAGTACCCCGTCGCAAGGGGCCTGACGATCGGTCACGAACAGGTGCCGATGTGCCCGGACATCATGTCGACCGGATTTGCGGGCGCCGAGAGCGGCCGCGTCAAGATCGGCGACACGGTGGCGGTGTTCGCGCAGGGGCCGATCGGTCTGTGCGCGACCGCGGGCGCACGGTTGATGGGTGCGACGATGATCATCGGCGTCGATGCCGTCGCGGGCCGCATGGAGATCGCCCGCCGGATGGGAGCCGATCACGTCCTCGACTTCACCAGGGTCGATCCCGTCGACGAGATCATGCGGCTGACCGACGGCCGAGGCGTCGACGTGGCGATCGAGGCGCTCGGCCGGCAGGAGACCTCCGAGGCGGCGCTGAGAGTGCTGCGGCCGGGCGGAACGCTGTCTTCGCTCGGCATCTATTCCGGCGATCTCAAGATCCCGCTCGGGCCGTTCCTCGCAGTGCTCGGCGACCATACCATCGTCACCACGCCCTGCCCGGGCGGCAAGGAGCGGATGCGTCGGCTGATGGAGGTGATCGCCTCGGGCCGCCTCGACACCCGGCCGCTGCTCACCCATCGCTTCCGGCTCGACGACATCGAGGCCGCCTACGACCTGTTCGCCAACCAGCGCGACGGCGTGCTGAAGGTCGCGATCACGCCGTGAGACCCGCAAGCAGCCCCCGGCCTGCGCCACAGGCGACGCCAGTGGCACCTCTGCCGATCCCGGATCGGCCTCGCGGCCGTCCGCAAGATGCGATCGGCAGGCGCGGCCCGTCGCACGCGCCTGCATGGCGAAGCTGCGACCCGCTCAGGCTGCCTTGTCCCTGCCCGTGCGCAGCGAGGCAAAGCCGCGGCCTTCATCCGCGAGGCGCTCGAGCAGCGGCGCCGGCTGAAGCGCAGGATTGAACTGCGCCCAGTGCCGCAGCCGGTCGCGGATATGCGCCAGACCGACCGTGTCCGCCCAGTGCATCGGTCCCCCGAGCCGCACCGGGAAGCCGTAGCCATTGACCCAGACGATGTCGATGTCGCCCGGCCGCTGGGCGATCCCCTCGTCGAGGATCTTCGCACCCTCGCTGATCATGGGGTATATCAGCCGCTCGACGATCTCCTCGTCGCTGATCTCGCGCCGGACGATGCCCATGTCGGCCGCCGTCCTCTCGATCAGCGCAGCAACCTCAGGATCCGGCGTCCCGCCACGCGCGCCCTTCTCGTAGATGTAGAAGCCGCGGCCGGTCTTCTGGCCGAAGCGGCCCATCTCGCACAGCTGATCGGCGATCGGGGCCGGACCGCCGTCAGCAGTCGGCCCCATCGCCTTTCGGATGCGCCAGCCGATGTCGAGGCCGGCGAGGTCGATCATCGCGAAGGGACCCATCGGGAAGCCGAAATCGGTCAGCGCCCTGTCGACCTGGGCCGGGCTTGCCCCTTCGAGCAGTAAGCGCTCGGACTCCAGCGACCGCGCCCGCAGCATCCGGTTGCCGACGAAGCCGAAGCAGACCCCGACGACCACCGGAACCTTCTTCAGCTTGCGCGCGACGTCGATCGCGGTCGCCAGGACCTCGGGCTCGGTCGCCTTGCCGCGAACGATCTCGAGCAGCTTCATGACATTGGCCGGGCTGAAGAAGTGCATGCCCAGCACCGAGCCCGGCCGGCCCGTGGCCCGCGCGATCTCGTTGACGTCGAGATAGGACGTGTTGGTGGCCAGCACCGCCGAGGGCTTGGCGATCCTGTCGAGCCTGCCGAAGATGTCGCGCTTGACCTCCATCTCCTCGAACACCGCCTCGATGATGATATCGGCGTCGGCGACGGCGGTCATGTCGGTGGTGCCGGAGATCAGCCCCATGCGCGCCGTCAGGTCGTCAGCGCTCATGCGGCCGCGCGACACCGAGATTCCGTAGTTCTTCTCGATGGTGCCGAGGCCGCGCTGGAGAGCCTCCTCGGTGGCGTCGACGATCGTCACCGGAATGCCGGCATTGGCGAAGCACATCGAGATGCCGCCGCCCATCGTGCCGGCGCCGATCACGGCGGCGCGCACAACCGGCCGCGGCTTCGTGTCCTTCGGCATGTCGGCAACCTTGGCCGCCTCGCGCTCGGCGAAGAACAGATGGCGCTGCGCCTTCGACTGGTCGCTCTTGACGAGGTCGAGGAAGAGCGCGTGCTCCCGCTTCAGCCCTTCCGCAAACGGCAGGTCGATGGCGAATCCGACCGCCTTTGCGCAGGCAACCGGCGCCTCGAGCCCCCTGGTCCGCGCGGTGGCCTCCGCCGCAGCCGCCTCGAAGGCGGACCGGTCGGCGCGCGCCGCGGCGATCTTGTCCTCGCGCTCGCTGACGCGCACGATCGGTCGCTTCTCCGCAAGGACCCTGCGCGCGAAGGCGATCGCTGCCTCGATCACGTCTCCCTCGGCGATCTCGTCGATCGCTCCGAGCTGCAAGGCCCGTTCGGCCGGGATCGGCTCGCCACCGACGATGATCGGCAGCGCCTCCACCGGGCCGATCAGGCGCGGCAAGCGCTGGGTTCCGCCCGCTCCGGGCAGAATGCCGAGCTTGACCTCCGGCAGCCCCGGCCGGGTGCCCTTCGCCGCGACGCGCCAATGACAGCCAAGCGCCAGCTCGAAGCCGCCGCCGAGCGGCGTCCCGTGCAGGGCGGCGATCACCGGCTTCGGCATTGCCTCGATCTGTTCGATCACCTCGCCGAGACCCGGCGGCTGCAGCGGGTTGCCGAACTCGGTGATGTCGGCCCCGGCGGGGAAGGTGCGCCCCGCGCCGGCGAGCACCACGGCCTTGACCGAGGCGTCGTCGCGCAGCTCCCGCATCGCCGCATGAAGACCGCTGCGGACCGCATGGCCGAGCGCATTCACCGGCGGATTGTCGATGGTTACGACGGCGATGTCGCCGTCCCTGCGCACGTCGACGACGGAACTCATGAACGTCTCCCCTGTCTTGCCCGACCTGTCGCGGATGGCCGGCATTCATAGCCGAGCGCCGCGCTGAGGCAAGCCGTTCTGCAACGCGCGTTTGAATGCCGCGCCGCTCGGGACTCTCACCGTTCGCGCCTATATGGAGACAGCCAACCGATCAGAGCCCGACTGGAGCACCGCCTTGACCAGCCACGACATCGCCACGAATCCCCTGCTTGAGACCTGGGACACGCCATTCGGCATGCCGCCCTTCGACCGGATCCGGACGGCACATTTCGCCCCGGCGCTGAAGGCCGCTCTCGCCGCACACGACGCCGAGATCGCGGCGATTGCGGGCAATCCCGAGCCACCGACCTTCGCCAACACTATCGCTGCGCTCGAACTGAGCGGCCGCGCCCTTCGCCAGGCGGCCGCCGTCTTCTACAACCTCGCTGGCGCCGACACCAACGACGAACTCCAGGCGGTGGAGCGCGAGCTCGCGCCGCTGATGGCGCGCCATCGCACCGCCATGTTCCTGAACGAGGATCTGTTCCGGCGGATCGACAGGCTCGCGGCGGATGCCGGCTCGCTCGATCTCGATGCCGAGGCGCGGCGCGTGCTGGAGCGGTATCACCTCGCCTTCACCCGCAACGGCGCCGCACTGCCGGAGGCCAGCAAGGCGCGCCTCCGCAAGATTGCCGAACGGCTGGCAAGCCTCGGTACGCAGTTCGCTCAGAATGTGCTGGCCGATGAGAAGTCGTGGGAAATGGTGCTGGACGAGGCCGATCTCGCCGGTCTGCCCGACGAACTGCGCTCGGCCGCCGCCCAGGCAGCCGGAGAACGCGGACATCCCGGCCGCTACGTCATCACCCTGTCGCGCTCGAGTATCGAGCCGTTCCTGCAGTATTCGGCGCGGCGCGACCTGCGCGAGCAGGCGTTCCGCGCCTGGACCGGGCGCGGCGAGAGCGGCGGCGAAACCGACAATCGCGCCATCATCGCCGAGATGGTGGCGTTGCGGGCGGAGCGGGCGAAGCTGCTCGGCTACAACAGCTTCGCCCATTTCAGGCTGGCGGACTCCATGGCCGGCACGCCGGAGGCGGCGCTCGACCTGTTGCGCACGGTATGGACGCCAGCTCGCGCGCGGGCAGAGGCCGAGCAGGCACGGCTTCAGGCCCTTGCCACCGCCGAGGGCGGCAATTTCGAGATCGCTGCCTGGGACTGGCGCTACTACGCCGAGAAGCTGCGCGCCGCCGAGTTCGATCTCGACGAGGGCCGGCTGAAGCCCTACCTGCAGCTCGACAAGGTCATCGAGGCGGCCTTCCATACCGCGAACCGGCTGTTCGGCCTCAGCTTCACGGAACGGCCCGACCTGCCCCGCTACCACCCGGATGTGCGCGTCTGGGAGGTACGTGACGCCGACGGGGGCCATGTCGGCCTCTTTCTCGGCGACTATTTCGCCAGACCCTCGAAGCGCAGCGGTGCCTGGATGAGCGGGTTCCGCGGTCAGGAGAAGCTTGCCGGAGACATCCGGCCGATCATCGTAAACGTGATGAACTTCGCCAAGGCCGGCGATGGACAGCCGACGCTGCTCTCCTTCGACGACGCCCGCACCCTGTTCCACGAGTTCGGCCACGCGCTGCACGGCTTGATGTCGGATGTCACCTATCCGCTGCTCGCCGGAACCAATGTCTCACGCGATTTCGTCGAATTCCCCTCGCAGCTCTACGAACACTGGCTCGAACGACCGGAGATTCTCGAACGCTTCGCCGTTCACTACCGGTCGGGCGAGCCGATGCCGGCTCAGATGCTGGAGCGACTCAAGGCCGCCCGCACCTTCAACCAGGGCTTCGCGACGGTGGAGTATGTCGCCTCGGCGCTCGTCGACATGGAGCTCCACCTGCTCGGCGAGGTTTCCGGACTGGATATCGGCCGGTTCGAGACGGAGAGCCTCGCACGCATCGGCATGCCGAAGGCGATCGTGATGCGCCACCGTCCGCCGCACTTTGCCCACATCTTCTCCGGCGATGGCTACGCAGCCGGCTACTACAGCTACATGTGGTCGGAAGTGCTCGATGCGGACGGCTTCCGCGCCTTCGAGGAGGCGGGTGACGTGTTCGATCCGGCAACCGCCCGCCGGCTGCGCGACCACGTCTACGCCGCCGGCTTCCGCAAGGAGCCGGCAGAAGCCTACCGGGCCTTCCGCGGCCGGGCACCGAGTCCGCAGGCGCTGCTGGAAAAGCGCGGGTTGGCCTGACGCGGCAACCGGTCTATATCGCCGCTGATCCTGCCACCGCCGTGAGGCTCGCGATGTCCGTGCTGTTCAGCGAACTGAAGGTCGGTCCCGTCATGCTGCCGAACCGCATCGTCGTTCCGCCGATGTGCCAGTACTCGGCCGACGACGGCTCGGTGAATGACTGGCACCTGCAGCACCTGATGACGCTCGCCATGTCGGGCGCGGGCCTGGTGGTCGTCGAGGCAACGGCGGTCGAACGTCTCGGACGCATCACCCATGGGTGTGTCGGACTTTATTCCGACGCGAACGAATATGCGCTTCGCCGGGTGATCGCCGCCGCCCGCTCGGTGGCGCTGCCGGGGACGAAATTCGGCATCCAGCTCGCCCATGCCGGGCGCAAGGCCTCCTCCCAGCGGCCGTGGGAAGGCGGCAACGCGCTCGCGGCCGGCGAGGATCCGTGGCAGACCTATGCCGCCTCGCCCCTGCCGATCGGTCCGGGCTGGCACGTTCCCGAGCCGCTCGACGCGGCCGGCATCGCCCGCATCCGCAAGGCGTTCGTCAAGGCCGCGCGCCGGGCTGAGCGGATCGGCTTCGACATGATCGAGCTGCACATGGCGCACGGCTACCTGATGCACTCCTTCCTGTCACCGATCGCCAACCGGCGAGACGACGACTGGGGCGGCGATGCGGAGCGCCGCATGGCCTTCCCGCTGTCGGTGGCCGAGGCCGTGCGCGAAGCCGTAGGGCCGGGGATCGCGCTGGGTGCGCGCATCACCGGCAGCGACTGGTCCGAGGAGGGCATCACGCCCGATGACGCAGTGGCGCTCGTCCGCCGGCTGAAGGCGATCGGACTCGATTATGTCTGTGTGTCCTCTGGCGGCATCACCACCACGATCCGCGTGCCGATCTCGCCCGGATATCAGGTGCCGTTCGCTGCCAAGGTAAAGGCCGAGACGGGAATTGCCACCCGAGCGGTCGGCCTGATCGTCGATCCGCATCAGGCCGAGACGATCCTCGCCGACGGCAAGGCCGACATGGTGGCGATCGGCCGCGCGATGCTGTTTGATCCGCGTTGGGGTTGGCGCGCCGCCGAAGCGCTCGGAGCCGACATCGCGCTGCCGACGCAATATGCCCGGACGTCGGCCGCCGCCTGGCCGGGCCGGCAGATGCTGCGCGAGGCAGCGGAATAGCCGGACACCATCACGCACCCGGATGCCCGGGTGTCCCGTACCCCATCCGTCAGGAAAGCGATGACCATGAGCCGCGCCGGCGACTACTGCCTCGACGACCTTGCCCCCGGCATGAGCTTCGAGACCGGCGCCATGACAATCAACGAGGGTGACATCATCGCGTTCGCCCGCCAGTTCGATCCGCAATACTTCCACCTCGATCCGGACGCGGCGCGCGCTTCCGCCTTTGGCGGCCTGATCGCGTCCGGCCTTCACACGCTGAGCGTGTCGATGCGGCTTTTCTTCGACCTAGGCCTGTGGCCTCGCGCCATCATCGGCTCGCCGGGCATGAACGAGATCCGCTGGGTGAAACCGGTCCATCCCGACGACACCCTGACCTCGCGGCTTCAGATCGCGGCGGTAACGCCGTCGCGGTCGAAGCCGGACAGGGGCGTCGTCACCACGCGCCACGAAACGCTGAACCAGCGCGGCGAGACGGTCCTCACCTTCGCCTGCCTGCACATGCTGTACACCCGCGCGGCGGTAGAAGCGGCCGCCGCCGCGCGCTGAGCGGCGACGGGCGTCCGCTCAGGCGCCCATGCCGACGAACGGGTTGCTGCGGCGCTCCTCGCCCAGCGTACCGCCGGGTCCGTGCCCGCACAGGAACACGACGTCGTCGCCGAGCGGAAACAGCTTCCGGTGGATCGCCTCGGAGAGCTGCTCGAAGCTGCCGCCGGGCAGATCGGTGCGCCCGACCGAACCGCGGAACAGCACATCGCCGACCAGCGCGAACCGCGCCGCGCGATCAAAGTAGACCACCGAGCCGGGGCTGTGGCCGGGGCAGTGCAGCACCTCCAAGGTACGACCCGCCACCGTCACCGTGTCGCCCTCCTCGAGCCAGCGGTCCGGCTCCACGTCGCGGGCACCGATAATCCCATACATGGCACCCTGCGCCGACAGGTTCGCAAGCAACATTCGGTCGGCCCGGTGCGGTCCGGTGATCGTCACGCCGAGCCGCTCGCGCAGTTCGTCGGCGCCTGCGGCGTGGTCGATGTGGCCGTGGGTGAGAAGGATGCCCTCGATGGTTAGGCCAAGTTTGGCGATCGCCTCGTCGATCCGGTCGAGATCGCCGCCCGGATCGACAACGACACCACGCCTGCTGGCCTCGTCGAACAGCAGCGTGCAGTTCTGCTGGAACGGCGTCACCGGCACGATGGCTGCCCGCAGCGTCGAGGTTGTGTCGCCTGTCATGGGATCTCCCGACCGAAGGATCGCAACAGCGGTTCCCGGCCATGCCTAGCCGATCCGGCGTCCGGACGGAAGCCGGCAGGAATCCTGATCGCCCCGTCGCAGCGCAGGCAGAGGGCGACGGACCTCGCTGCGCGGCATATCATGGCCCGCCACTCCGCCGAGGACCGGACCGATGATCGAACACCTCTTGCGCTTCGACCTTGCCGCCGTGACGCCGGACCACGGTGCACCGCCACCCGAACGGGTGCTGTCCGGATCGCCGCGCTTCACCACCTGGAACCTCGAGGAAACGCCGGACGGCAAGGTCTTCAGCGGCCTCTGGGAGGCGACGCCGGGCAAATGGCGGATCGCTTACGAGGAGTGGGAGTTCTGCTCGATCCTGTCAGGTCGCTCCGTCGTCCAGGCCGACGGCGGCGCGCCGCAGACCTTCGGACCGGGCGACCACCTGGTCATCCGTCCCGGCTTCGTGGGCACATGGGAAGTGGTGGAAACCACACGCAAGGTTTACGTGATCCGCTTGCCCTGACCTCGCCAATCGAATCGACAGCCACCTGTCATCTCAATTTCGCTTGCCAAGTCCTGAGGCTTGGGCATCCTTTGACGCAGAGGTGGCCGGACGGATTGCCGGAAATGAAACTACATTCCGGACCTGATTGCCAGCATGTGGAAGTTCGTTTCCGATTGCGTTCTGCTCGTTCGCCTCTGGACAACTGGCCCCCGGACAGGCTTGCGGGCCGAGCGGAATCGGAAGAGGTACCTCCATGCGCCAGACCGGCACGGTAAAATTCTTCAATCAATCCAAGGGTTACGGATTCATTTCGCCGGATGGTGGCGGTAGCGACGTGTTCGTCCACGTATCCGACGTGCAGCGTTCCGGCATTCCGGCGCTGGACCAGGGCATGCGTATCTCCTACGAGACACAGCCCGACAAGCGCGGCAAGGGGCCCAAGGCGGTCGAACTGCAGGTCGCCGGCTGATCGCGCACCGCCGCGGCGTTTTCGCTGCGCGAGTGCGCCCGATCGTGCTAGGCTAGGCACCATGGGATAGCTGATCGGGCTGCACGGCGCGTCTGCGCAAACCTGGTTGCGGCCACTGTCGCCGCAACGGTGGGTATCGTGCTCGCCGGCGCGGCAGGTGCCGAAACCGCCGGCGCCCCCGCTGCGCGGGCCGGACAGGGACAGCCTGCCGGGATGCCGGTTGATGCCGCCGGAGGGGAATGCTACTGCCGGGTCGATGGACGCGCCTACCTGATCGGCCAGACGGCATGCATCCGCGGTCGGGTCGCCACGTGCGGCACGTACTTAAACAACACATCCTGGGCGATGTCGGAGATCCCCTGTCCGATGTCGCGGCTGAGCCCGGTGACGGCGGGGCGGTCGGGCGACCGCCGTTCCTGAGCGCGGCCAGCCGGAAACGGGGTGGTCAGCTGCGGAACGGGCTCTCCACCTCGACGAAGGTATCGGGGTAGAGCCCGTTGAAGTCGGTGCGCAGCGACAGCGAGTAGGCACCGATATGGCCGACCTCGATCCAGTCGCCGGCGGCAACGGTCTCCGGCAACCAGAACGGCCGTGACAGGATGTCGACGGAGTCGCAGGTGGCACCCATGATCCGGAAGGCGGCGTGCTTGCGGGGATCGCCTGCCGGCCGCGCCCGATCGGGTTCCGGGATCAGATGCACCGGCAGCGTCAGCTTGCCGGTCCAGGCATCGGACAGGCTCCCCCAGACGCCATCGTTGATGTAGAGCCGTTGCCCCTTGCGCAGCAGCACCCGGACCAGCACCGACAGCGAGCGGGCGACCAGCGCCCGGCCCGGCTCGGCGACCAGCGGCAGGTCGGCGAAGCCGTAGCGTTCGATGGCCTTGACGATCCGCGGCATCAGCCGGGCGAGCGGTGGCACCGCCGGTGCCGGGCGTCGGCGGTCGTGGCCATAGCGGGCGGGAAAGCCGCCGCCGATATCGAGGGCAGCCACCGGCACACCGGCGCGCTGACGCACCCATTGCGCGCTCTTCAGCGCGCGCTCATAGGCGTCGGGCTCCTCGACCTGGCTGCCGACATGGAAACACAGACCCGCCTGCGCGCCGAGCCGCGCCACCCGCTGCAGCAGTTCCACCGCATGGCCGGGCGCCGCGCCGAACTTGCGCGACAGGTTGTAGGCCGCGTGGCCTCTGGTCGCCAGTCTGACGAACAATGTCAGCTCGCTGACCGGCACCCCCGCGCCCCGGGCCTCGCGCAGGATCTTCGCTGCTTCGCCTTCATGGTCGAGCGAGAAGTGGCGGATGCGATAGGCCGTGAGCGCTTCGCGGATGGCGGTCGCCGCCTTCACCGGATGCATGTACAGGAGGTCGGCAGCGGGCGCTGCCTGACGGGCCATGCGGAATTCTGCCGGCGAGGCGACGTCGAAGGCATCGATGCCGATCCGCGCCAGCGTGTTGAGCACCAGCGGATGCGGGTTGGTCTTGACTGCATAGGCGGTGCGACCCGGATAGGCAGCGCGGAACGCCTCGGCATCGGCGGCCAGCACCTGCGGCCGGAAGCAGTAGACTGGCTCGTCCGGCCACAGCTCCAGCGCCACCGCCCGCGCATTCGGAAAGCGGCGCAGGCCGGTGTCGAATGCAGCTCCGGGGTGCGGGCGTGCGGTGGCCTCCATGAACGCGACCTCGCTGGACGGGACCCCTGCCGGAGCGGAGGAAGACCGGCACATGACAGTCGGAGCCGATCGGCCCGGCCGTCGTGCGGCCCGAGAGATAGCACGCCGGGCCTCTCGCCAGAACCCTCGGAGCGGAATGTTCGGACCGGTCGCAGTCGGTTTTCCGCGCGCGAGGAGGCATCAGCTGCGCCTGCGGCGGCCGGTTGTCGCGCCCGACGGCGGGCCGGCCGCACCATCGACCGGCGCGATCCTAGCGGGCCTCTGGCATCGCCTCGCGGATCCAGTCGTGAAACGCCTTGACGTTGATCTCCTTGTCGGAGAGTACGCCGCGCTGGTAGACGCCGCCCGCCAGGTTCCGCTGCACGGCCTCGATCAGCGCATTGTCCTCGTCATGGACGGCATAGTTGATCCGCTGGTTGAGCCACTGCGCCGCACGCAGGGCGCGGTCGGCGCCGGGCAGGCCATAGGCGCGCCACCGCAGCAGGGAGCGGCCCGGACCGAGCGGAACGATATGGAAGACATCCACGAGATCCGGGTAGGTCTCCAAGGACACTGCGGGGAACAAGTAGAAATAGGTCCAGCGCCGACGCTGGCCCTCGGGCAGGTGGTCGCATGGCGGCAGCACCTTGGAATACATGCGGGTTGCCCACGACCCCTCGACCTTATCGCGCAGGCGATGGCTGAGGCGGATGGTGCGGGTCCGATAATCCGGCTCGCGGTCGTACTCCTTGCCCATCAGGGCCGACAGGCCGGGATGCCCGGTCGGAAAGTGATAGTCTTCAAGGTAGTTGTCCCAGACGTTCTTCCAGTCGGCCTCCACCGCGCCTTCCCAGTAGTCGGCGATCGGCTGCATCTCCTCGATGCGGTACGGGGCAAGCTCCTCGAGATAGGGGGCATACCGCTCCGCGACCGAGGGACCGCCCGGAGCGAAGCGCACGAACACGAAGCCGAGAAACACCTCGCATTCGACCGGAAACAGCCCCAGCGTATTCCGGTCGAGCTTGGGGAAGGTCCGTGAGGCGGCGATGCCCTTCAGTACGCCGCGGTTGTCGTAGCACCAGGCGTGATAGGGGCAGCGCAGCATGCCGCCGCTATTGCCGCTGCGGCCTTGCGCCACCGGGTGCCCGCGATGCCGGCAGACATTGTGGAAGGCGCGGATTTCGCCATCCTCGCCGCGGATCGCGACGGCCTGCCTGCCGAGCACGTTCAGCGTCACGTAGTCTCCTGGCTTCGGCATCTCGCTGATGTGGCAGACAAGCTGCCAGGCCGGCAGGTGCAGCCGGGCCACCTCCCGGGCGCTGAAGTCACGGTCGCAGTAGGTCCAGGCCGGCAGCGTCAGCCGGTCGAGATAGTCCTGCTCCTCCGCGCTCGCGGGCTCGGCCGGTGTCGCGGCGGACAGCGGCTCGATCGCGCCGAACGCGCCGGGGAACAGGTTCTCGAGATAGCGGCGGCAGGTCTCGATCGCCTCGGCGCGGTCGAACCGATCTCGCTGCACCAGTGCCTCCTGCGACAGAGCGTCGATGATTCCGCAGAAACCGAGGGCTGCGGCCCGTGCGTGCACCGTCGCCGACATCTGCGCTGCCAGCGCCTCGATCAGCTCCCGGGCGGATTCGTAGAAGGCCTGGTCGGAGGCGCCACAGATCGACATGTAGTCGTCAAGCGCCCGGCTTTCGCCCCAGAAGGCATACCAGACGGCAAGTTTCTCCGTGCTGGCAATACGCGGATCGAAGCTTGCCCGCACCAGCGCCATCAGCCCGGCGGCGGGCGACGTGCCGGCGGCCGCGACGGCCGCCTCGCACGCCTCGCGGTATTCGCTGGCGATGCGCGCCAGAGTGGCATGCAGCAGCTCCTGCTTGGACTGGAAATGGAAATTGACCATGCCGGCGGTCAGGCCCGCGCGGCGCGCCACCTTGTTGAGGGTGACGTTGGACAGGCCATTTTCGGCGATGGCGCGGATCGCCGCATCGATGAGCTGTTCCCGGCGCGCGTCCTGCGAAAGACGCGTGCGGGCGTGCTGGCCGGGCGTGTCGAGCATGGCAGTTTCCCATCCGTCTATTGAACAGTCATTCTATTGATCGAATGTTCATTTGACAAGAATGCAGACCATTATGGCAGGCACTCCCGCTCCTGCGTCCGGCAGGCTAGTCTCAGGCGTGCTGGCGCCGCTGAGGCAAAGGGACGCGCAATGATCGACCACATCGGACTCGTCGCCGCCGACACCGGCCGCTCAGGGCGAGTCTGCGGGCGCGCCGTGGCGCCGGTTGCGGGCGCGGCTGCAAACCGGTCGCTGGTCGATGCCGTCCATGCGCTGGCCTTGGCAGCGAGCGGCCGTGACAACGGTGCCGCGCGCCAACGGCCGCATGATCGTCCCGACGACCATCCCGCGTTCGACCATCCAGCGTTCGACCTCGATCCGGACGGACGCGACATCGACGCCGACTGCCGCCGCCCCAGATGACCGCACCGGAAGGACTGTCGAACCTTGACGCCGCGCTGGTCCTGGGCGGTGCCGTGTGCGCGGCCCTGTTCGGGCACTGGCTGGGATGGCGGCTCGTCGGCCATGGCAGGCGTCTGGCAGTCCGCGCCTATGCCGCCGGCCGTGGTCTTGCGCGACCGACCCGGCCGCTCCGCGCGCGGCTGGCCCGTCGCTTCCCGCGGCTGTGGTCCTGGCTGCAGCGCCGGGTCGAGCCGCGCCGATTCGACGGTCTCGCCCTGACACTGCTGGTGGCTGCGGCCGTCTACCTGGCGCTGCTGTTCGCCGGCCTCGTCGAGGAGGTTCTCGAATCCTACGAGATCGACGCCGCCGACGATGCCATCGCCGCGTTCGTCGCCAGCTATCGCAATCCCTACCTGATCACAGTGTTCACCTGGATCACCGAACTCGGCGACATGGCCACCCTGACGGCGGCCGCCATCGTTGCGACGGGCTTCCTGTGGGCGCGCGGGCCAGCCGCGGGCATCCACGCGGTGTGGGTGACCGTGGCGGGCTCGCAGGTGACCACATGGACCGGCAAGTTCCTGATCGACAGGGGACGTCCGGACTTCGAGCTTGACGTGGTCGCCTGGTCGCCCTCCTTCCCCTCCGGCCACGCGACCGGGGCGATGGCTGTCTACGGCATCATCGCCTATGTGATCGCCCGCGGCCTGCCGACCGGCCACCGCCGCTTCGCGGTGATCTACTGGGTGGCGATCCTGATCGCCGCGATCGGCTTCAGCCGAATCTATCTGAGCGTCCATCACGCCAGTGATGTCGCGGCCGGCTTCCTGGTCGGCGGCTTCTGGGTTCTCGCCGGGATTGCCGTTCTCGAATACAGCCGGCTTTCCTTGAATTCACGGGACTGAGTTGCTCAACGAGGCCGTCACGGAACGCCTCGCCAGCACAGCCGACCGAGTTGCGGCGCGCAGCGCACTGATGATGGATGTGATCGCCGGTCTCGGCATCCCGCTCTCCTGCACGCCGGCTGGCTGCCCGCCCGCTTCCGCATCTCCCGGCCGCTACTCGGCGGCTTCGAGCGGCCGCGACGGGCGCAGCGGATCGAACAGGACCGTCAGGAACCCGTGGCTTTCGTCAAGGAGCTCGCGCCACATCGACAAGGGCGTCGGCAGCGGCGGATTGATCGAGCCGATTACATCGCCCTCCTGCCATTCCAGCCGGGCACCGTGCTTGTTGGCGATTCGCTGCATGCGCACATTGTCCGGCAGGCAGCTCAGCACCAGCCGGCTGATGCCGCGATTGCGGGCCGAGCGCATGATCCGGCCGAGCAGCGCCGACCCGACGCCGCCGTCCTGCCAGGGCTCCTCTACGCTGAATGCCGCTTCGGCGGTCGCTTTCAACCGATGGCCGATCGGGTGCAGCTCGGCAGCGGCACGGATGATTCCGTCGAGGAACCAGCCATAGACGAGAGCGTCGCCCTCGAAAACGCGCTCCGCATGCGCCGCGACATAGGCGTCCGACACGCTGCCGCCGAACCTGGTCCGGCGGCTTTCGCGCCCGAGGCGCAGCAGATGGTCACGGAAATCCTGCCGCTCCGTGGCCAAGACCCTCCGGATGACGCCCTCCCGCGGTGCAGAATGCGACATGGCGCAGACTCCTCGGGGGATCCGATCCGAAACGAGAGGAATTTGTGCGGCGCACAAGCGATGTTCAAGTGTGCCTGTTGCAATGCACAAATGCACAGCGAGCGGCCTTCCGGTGCGGTTTGCCCCGCCCTTGGTGTTGACACTCCGGAAACGCCCCGGCGCTACAAGGCCCCGACACGGGCAGCGACAGGCCAGCCGGGCCGGTCAGTTCGGGCAGGTGCGCGTGGTCGTACCCGTCGGCCGACCGGCGTCAGCGCCGTCGCCTCCGTCCTGGACACGAGGGATAGTTGGATGAACCATCGGATCTTCAGCCTGTGCGCCGCGACGCTCGCGATGCTCGCGCTTGCCGCGTGCAACGGCAGCAGCCCGCCGCCTCCCAGCGAGGCGGCCACACAGCAGTCGCTGCCGGGCGGCCTCGGCCCGACCGACATGACCCCCGACGCGCTGCCGGAATAGCCGGGACCGGCGCGGCCCCTGCTCGGGCTTGTGGTGAACTGTCATGCCGGGTAGGTTCGGCGCGGTCGAGACTTGCGGCGGGAAATGCGAAATGCGCCTCAGCATCGCGGCGACGTGGGCTGCCATCGGGCTTGTTCTTCAGGCTGTCACCGCGTGCAGCAGCACGTCGCAACGCGTGCAGCCGCTGCCGCCGGCACCGACCGGCGCGGTGCTCGCTGAGCCTCTGCCGCCGGCCCAGCCGACCATGCCGCCGCCACAGCAGATGGAGCCGCTGCCACAGGTGCAGGAGCAGCCAGCTGCGCCGCCGCAGATCGCAGCCTTGCCGCCGGCGCAGGAAGCGCCGACCCAGGAGGCGGTTCTCGGGCAGTGGGGCCTGACAGGCCCCGGCGACAACTGCCAGCTGTTCGTGACCCTGACCAGTTGGACGGGCGGCTATCGCGCGTCGACGCGCGGCTGCAGTTCGCCGGAACTGACGAGCGTCGGAGCCTGGAACATCGAGGGCAATCTGGTCGTGCTGAAGGACAACGAGGGCAACCCGGTCGCGCGCCTCGCGAAGTCCGGCGCAACCCGCTACGACGGCCGCCTCGAGCTGGGCGGCGCCGTGTCCATGAACCGCTGACACCGCGCCCACGGGGGCGCGCGGCCCGGGAGGGCGCCATGGCCGAATACCATCTCTACTGCTTCGCCCAGTCCGGCAATGCCTACAAGGCAGCGCTGATGCTGGAACTGACCGGCTGCGACTGGGGATCGCGCTTCGTCGATTTCTTCAACGGCGAGACGCGCACGCCGGAATACCGGCGCCTCAACATCATGGGCGAGGTGCCTGTGCTGGTGCACGGCGACGTCACGCTCAGCCAATCCGGCGTCATCCTCGACTATCTGGCGGAAAGGACCGGCAAGTTCGGCTGGCACAACGACGCCGAACGGCGCGATGTGCTGCGCTGGCTGCTGTTCGACAACCACAAGCTGACCAGCTATACGGCGACCTACCGGTTCCTGCGCACCTTCGTTAAGGAGCCCGACCCCGCCGTGCTCGAATTCTTCCGCGGCCGGATGTCCAATGCCTTCTCCGTGCTCGCGGCACACCTGGCCGAAAACAACTGGCTGCTCGGCCGGCGCGCCACCATCGCCGACCTGTCGCTGTGCGGCTATCTGTTCTTCGAAGACGAGATCGGCGTCAATTTCGCCGAGGCCTATCCGACGATCGACCAGTGGCTCGGTCGCATCAGGGAACTGCCGGGCTGGCGACATCCCTATGACCTGATGCCGGGACACCCGCTGCCGGGCGCCTGAGGCCGGCGGCCGCGCGCCGCACCATGGCCTCCCCACCCTTCGGCGTCAGTCGGGCATCCTGATGGACGTTCATCCGGCTTCTCTCCGAGACATGCAAGGCTTCGACACCCTCAGCATCCTTGGTCAGAGCCGGATGAACAACCTTCTGGGAATTCACCGCTAGATGCGCCGTTCGACCATCTTCTTCTTGATCTCGGCGATGGCCTTGGCCGGATTGAGCCCCTTCGGGCAGGTCTGTGCGCAATTCATAATTGTGTGGCAGCGATACAGGCGGAACGGATCCTCGAGATTGTCGAGCCGCTCGCCGGTCGCCTCGTCGCGGCTGTCGACGATCCAGCGATAGGACTGCAGCAGCACTGCCGGTCCGAGATAGCGGTCGCCGTTCCACCAGTAGGAGGGGCACGAGGTCGAGCAGCAGGCGCACAGGATGCACTCGTAGAGGCCATCGAGCTTCGCCCGGTCCTCGTGGCTCTGACGCCATTCCTTCTCCGGCTCCGGCGTCACCGTCTTGAGCCAGGGCTCGATCGAGCGGAGCTGGGCGTAGAAGTTGGTCAGGTCCGGCACCAGGTCCTTGATGACCGGCATGTGCGGCAGCGGATAGACCTTCACCGGACCGTCGATCTCGTCCATGCCCTTGGTGCAGGCGAGCGTGTTCATCCCGTCGATGTTCATCGCGCAGGAGCCGCACACGCCCTCCCGGCAGGACCGGCGCAGTGTCAGGGTCGGATCGACGGTGTTCTTGATCCACAGCAGCGCATCGAGCACCATCGGCCCGCAGTCGTCGAGATCGACGTAGAAGACATCGATGTGCGGATTGACGCCGTCCTCGGGATTCCATCGATAGACCCGGAACTCGCGGGTATTCTTCGCCCCTTCCGGCTTGTCCCAGACCTTGCCCTCGGTGATCTGCGAGTTCTTGGGAAGCGTGAGCTGGACCATGTCGGCTCCTGTCGGGGAATGCTTCAAGCTGGACCGGTTCGGGCGAGGACGGCGTTGGCTGCCGTGTTCAATACGGCGTCATACCCCCGCGCTTGCAATGCGGCAAGGCAGTCGGACGCCCAACATCCGGCGACATCGGTCTCCACCAGCACCGCACGCGGCAGCAGCGTCTGCGGGGCGTCGCGGAGGAAGGGAACGATCACCCGGTCCTCGTAGCCCTCGACATCGACCTTGAGAACATCGAGGTGCGTCAGCCCCGCCTCGCGGATCGCCGTGAGCAGTGGATGGACGGCGATCTCGTAGGCGCCATCCGGCCGGAACGCGACATCCTCGAGCAGCGAGGACTGGCCGACATTGCCGCCGGCGCTCGAATGCAGTCGGGCGGTTCCTGCTACCGCACCGATGCCGGTCGTGAGCAGACGGACATTGGCTAGACCGTTCGCCGCGATGTTGAACGCAAGACGCTCCGCCGTCTGCGGATGCGGCTCGATCGCGAGCACCGTGCCCGACGGTCCCACGCGCAGAGCGGCCCACAGGCTGTACAGCCCGACATTGGCCCCGACATCGACGAACACGCCGCCCTCGGGCAGATAGGGCGCGATCGCCGCCCGCTCGTCGCGATCGGGCAGCCGGCCGCGGGCAACGGCCACACGATCCGAATGGTTCTCGGCGGGATAGGCCCGCAACCGGATCGCCTCTGCCTCGATGTCGAACGGGCCGGGTGCGAGACGGCCGACCAGCATGCGCAGCCGGGCGCGCGTGAGCGGCCCGAACCGGCGGTCATCGGCGAGACGCCAGAGGGCACGCTGCATCGCACCGGAACGGCGGTTGCCGAAGTCGCTCGGCGCGTCCGGTCGGCCGGTCGCCACCGCGAGGATCGCCACGCTTCCGGCTCCCCCTTCAGTACACCCGCGCCTTCGGCTCGATGTACTGGATGTCGTTCGACATGGTGTAGGTATGAACCGGCCGGTAATCGATCCGCACCGTCCGGCTATGCGGGTCCGCCCAGGCCAGCGTGTGCTTCATCCAGTTGCGGTCGTCGCGATCGGGGAAGTCCTCGCGGGCATGGGCGCCGCGGCTCTCGGTGCGGTTCGCCGCGCCCTCCATCGTCACCACCGCCTGCGCGATGAGATTGTCGTATTCGAGCGTCTCGATCAGGTCGGTGTTCCAGATCAGCGAGCGGTCTGTAACGCGGATATCGTCGCCGGCCGCCCACACCTCGTGGATCAGCTGCTTGCCCTCCTCGAGAACCTCGCCGGTGCGGAATACTGCGCAGTTGGTCTGCATGACCTTCTGCATCCGCAGTCGCAGCTGGGCGGTCGGCGTGCCGCCGGAGGCGTAGCGGAAGCGGTCGAGCCGTTCCAGCGCATTTTGGCCGGCGTCCTTCGGCAGGTCGCGGTGCCGCTCGCCGCGTTCGACCGTTGCAGCGCAGCGCAGCCCGACCGCGCGACCGAACACCACGAGGTCGATCAGCGAATTCGAGCCGAGCCGGTTGGCGCCGTGCACCGAGACACAGGCTGCCTCGCCGACCGCCATCAGGCCGGGCACGATCGCGTCGGGGTCGTCGCCGATCTTGGTCAGCACCTCGCCGTGATAGTTCGTCGGGATGCCGCCCATGTTGTAATGGACGGTCGGCAGCACCGGGATCGGCTCGCGGGTGACATCGACGCCGGCGAAGATGCGCGCCGATTCCGAGATGCCCGGCAACCGCTCGGCCAGTACCGCCGGATCGAGATGGTCGAGGTGCAGGAAGATGTGATCCTTGTTCTTGCCCACCCCGCGGCCCTCGCGAATCTCGATGGTCATGGCGCGCGAGACCACGTCGCGCGAGGCAAGATCCTTGGCGTGTGGAGCATAGCGCTCCATGAACCGCTCACCCTCCGAGTTGACCAGATAGCCGCCTTCGCCGCGCGCGCCCTCGGTAATCAGGCAGCCGGCGCCGTAGATGCCGGTCGGGTGGAACTGGACGAACTCCATGTCCTGCAGCGGCAGGCCAGCCCTGAGCACCATGGCGTTGCCGTCGCCGGTGCAGGTATGGGCCGAGGTGCAGGAGAAATAGGCGCGACCGTAGCCACCCGTCGCCAGGATGGTGCGATGGGCACGGAAGCGGTGCAGCGTGCCGTCATCCATGCACAGGGCGACGACGCCCCGGCAGGCGCCATCCTCCATGATCAGGTCGATGGCAAAGTATTCGATGAAGAACTCGCTCGCATGGCGCAGCGACTGGCCGTAGAGCGTGTGTAGCATGGCATGGCCGGTACGGTCGGCGGCGGCGCAGGTGCGCTGTGCGGTACCCTTGCCGTAATGGGTGGTCATGCCGCCGAACGGGCGCTGATAGATCCTGCCGTCCTCGGTGCGCGAGAACGGCAGGCCGTAATGCTCGAGCTCGTAGACGGCCGCCGGCGCATGGCGACACAGATACTCGATCGCGTCCTGGTCACCGAGCCAGTCGGAGCCCTTCACCGTGTCGTACATGTGCCAACGCCAGTCGTCCGGCCCCATGTTGCCGAGCGAGGCGGCGATGCCGCCCTGGGCTGCAACGGTATGGCTGCGCGTCGGGAACACCTTGGTGATGCAGGCTGTCTTCAGTCCCGCCTCGGCGCAGCCGAGCGTCGCACGCAGGCCCGAGCCACCGGCGCCCACCACCACGACGTCATAGGTGTGGTCGATGAACGGATAGGCGCGGCCGTTGATCATCGGCGCGCCGGGTCCGCCGTCGTTTCCGCCATTCTTGCCAGTGTCAGCCATGTCAGCCTCCGAAGGCGAGCTTGAGAAGGGCGAAGGCACCGGCGACGCCGACGAGGACGCAGAAGAACGTGTTGAGCATCAGCAGCAGCACCTTCGGCCCTTCGGCGTGCACATAGTCCTCGATGATCACCTGCATGCCGAGCCGCATGTGCAGCGTTACCGACAGCAGTGCCAGCAGCAGCAGGATCGCGACGACCGGCGAGCCCAGCGTCGCGACGACCGTCGGATAGGTCTCACCCGCGAGGATAACGACAAGCAGCACGAAGAAGATCACCAGCGGCACGTTGGCGAGCGCGGTGAGACGCTGCTTCCAGAAATGGTCCGTCCCGTCACGGGCCGAGCCGAGGCCGCGCACGCGGCGCAGCGGGGTTTGCATGTTCGCGCTCATCTGCGCCTCACTTCACCAGATATCCGACGATCCAGATCACGACCGTCAGCGAGATCGAGCCGATCAGCGTCGCCCAGGCCATCGCGTTCGCCGTCTTCAGCGCGAAACCGTGGCCGCAGTCCCAGACGAAGTGGCGCAGGCCGCCGAGCATGTGATGGATCAGCGCCCAGGTGAAGCCGAACAGCACGATCTGCCCTAGGATCGAGCCCAACAGGCCGTTCACCGTGTCGAAGGCGTCCGCCCCGCTCGCGGCCGCCACCAGCCAGATCGCGAACAGCGCCATGCCGAAATACAGCGCCGCCCCGGTGATCCGGTGGAAGATCGACATCATCATCGTGATGATGGGACGGAAAATCTGGAGATGGGGAGATAGGGGCCGCGCGGCCCGGATATTCGCGTCTGCCATGGTCATCCGCTTCGGTACGCCGCCGTGTCGGACGGCGGTTGCCTAGCACCGCCTTCTATAGCCCGCAACCGCCTCAGGCAATGCGTCCATGCGGGTATCCGTTGCGGGCCTCGGCCAGTCGCCATGCGGCCTGCGCACCGCTATCTCGGCACCAGCACCCAGTAGTCGAGGTCGAGGACTACGGCCGGGTCGTAGCGGTTGTCGGCGTCGGTGAAGGGGAAATCCGCGCAGGGCCGGTCCTTGGTGGCAACCGTCCGCAGCCTGAGCGCGCCGAGATCGTCGCGGCCGGGCAGTTCGCCCATGTCCATCACCTCCGACCAGCAATAGACCGTCTCGCCGGCGAACAGCGGCCCGACATGGCGCCCGCCGTTGATGGCGGCGACATGGAAGGCATTCTGCAGTCCATTGAAGGACAGCGCGCGGGCAAGGCTGATGACGTGTCCGCCATAGATCAGCCGCCGACCGAAGCGGCCCTGTCCCTCGCTGTGCTGGTTGAAGTGAACCCTGGCGGTGTTCTGGTAGAGGCGGGTGGCAAGCTGGTGCTCTGCCTCCTCGACCGTCATGCCGTCGATATGGTCGATCCGTTCGCCGATGCGGTAATCGGCGAACCGGCGGGAACTACCGGACAGACCGAAGTCCCAGTCGCCGATGGACAGATAGGGTGCCGCGTCCCCGAGCGTGTCCGGCGCGAGGGCGGCGGGGACCTCCGGCACAACCGCCGCAGGAGTTGGCGCGTCCGCATCACGCTTGCGGACCATCACCCAGCGCACATAGTCGAGCACCACGGTGCCGTGCTGGTTGAAGCCCTGGCTGCGCACATAGACGACGCCGGTCTGGCGATTGGAGTTCTCCTTGAGGCCGATTACCTCCGAGACCGCCGACAGTGTGTCGCCGGGATAGACCGCATGCAGGAAGCGGCAGCCGGCATAGCCGAGATTGGCGACGGCATTGAGCGAGATGTCCGGCACGGTCTTGCCGAACACCACGTGGAACACCAGGAGGTCATCGACCGGTGCGTGCGGATAGCCGATCGCCCTGGCGAAGGCATCGGAGGACTGCACGGCGAAGCGCGAGCCGTAGAGGGCGGTGTAGAGCGCGACGTCGCCCGCCGTCACGGTCCGCGGGGTGGCGTGGCGGATCCGCTGCCCGACTTCGAAGTCCTCGAAGAAGTTGCCGGTGCTGGCTCTCAACATGATATCTCGATCCTGTCTGTCGTCACTGGCTGGTGGCGGCGCCGACTGTCACCCTCATCATCCCGGACGGCGCGCAAGCGGTTGTCCGGGATCGGGGCGACGTGGCGGTTGCAGCGCCCTCAATAGTCCGACAGGGTGATGTCCTCCGACCACTCGCCCGGCACCTCCTTGATGATCGCCTGACCGCAGATGACGCGGTCCTGGGTCGGGTCGAAGGTCAGCGTCGGATTGCCGGAGAGCTTCCAGCCATTGTTGAGGGCGGCGGAGACCCGCTTGCAGAAGGTCGAATCGTCGGGTCCGGTAAGGTAGCGATAGAGAATCATGCGGCGGCTTCCAGCTTCCTGATGGCTTCGGCCAGTGCGACGGTGCGCCTGGCCATTTCGGCATGCAGCAATTCGACCATCCGCCCGTCGAGCGAGATCGCACCCTTGCCGGCGTTCTCCGGCAGGGCGAAGGCGGCAATGATCGCGCGGGCGCGCTCCACCTCCTCCGGCGAGGGCCCGAACAGCTCGTTGGCGATCGCAACCTGGTCGGGATGGATCAGCGTCTTGCCGTCCATGCCGAGATCGCGGCCCTGCTCGCATTCGGCACGGAACCCCGCCATGTCGCGAAAGTCGTTGAAGACGCCGTCGATCACGTCGATGCCGCAGGCGCGCGCCGCGAGGATGGTGGTCGTCAGCCAGGGCAGCATCGGCGCGCGGCCCGGGACGAGACGGGCGCGGGTCTCCTTGGCGAGATCGTTGGTGCCCATGACGAAGACGGTCAGCGGAATTTCCGGATTGTTGGCGCAGGCGGCGATCTCGTTGATCCGCAACAGCGCCCGCGGCGTCTCGATCATCGCCCAGATCGCAATCGGATGTCCGCCGGCACGCACCTTGATGGCCACCTCCCGCAGGTCGGTGACCGTCTCGACCTTCGGCACGAGGATCGCATCCGGCCTCGCATTGACCGCCGTCGTCAGATCATGCGCCCCCCACGGGGTATCGAGTGCGTTGATCCGGATGACTAGCTCGCGGCCGCCATAGCCGCCGGCCTTGACCGCCTCGGCGACCTGGATTCGAGCTGTCGCCTTCTGATCCGGCGCCACCGCATCCTCCAGATCGAGGATCAGGGCGTCTGCCGGGATCGAGCGAGCCTTCTCGAGTGCCCGCGCATTCGAGCCGGGCATGTACAGGACACTGCGCCGCGGCCGGATCGGCTTGTGCATTGTTGCCTCCGCATTCCACCTTTTCGCGGCGCACACTAGCCCGGCAATCCGGCTTGTGCCACCGTCCGTCGCATGTGCCGGGCCAGACGAGGCCGACCTGACCTCGCGGCGCCGGCCGACCGGACGCGGCGCTTTCGAGACGACTGACAGATATGGCTGACAGATATGATGTGGTGATCGTCGGCGGTGCCATCATCGGCAGCGCCATTGCTTGGTTCCTGAAGGGCGAACTGGACTTCAGGGGCTCCGTCGCCGTCATCGAGCGCGATGCCACATACGCGCGCTCGGCCACCACCCTGTCGGCCGCCTCGATCCGCCAGCAGTTCTCTACGCCCGAGAACATCCGCCTCTCCCGGTTCGGGCTGGAATTCCTGCGCTCGATTCGCAACCGGTTCGGCGAGGATGCCGACATCGGCTTCCGCGAGGAGGGCTATCTGCTGCTCGCCTCCCCTGCTGGACGCGCGATCATGGCGGCGAATCATGCCGTGCAGACGTCGGAGGGCGCCGATGTGGTCCTGCTCGAACCGGACGAGCTGGTGCGGCGGTTCCCGTGGCTGTCGCCCGAGGGCGTTGCGCTCGGCTCGCTCGGTCGCTCCGGCGAAGGCTGGTTCGACGCCCATGCGCTCCTGCACCTTCTGCGACGCGGCGCCCGATCCACAGGAGCGTCCTATATCGAGGCGGAGGTCGTAGGCATAGATCGCTCGAACGGTCGGATCGCCGGTGTCGTCCTTGCCGACGGGACCGCAATCGGCTGCGGAACGCTTGTCAATGCGGCAGGTCCGCAGGCCGGCGCAATTGCCGCGCTCGCCGGAACGACTCTGCCGGTCGGTCCGCGCAAACGCTCGGTCTTCGTGTTCCGCTGCCGCGAGCCGGTCGGGCGAATGCCACTGCTCGTCGACACGTCCGGCGTCTGGGTGCGGCCCGAAGGCGACGTCTACATCACCGGAATATCGCCGCCGCAGGACCAGGATCCTGAAACGAACGATCTCGAGGTCGACTACGCGCTGTTCGAGGAGACGATCTGGCCCGCACTGGCGACGCGCGTTCCGGCCTTTGAAGCGATTCGGCTGGAACGCGCCTGGGCCGGCCACTATGATTACAACGCGCTAGACCAGAATGCGGTGATCGGACCTCATCCTGACATTCCCAACCTGATCTTCGCCAACGGCTTCTCAGGCCATGGCCTGCAGCAGGCGCCCGGCGCCGGGCGCGCCGTGGCCGAGCTCATTGTCAACGGCGGCTTCGTGACCCTCGATCTGTCGGTGTTCGGCTACGGGCGGATCGCCGAGGCACGCCCCGTGCGCGAGCTGGCGGTGATCTGAAGGCCCGAGGGCGATGAGCCGGATCCTCACCATATCCTCGTGGGTTTGCCGTGGCCACGTCGGCAATGCGGCGACGACCTTCCCGCTGATGCGCCGCGGGCATGAGGTGGTGTCGCTGCCGACGGTCGTCCTCGCCCATCATCCCGGCCATGCGCCCGCGCCGGCCCGCAGCGCGATCACCGACCTTGCCGCCATCGGGCGCGACGGTCTCGGCTCGCCCCGCCCGCATCCTGTCGATGCGGTGCTGGTCGGTTATCTGGCCGATCCGGCGCAGGCGGTCGCGGCGGCGGACATCGTCGCGCAGGCGCGCGCGATGACGCCGGGACTGCCGCTGCTGCTCGACCCGGTTGCCGGCGATGCTGGCCGGCTCTACGTTGCCGCGCAGATCCTCGAGGACATCCGGACCCATCTGCTGCCGATCGCCGACATCGTCACCCCCAACGTGACGGAGCTGGTGGCACTGATGGACGCGGACCGGACCGGACGGGCGCCGCAACTGGGCGACGCCGAGATCGTCCATCTGGCGCGGCGGCTCGGCCCGCCGGTCGTCGTCGTCACGTCCGCTCCGCCCCGTCGGCCGGACAGAATGGCGAACCTCGTGGTTACGCCCGACAGCGTCACCCGTATCGAGACCCCGAAGATCGATGTCCATGTTCATGGCACCGGCGACCTGATGGCGGGCTTGATCCTCTCCGGCCTTGTCAACGGCGATCATGTCGTCCCTGCCACGGCAACGGCCGCCGCGATCGTCCACGACGTGCTGGAAACGACACGTCGGCTGGGCGACGACGAGCCGGCGATCGTCGCCGCGCAGTCGCGGTTCATCCGGCCGCTCGGCCAGGCGGAGGTCTCGGAGCTGTGAGATGCCGTCACGTTGCGCAAGCGGTTTTCGCGATCCGACATGGCGCGGGCGGCGTCGGGATGTGTGGCCTATGCCGCCCGCGCCGTGTCGG